>NZ_JXXU01000044.1 GCF_000967495.1 Vibrio neptunius | reverse complement strand
TCTAGCAGAAATGCTAGAGCCTTTTCTTTTGTAGCTATGAACGAGCAGCGGATTCCGCCACTATCAAAGATGCGCGTGTTAGAAGTTAGAGTCTTTCTACACCTGCCATATTCGAAAGCCTCAGCAGAAATGCTGAGGCTTTTTCGTATGTTAGTGCTAAACCAAAGCAGCGGATTCCTCGAATATCAGAACATGCGCGTGTTATAAGTTCGAGTCTTTCTATTCCTGCCAAATATTGAGAATCCAGTTTAAAGGATACTCTTTGGAACAATTCTTCTGATTTTTACCCCTATCTGTTTAAAGATATTGACCTTATGATCCGGGTTGAAGCCTTCGCTAATAAGCCACGCGTTTTCTGGTTCCATCTCGATTCTCATTGCAGTATTTACACCATCAGTAATCTCTGGTGAATAAATGACTGTAAAGCTTTCTGTATTGAGGTTAGCGCTACGAGGGTCAAAGTTATAAGTACCGACAATCGTTATATGATCATCAATGGTCATCGTCTTAGCGTGTAAGCCAAAGATAGGCGTGGTGGGCAAGCGTTTAAACATATGTTCAGTCATGACCCGCTGACGAACTTTGGCATCTGGCTTGAACTCATAAATCTCGACGCCTGTTTTTGTTAGCGCAGAACGATTCCTTTGATAGCCGCTAAACGCTTCCAGGTTGTCATTGGAGGCGAGGCTGTTAGTGAGGATCTTTATCTCCACCCCTTTATCGACTAATCGACGAAGGAACTTACGGTCTGCTTTCGTGGTGACTAGGTAAGGTGTCTGGATCAAAATACTTTTCTCAGCACTTTCTGCGAGTTCAATCAACTTGCTTCTTGTAATACTTCCACCACCAAGAAAAGTTTGCTGATCGTTTTTACCGGGTTTATCCGAGATGTATTCTACTTTCTCAAGGAATCTAAAGCGTCCTTGGTCCATCAAGCGGTCAAAAGTTTGTGGCACTTTCTCGATTTCAGCTTTTATCTCAGGATGGAAGTTCTCAGGGTTACATGAGTAAGAATGTAGGCGGGAGAAGTCAGGGTTCTTAGGGTAAGGGTTATTACCAACTAGTTTCTCAACTCCTACACTTAACTCATGGTTCCAAAACTCATTAAATGAGCTTTTTACATCTGATACCGTCTTACCCGCGAGAAAGACGTCGCGATCTCTGAAGTTATACTCGTGGTCAAAACCGAAATACTCGTCCGCGATATTACGTCCTCCCGTAACGGCTATCTGGTCGTCGACCAAGAATACCTTGTTATGCATTCTTTGGTTTAAACCGTGGAAGTCAGTAAGCAAGGTACCAAGCTTATTGATGATGTTCTTGCCTATGTTCACATTCGGGTTATAGATTTTTATCTGTATATTTTCATGGGCATCGAGCATTAGAAGTTCATCGCCTTTCGCGTTTAGCATGATGTCATCAATTAGTACTCTAACTGTTACTCCGCGCTCGGCCGCGCGAACAAGGTGGTCTGTTGCAATCAAGCCAATGTTGTCTACCGAGAATATAAAGTACTGAATATCAATGCTGTGCTCTGCTCTATCCGTTATCCAAGCTCTAGACATCATGGCTTCAGCACCTTGCTCCAAAACATATACGCCAGTTGCATTGTCTAACTTAGATTGGAAGGGCTCAAGGTAATGAGAGAGGGGCTCTACTTGATGCTGTGGAATTGAATCACAATGATCTATTTCAGAAAGTGGCACACTGTCTGGGTCTGAACCACAACCAATCAAAAGTAGGGTAAGAGAGTAGAAAAGAGGTTTTATCTTCATGCGTTAGTATCGATACATCCGTTGTCTTTAAAAATAGGCATCACTTTCTTATCACATATTGCCTTAGTTATGTGTCTATAGCGACTTCATAGCAGAGTTAGTTCCTGTAGATACAAAAAAACCCACTCTAATGAGTGGGCTAAAAGTTTCAGCTGTGACGGAGCTTTGAGATTATTTTAGTAGTGCTTCATTACCGTTTTCACGGATGTGCTTAAGCATGCCTTTAACGCCGCGAGCACTTGAAGCTACAACATTACCTGATTTTACATAGTCAGTGCCGCCAGCAAAATCAGTAACAATAGCACCTGCTTCACGAGCTATAAGCTCACCAGCAGCGATATCCCACGGTTTAAGACCAAGCTCAAAGAAACCATCTACACGGTTTGCTGCAAGGTAACATAGGTCTAGAGCGGCCGAACCTGTGCGACGGAAATCAGAACAGTCAACGAATAGTGCTGACATAATCTTAAAGTAAGACTCTGAGTGCTGTTTCTGTTTGAATGGGAAACCCGTAGCTAAAACAGTACCCTGAAGGTCTTTTACTTGCTTGACGCGGATACGAGCATTATTAAGTTGCGCGCCAGAACCTCGTTGAGCGGTGAAAAGCTCATTCAGCATTGGGTCGTAAACACAAGCGACTTCTGTTTTGCCTTTGATGCGTACAGCAATAGAAACAGAGAAGTGAGGTAAACCTTTTACAAAGTTTGTAGTGCCATCCAGTGGGTCGATGATCCATTGCACTTCGTCATCTTTACCTTGAAGAAGGCCTGACTCTTCACCAATTACAGTGTGATCAGGGTAAGAGGCTTTGATCGTATCGATAATGATAGCTTCTGCTTCTTTGTCTACGTTAGTGACGAAGTCATTGACGCCTTTTTGAGTCGATTCAATCTTCTCAGCATTTTCTAAAGATTTAGCAATATGGTTGCCTGCTTTTCGTGCAGCACGAATAGCAATATTAAGCATTGGATGCATACTAATTTCCCAACGGATGTTAAAGAACAGAAAAACGGGCGGCAGTATATCAGATAAACACCGAAATGGAAGTGGTTATTTTTTGAACTTTTGGTTTTATTACAGTAAAGGGTCTGACCATTTTACTCAGGTGTATGTTAATATCGCGCAGTTCAAAATTACGTCATGGAAAACACTGATGCTAAACAATGTCAAAGTTGTACTTGTTGGAACCTCTCACTCTGGAAACATTGGCTCGGCTTCAAGAGCAATGAAAGTCATGGGGCTGACTAACTTAGTACTTGTTGATCCACAGTGTGAGATAGATGAGCAGGCAACAGCACTTGCTGCTGGCGCAGCAGATATCGTCCGATCGGCAGTGATAGTCAACACATTAAATGAGGCTGTTGCTGATTGTAGCCTTGTTGTAGGTTCAAGTGCGCGTTCACGTACTTTAGAATGGCCAATGTTAGAGCCGCGTGAATGTGGTAAGAAATTTGTCGAACAAGGAGAAGCATCTCAGGTCGCATTAGTATTTGGTCGCGAGCGTACCGGATTAACAAACGAAGAGCTTCAGACGTGCCACTATCATGTTTGTATTCCTGCTAATCCTGAGTACAGCTCTCTTAATCTGGCAATGGCTGTTCAGACACTAAGCTATGAAGTTCGTATGGCATATTTGGAAAAGCAACAGAGTCAATATGAGCCTAATCAAGTGGCGGAATATCCAAGACATAAAGAGTTAGAAATGTTCTTTTCGCATCTTGAAAAAGTGGCAACTATGACCCAATTTATTAGCGATGATCAGCCTGGGAAAGTGATGAACAAGCTGCGTAGGCTATTTAATAGAGCCAGACCTGAAGCGCAAGAACTGAATATTCTGCGTGGTGTATTGACCTCAATTGAAAGAAAAATCAATAAGTAAATTAACCACAATAAAATCATAGTTAAATACCTGACTAAAACAGTCAAATATATACTTGACCAATTTAGTCGGGTATGTGAGAATCGCCATCACATAAACAGTGTGGATATGGTGTTATATGAGACTTACATCTAAAGGAAGATACGCAGTTACAGCCATGTTAGATGTGGCTCTGCATTCGCAACAAAACCCAGTGCCTTTGGCTGACATTTCAGAGCGACAAGGGATCTCGTTGTCTTACTTAGAGCAGCTATTTTCAAAGCTACGCAAAGCGGGCCTTGTGGCCAGTGTTCGTGGCCCAGGCGGTGGTTACCGTTTAGGTGAAGACGCTCATTCTATTGCTATTGGTACAGTGATTGCTGCCGTAGACGAGTCGGTTGATGCGACCAAATGCAATGGTAGAGCAGACTGTCAAGGTGGAACTCGTTGCCTTACTCACACTCTTTGGCGTGATTTAAGTTCACGCATCAGTGACTTCTTAAACAACATCACTCTTGGTGAGTTGATGACGGATAACGAAGTACTAGAAATTTCAGACCGACAAGATCTTGGTCTTACGGTTAACCATGGGTTTTCTAACAAGAATTCTAACACCGCGCCCATCGGTGTAAATGTCCGCTCTTAAGCGGTTTGCCTGTTACATTGGAGTAGAGAATGAAACTGCCTATTTACCTAGATTACTCAGCGACTTGTCCTGTAGACCCCCGTGTAGCTGAAAAAATGGTTCAGTACATGACAATGGATGGTACGTTTGGCAACCCTGCATCGCGTTCACATCGATATGGTTGGCAGGCAGAAGAAGCAGTAGATACTGCTCGTGAACAAATTGCTGATCTAATGAATGCCGACCCTCGCGAAATCGTCTTTACCTCTGGCGCGACAGAATCAGATAACCTAGCTATTAAAGGCGCAGCTCATTTCTATTCTAAGAAAGGTAAACACGTGATTACGTGTAAAACTGAGCACAAGGCGGTTCTTGACCCATGTCGCCAACTAGAGCGCGAAGGTTTTGAGGTAACTTACCTTGAACCTGAATCTAACGGTTTGATTGATCTTAAGAAGCTTGAAGCCGCAATGCGTGAAGACACTGTATTGGTTTCGATCATGCATGTGAACAACGAAATTGGTGTTATTCAAGATATCTCTTCTATTGGTGAACTTTGTCGCGAACGTAAAGTGGTTTTCCACGTTGATGCAGCTCAGTCTGCGGGTAAGCTACCAATCGATGTCAAGGAAATGAAAGTAGACCTTATCTCATTGTCTGCTCATAAAGCTTATGGCCCTAAAGGTATCGGTGCACTATACGTTCGTCGTAAGCCACGTATTCGTCTTGAAGCACAAATGCACGGAGGTGGTCATGAGCGTGGTTTCCGTTCAGGCACACTGGCTACTCACCAAATTGTTGGTATGGGCGAAGCGTTCCGTATTGCTAAAGAAGATATGCAAAAAGATTTCGATCATGCACTTGCGCTTCGCAACCGACTATTTGACGGTGTTAAAGATTTAGAAGCTGTAACTGTTAACGGTGACTTTGAGCAACGTGTTCCTCACAACCTGAACGTTAGCTTTGCCTTTGTTGAAGGTGAATCTCTACTGATGTCACTTAAAGATCTAGCGGTCTCTTCAGGTAGTGCGTGTACATCGGCAAGTCTAGAGCCTTCATATGTGCTGCGTGCTCTTGGTCTAAACGATGAACTAGCACATAGCTCTGTACGTTTCTCTTTTGGTCGATTTACGACTGAAGAAGAAATTGATTATGCAATTGAACAAATTCGTACTGCAGTAACTAAACTGCGTGACATGTCTCCTCTATGGGATATGTACAAGGAAGGAATCGATCTAGATACAGTTGAGTGGGCTCACCACTAATTTCATCAGGTTATTCCAAGTCAGTTAATAGAGGATTCGAGGTAAAAATCATGGCATATAGCGAAAAAGTAATTGATCACTACGAAAACCCACGCAACGTTGGTTCGTTTGATAAAGAAGACCCAGCAGTAGGCAGCGGCATGGTTGGTGCTCCAGCTTGTGGTGACGTAATGAAGCTTCAAATTAAGGTAACATCTGAGGGTATTATCGAAGATGCGAAGTTCAAAACATACGGTTGTGGTAGTGCAATCGCATCAAGCTCACTGGTTACCGAGTGGGTAAAAGGTAAGAGCATTGATGAAGCAGCAGCAATTAAGAATGCTGAGATTGCTGAAGAACTTGAGCTGCCACCAGTTAAAGTACACTGCTCGATTCTTGCTGAAGATGCAATCAAAGCTGCGGTTGCTGACTACAAGAAAAAACACCAAGAATAAGTAATCTGTATATAATGGGAGCCTAAAGCTCCCATTCCGTTCGCCAATCAATTAACTAAGGTGCAGTATGGCCATCACAATGACAGAAACCGCGGCAAGTCGCGTTAGAACATTCCTAGAAAACCGAGGTAAAGGGATCGGTTTGCGTTTGGGTGTGAAAACGACAGGCTGTTCTGGAATGGCATATGTACTTGAATTCGTTGATGAGCTTAACGAAGAAGATTCAGTATTCGAGCATGAAGGCGTGAAAGTCATCATTGACCCAAAGAGCCTTGTATATTTAGACGGCACTGAATTGGATTATGTTAAAGAAGGCCTAAACGAAGGGTTTGAATTCAACAACCCGAATGCTAAAAGTGAATGTGGTTGCGGTGAAAGCTTCAACGTATAATTGATAGCGCTTGTAGGCATAGCTTGCAGGTAGATTACCAAGGACCGAATTCTCCATGAATTACTTTGAATTATTTGGGCTACCAAGTCAGTTTCAGCTGGATGGTAGCCTTCTTTCTTCACAATTCCGTGAACTTCAAAAACGCTTCCATCCAGATAACTTTGCCAGTGCTTCAGAGCGAGACCGCCTCATGGCGGTGCAAAAAGCATCGGAAATCAACGATGCCTATCAAGTTTTAAAAAAACCTCTGTCTCGTGCAGAGTATATGCTGGCAGAAAATGGCGTTGATATTCGTGGTGAACAACAAACCATGAGTGATCCTATGTTTCTAATGGAACAGATGGAATTACGCGAAGAGCTTGAGGAGATTCCATTCAACTCAGATCCAGAAGAAGCACTATTCGATTTTGAAAGTAAGGTGAGCAAAATGTACAAGCAGCATCTGAAATCGGTAGAGCAGGAACTGAATGATGGGCTTTGGCAACAAGCTGCTGAGCGTGTACGTAAACTCAAATTCATCGCTAAATTAAAAAATGAAATCGAGCTAGTAGAAGAGAAACTCCTCGGCTAGTGAAAAACAAGGACCACTCATGGCACTACTTCAAATTGCAGAACCGGGTCAAAGCTCGGCACCTCATGAGCACAAACTTGCAGCAGGTATCGATTTAGGTACTACCAATTCATTGGTTGCGTCAGTGCGTAGTGGTGACGCTGCAACTCTTAAAGATGAACATGGTCATAGTATCTTGCCTTCTGTAGTGAACTACTCTGGTGAAGAACTAACTGTTGGGGCTGAGGCAAAAGCCATGGCCGAGCAAGATCCTGCTAATACCATTATTTCAGTAAAGCGTTTACTCGGACGCTCTCTAAATGACATTCAACAGCGTTACCCAAATCTGCCTTACCAATTCAAAGCGAGTGATAACGGCTTACCTGTTCTTGAAACACAAGCGGGCGATAAGAATCCAATTGAGGTTTCAGCCGATATTTTAAGGACGCTGGGCCAGAGAGCGGAAGCAACATTAGGCGGAGAGTTAGCCGGTGTTGTCATTACTGTTCCTGCTTACTTTGATGACGCTCAGCGTGCAGGTACAAAAGACGCTGCTAAGTTAGCTGGTATGCACGTTTTACGTTTGCTAAATGAACCCACTGCAGCGGCTATTGCTTATGGCCTAGACTCCGGCCAAGAGGGCGTTATTGCCGTTTATGATCTGGGTGGTGGTACTTTTGATATTTCAATTCTGCGCCTTTCTAAAGGTGTGTTTGAAGTGTTGGCAACGGGGGGGGACTCTGCGTTAGGTGGTGATGATTTTGACCACTTACTTGCTGACTACTTAATGGAACAAGCAGGCTTAGAAACACCATTATCACCGGAAAAGACACGAACGTTACTTAACATCGCGACTGAAACCAAAATTGCTTTCTCTGAAAAAGAGAGCGTTGATGTTGAAGTTTTCGGTTGGAAAGGCAGTGTTAGCCGTGAGCAATTTGAAGATCTTATTCGTCCTCTCGTTAAGAAAACGCTGATGTCATGCCGCCGCGCGCTAAAAGATGCAGAAGTTGATGCTGACGAAGTATTAGAAGTTGTGATGGTAGGTGGTTCAACTCGTACACATCTCGTCCGAGAAATGGTAGGAGACTTCTTTGGTCGTAAGCCGCTAACAAGTATTGACCCTGATGAGGTTGTTGCGATTGGTGCAGGTATTCAGGCTGATATTCTCGCGGGTAATAAGCCAGATTCTGAAATGTTGCTTCTTGATGTAATCCCACTATCTCTAGGTATCGAAACCATGGGTGGATTGGTCGAGAAAATTGTTCCACGTAATACCACAATTCCGGTTGCTCGTGCGCAAGAATTTACGACATTTAAAGATGGTCAGACTGCAATGAGTGTTCACATTGTACAAGGTGAGCGTGAACTGGTTGATGACTGCCGTTCGTTGGCACGATTCTCACTAAAAGGCATTCCTCCAATGGCTGCTGGTGCTGCTCATATTCGTGTGACATACCAAGTTGATGCCGATGGTCTTCTTTCAGTCACTGCAATGGAGAAGAGCACTGGTGTTCAGTCCGAAATACAAGTTAAACCGTCTTATGGTTTGAGTGACGATGAAGTGGCAAACATGCTGCGTGACTCTATGACGTACGCGAAAGACGATATGATGGCGCGTGCGCTGGCTGAACAGCGAGTAGAAGCTGATCGTGTCATTGAAGGGTTACTTGCTGCGATGCAAGCGGACGGTGATGACTTGCTGTCCGAAGCGGAAAGAGAAGCCCTGATTAAATCGATTGAATCATTGATTGAACTGCGTAATGGCGATAGTGCGGATGCTATTGAGCAGGGAATCAAAGATACTGATAAAGCGAGTCAGGACTTTGCTTCACGCCGTATGGATAAATCGATTCGAGCTGCACTGTCAGGTCAATCAGTAGATGATATTTAAGAGATAAGAGTTATGCCTAAGATTATAGTATTACCACACGAAGATTTATGCCCGGAAGGTGCGGTACTAGAAGCAGATACTGGTGAAACTGTACTGGATGTGGCGCTGAAAAATGGTATCGGTATCGAGCATGCGTGTGAAAAGTCATGTGCGTGTACTACCTGTCACATTGTGGTTCGTGAAGGCTTTGACTCTTTGGAAGAGAGTGACGAGTTGGAAGACGACATGCTGGACAAAGCATGGGGCTTGGAGCCTGAATCACGATTGGGTTGTCAGGCTAAAGTTACGGATGAAGACTTGGTGGTTGAGATTCCTAAATACACTCTTAACCACGCTTCAGAAGATCACTAATACTCTGCATACTTGAAGCCGCAGCGTTGTTTACTGAGTGAGCTCATCCCAATTACATAGAACACCTATGCTCATAGGGATGAGCTTACTTGTTGCCTAGCCGCAACTCCAATTATTTTGAGTATTCTGCATTTATTGATGTGAGCAAAAAGAATCACATAAGGAATTGGTTATGAAATGGACAGATTCACGCGATATCGCGATCGAATTGTGCGACAAGTTTCCTGAAATAGATCCTAAAACAGTACGTTTTACCGATCTTCATCAGTGGATTACTGAGTTGGATGAGTTTGATGATGAGCCTAACCGCTCTAACGAAAAGATTCTCGAAGCAGTGATTCTATGCTGGATGGATGAAATGGATTAGCGCTTGCTAAAAAGTCTTTCTAGTTAACAAATTTTACTAAAAGTAACGGGCCTTAGCGCCCGTTTTTTTATCGAATTGACATTTTAGCTCTACAAAATGCTAACATCCGAACGTAAAACAAAATGGCTTGGACAACGCCAATAAGAAGACAAGGAGAAACCATGTCTACACAGATGTCAGTATTTTTGAGTCAAGAGCCAGCGGCACCACATTGGGGAGAGAAAGCAATCCTTTCATTCACGGAAACGGATGCAACCATTCACCTCGGTGAAGGAGATGATCTTGGCACTGTACAACGCGCTGCACGTAAAATGGATTCGCAAGGTATCACTTCGGTATCTCTTGAGGGAGCGGGCTGGGATCTTGAGAGTGTTTGGGCATTTCATCAAGGTTATCGAGGACCAAAGAAAAACAATGCATTAGCTCTACCTGAGTTAGTCGAAACGGCTCAAAGAGAGTTGGACGCACGAATCAAGGCAACCGAGTTCACTCGTGACATCATTAACAAACCAGCTGAAGAAGTCGCACCACGTCAGCTCGCAACTATGGCTGCTGAGTTTATTAAGTCGGTCGCTCCAGAAGGTACGGTTAAAGCTCGAATCGTAAAAGATAAAGACTTACTGGCCGAAGGCTGGGAAGGTATCTATGCGGTAGGACGCGGATCTGAGCGCACATCTGCCATGCTGCAACTCGATTACAACCCAACAGGCGATGAGAATGCACCCGTTTGGGCATGTCTTGTGGGTAAGGGCATCACTTTTGATTCTGGTGGTTATAGTATCAAACCTTCAGGCTTTATGGCGGCAATGAAAGCAGATATGGGCGGTTCGGGCACGATCACTGGTGGCTTAGGTCTGGCAATTATGCGTGGCTTGAACAAACGTGTAAAACTGATTCTTTGCTGTGCTGAAAACATGATCTCAGGTCGAGCGTTGAAGCTGGGTGACGTCATTACTTACAAGAATGGTAAAACGGTCGAGATCTTGAATACCGACGCAGAAGGTCGCCTAGTTCTCGCCGATGGCTTACTTTATGCGAGTGAGCAAAAACCGGCATTGATTGTTGATTGTGCCACGCTGACAGGTGCGGCTAAAAACGCACTAGGTAATGACTACCATGCATTAATGAGTTTTGATGAAGAACTCTCCCAGCAGGCGTTATCTGCAGCAAAAGAAGAGAAAGAAGGCCTATGGCCATTGCCGTTAGCGGATTTCCACCGTGGAATGTTGCCATCGAATTTTGCTGATTTATCTAATATCAGCAGTGGTGATTATTCTCCAGGTGCCAGCACGGCTGCTGCTTTCTTGTCTTACTTTGTTGAGGACTACAAAAAGGGCTGGTTACATTTCGACTGTTCTGCTACATATCGCAAATCAGCAACAGATAAATGGGCTGCTGGCGCAACCGGTGTTGGAGTACGCACTCTGGCTGGCTTATTGATTCAGCAAGCAAACAAATAATTGTGAGAGGTCAATGACCTCCTGAAAAACAAAGAAAATAAAAGGATACCCTATGGCTCTAGAAAGAACTTTTTCTATCATCAAGCCTGATGCAGTAGAACGTAACCTGATTGGTGAAATTTATCATCGCATTGAAAAAGCGGGCCTTCAAATTATTGCAGCGAAAATGGTTCAGTTAACCGAAGAGCAAGCGAGTGGTTTCTATGCTGAGCATGAAGGCAAACCTTTTTTCCCTGCTTTAAAAGAATTCATGACCTCAGGCCCTATCATGGTCCAAGTTCTTGAAGGTGAAAATGCAATTGCTCGTTATCGCGAATTAATGGGCAAAACGAATCCAGAAGAAGCTGCATGTGGTACGATTCGTGCTGACTACGCGCTGAGTATGCGTCACAACTCTGTGCATGGTTCAGATAGTCCTGAATCGGCCGCTCGTGAGATTGAATTCTTCTTCCCACAGGCAGAGATTTGCCCACGCACTTGATTGAAATCGAGTCCTAATCTGATGTGCTGTGCAACCATACGTTAAGCAGCACTCTTGTTCTTAAGAAGGTTGGGGCTGCGGGTTGAATTGACCACGAAGGCTCACCATTTACTGCTAGTATTGGTGAGAAAAGTTTTTTTTATTCACATAGGCACGCAAAGCTATCAGTCTTGACAGATTGTGATATACTCTGCGCGCAATTTATACCTTATAAACAGAGTAAGACAATGGCAGATTTATCAAAGTACAGAAACATTGGTATTTTCGCGCACGTTGATGCGGGTAAAACTACCACCACTGAGCGTATACTAAAGCTTACTGGTAAAATCCACAAAACTGGTGAAGTACACGACGGTGAGTCTACAACTGACTTCATGGAGCAGGAAGCTGAGCGTGGTATCACAATCCAGTCTGCTGCCGTTACTTGTGAGTGGAATGGCCACCGCCTAAACGTTATCGATACTCCGGGACACGTTGACTTTACAGTAGAAGTATACCGTTCGCTTAAAGTTCTTGACGGTGGTATCGGTGTATTCTGTGGTTCTGGTGGTGTTGAGCCTCAGTCAGAAACTAACTGGCGCTACGCGAACGATTCAGAAGTTGCTCGTCTGATCTTCGTAAACAAACTAGACCGTATGGGTGCAGACTTCTTCAACGTTGTTGACCAGGTGAAAAACGTTCTTGGTGCAAACCCACTAGTAATGACTCTGCCAATCGGTCGTGAAGACGATTTCGTTGGTGTTGTAGACGTACTAAACCGTCAAGCTTACGTTTGGGACGAAACTGGCCTTCCAGAGAACTACGAAGTTAAAGACATCCCAGCTGACATGGTTGATGATGTAGAACAGTACCGTGAAGAGCTAGTTGAAACTGCTGTAGAGCAAGACGACTATCTAATGGAAGCTTACATGGAAGGTGAAGAGCCGTCTATTGAGCAACTAAAAGCGTGTATCCGTAAAGGTACTCGTGAACTAGCGTTCTTCCCAACGTTCTGTGGTTCTGCGTTCAAGAACAAAGGTATGCAACTTATCCTTGACGCTGTTGTAGATTACCTACCAGCTCCAGCGGAAGTTGACCCTCAGCCTCTAACCGATCCAGAAACAGGTGAGCCAACTGGCGAAGTAGCGACTGTATCTGCAGACGAGCCACTAAAAGCACTAGCATTCAAGATCATGGATGACCGCTTTGGCGCACTAACGTTCGTACGTATCTACTCTGGTCGTCTGAAGAAGGGTGATACTATCCTTAACTCAGCAACGGGTAAGACTGAGCGTATCGGTCGTATGTGTGAGATGCAAGCTGATGAGCGTAATGAACTTACTGAAGCGCAAGCAGGTGACATCATCGCTATCGTTGGTATGAAGAACGTTCAGACTGGTCACACTCTATGTGATCCTAAGCATGAATGTACTCTAGAAGCAATGATCTTCCCAGAACCAGTAATCTCGATCGCTGTTTCTCCGAAAGACAAAGGCTCTACAGAGAAAATGGGTATCGCGATCGGTAAGATGGTTGCAGAAGATCCATCATTCCAGGTTGAGACTGATGAAGACTCTGGCGAGACTATCCTGAAAGGTATGGGTGAACTTCACCTAGACATCAAGGTAGATATCCTTAAGCGTACTTACGGCGTAGAGCTAGAAGTAGGTGCTCCACAGGTAGCTTACCGTGAAACTATCACTCAAGCTGTTGAAGATAGCTACACGCACAAGAAGCAGTCTGGTGGTTCTGGTCAGTTCGGTAAGATCGACTACCGTATCCGCCCAGGTGAGCCAAACTCTGGTTTCACGTTCTCTTCAACTGTTGTTGGTGGTAACGTACCTAAAGAATTCTGGCCTGCAGTTGAGAAAGGTTTCGCATCTATGATGGAAACTGGTGTTCTAGCTGGCTTCCCTACTCTAGATGTAGAAGTTGAGCTGTTCGACGGTGGCTTCCACGCAGTTGACTCTTCAGCTATTGCTTACGAAATCGCTGCAAAAGGCGCATTCCGTCAGTCTATGCCAAAAGCGGGTGCACAACTTCTTGAGCCAATCATGAAAGTTGACGTATTCACTCCAGAAGACAACGTTGGTGACGTAATCGGTGACCTTAACCGTCGTCGTGGTATGATTAAAGACCAACAAGCTGGTACTACAGGCGTTCGTATTAAAGCAGACGTTCCTCTATCGGAAATGTTTGGCTACATCGGTCACCTACGTACTATCACTTCTGGTCGTGGTCAGTTCTCAATGGAGTTCGGTCAATACGCACCATGTCCAGCAAACGTTGCTGAGCAAGTGATTGCAGAAGTTAAAGAGCGTAACGAGAAGAAATAATTCTCAAGAGTTCGCTAGATAGCTTTGAAAGCCCCAGTCGAATGACTGGGGCTTTTTTTTGTTATGGGAACGGGCTAAGCCCTATGGGTAACGGGAACGGACTTCGTCCTATGGAGAGCTGGAACGCTGCGCTTTCGGATAGCTAGAACGGGCTACGTCCTTCGAGAATTATTGGGTCATTCCATAGAGTGACGAAGGAGCGAGTAGGGAATTTGATCAAGTATCCAATTCGCTTCAATAGATCCCCAACTCACTCGTTCCTCGCTCTCGGGGATGACAAAACAAAGGGTTGGCGCAAAAAACCTCAGCACCGCAAATCATCCCTATTCCCTATTCCCTATTCCCTATTCCCTATTCCCAATTCCCTATTCCCAATTCCCTATTCCCAATTCCCAATTCCCGCTCTGGCTCACCTCGGGCTTTGACTATCGATGATTTCTAGCCCTAAATGATCGATCTTTTTACACTCTTCAGCTTGAGCAAAAATCCACTCACAGAAGCGTTTGATTTTCTCTCTTTTAAAGTAGGCGCGTGGTGCGCACAAGAAATAGTTGTAGTCGGTACGCTGCGCTAGATTACCGATTCTGACTAGCTTCCCTTCATCAATATAACGTTGAGCTAAGGTATGCTTGGCGAGTGCGACGCCTTGAACGGCTAAAGCACCTTCTAATACAAAGTGGGAGCCATTGTATTTCAGTGTTGGCTTAGAGGCTTTGTGACCCACGTTGTTAAGCCAAATCCCCCAGTCTAGGTCACGCCAATAATCTTCAATTAGGTC
This sequence comes from Vibrio neptunius, assembly GCF_000967495.1. Taxonomy (GTDB): domain Bacteria; phylum Pseudomonadota; class Gammaproteobacteria; order Enterobacterales; family Vibrionaceae; genus Vibrio; species Vibrio neptunius. The sequence continues at coordinate 145,220 of NZ_JXXU01000044.1, read as the reverse complement.
CGCGCCAGTTAGGTCGCTGAGTTCGTATATGCCGTGTTGCTCTTGGTAGATAGGATGACAAACAGGATAGAGCAACTCTTCAATAAGTAGCTCTGAAGTGATGTTTGGGTAATCACCAGGCCCATATCGAATGCACAAATCAAGGTTAGAGTTTTGAAAGTCAGCCAGCTCGCTGGTGGGCTCAATCATCAGTTCAAGATCTGGGTTTTGCTGTCTAAAGTGGCCAATCCTCGGCACAAGCCAGTGTTGGGCAAAGGAAGGTAATGTCGAAATGGAGAGCTGGTTAGGATTCGGATCTGTATTTATTTGTCGAACGCCATCTTGAATATGTTCAAACCCTTTTCGAGCGTGTTGATAGAGGATTTCCCCTTCTGCAGTAAGGAGTACTCTTCGGTGCTGGCGTACAAAGAGTTCTACTCCTAGAGAGTCTTCTAGTTGGCGTATTTGTTGGCTGATTGCAGCGGCAGTGACAAACAGATGTTCAGCCGCTTTTTTAAAACTGCCCAACTGTGCTGCCGTGTAAAAGTAATACAGTCCTTGTAGAGGAGGGAGGCGATCTTTCACTTAAGTTTTCCTTAACTAAAGGTCAAATTCCATCGTTTGAGAGCGATTCAATATTGTCCGATTATTAAGTCAATTATTACTAAACGCAAGGTGAAGTTATGGAAAATCCAACCAACTCTCTGATGTATCCGATTGAAGTTCGTCTATCTTTAAAACAGAAATTCTTAACAAAGATTAGAAGATGGAGACGAAATTATCGTACTCGCCACCAGCTCGAACAACTGTCTGAACGTATGCTACGTGACATAGGTGTCGAGCAAAAAGAAGCGTTACGTGAATCTCGTCGGACATTTTGGGATGACTAACTCTGATGTTCATTGATTTCATTCTGCAGCCAGTTAACAAACGCTTGAATACGTTTTTTGCGTGGAGAGTCGTCACTATAGAAAAGGTTGAACTGGATGCCCGGTGTCATGCCAATATCAAAAGGTTTGACTAAAAGCCCACGCTCCACGTAATCACTGGCGAGAGAATCAGAAGCAAGACAAGCTCCATGACCAGACATCACGGCTTTCATTGCATGGTCAAAAGTACTGACTTCCATCCAACGAACGGAGTTCTCGCTCATACTGACACCCGCTTGGGCGAACCATGACTCCCAAGGGTAGCCACCTGATTCATAATGAATCAACCAGCATGCTTGAAGCTGAACTGGTTTTTTTAAATTGATCGACTTGGCAAGATGAGGAGAACAAAATGGATAAATCGTTTCCTCAAATAAAAACTCTTTGTGGAAGGATTTGTTACTCTCTATATCGAGTTGTTCTCCTTGCCAGATAGCAAGATCTGCATCACCTTGTTTTAAATTTGGCGCGTCACAGCTGGTAAGGATGCGAATCGGAATATTAGGGTGTTGAGTGGAAAATTTCCACAGCCTAGGTAGTAACCACCTTGAAGCAAAAGAGGGCGTTGAGTTGACGCATAGCAGGCCTTCAATTGGCTCACTTTGGATCTGGTTTAACCCTGTGATAATGTTTTCAAAACCTAAAGAGACATGCTTAAAGAGAATCTTTCCTTGCTCGGTTAGGCGCATTTCCCGTCCATCTCGGACAAAAAGCTTACAGCCCAATCCGTCCTCAAGTTGACGTATCTTTTGGCTGACAGCCGCTTGGCTGATAAAGAGTTCTTCTGCTGCTCTGCTGTAACTGTTTAGTCTTGCGGCTATCTCAAAACAACGTAGGCCCGGCAGGTGATGCAGTCTTGCATCCATATTCATTCCTTTAAATTTGCTCCCTTTTTGTTGAGCATCATAATGACAAATGATAAAAAAGCAAAAAAGGAGAGCTTTCGCTCTCCTTATGTTTTACTCTTCCCAGACAACGAGTTGTCCTTTGGGCCAGTTGTGGCCTACATCATGATATTTCTGCTCAAGGACATGACGTTTGATTTTCAAAGTTGGAGTGAGGATGCCATTTTCAATACTCCAAGGGTCTTTGATCATCAGAACTCCCTTGATCTGCTCGTGAGACTCCAATTCAGCATTCATCCTTTCGACGACTTTCTTCGTTGTTCTCTCGTAGCGAGCGCGATCAAAGTTAGGGAAATCGTGAGGTACCACTAAAAGGATAGGCGCGGGTAATCCAAGGCCGATGAGACACATCATCTCTACGCGACTGTACTCAAAGAGCTTCTTCTCAATAGGCACAGGGGCAACAAACTTACCTTTGGCTGTTTTGAAGGTGTCCTTTTTACGCCCTTGGATGGTCAAGTAACCATCTGCGTCGATAAAACCGATATCTCCAGTATGTAGCCAGCCTTCTGAATCAAACGATTCTTGAGTTGCGATATCATTTTTGTAGTAACCAGAGAACAGACCCTTGCCGCGCACCATGATCTCTTCATCATCCGCGATCTTAAGCTCGATTCCTGGACCTGCATTACCGACTGAGCCAATTTTATCCGCTCTGAATGGATAATTGAGGGTACTGTAAGCAAAGGACTCGGTCATTCCCCAAGCTTCGGTGATATTGAGGCCTACGCTATGGTACCAACTCAGTAATGCTGGCGAGACGGGAGCTGAACCACAGCCCAAAACACGAGCCTGATCTAGACCAAGACCGTCTGCGAGTTTCTTTTTAATCAGTGAATTGACAAAAGGAATTTTGAGCAAAATATTGAGTTTTTTCTGCGGGAGTTTGTCCTGAATACGTTGTTGGAACAAAGTCCATAGACGCGGTACAGAGATAAACAGCGTTGGGCGCTGCATTTTTACGTCTTCGATGAAAGTATCAAGAGACTCTGGGAATGCAGTGGTAACCCCGCCCATGATAGAGGAACCAAAGATATATACTCGTTCAGTGATATGAGCCAGCGGTAAATAAGAGAACAGGCGGTCATTTTCTTGAATACCGATATGGTTTATCAATTGTTGTACTGACCAACTGAAAGCACCATAGGTCAGCATGGCACCCTTGGGCAAGCCTGATGTACCTGATGTATAAACCAATGACATTAGCTTGTCATCATAATGTTCTGGTCGATCTTTACTCGGCTGAGATTGAGCGATTAAGTTATTAAAGTTGTGCTGACATTGAGGGGCAGTGTCATAAGGGAGCGAGATGCTGATAAGATTTGGCATTGCATCCAGCACTTGTTGAGTTGCGGTAGCATCATCAAGTTTACCGCCAATCAGTGCTTTACTTTCACTATGGGTGACGCAGTATTCAATTGTATCTGCTCCGGCTGTTGGGAAGATGGGAACACTGACAAAGTCACCCAGCATCAACGCTAAATCACAAATGAACCATTCTGCGCAGTTTTTTGAGACTAAAGCAATCTTATCTCGTGGTTGCAGACCTAGTTCCTGCAGTGCGGCAACCAATTTCAGTGCTTTGTCAGCGACCTCTGCATAGGTGAATTCGACAAATTGACGATCAATGATTTGTTTGAGATACACTTCATTCGGGCGTTCCTCTGCCCAGCGAAGGATCATTTCATTTGGTGGCGGGAGAGCACAAGTCGTTTTGCTTAACTCGTTAGGCTGAATCATTTTCTAACTCCATGTTATTGGCAAAGTTATGATATTTTTATTGTTAACAGCTTGTTAACTTTAGCATGCAGGAGTTAAGAGAGGGAAGCATTAGGCAAGAGTTGAACAGGAACTTGTGACCGTGGCGTTAAAACTAATGGAGCTGGCGGTAGATAGCTGGACTTAGACCTGTTTTTTTCTTGAAAATACGAGAGAAATACGACACATCATTGTACCCACATTGGAAGGCAATAAAGGAAATCTTCTCTTTCTTTTTCTCACTAAGTAACTGTTTAGCAAGACTTATTCTTTTTATGGTAAGGTAGTCTCTAAAGCTGACTCCTATCGATTTATGAAAAAATTTAGAGAAATAGGTAACAGAGTAATGACAGTATTCTGCAATATCTTCTTCACGAATAGTTCGTGAAAGGTTTTTGTCAATGTATCTAAGAATTTCGACTAGGTCTTTGCTGATATTCTTTTGCTCAGATATCGCCGGAAGTTTATGGATCTCTAAGATCTCTTTGTGTTGATTGAACTGGTAGTGGACTTGCTTGCTGAGCTCTTCTGCCCAAGGTTTTACCGATTTTCCATTAAGATCAAGCGTTGAAAACACGATTTCCAATTGCTTAACTTCTGGGTCCAGATGTTCTCTATAGAGCAAGACAAGATGCTTATGTAAGTTCTGACAAAGCTTTGCAGTGGTTAGAAATAGAGAATCAAAATTTTCTTCATAGAAAAAAAAACAGAAATCAATATCGGACTCACTCAATACGGAAACGTCATAGCCGTAGTCGAGGAGATGAAAATACCTCTCTAGATCCCTCACCGTATCTTTATCAACGTAACTTATTGATTGGCCTAACCAATATCCTTTATGTAACACATCCACAGAAAGCGTATTCCCAAGTGATTGTTGCCGTGATCTACTAATAAGGTTAGGTGAGAGGTGGATAATCTCAACTATGACTTGTTTATCCATTTTGGCTCTAGCGGAGTCAAACTTTAAAAAGTGGTTGACCTCAAAGTCGATAAATACTCTCCTGAATACGCTTACATGGGACTCGGAGTTATTGCCGACCTAGATACTGAGCATAAATTTTTCGAGGCTTTTTATAAGCAGGCACTGAGTATTAAGCCAGACTCGATTAAGACTTTGATAAACGTAAGCTACTCCTTTTATATGTCAGGAGATTATCGCAAAGCGCAACGTTTCGTTTTGCAAGCATTGAAAAAAGATCCTGACAACGAAAAGGCACTGAATAACCTTGCGTTGATTTATTTAGGTAAAGGGGAGATTACTCGTGCTGAGAATGTGTTCTCTAAGCATATGGATAAACCTGAAGCATTAAATAATGTCGGGTATTTTTTGATCTTGCAGGGTAAGCCCGATAAGGCAATTCCATACTTACAGCAAACCATTGATAGCAAAACTTCTTATTGCAAGGTAGCGAATGAAAACCTTGAAAAAGCATTGGCAATGGTAATGGAAGAAAAAGCAGCAGAAGTTGCATCCGTGGCTGAGCAATAAAAGGAGAGCTAACGCTCTCCTTTTGGCTTATTGTATTTCCTCGTCTTTAAGTAAGATAGCCACCTGCAATGCCCGCTGCCATAAAGAAGATGACCATTAAGACAATAGGCAGGTTCAACTGTCTAAGCAGATAAAAACCAACCAGAACCAATGAAATGTCGATTGAATTTATCACCGCGCTGCTGAAGACTGGTTGATAGAGAGCGGCAACCAATAAACCGACAACGGCTGCATTTACGCCGTTTACGGCGCCCGATACTTTGGGCATCTTGGCTAAGGATTGCCAGTTTTTCAGTACACCTAAAAGCAGTAAGAAGCCTGGTAAAAAAACACCGAGAGTGGCAATCAATGCACCTACAATAGGCGAATGGGGTAACAACTCATAACCAATGTAAGTAGCAAAGGTGAACATTGGCCCCGGTACTGCTTGAGCCGCAGCATATCCTGTTAGGAAAGCATCCTGACTGAGCTGATCACCGACAATATTCTGTAGCAATGGCAAGACAACATGTCCCCCGCCGAATACCAAACTGCCTGCTTGGAAGAAATTACTGAATAACTCCAGAGCAGGTAAGTTTTGAGCAACAAAAGGCAGGCCAATAATCAGTATGATAAATAGAACAAGAGGAAACACCGATGGTTCAAAATGTGCCTGAGGTTCTTGCTCTTGATTACTCAGGTACTTTATACCGAGAGCTGCGGCCATAACCAGAACCACTACTTGGGTAGCAATACTGGGGAAAACCAATAGTGATATGGCGGTAACTAAACAGAGAGTGACCGATAGCCTATCTTTACAGAAGCTCTTGTACATTCCCCACGTGGCATCTGCTACAACGACAACCGCTAACAGCTTCAGACCATGGACAATACTCTGGAATATGGACATTTGCGTTAGCTCACTGCTGAGGACAGCGAGCGCTAGCATGATAAGGACTGATGGAAGGGTGAATCCTAAAAAAGCCATGCAGGCGCCGGGTAATCCGCCGCGTTTGTAACCGAGAGCAAAGCCAACCTGACTGGAGCCTGGCCCTGGCAGAAACTGACTCAGAGCGACAATTTGTGCGTACTCTTTATCGTCAAGCCATTTGAGCTTTTCAACAAAGGTATTGCGAAAGTAGCCGATATGGGCTGCCGGACCGCCGAAGCTTATCCAGCCAAGCCAAAAAAAGGTTTTAAAAATAGACAACATTGTCTGGTTACTCATAGAACAAATACTGCACATACTGTAAGAAATGCACTAAAATGATTCAAATTAATAGTTTTAATACAGCATATGAACTGCATGGGATTACGATGAGAGAGTTTAGTTGGAAAGGTGTTGACCTCAATCTCTTGGTCGCTTTTCAGGCGTTATATGAGACAAAAAGCGTTAGTCTCGCTGCTCAGGAGTGCTATGTCAGCCAATCAGCTATGAGTCATACACTACAACGCATGCGTACTTTATTTGATGATCCTCTCTTTAAACGTGTGGGGGTGCGTATGGAGCCGACGCAGCGCTCCCATGACATAGCTCCACTTGTGAATAATCTCTTGGCTAGCATTCAAAACGACGTATTGAGTAAGAAAGGTTTCGACCCTCAAAGCTACAGTGGTGTGTGGAAAATTGGGTTGACCGATTACGCTGAGCAGCTCTTTGCTCCGATATTATTTGATGCCATTAAAAACGAATCGCCTCACTCACAAATTAGTTTTTTTAATGTTAACCGTAGCAACTACCAAGCGATAGCAGATAGTGAGCATATCGACGCAATCATTGGCAGTATTGATGGCCATAGTCGCCGTTTCACCTCGCAATATCTCTATTCTGAACAGCATTTGTGTTTGTTTGACCCTCTTACCTTTGAGCACCAGAATCCTATGACATTGGAACAATTTGTGTCTGTCGAACATGCGTTAGTGAGCTCAGATGGTAGTTTAGAAACTCAGGTAGATAAAAAACTGGCTAAAATGGGCCACGAGCGAAGAGTGGGGGTAGCGTCTCGAAATTTTTTGACCATTCGGAAGTTATTGATTGGCCGCAAGATGGTTTGCATCATCCCGAAAAGGTTTGCACAACTGGAAATGTATAATTACAGCTTAACCGCGGTTGCAGCTCCCTTGGAAGTACCAGATTTCGACATTAAATTATTGTTTCTTAGTGCTAACCAGTATGAAGAAAAGAGTATCTGGTTGCGCAATATTATTACACGTGTTGTGAAATAGGGGGCTTGATAGATAGTGGGTTAGGGCGGTCCTCCGATAGCGGAATACAGTGCAACTTAGGCGGAGTTAAGCGGTATCGTTAATACATCGTATTATTCTACTTGATTTGCTCATTTTCTATCGCCCCTGATAGCTTAATTGATGATGATCCTTCTTTACCATTACTTAGTCATAGCGGTACTACCAAAAATTGACGGTAAGGTTATTTACTCTTCCCTTTGTTGCTTCCATCACTCTGGTTTTTCTCTCTAACTCCATAGGCATTTCCTATTGGAGCAATAGAAACGTCCAAGTTTACCTATTAACCAGGTCACGGCAAACTATCTACATCGACGCAAGGCAGCGTTCAAACACTAGAGTTAATAAGAGAGTACAGTCATGATCAACACACAAATTAAACCATTTTCAGCAACAGCATTTAAAAACGGCGAGTTCGTAGATATCACGGAACAAGATGTAAAGGGCAAGTGGGCCGTATTCTTCTTCTACCCAGCTGATTTTACTTTCGTGTGTCCAACAGAATTAGGTGATTTAGCCGATCACTACGAAGAGCTACAAAGCCGCGGCGTAGAGGTCTACTCTGTATCAACTGACACACATTTCACGCACAAAGCGTGGCATGATAGCTCAGACACGATCGGTAAAATCAACTACTACATGGTTGGCGACCAAACTGGCACAATCACAAACAATTTCGGTGTGATGCGTGAAGGTCAAGGTCTGGCAGACCGAGCAACATTTCTCGTTGACCCTGAAGGCACTATCCAAGCAATGGAGATCACTGCGGAAGGTATTGGTCGTGATGCAGAAGATCTCATGCGTAAGGTAAAAGCAGCACAGTACGTAGCAGCAAATCCTGGCGAAGTATGTCCTGCCAAATGGAAAGAAGGTGAAGAGACACTCGCGCCATCTTTGGACCTAGTAGGCAAAATCTAACACTTTAGCGGTTAGTCAGAACATTTCGTTCTACCTCATTAAAGGCACGTCATGTCCGCGCTCCTAAAGGGCTTGGCGTGCCGCCATCAAACTTTAAATCAATAGAAACAACATCGCTAACTTGCGACCCTTTTTGCTATTCCTTTTCACGGCAAGAGCGCATTTGTTGTTATATAGAATGAACAGATAGGCACGACTATGTTAGACCAAGCGATGAAGCAGCAGCTTAAAGCATACCTAGAAAATTTAAAAACAGACGTTGAGCTCATACTGAGCTTGGACGAAAGTGAAACAGCACGCAAACTTGAGGTATTGGCAGATGATATCGCTTCACTGACAGATAAAATTCAAATTAAACGTGATGATAATGCCAGTTCACGTAAGCCAATTATGCAGGTGGTGAACCAGACAAAAGGTACTGCGATTGGTTTCGCTGGTTTACCTATGGGACATGAGTTTACCTCGCTTGTATTGGCGCTGCTCCACAGTGGTGGACACCCAATTAAGCTGGAAGCGGATGTGATTGAGCAAATCAGTCAATTAAGCCAAGCTTTGAATGTTGAAATCTTTATCTCACTATCGTGTCAAAACTGCCCGGAAGTGGTTCAGGCATTGAATACCATGTCTGCGATTAACCCTTTAATTAAAACCACTATGATTGACGGTGCGGTATTCCAAGGTGAAGTTAAATCACGAGATATCATGGCGGTACCCAGTGTCTTTATTAACGGGGAACTATTTGGTCAAGGGCGCATGTCACTAGCTGAAATTCTCAATAAAGTAGATTCCGGTGCTGCAGAGAAAAAAGCGGCAAATCTGACTCAACAAGCGCCATTTGATGTTCTTGTTGTAGGAGGAGGACCTGCTGGTTCCTCAGCCGCAATCTATGCGGCACGTAAAGGCATTCGTACTGGCATCGTTGCGGAACGTTTTGGTGGTCAGGTGATGGACACGATGGCGATAGAGAACTTTATCTCAGTGAAAACAACCACGGGGCCTAAGCTGGTGGCGAGCTTAGAGGAGCACGTCAAAGATTACGGTGTAGAGGTGATGACGGAGCAGCGTGCAGCGAATATTGTCGATGCAGAACAGACAGCAGACGGATATATCCATCTAGAGCTAGAAAGTGGTGCGGTTTTACGTGCACGTTCTGTCATTACCAGTACCGGGGCTCGCTGGCGTGAGATGAAGGTTCCGGGTGAACAAGAATACCGTAATAAAGGAGTGGCTTACTGTCCGCATTGTGATGGGCCTCTATTCAAAGGTCAAAAGACTGCGGTCATTGGTGGCGGTAACTCAGGTATTGAAGCTGCGATTGATCTCGCTGGCATCGTAGAGCATGTGACTGTTCTTGAGTTTGCCGACACACTACGTGCTGACCAAGTACTGATCGACAAAGCGAACTCAACACCGAATATAGACATCATCAAGATGGCACAAACTACCCGCGTATTGGGTGACGGTAACCGTGTAACAGGTCTGGAATACAAAGATCGTCACACTGGCGAGTTGAGACAAATTAAACTCGCGGGCATTTTCGTCCAGATTGGCTTGATGCCAAACAGCGAATGGTTGAAAGGTACTCATGTTGAGCTATCGTCACGTGGTGAGATTGAAATTGATGCTCATGGTGCAACATCAATGAAAGGTGTCTTTGCTGCCGGAGATGTAACCACTGTTCCTTACAAGCAAATCATCATCGCTATGGGTGAAGGAGCGAAAGCAAGCTTAGGGGCCTTTGACTACTTGATTCGTACACCTGAGCCCCAAAAGGTAGCGGAAATGTTATAGAAAGTCACTGTCTATACTCATTTGCAAACATTTGTCGGCTTTTCGACACCACCATGAGCTTTTACCACATGGTGGTTTTTTCATTTTATTGCATTGTCAGTGAACATTACGCTGATAGTAGTATTTAGTATAACGATGATGAATCAGTGACTGCGCTGCTCAGTCAGCATTGTGACTAAGATTAAGCCGAAGACACAATTCCGCCAATCGAGAAGTGTGGAGGTTAGTGATGCTCAAAACGTTAACTGCTATGGCGTAACTATCAACAAGTGTCTGCTCACCGGGTGTTGCTTAGGTATATTGGCATTGTTGTCGTCATATTGTGTGCTCTTGTCCCCCCCTTTCTACTAAGGTTGTACGACAATTGTTCGTATTTGTTTTATTAATGAGATCTTGATCAATATATCGTTTAATGATGGTTTTGTTTTTTATTGAGTTCCCTATAGTCGCGCGAGAAATTTTGTGATGTATATTCAAAATATATGGGAATAATAATGAAAAAGAAGTTACTCGCAGCTCTAGTCGCTGCAGTTTCATTTCAAGCAGTGGGTGCGGAAAACGTAGATGCACAGCAGGCAGAACGTGGTTACCTAAATGATGGCTGGTATCTAGGTGTAGACATAATTGATACAGATGTTAATGCGACAAACTGGGATGGGGCGAGCTCTGCAGGTGAGGTGTCATCTACCAGTGCGGCGCTAGCAATTGGCTATAACTTCCATATCGCTGACTCATTTGTGGTTGGTCTAGAAGCTGAGTACGCGCATTACGGGTCTTTTGATATTGCCCTGAAAGGTGATACTGCGGTGAATAACCTTGAGTTTTCAGCGTTCAACTTGAATGTGAAACCTCAGTACTACTTTGGCCATTCAGGTTTCTATCTAGGTGGAATCTTTGGAATCGGTGGTGTTGGTGGTGAAAACAAGTCCAACGGTTCTGAGGCTTCTGGCTCTTCAGTGCTTTATGGTGTTGAAGCAGGCTACGCATTCAATAATAATTGGAGCATTAATGCTGGATATCGAACAACAACGGCTGAGTACGATAATGCAGACTTCGATATGGACACTTTGTTCTTAGGCTTAGACTATAAGTTCTAACCACTTGTATTAGCGAATTGAAAAGGGAGCATTATGCTCCCTTTATTAGTTTATCAATCAGTGGATAATGGTGTGCTTCTACACCCGCGAGGTTGCTATACTTAGGCGCATGCCGGTCATCTTCCGTCGGGAAGTGCCAGCCGATGGTGTGTTCAATAAATTGTTTGGCAAACTGATCGGAAATTTCCAGACAGCCTGCTAATACGGTATCGATATAGGTTTGCATGATAGGGCTCAGGTTACATGGTGGTTCTGGGTTGTCTTTGATATACATCCAAACCTGATCATTGGCATGAAAAGGGTTATCACACTCAAGCTGTGAATGGGGCACTTCCACTCGATGGTAGCCTCGCTCGCGAACATCAAATTCACTCAGCTCATCTTCGCTGATTTCGAGTAGTACTCCATTGACTAATCCTTCGCCTTTATTTACTACCAGTGGTGAAAGGATATAACTGTCATCCACTTTACCCCAGTAGCGTTTGAAGCCATGAACAATGGCGGGCAAAGCTTGCGCGGTTTTTCCTGTCAGTTGTCTCGATGCGGAGTTCATTAAACTGCCGTAACCAAAGATGTAAATTGCCATGTATTTTTCCTCTGTGTTCAACAAACAACCTAAAGGTTTTTGCCACAAAAGAAAAGACCCCGTAAAAACGGGGTCTGAATAGCGCGCAAAATAGGGGATCGCGCTTAAAGTGCTCAAATGATTAAGCAGTTGCTAGCTGTGCTTTCGCTTTACGCATCTTCTTAAGTGAAATGCAGGTCAGGGCGGTCACGAATGTACCCGCCGCCATGCAAAGCAGTGCCATCAGTGGTAGGTTCATTGCGCCAAGCAATGCGACAACAGGCCCACCGTGCGCGACGCTATTGGTGACACCAAATGAGAATGCCATTACGGCCGCTACCATAGAGCCAAGCACGTTAGCAGGTATCACAGACATTGGGTCTTGCGCGGCAAATGGAATCGCGCCCTCTGAGATACCGACCAAGCCCATGGCGCCAGCCGCTTTACCAGCTTCGATTTCTGATTCTTCAAATAGATTGAATTTGCGACCAAGGAAAGTGGCTAAACCCATACCAAGAGGTGCTACAGGAATCGCACACGCCATAGCGCCCATAAATTGCGTCTGACCACTGGCGATCATTCCGACAGAGAACAAGAATGCGACTTTGTTGAACGGCCCACCCATATCAAAACCAGCCATACCACCTAAGACAATACCCAACAGAATCACACTGCCAGTACTCATGCTGACTAACATCGCGTTCAGGCCATCCATTAAGCTTGCAATAGGTGCACCGATGACGAAGATAAACAGGCTGGAGATAAACAAAGAACCTAAGATTGGTGCAATCATAATAGGCACTAATGGCTGAATAAATTTATGGTAGTTGATGCTCGTCAGCCATTTGACAAAATAGCCAACCAGTAAGCCTGCAACGATGGCGCCGATAAAACCTGTACCAGCTTCTGCACCATAGAAAGAACCATTGTTCGCAATCCAACCGCCAATTAATCCAGGTGCGAGACCCGGACGGTCGGCAATCGCATAGGCGATGTAGCCCGCTAAGATAGGGATCATTAAGGTAAACGACACCACACCGACATCGAGAACTTTTTGCCACATGCTGCCTTCAGGGATTGCCATACCCGCAGACGTTGGCTCGCCACCAATGGCCAGCGCGAGAGCGATCAGCAGGCCACCTGTGACCACAAATGGAATCATGTGTGAAACGCCGTTCATCAGGTAACGGTATAAATCGCTACGGGCATTCGAAGAGGCTGTTTCAGTCGTTTGGCTTTCTTCACTCGCTGTATAGAGTGGTGCTTGTAGCGCTTTTTCTATTAAACCCTTAGCATCGCTGATAGGGGCTTTGACGCCTGTCGTGATGACCTTTTTTCCCGCGAAACGATTCATATCAACCTGTTTGTCACAGGCGACAATGATAGCGTCAGCATTAGCTATCTCTTCTGAGCTCGGTGTGTTTTTGACCCCGATAGAACCATTGGTTTCGACCTTGATTTGATAGCCAAGTTCAGCGGCGCCTTTTTCTAAGGCTTCGGCAGCTAGGTATGTGTGCGCAACGCCTGCTGGGCAGCCGGTAACACCGATTAAAAAGCCTTGATCGGCTTCTGGGTTATCTTGCAGATCTTGTGGTTTGGCGAGCAGTAATTCTAACGCTTCTTCAGCAGAATTGGCCTGCATAAAACGTTCGATAAAACCTTCTTCGATCAGTTTTGAAGAGAGTTCAGCCAGCACCTCGATATGGTGGTCGGCACCTCCATCAGGAGAGGCAATCATAAAAAATAGTTTACTCGGCTGACCGTCTTCTGCGCCGTATTCTATCCCTTGGCGGCTAATACCAATCGCGACAGCAGGTTGGGAAACTGCAGCGCTTTTAGCATGAGGCAGCGCAACGCCATCTTCAAAGCCTGTGTTGCCAATCTCTTCTCGAGCCTGAATGTCGTTGAGGAATTGCGCTTTGTCACTGATGCGGTGGTTGTTGTTCAGCAGTTCGATCAGTTCTTCGAATACTTCTTGCTTGGTTGTTGCTTGGAGATCTAAGCAAATCAACTCTTGATTGATTAAGTCTGTGATCATCTCGTTTACCCCGATTGGTTCCGATCTGTGCGGAACTTGTTTTTTATCTGAGGATAATTGTGGGTTATTCAGTCAAGGATTTTTAGTGTACCAGAAATGCATTTACTGGATTATTGTAACTATAGATTTAGAGTGTGATCGAACTCAATTATTGATTTAAGTGTAATTAGTTTATTTTGTTTTCAATTAATCATTAAATATCATATATTTATTGTTTTTATTGAGTGTTCATATCTTTGAAAGGAAAAATACAAATCATAAAAACTAGAGTATAGTAACCTCGATTTTATATGTTTTTTGTTGATGGAAGTCACGAAAAGTGATTATTTGAGAGGGGCTATGAGTCATATATTCCATGATTTACTCGATAATGTTATTCATGAACGGGAGCATTTTAGTCGTATCTGGTTTGCTGCAGACAAACTCACACCCCCGGCTTTTAGTTATCAGGTGAACTTTCCGCGGCTTGAGCTCGTTTTAAGTGGCGAGTACCTCAATCAACTTGAAGATCCTGAACAAGGAATTGCGGACATTAGCGTATTGAGTGGAGACGCACTCTATATTCCTCCTAACTGTTGGAATAAACCGAACTGGGAGAACGAATGCTCGGTACTGAGTTTGCTGTTTGGCCGTCGCCAGTTAGGTTTTAGCTTGGTGAGCAAACGTGCAGGGGAAAGCGGTTTCTATGACATCCAGAAATATTCTGTACCGACCCGAACTGGGCATGCTGTCGATCATATTTTGCAGGCATTGAATGCGTTAGCGCAGGAACCTCAAAAAGCTCCGATGGATGAACATTTGCTGGTGGCTCTGCTCAGCTACTGCCAATCAATGCTACAAAAGCCTGATGGCCGTTCGAAAAGCCACAGTGAAGATCTTTACCAAGGGATTTGTATTTATATTCAAGAGAATTTTCATCGTGCGATTACCCGTACATCGATCGCTTCGCGTTTTAACGTTTCTCCCAATCACTTGTCGCGCTTGTTTCGCCAACAAGGGCATATGACACTGGCCGACTACATCACCTGGGTTCGAATTGACCGTGCTAAGTTTATGCTCAAGCGCTATGACTTCCGTCTACAGGAAGTGGCGAACCGTTGTGGTTACGCAGATGCCAACTATTTTTTTCGGGTGTTTAAGAACAAAGTCGGTATGACGCCGAGCGAGTATCGGGCGAGCTAGGCTTGTGCCAACTTATGAGTAAGGAGTGCTTTTAACGCCTGTGGTTCGTGGCTGGTGCGCAGCAACTGACAATAGTCTGGATCCAGCAATGAGCGAGTCAGGCGCGTAAAGGCTAGCAAGACATCACGTGAAGCGTTATGTGGTAGAGCGATAGCGATGATCATACTGACGCCACCCTGAACTGGAGAGTTCCAGTCTAATTCTTCTGTCAGCGATACAATGCTGATACTTGGGATATCAATCGCTTCACTCATGATGTGAGGAAGGGCGATACCATGCCCGATAGCGGTTGAAGAGGTCAGCTCTCGCTGAGCAAACTGTTCGCATATCAGAGCAGGGTTTGAGCTGGTAATGCATTTTGTCGCGAGGCTGAATGCCGCTGACTTAGTGTCAATCTCACTGTGATGGTGTAAGTAGCTAAGTGGAAAATCGAGATGAAAAGTAGGTAGATTGCTGAGCAGCGCAATATTGGTTAATTGGTTACTCTTATGCGCAGTATTGACCAAGGTGAACTGATCGCTGATGAAATTAGTAAACACCATGCAGGCCAATTCTGCATCGGAGCCTTCAATGTGTATCTGACATAAATCGAACTCCTGACTGCCCAACGACATGATTTGCAAAGGGTGCTCGATATTTGCTCTTTCCCACTTGGTGACATTAAGTAACACGACCACCGAGCGAAACATCCCGCTCAAGGCCTTGAGTCGATTGATTTTCCAACTGGCAAATCCATCCTCGGGGAGAACGAACGTAATTCGACGCTCAATCACAGTGATTTGCACCTGTCGAGAACGGCATCAACATTGGTCAAAACTTCTTCAATGGTAACAACATGGATTTTACAACCAGTGAAGCGCGCACGCTGTTCTATCTCTATATCTGAAGCAATCAGAACCAAATCTGCGCGCATGATATCTTGAGCGGAGAGAGGGTTTTCAATCCCCATTGCACCCTGAGTTTCGACCTTGATCTGCAAGCCTTTTTTAGGTGCAGCTTTACTCAATGCATCGGCCGCCATGTAAGTATGAGCAATACCGGTAGGGCAGGCGGTAACAGCAACAATTTTCATCTAAAACCTCACTATGTCCAGGAGGGTTATTGTCAACTTCTGACGACTTGGGTCAATGATTCATATCTTCAAAATTTGTATCTCTATTACTCTTATGTGTCTTTATGACCTTATTTTTCGGAGTCATAAAGACATGATTTTTTTTAAAGTATTGAATTTCAGTTGATTTAACACTGGAATAAATATTGCTGTTAGATACTTAGATTCAATATTTGGAGTGACCATTGTGCTCAATATTACTGACAAAAAAGTCGAAGAAGCCATTCCGCCGATTTTACGTTTGGGATTCCGGCCCTTCTTTTTGCTTGGGGCCGTTTATGCTGTTATTGCTGTAGCCTTGTGGGTATGGATGTTTCAAAACGGCCAGCCTGCGGCGTTAAGAGTGCCAGCTTTGTGGTGGCATGTGCATGAGATGTTGTTTGGTTTCTCGATGGCTATTGTGGTGGGGTTTGTCTTGACCGCAGTCCAAAACTGGACTGGAATCAATGGCACCAAGCATCATAGATTGGCGGTACTGGTTGGTTTGTGGTTGCTTCCGCGCGTGCTGTTCTGGACACCTGCACCTTTGTGGTTGATTTCAACTATTGAGGCTCTGTTTATTGCTTTTGCAGCGTATGAAGTTGGCACTCGAGTGATCAAAGCCAAAGGGTGGAAAAATCTATTCTTTGTGCCCTTGTTTGTTCTCGCTATTGTAGCGAACTTCGCCAGCTACGCGACCATTAAGGGGATGCCGCCGTTTCCTTCTTCAGCGGTCTGGCAGGCAATGTTGTGGTGGTTTACGATTTTACTGTCGGTGATGGGCGGGCGAGTGATTCCATTCTTCACAGCACGGCGATTTAACTTTGAGAAACCACAGCCGATGACTTGGCTTGAATGGACGGCAAACCTACCGCTGGTCAGTTTATTTATTGTGAGCTTTTTCCCTGTCACTTTTGCTCAGCTAGGGCCTCCTCTGATGGTCATTTCTGGTTTAGCACATTTAGTACGTGTGATGAGATGGCAGCCGTGGCGTACCGTTAAAGAGCCGTTAGTGTGGGCACTGCACTTAGCTTACTTGTGTATTCCGGTCAGCCTATTATTAAGAGGTTTACTCGATAACCCATTTGCGGGCCACAATATGTTGCATCTGTTTGCGATTGGAGCGCTCGGTGGTTTGATACTGGCGATGATAGCCCGTGTAACCATGGGGCATACTGGGCGAGCAATTTATCAGGGGCCAAATATGGCGTTAGCGTTCGCTATGCTGACGGCTGCTGCGGTAGTTCGTAGCCTTGGTGTGTTTCTTTGGCCAGCTCAAATGATGTTGATGATCGATATCAGCGGGTTGTTGTGGGTGCTGGCGTTTACTCTGTATGTGATTAAGTTTGGCCCTATGTTGCTAAAAGCGAGAGTTGACGGTCATCCAGGTTAAGTAGGTGACGGCTGTATTCGCGTGCAGATCGATCCACTTAGCAGAAAAATAAAAAGGGTTGATGCTTACACATCAACCCTTTTTCTGTTCGGCTTCCAGCTTAGTTATTGCTGTGTAGCTCAGAGTTCAGCTCTACTGCAGTTTTGTTCGCCAGACATTCAATCTGACCAGTCACTGAGTTGCGACGGAACAGTAAATCAGACACGCCAGCTAGGTCGCGTGCTTTCACCACTTCCACTTCGTTGCCTTCTGAATCCAGCATACGAACCTTAGCACCCGCAGTGACATACAGACCAGACTCAACAGTACAACGATCGCCCAGCGGGAAACCAAGGCCTGCGTTTGCGCCTAGCAGTGAACTTTCACCGATAGAAACGACAACTGAACCACCACCAGACAGTGTACCCATGATTGAAGCACCGCCACCAATATCAGAGCCGTTACCAACCACAACACCAGCAGAGATACGGCCTTCAACCATGCTCACACCAGTTGTACCTGCATTGAAGTTGATGAAACCTTCATGCATAACGGTTGTGCCTTCACCAACGTGAGCTCCAAGGCGAACGCGTGAAGTATCAGCGATACGCACACCAGCAGGTACCACGTAATCAACCATTTTAGGGAATTTATCGACACAATCGACAGATAGATTGCGGCCTGCTAGGCGTGCTTCAATTTGGCGATCAGCCAGTTCTGGCAGATCGATAGGGCCTTCGTTGGTCCACGCAATGTTGTGCAGTAGGCCAAAGATACCGTCAAGTACAGTACCGTGAGGTTGAACTAGACGGTTAGAGATCAGTTGAAGCTTCAGGAAACCTTCAGCAACAGAAGCTGGCTTCTCATCTGCTGCAAGAACAACAAGTACTAGCGGTTGTGAAGACTCCGCTGCTTTAGCTGCGAATGAGGCGTTTGCAGCATCACCGTTTGCTTCGAATGCACCAGCAAGTTCTGCACTTTGTGCCGCAGAGATTTCGATCGCTTGGTTGCCTTGCTCGTAACCTGCTACTTTTGCGACTGCATCTACCAGTGCGTCAGACGGGTTAAGAACTGGGTTCGGGAAAAATGCTTCAATGATTTTTCCATCGCGGTTTTTGGTTGCCGTACCAAAGGCTAGAGAAAAGTAAGCCATGTTGAATCTCCGTGTAGTAATCGTCAGTCTGGAAGAGTGATCTCTTCCTCCAAATCAGTTGAGTTCATCATAAAGAGAGCTTTTTCGACTTTAAAGAGCAGAAACAGATAAAGTCTTTAGGTCGATACGTTTTGTCTCTTTAGCGATATCTTGTCTTTTTATCTATATAGGGAAGTTGTGAGAGCGATAATAGTCATTGAGTGTGGAAGCAAAATAAAAAGAGCCCGAAACTGAGTTTCGGGCTCTTTAAATAAAGACTTTACTTTAAACTGATTGGCGTTTGCTTTTTAGCTTTATATTGTCCAACCAAGACACCCGTTGAGCTTGGGTGCGAAAGCAAAATTACTTGCTTAGGTCTTCTGCGTGCTCAGATAGGAACGCTGCAACACCTTTTGGAGATGCGTCCATACCTGCTTTACCTTCTTCCCACTGTGCAGGACATACTTCACCGTTCTTCTGGTGGAAGTTTAGAGCGTCAACCATGCGTAGCATTTCGTCGATGTTACGGCCTAGTGGTAGGTCGTTAACAACTTGGTGACGTACAACGCCTTCTTCGTCGATTAGGAAAGAACCACGGAAAGCAACGCCCGCTTCTGGGTGTTCAACGTCGTATGCTTTACAGATTTCGTGCTTAACGTCAGCAACTAGTGGGTACTTAACTTGACCGATACCGCCATCTTCGATAGCAGTGTTACGCCATGCGTTGTGAGAGAACTGAGAATCGATAGAAACACCGATTACTTCAACACCTTTAGCTTGGAAATCTGCTAGACGGTTATCGAAAGCGATTAGCTCAGATGGGCAAACGAAAGTGAAATCTAGTGGGTAGAAGAAAACAACCGCTTTCTTACCTTTAGTGAACTCTGCAAAGTTGAAGTTATCAACGATCTCACCGTTACCTAGAACAGCTGCAGCAGTAAAATCTGGGGCTTGACGACCGACTAGTACCATTTTTTTGCTCCTAAAATATATGGTTAGTTCCAAACCAAGCGTTGAGTTTCTGGTTTGGTCCGTGTTTGTGCGCGACAAACTATAGTACAGATTGTAGTATTGAAAAAAGCGAAATAAATAGATTGAGTTAATCGAAAAAAACGATAATAGCTAAACTATTACCCCGATCACTGGATGAGTCAGAGTTACATACAGAATTATGAATAAGTGGCCTAGCCTCAAGCAATTACATTACTTCATCACCTTACACGAAACACGTCACTTTAGTGAGGCAGCTGAAAGGTGTTTTGTTAGCCAATCAACGCTCAGTAAGGGCATTCAAAACCTTGAAGAGTTGATTGGCTGTCCTCTTTATGAAAAAAAAGATAAGAAAAGCCCATTAGTGTTTACACTGGCGGGAGAGCAGGTAGTACAGCAAGGGCGTGAACTTCTGGCAAAAGGGCAAGATCTGGTTGAACTTGGTCGTCTTTGTCAGGGAGATGAAATGGAAGGGCAATTGCGTGTTGGCTGTATTCCAACCATTGCGCCTTTTTTACTCTGTGATTTGGTGCAGGAAGTGAACCAGCGCTTCCCTTTACTGAATTTATTGCTAAGAGAAGACACCACAACCAATTTACTAGCGGCACTGCGCCACGGTGAATTAGATGTACTTATCTTAGCTTTGCCAGTTGATATAGATGGCATGGAAAGCAAAATCGTCGGCAATGATCCATTTCGGATGATCATCAGCCGTAATCAGGCCGACGCGATTCAGACCCCGATTAAGTACGATGATTTACCTGATGAATTTGTGTTCTTACTAGAAAAAGAACACTGCCTAACAGAACATGCCGTTTCTGCCTGCCAGCTGACTAAGAAAGAGAAGATTAATCCATTCTCTGCAACCAGTTTACATACCTTAGTTCAGATGGTTGCCAATGGGTTAGGAACTACTTTTATCCCCCAGATGGCCATCGAACACGGGTTGATTGATAATCAGAACTTAGTGGTTGTTGATGCTCCTGGGCAGCAAGCACACCGCCATATTGGGCTAGTTTGGCGTCCTAGCTCTTCAAGAGTGAATACTTTTAATCAACTGGCACAAGTCGTGTCAGAGCTGCTTTAGCGATAAGTATTAGACCAAATCTCGCTGGTACCTTCCAAAAGCACACTGGTTTTAGTGTGCTTTTTAGCATTTTATTCTGTTGGTGAACTTTGACTTGTAAAATTTTACAAAGAAATCTTGATGAAGCTTTCATTAAATTGTGAAATTTCACAGTGTCAATTTTACAGCTCACTAAAAATATTCTGTTTGACCCGCCTCCGTAATAGCCACGAAATCCCCTGTCTGTTAAAGCGATGCCTAATTCACTCGTTAGTTAAACGCGTGTTTGAAACGGTTTTACAGCTCTAATTTTACTGTAATTAAATTACGTAACTGGTTACATTTTGGTGATCAAAATCAACAACTTATAGGCAGCGGAATAAAACTTTGAATTTAGTCGATAGGCTACTTTAGGACTTTTGCTCTATCGCATGTTGGTGTAGTTTAAATAAAGGTTCTGTGAGGCTTATGTCTAGATTGAAAAGGCAAACTAGGTTAGCCAAGGTAGAGCTCACAAGACAAAAAAACGAAGAAGACAGTGATCAATTAGGATATTTGGTTGTTGTTTTATAGTTACAAATGTAACTCTTCAAAAGTTAGAGCAACCACTGATACAACCCATAACAGTCATCGTTGTATCGGAGCGTTAAAGGAAGAGAATATGCTTGCCAACACACCAGATAGAGAAAAAACAACAGCCGAAGCCCAAGAAACCTTACATCAAGAAGGCATGCTTGAAGTGACTGGTACCCTTTCACCAGAACATCAGGCTATTTTCCCTGTTGAAGCCCAAACCTTTTTATCTCTTCTGTGTGCTCAGTTTGCCAGCGAGACCGATACACTACTTGCTCAACGTGAAGAAAAGCAAGCACGTATCGATGCTGGGGAACTGCCAGACTTTCTCGAAGATACACAAGATATTAGAGAAGGTAGCTGGAAAATTCTCGGGATTCCTCAAGATCTACAAGACCGCCGCGTAGAAATTACCGGTCCTACTGACCGTAAAATGGTGATTAATGCGCTGAATGCGAACGTGAAAGTGTTCATGGCGGACTTTGAAGACTCGATGTCCCCCGCTTGGGATAAGGTGTTAGATGGTCAAATCAACCTGCGTGACGCAGTAGATGGCGAGATCAGTTACACCAACCCAGTTAATGGTAAGCAATATGAGTTGAAGGATGATCCTGCGGTTTTGATCTGCCGAGTGCGTGGTTTACACCTAAAAGAAAAACACGTGACCTTTAATGGTGAGATCATTCCGGGAGCTTTATTCGACTTTGCGCTTTATTTTTACAATAACTACAGCACGTTAATGAAAAAGGGCAGTGGCCCATACTTCTACCTACCAAAACTGCAATCGCATAAAGAAGCGCAGTGGTGGAGCAAAGTGTTTCATTTTACTGAGGATTACTTTGGTCTAGATACAGGCACTATCAAAGCCACTGTGCTGATTGAAACACTGCCAGCCGTGTTTGAAATGGATGAGATCCTATTTTCGCTTAAAGAGCACATTGTGGGTCTTAACTGTGGACGCTGGGATTACATCTTTAGCTACATCAAAACACTGAAAAAGCACCCAGATCGTGTTCTTCCGGACCGTCAGGTTGTAACCATGGATAAGCCGTTCCTAAATGCTTATTCGCGTTTACTTATCCGTACCTGTCATCGTCGTGGCGCTTTTGCAATGGGGGGAATGGCAGCATTCATTCCAGCAAAAGATCCACAGGAGAATCAAAAGGTTCTCGACAAAATTCAAAACGATAAATCATTGGAAGCAAATAACGGCCATGACGGTACTTGGGTGGCGCACCCTGGTTTAGCCAACACGGCAATGGAAGTGTTTGGCAGTGTGCTGGGCGAGAGAACTAATCAACTTGATGTTTCTCGTTCGGATGACGCGCCGATTACTGCCAATGATCTGCTTGCGCCTTGCCAAGGAGAACGAACAGAGCAGGGCATGCGCCACAACATTCGAGTGGCACTCCAATACATTGAAGCTTGGATCTCTGGTAATGGCTGTGTCCCTATCTACGGTTTGATGGAAGACGCCGCAACGGCAGAAATTTCCCGAGCGTCGATCTGGCAATGGATTCAGCATGGCAAATCACTCGATAACGGACAAACGGTGACCAAACCGCTATTCGAGCAGTACTTAACAGAAGAGATCGAAGTGGTGAAAAGTGAGATTGGCCAAGAGCGTTATGACTCGGGTCGATTTGAACAAGCCGCCAAGCTAATGGCTAAGCTCACCACCAGTGATGAACTGACCAATTTCTTAACCGTCCCAGGATATGACTTCTTGGACTAACGACTCTGTCATCCTCAAGAGGGAGGTACGACCGAGTTGGGGATCTCAAACAGCGTATATAGATTCCTTACTACGTTCGTTCCTCACTATAAGGAATGACGAAATATTCAAACAATAACGTGAATGTTCTAAGGCGGAGATGGATGTACCGCCAGAGAAAAAATAAAAACAGCGCCCGTATTGTCAATAAATAGTAGCGCACATCAATAGAGGGATAGACCGATGACGAATTTAACTCGCCGCCAACAAATCGAAGCTCTTGAAAAAGAGTGGGCAACCAACCCACGCTGGAAAAATGTAAAACGTCCATATACAGCAGAAGAAGTCGTGGAACTGCGCGGATCAATGGTGCCAGCCAACACAATTGCTCAGCGTGGTGCAGACAAACTGTGGTCTTTGGTCAACGGTGATGCTAAGAAAGGTTACGTAAACTGTTTGGGTGCACTGACCGGTGGTCAAGCAGTACAGCAAGCGAAAGCGGGTATTGAAGCGATTTACCTATCAGGTTGGCAAGTAGCGGCAGATAACAATACTGCATCGACTATGTACCCTGACCAGTCACTTTACCCGGTTGACTCAGTGCCTTCAGTGGTTAAGCGCATTAACAACTCGTTCCGTCGTGCGGACCAAATCCAATGGTCTGGCGGTAAGTCTCCTGCTGATGAAGGCGGTATCGACTATTTCCTACCAATCGTTGCAGACGCAGAAGCCGGTTTTGGTGGCGTACTCAATGCATACGAACTAATGAAGTCGATGATTGACGCTGGCGCGGCAGGTGTTCACTTTGAAGATCAGCTTGCATCAGTGAAAAAGTGTGGTCACATGGGTGGTAAAGTTCTCGTACCTACTCAAGAAGCGGTTCAGAAGTTGGTAGCAGCTCGTCTCGCTGCTGACGTAGCAGGCACCACGACGCTGGTAATCGCTCGTACGGATGCAAACGCGGCAGACCTACTAACGTCGGATTGTGACCCATACGATAAAGACTTCATTCAAGGTGAGCGTACTCAAGAGGGTTTTTACCGCGTACGTGCTGGCATTGATCAAGCGATTTCCCGCGGTCTAGCTTACGCACCATACGCTGACCTCATCTGGTGTGAAACGGCAACACCGTGTTTAGAAGAAGCGCGTAAGTTCGCAGAAGCGATTCACGCTGAATACCCAGACCAGCTGCTTGCATATAACTGTTCTCCTTCGTTCAACTGGGAGAAGAACTTGGATGCAGAAACTATTGCTAAGTTCCAGCAAGCACTATCTGACATGGGCTACAAGTATCAGTTCATCACATTAGCGGGCATTCACAACATGTGGTTCAACATGTTCGAACTTGCGCATGACTACGCACAAGGTGAGGGTATGCGCCACTACGTTGAAAAAGTACAGCGCCCTGAATTCCAGGCAGCAGAGAAAGGCTACACCTTCGTTGCACATCAGCAAGAAGTGGGTACAGGTTACTTTGATAAGATGACCAACACTATCCAAGGTGGTAATTCATCGGTTACGGCTCTGACGGGGTCAACGGAAGAGGATCAGTTCTAGTATCATTAGTACGTGAATAGGTATATTAGGGACAAACCACACGGAAAACCATAGACTTGTCGTAGAGTGGCTGATGAACATCAGCCACTCTTTTATTTCTTACCGCCATTGCCTAAGAACACGCCAGTCGCTTTTTTGCGATGGATAGATGTTTTTATGGCGTTCCTCCTCTGTAAACAAAAAATGTTATAAGCCTTCCAATATTGAGTTGAAGTTTTATTTCTTGTTTTCATCAGTTTGACTTTTAATATCAATTTTATAGGTAAAGAGTAAGTGTATTTACTATGTTATTTAGTCATTTTGACTAAATTGATAGTTAAAATAACTATATTGCATTACTCGAATACCGTTCAGCTATTGACATCGCTAAAATTGCCCAGCAGGGTCAAAAACTATCACTTCTTATAAGTTTGAGACTTTTAGATGCAAATCTATTAATAGTGTCAAGGTGGCTAGTAACCTAGACGCTGGATAGGGCTTCTTAGCGTCAGTGAGTCGAGAGCATGCTGACGTAAAAATTTAGTGTGAAAAGTGCGCTGACTCTGCATTTCATAGAATGACCATTATTAGAAACTGAATGTCTTTAACAATGGAAATTCGACGGTAATGACTTTTACCTTGCATCATCATAAACCTGTCAGAATTGAAATGTAGTGAATCGCGATGAAATTTAAAATAAGAAATGGGACGTTAAATGTATCAGTGAAACAGCAAACGGTTCCACTCGATGAACTTTTATCCTTTGCATCTAGAGAAAATCCTAAAAGAGGCTTCTTGTTTGTTTCCAAAGTCCTAGGTAAGCACTTACCCGTTAAACCGAAAGAAATGAGAGCCAGCTACGACATGCTGATTGAACCAATCGATGAAGATTGCCCAACATTTGTGGTTGGTATGGCTGAAACGGCGACAGGGCTAGGTGCAGGTGTTGCTGATAGTTTGTCTAAAAAGCAGTCAGCTTCAGTGTTTTACCAACACACGACAAGAACGGATACACCGGAGCCGATATGGTTTACGTTAGATGAAGCGCATAGTCACGCAGTAGATCATATCTTTTATCAGCCGAAGGCGGAGTTGCTTCCTCAGATTATTGCTTGTCAGAGGTTGATACTCGTTGATGATGAAATTTCTACAGGTCGAACTCTCAAACTTTTGGGAGACAAATTACTTGATAAGCTTCCCAATCTTAAACAAGTCGTGATTGTCTCACTCGTTAATTGGCTTGATGAAACGAGTAAACAGCAATTCGAGGATTGGTTTACCTCTGTAAAATTCACATCACTTTTGGAGGGGAGTTTTGAATTTGATGCTGACTCAAACCTTGCACTTAAATTACCAGACAACGTCGATAAGGGGCTTTCGAAAGCCAATTCTAGAAAGGATTTAGGCCGCTTTGCAATTGAGATGCCTTTTCAAGGTGACATACCTAGGGTTGATATTTCTAAACCTATTACTGTGGTTGGTGATGGAGAACACTTGTATCTGCCATTTCTCATTGCAGAGCAGGCAGAACAACAAGGTGGAGATGTTGTGTTTCAGTCGACATCCCGTTCTCCAATAATGCTAGGGGATGCGATTGAAACTAAGCGCGCTTTTCGGATAGATGAACGTAGTGTTGAACATTACATTTACAATTTTGATGATCAAGAGCGAGCTGCTGTGCATTTAATAGAAGATGAATCGCAGAGAGAAATCCATCAGTTTGCCAAGTTATATCCACTGAAAAATTTACTGGTTACACATTGATGAAAACGATACTGTTTACAGATATTGATGACTGTTTGATTGCCACGGAAAAAAAACATCCTCCGGGGACCACACTTGCTGTTGCCGCATTGGATATTGATGGAAATCCGCGTTCATTTATATCGCCAAAGCAGAAGGCGCTACTAGATATCTTTTCCCATTCAAACAGCAATATTATTCCTGTTACAGGGCGAAGTCTCGAAACTTTAAATAGAGTAAATCTAACAGAGTTATTCAACTCTTGGAAAATTGTATCTCATGGTGCACTGATCGTTGATGCCGACGGAAATATTGATAAAGAATGGATGAAGTATCAGTGTGATGAATTTTCTCTATCTTGTTGGTCAACATCATTACATGATTTGAGTAGATGCATTAATGAATTGATCGAAAGCGCTGAATTTTCAGCGGCTAGTTATGTAGTATCTGAAGGTGAATTAGATTGTTATATCTGTATCAAATGTCAGGAAGGTACGGATTATGACTTAGTATTTGATCAAGTTTCCAGCCTATTAGAGAGCATTGAACTACAACTTAAAATCCATATTAATGGTCGTAATATGGCATTACTACCACCTTATACGAGAAAGACTCGCGCTGTTGAGTATTTAATTAAATCACATTCCCTAGATAATAATACTCTTTTGGTCAGTTTAGGAGATAGCTTGTCAGATTTGCCGTTTATGAAAAAAGCGGACTTCGCATTGATGCCGACCAATAGTCAGATCTCTAACAGTGTATCATGGTAATGAAAATGCATAACTTAAATGAACCCATTACCGGGAGTTATACCAGAGAAGATTGTGAATTTTTGCTGGATATCATCGATCCCGTTTACTGTGACATAGAAGATAAAGAAACGCTAATTCAATCAGGAAAGCGACATTACTCTGAAATGCTCAGTAAAGAAGTAAAGCCAACAGATAAATACAATGAACTTTTCTTTACTTTTACGAAAAAGTACAAGAGAAAGCTAGCCCAACATATCTTAACGCTGGCTAAAATTATTGATAGAAATAGGCCAGGAGAGATAGTTCTTGTATCTTTGGCTAGAGCTGGTACGCCAATTGGAGTATTGCTTAAAAAGGCATTGGAATTGCACTATAACCGTGAGGTTCGTCATTACAGTATCAGTATTATTCGAGATCGAGGTATTGATACCAACGCCTTAGATTACTTGATTAAAGATAAAAATATAGCATCACATTCGCTCACCTTTATTGACGGTTGGACGGCGAAAGGGGTGATAACTCGAGAGCTAAAGTCATCCATTGAGCGATATAATTTAGACAACAATACCCTGATTCCAGACGATTTGTATGTTATTTCAGACAGTGGTGGTTGTGCTGACTTTTGTGCTACTGATGAAGATTACCCCATTCCTTCATCTATGCTCAATTCCACCGTCTCAGGGTTGATATCGCGAAGCGTTTGGCAATCTAAAAGCACTGGTAGATTTCATGGCTGTGTAGTTAATCATCATCTAGCTGATGATGATCACTCTCAATGGTTTATTGACCAGATTGTCTTTGAGTTTAATAAAGAATCAGAGCATAGCGCTGATGTATTAGAAAACAATACTGTGCGTCAAGAGAAAATGAAGGCCTTTATAGACAATATGAAGCGAATTCATGCTATATCAGATATTAACTATATGAAACCAGGGATTGCGGAGTCAACTCGAGTAATGCTCAGACGAGTCCCTTCACTATTAATATTACGCTCTCTAGATAGCCCTAAGGTACAACACTTGATTCTATTAGCCAAAGAAAAAAATGTTACAGTTGTTGAACAGAAAAAACTTTTATTTGAAGCCTGCGCAATCATTAAAACCATGAATAAAGGTGCTGAATGATGCAAGAAAATATGTACTTTTCACTTGGAGCTACTTTATATACACCTTGTACTCATGACAAGTTAAGTCAGATAATGTCAAACGGTTTAGGCTCTAAGAGTATGGTGTTTTGTACTGAAGATGCAGTATCGGACGATCAACTAAAACTGAGCTTAGATAACCTAAGAAATGCATTGTTAGTGTTAGAAGATAACTCTAAATTTAAGCGTTTTATTCGGCCAAGAAATGCTTTGGTACTAAAAGAAATATTGGGTTTCGATGGAATTGAAAAGATTGATGGCTTTGTATTGCCCAAGTATGATCTAACAACCTTAAATGAATATCATGATGTCTTAATCTCCTCTTCTCATCCATTTAAAGTCATGCCGACACTTGAATCTTCAGAAGTGATGTGTCCGAAAAATTTGGTACTAATTCGAGAGCAACTCAACTCAATCAAAGACCGTATTATATGCCTAAGAATAGGTGGGAACGACTTATTCAATATTCTTGGGATTAAACGAATGCCTGGACAGACTATCTATGACACGCCTTTGCGAATCATCATAGAGCAATTGATTATTACGTTTAGACCTCATGGATATGAACTTTCTGCACCTGTCTTTGATTTTTTGGAAGATAGAGTGACTCTTGAAAAGGAGCTTCGTATGGATCTGAATTTTGGTTTTTTTGGTAAGACGGCAATACATCCAGAACAAGTCACTGTGATTGAGAATTTTTTTCATGACTACTCGAGTGGTTACATAAAACAAGCTGAGTCAATCTTAGATCAAAGCTCTCCAGCAATTTATCAAATGAGTGGACAGATGATGGAAACGGCGTGCCACCGAAACTGGGCCCAAAGAACGAAACACTTAGCGAATTCTTTTAATTATTACTGAAGCAGCTTTTAGGAGCCAATGATTAAATTCAGTTACAATCAAAAATTTAATCATTATTTATAAATAATAAACAATCAAGTGAACTATTTTGTTGATTGTTACTGAAGAAGAATATTTTATATGATAAAGACTTTTCATCACAAAGTGGCAAGTAAATCGGATAAAAGCCAGAACCTTGAAGATGACTCCTCCTCGTCACTTCAATCTTCTTCGGGTAGCCCAAAGGTAAAGCAGTTTTTTGGCGTTGCCTCTTCGAGAAATAAAAACGATGAGTCAGCTGCAAGCGAAGAGTCATTGAAAGACTCGATCAAATCAGAAAACGGTTCCTCTAACCAAGGTGTTGATAGAAAACCATCAGTCTTGTTTAGTAATAAAATTAAATCGATTCAGAGTGATGTTGTCGATATTGATGAATCTCTGATACAAAGAATTGAGTTACTCTGTGAAAAAGAGTTTAACGGATTAGTGCTTTCTAAAGGAGAGCATTTGATCATAAGTAATATTAAGTCTGCAATAAATTTCGATGACCCTTCGTGTCAAATTGAGTTTGGTAGCCAGCTTTCAAAACGATTCCAAGATGTACAGGGGTTTTTGTCCGATTACGCAAAGATAGGTAAAGTTGACCGAATCCTTGAATTGGGTAAGGTTATCATTGAATTAGCGAAAAGCATTGATATAAACATATTTAATCCAAATAAAATATCGACAAAAATATCTAGTTTTTTAGGCAGTAAGAAACAAAAGATACGTAAGCTTAAGTTTGAATTCGATAGTGTTAGTGACCGTATTGACCTTAGGATAAATAGAATATTTGATAATTTAAATGAAACGCATACAACTTTGGATGAATTTCGAAAATGGTGTCAGGAACTATCGAAATTACAGAGTGAAGTAAGGCTAAATATTATTGCGCTCACATTAATTATCGAAAGCCGCTCCGGAATAGATAGCCAAATAAACAGGGATTTACCTGAGCTATTTAGGGATGGAAATAAAGAAGCGTTGAAGCGTTGGGATAGAAAGTTAAATAACCTTAAAGCGCTTGGTCAGTCTATAGAATTAACATTCCCACAAATGGAATTATATACCAGTAATCTAGTGACTAGTTTCGAAAGACTTGAAGAGATTAAAGTGAATATTATTCAAGTATGGAAGCAACAGTTTCTGAGCGTTATTGCTGTAGATGAATCTAATGATTCTACTATGTATTACGAACTCAATGATATTCAGCAAACCCTAATTAAAAATATAGAGGATCTTCAATAAATGACTTTTAAACCTGCGAGCTTTAGTCCAAGTAGAGCTATGTCAAATACAGTGGTTGAAACTACACCAATAACAGGTGAGTTATTACCTCAAATTGATCTCAATAAACTTGATTCACAACTAAATGTTGCCATTGAAATGTATCATAAGGAACTAACAGAAGCCGGATTGGACTCCCGAGAGGTTTATTCACAAGTTTATACGCAGTTAAAAGATAGCGATATCTTTTCTTCTCATGGAATATCAACACTCGGTCAATCTTCTGCCGAGAGAATTGGAGAATATTCTGATTCTATGTTGAAGCATGTGCGTACTAAAGATCTTGAGGAAATGGGCGATAACTTAAATTCAGTTATTGGACTAGCTAAAGGAGTGGATATTTCCAGCCTCGTTGGTAAGGAAAGCTTTTTTGGAAAGATTGTTCAGAAATTCCGTAACACTAAAGAAGCTATCCTCGCTCAATTTAATTCAGTTAGTACACAGTTAGATCGTGTAGTTAAAGAAGTCGATTCACAACAAAATCGTTTACAAGAAAGATCTGTACAACTTGATGTTGTATTTAACCAGAACATTCTTCAATATAAATCGTTATCTCAATCAATAGTATATGGTGAAGCTAGAGGATTATTGGTTAAAGATAAAATTGATGAACTGTCAGCTGATCCTGAAATGCACAGCTCTCCTCTTAAAGCTCAGATGGTGAGCGATTTAAAATCCAATTATGATCGTATTCAAAAGCGTACACATGATTTAAAGAGTTTGCAGCTATTAGCGTTGCAGACAGCGCCTATGATTCGAATGGTTCAAACTAATAATATTACTTTAATTGAAAAATTTAATAATATAAAAACACTAACCATTCCATCATGGAAAAAGCAATTTACGTTGGCTATTTCCATGCTCGAACAGAAAAAGTCACTGGAGCTTGCTTCAAAAATTGATGATGCCACCAATGACTTAATTCGCAAAAATGCAGATCTCTTAAGACAAAATACTTTGCAAACAGCCCAAGCAAATCAGCGTTCAGCAATAGATATTGAAACGCTTGAGCATGTTCAACAAACACTTATCTCTACACTTGAAGATGTTGTCGCTATCGAACAAGAAGGTGCGCGTAACCGCAAGGTAGCTGATGAGAAAATGGTTAGCATGAGACAAGAGCTTTCAAACTTGATGACAAATAAAAAAGGAAATGAATAATGGCTATTAATTTGGAAAAAGGCAGCTCAATTAACCTTAATAAAGTGGAACCGGCACTAACTAAATTGAAGTTGGGGCTAGGTTGGGATCTATTGGCAAACGAGCCGCCACTGGATCTCGATTGCAGTATATTTATTTGCAGCAATGATGCCCAACAACAACCTAAGCTCATTTCCGACAGTCACTTTGTTTTCTATAACAACCTTAAGTGCCCTCAAAATGCGGTAGTTCATGAGGGTGACAATCGAACTGGTGAGGGTGATGGCGATGACGAAGTCATCCATATCGATCTTCCGAATGTTGATCCAAAAGCGACTGAGTTATCGATATTTGTGACTATTCATAATGACCAAGGCAGTTTTTCAAAGGTAAATACGAGTTACATTCGTCTTTACAACGAACTCAGCGGCAATTTAATCGCTGAATACCGCTTGGGCCAAGAGTTTGCCAATGAATCTGCGGTTCAATTCGGTTCTTTGGTTAGAAACGGTAGTGAATGGTCGTTCCATGCTGTTGGAGCTGGCTATCAATTGGGGTTAGGTGACATTGTTGCTGGCTATCAATAAGGACGACCATAATGGCGATTAATTTATCAAAAAATTCTTCTATATCTTTGACAAAAGAGGTTGAAAAACTCTCCAAAGTCACGGTTGGACTTGGATGGGATGTGGCAAAATCCAAAGGTTTCTTTTCGTCTCTATTTACTCCTGCTTCGATTGACCTTGATGCGTCGTGTATTTTGTTTGACGAAGACCTAAAAGAAGTGGATACCGTTTGGTTTGGGCAACTTAAGTCAAATTGCGGTGCAATCAAGCATAAAGGCGATAATCGTACCGGTGATGGTGATGGCGACGACGAACAGATTAGTATTACGTTGCCGAAACTTCCAAAGTCGGTGAAGCACCTTGCAATTACAGTCAACAGCTTTACTGGTCAGTCTTTCCAGAAAGTGGATAATGCATTTTGTCGTGTAATGGATCGCTCTGCCAAGGAAATATGCCGTTTTACTCTGTCAGAACAAGGTCCGCATACAGGTGTGTTTATTGGTTTGCTTAGCCTTAAGCAGGGAGAATGGACATTCAGCTCTAAGGGTATCCCAATGTCTGGTCGAACAGTAGACGATGTGAAAACACAGGTTGCGGCCCACATCTAACTCAGACTGAACAATAAACCAGCGTTTCTTTCTCCAGAACGCTGGTTATCCTCTGCACACAACTTATTAGAACTCTAGTTCTTGCGGTTCATTCTCTATCTGTAGTTCAAGCAGATTGATAGCGATCGCGACAAAGTCACTGTCGGTGATAATTCCAACTAACTGGCCTTTTTCTACGACAGGTAGACAGCCTACTTTGTGTTTCTGCATGTAGATGGCGCTTTCTTTCAATCCAGCCTGAGGAGAAACTGTCATGACACCTGTCTTCATGACTTCATATAATGGAGTATTCAAGGTGTAGGACTGATTTTCTGGAATTTGCTGTAAGCTTGATTCTTGTGCGGCCAGCACGTCACGTTGGGAAACCACGCCGAGTAGCTGCTTATTTGCATCAACGATTGGAACGTGGCGAATATCCAGTGCTTCCATGGTATGTTTTGCATCTGCAAGCAGATGCGAACGCAGCAAGGTATGGGGGGTACGCGTCATCATATCTTCGACTTTTATCATGGCTGCCTCCTGAGTGATAGAGTTATTGTTGTGGTCTCTTTTAATATAGTAATTTTTGACTCGCTAGTATGAGAGCTGGGTGGGTTTTCACCCCGATAACCTTGGTAAAGGTGTGGCGAATTATGTACAAAGTATCCATTCAACTTTACAGCCTTCCTCATTGTCTTCCTCAATACCCTTGTTAATTCCATATTGATTACAATATTTCACACCTCAATCCTTGCTATTGCGTTTGTGCGGCATATACTAGTCGGCTGCGAAAAACTCGTCGTCTGTTTGTGACAGAATCAGTTCGACTTCCATCACGACGTAAGAATCCACGGCAAAAGATTAGTAACATGCAAGTATCAGATTTCCATTTTGATTTACCCGATGAGCTCATCGCTCGTTATCCTCAGCCAGAGCGTACCGCCAGCTGTTTACTTCAACTTGATGGTAACAGTGGTGAACTAAGCGATGGCACGTTCATTGATGTACTTGAGCAAGTTCAGCCGGGCGATCTCGTGGTTTTCAATAATACTCGTGTGATTCCTGCGCGTATGTTTGGCCGTAAAGAGTCAGGCGGTAAGTTGGAAGTGTTGGTTGAACGTGTGTTGGACGAAAAAAGCATTCTGGCTCATGTACGCTGCTCTAAATCGCCTAAACCAGGTTCAACCATCTTCATTGGTGAGAACGACGAGTATTCTGCACAAATGGTTGCCCGCCATGACGCCTTGTTTGAATTGAAATTCAATGCTGAGAAGAACGTGTTGGCGGTTTTGGAAGAGATCGGCCACATGCCACTTCCACCTTATATTGATCGCCCAGATGAAGATTCAGACAAAGAGCGCTACCAAACGGTTTATAACGAAAAACCTGGCGCAGTAGCGGCGCCAACCGCTGGTCTGCATTTTGATGAAGCGCTGCTTGAGAAGATCAAAGCGAAAGGTGCTGAGTTCGCTTATGTGACGCTTCACGTAGGCGCTGGTACATTCCAACCAGTTAAGGTCGAGAATATCAACGACCATCACATGCACGCAGAGTATGTGGAAGTACCGCAAGACGTGGTGGATGCGATTAACGCTGCCAAAGCGCGTAATGGTCGAATCATCGCAGTGGGTACAACTTCGGTGCGCTCACTAGAAAGTGCAGCGCAGGATGCATTGAAGAAAGGCACAGCGCTTGCGCCATTCTTTGGTGATACTGAAATCTTTATCTATCCGGGTTACGAATATCAGTTAGTGGATTGTTTAATCACTAATTTCCACCTGCCAGAATCGACACTGATCATGTTGGTCAGTGCATTTGCAGGTTATGAAAATACGATGAACGCCTATAAACATGCTGTAGAGAATAACTACCGTTTCTTCTCGTATGGCGATTCAATGTTCATCAAAAAGAAAACGGTATAGATTACTTTGAGAGATTCCTGATATCTCGTGCCTCGATTCAGGAATGACGGTTTTGTCATTCCATAGAGTGAGGAACGAGCGAGTAGGGAATCTCTTATGTTCAGCATTGAACTGAACGCAAACAATTTACGAGTGCTAGCAGTAGGCTAGGAAGTAGAGTAATCGGATACTCTGCATCTCGCATGGAAGGCGACCGCTCCCTAATGGGGATAACCCCGAAAATATCGTCAGACTGTTTCTCTGACAATTGGAGGCTTCGTGAAGTTAAAATTTGATCTTAAGAAGAAAGATGGTGTTGCACGTCGTGGTCAACTGACCTTTGAGCGTGGTACGGTTCAGACACCTGCTTTTATGCCTGTTGGTACCTACGGTACTGTTAAAGGTATGACGCCTGAAGAAGTAAAAGGCACAGGTGCAGAGATTCTTCTTGGCAACACTT
Organism: Vibrio neptunius; assembly: GCF_000967495.1. GTDB lineage: Bacteria > Pseudomonadota > Gammaproteobacteria > Enterobacterales > Vibrionaceae > Vibrio > Vibrio neptunius. The sequence continues at coordinate 110,411 of NZ_JXXU01000044.1, read as the reverse complement.
TCCACCTTTGGTTACGCCCAGGTCAGGAAATTATGAAAATGCATGGCGACTTGCACGATTTCATGAACTGGCACGGTCCTATCCTGACAGACTCAGGTGGTTTTCAGGTATTTAGTCTAGGTGACATCCGCAAAATCACTGAAGAGGGCGTACACTTCCGTAACCCTGTAAACGGTGACAAGATTTTCATGGACGCAGAAAAGTCGATGGAAATCCAAAAAGACCTTGGGTCTGACATTGTGATGATCTTTGACGAATGTACGCCATACCCAGCGACACACGCAGAAGCGAAAAAGTCGATGGAAATGTCGTTGCGTTGGGCACAGCGCTCACGTGATCATTTCGACAAGCTTGAAAACGAGAACAACCTATTTGGTATTGTTCAGGGTGGCGTTTACGAAGACCTACGTGATGTATCGGTGAAAGGCCTTACAGAAATTGGCTTCGATGGCTACGCAGTCGGTGGTTTGGCCGTTGGTGAACCAAAAGAAGACATGCACCGTATTCTTGAGCATACCTGCCCACAGCTTCCGGAAGACAAACCTCGTTACTTAATGGGTGTTGGCAAACCAGAAGATTTAGTAGAAGGTGTACGCCGCGGTATTGATATGTTTGACTGTGTAATGCCAACACGTAATGCTCGTAATGGTCACCTATTTGTGACTGGTGGTGTGATCAAGATCCGTAATGCGAAACATAAAACGGATACAACACCATTAGATCCTGAATGTGACTGTTACACTTGTCAAAATTACTCTAAGTCATACCTTCATCACTTAGATCGCTGTAATGAAATTTTAGGTGCTCGCCTGAATACCATTCACAACTTGCGCTACTACCAACGTGTGATGGAAAGTATCCGTAAGGCGATTGATGAAGATCGCTTTGATGAGTTCGTCAAAGAGTTCTATGAGCGTCGTGGCCGTGAAGTGCCGCCACTGGCGAAGGAACAGTAATTGACCAGATAAAAGAATTAAAGCCTTTGGCATTTTGCCAAAGGCTTTTGCTAATAAAGTAGGCAGACGCAGTGAATTTTTGAGATAGTGATCGCTAATAGTCATTCTTTCTCTTGAAACTCAAAAGCGTAGGCCCAACTTGGAATATTAATAAAAAATAATAGAGGATTGTTTTAATGATTAATCAAGCTCACGCAGCAGCAGAAGGCGCACCAGCAGGCGGCGGTTTCGAAATGCTAATCATGCTTGGCATGTTCGCGGTCATTTTCTACTTTATGATTTACCGTCCACAAGCTAAGCGCGTGAAAGAACACAAGAGCCTAATGTCTTCCATGAGTAAAGGTGATGAAGTTCTAACTAGCGGTGGCCTAGTAGGTAAAATCACTAAGATTGCAGAAGACAACGACTACATCTCAATCGAGCTAAATACGAATAACGAAGTTGTTATCAAGAAAGATTTCGTTACTGCAGTGCTACCAAAGGGTACGCTGAAGTCTCTATAAAACAGCTAAAGGATCCTCGCTGTGCTTAACCGCTATCCGTTATGGAAGTATTTGATGGTGGTGTTTACCATCGCTATCGCAGCATTGTATGCACTTCCAAATATCTACGGTGAAGATCCGGCAATTCAAGTTACAGGGGCGCGTGGCGCCTCTGTAGATATGTCAACGCTGGATTCTGTCACCGAAGCTCTTGATGAAAAGGGCTTATCTCATAAATCCATTGCTCTCGAAAATGGATCCATTCTTGTACGCTTCAACGATACCGACACTCAGATAAGTGCTCGCGATGTGATCAATGAAGCACTAGGTAAAGACAAAATTGTTGCTCTTAATCTAGCCCCTGCAACACCTGACTGGTTAGAAGCGGTTGGCGCAGCGCCAATGAAGCTCGGCCTTGACCTTCGCGGTGGTGTTCACTTCCTGATGGAAGTGGATATGGACGCAGCGATGGAAAAGCTGGTCAGCCAGCAGGAAGAAGCGTTCCGTAGTGAACTGCGTGAAGAAAAGATTCGCTATCGTGCGATTCGTCCTTCAGGTCAAGAATCTGTTGAAGTCTTACTGCGTAATGAAGAGCAGCTTGCGGATGCCAAACGCTTACTGCAGCAAAACCATCCTGATATGACATTTGTCGATGCAGACACTGATGGTCGTTTTACTCTGACGGCTACTTTCACTGAGCAACGCCTGACTGAAATTCGCAACTACGCTGTGGAGCAGAACATTACCATTCTGCGCAACCGTGTAAACGAACTGGGTGTGGCTGAACCACTTGTACAGCGTCAGGGTGCAAGCCGAATTGTTGTGGAACTGCCAGGTGTTCAGGACACCGCTCGTGCGAAGGAAATCCTAGGTGCGACGGCAACGCTTGAATTCCGCGAAGTCGACGACAAAGCGGATCTCGCGGCAGCAGCTAGTGGTCGTGCGCCAGCGGGTAGTGAAATCAAGCAAGATCGAGATGGTCGTCCAGTTGTGCTTAAAAAGCGTGTAATCCTAGGCGGTTCGAGCATCACTGATGCGAGTTCAAGTGTGGATGAATATGGTCGCCCTCAAGTTAACATCTCACTAGATAGCGAAGGTGGTAACAAAATGTCAGCGTTCTCCAAAAAGAACATTGGCAAGCTGATGGCAACCGTGTTTGCTGAATATAAAGACAGCGGACGCAAGACGGCAGATGGTCGCGTTATCCTGACTAAGCATGAAGAAGTGATTAACCAAGCAACGATTCAATCAGCGCTTGGCCGTAACTTCCGCATCACAGGTATCGATTCAGCGGCTGAAGCGCACAACTTGGCACTATTGCTTCGTGCAGGTGCTCTGATTGCGCCGATTTCTATCGTTGAAGAACGTACAATTGGTCCATCTATGGGTCAACAGAACATCGACATGGGTATCATGGCGTGTATCTGGGGTATGGCGGCAGTTATGCTATTCACGCTGCTTTACTACCGTAAGTTTGGTCTGATTGCCAATACCGCGCTGATGGTAAACCTTATACTGATTATTGGTGTGATGTCGATGATTCCGGGAGCAACAATGACGTTGCCTGGTATCGCCGGTATTGTTCTGACAGTCGGTATGGCGGTCGATGCTAACGTCCTGATTTTCGAACGGATACGTGAAGAGTTGCGTGACGGGCGAAACCCTCAGCAGGCGATTCATCAAGGTTATGCGAACGCATTCAGCACCATTGCCGATGCCAACATCACCACCTTGATTACCGCAATTATCCTGTTTGCTGTAGGTACAGGCGCAATCAAAGGCTTCGCGGTGACACTGTCTATCGGTATCTTAACGTCTATGTTTACTGCCATCATTGGTACACGTTGTATCGTGAACCTAATGTACGGTGGTAAGCGCATCAACAAACTGTCGATCTAAGGCTAGGAATTATTATGTTTCAGATTCTAAAAGCAGACAAATTGATCGACTTTATGCGTTGGTCGAAATTCGCCTTCGTGCTGTCGATCCTGATGATTGGTGCATCGATTTTTACTCTTTCTACCAAGTGGTTGAACTGGGGCCTAGACTTCACTGGCGGTACGCTGATTGAAGTTGGCTTTGAGCAGCCTGCCGATTTGGAAGAGATTCGTACTGCGCTGGAAGCAAAAGGTTTTGGTGACGCAACGGTTCAAAACTTTGGTAGTGCTCGTGATGTGATGGTGCGCTTGCGCCCTCGTGATGGTGTTGCTGGTGAAGCGTTGGGCAACCAGATTCTTTCTGCTATCAAAGACGGCACAGGTGAAAGCGTTGAAATGCGCCGTATTGAGTTTGTCGGACCAAACGTAGGTGATGAGCTAACCGAAGCTGGTGGCCTGGCGATCATCGTTTCTCTTATCTGTATCCTGATTTACGTTTCGGTACGATTTGAATGGCGTTTAGCAGCTGGTGCGGTACTTGCTCTAGCACATGACGTTATCATTACGCTTGGCGTGTTCTCCTTGATGCAAATTGAAGTTGACCTGACGATTGTGGCAGCCTTGCTGACGGTAGTGGGTTACTCGCTCAACGATACCATTGTTGTATTTGACCGTATTCGTGAAAACTTCCGCAAGATGCGTAAAGGCGAACCGGCTGAAATCATGAACAGCTCAATCACACAAACATTGAGCCGTACCTTGATTACATCCGGTACTACATTGTTCGTAGTGGTTGCTCTGTTTACGCAAGGCGGCGCTATGATTCATGGCTTCGCCACCGCACTTCTACTGGGTATCACTGTTGGTACATACTCTTCAATCTATGTGGCTTCGGCACTGGCATTAAAACTGGGTATTACTAAAGAACACCTGATGCCGCCTCAAGTTGAGAAAGAAGGCGCAGAGTTTGACGAAATGCCATAAGACACAAAGTTTTGTATGAGCAAGGCCGCTGACAAGTCAGCGGCCTTTTTGTTTTTATCAGGGGTAATTGACCGTCTGAATCAATCGTATTTCATTAACAATGCCTGATTGACGCTAGGCAGAAGCATGTTTTCTTTGGTGACAAAAATGGTCTCAGTAGCGATGTTTTTGGCGTATTCTTGGCCTAGGAAGGCTTGATACACGGTATAGACGCTTTTGTAGCCCATTTCGAAAGGTTGCTGGATGATCAGTCCATAAATAGAACCGTCTTCTAGTGCATTCACCAGAGAGTCATTGGAGTCGAAGCCGATATGAACCAATTCTTGTGTCGATGGAGTAGTATCGAGTGCCATGAGAACAGCCAACGTTGTCGATTCATTCGGTGTAAATATGCCGTCTAGATTGTCTGTTTTCTGTGCAAGAATTTGCTCTGCGTTTTTGCGCGCTTCGCCAATTTTAGTACCTAGATAGTTATCGATAGTGATACTAAGCCCTGATGCGGTAGCGCCGTCGATAAAGCCCTTTTCACGAGCATCGGTGGATATCACGCCCTTTTTCATTCTAAGCAATGCCACCTTACCTTTATTCCCTAACTTTTTGGCCATCTCTTGGCCAGCCATTACGCCTGCTTGGTAGTTATTAGTTGCAATAACACTCACCACATCAGGAGAGCCAGTATCGCGATCAAAGTAGACTGTGGGTACCCCCGCTTCTTTCAAACGGGCGACATCATAGGCCCTATCTTGGGTATTTGGCGCTAAGACTAAGCCAATACAAGCATTCTCCATGACTTGATCTATGATGAAGCGCTGAGCACTGACATCGGACTCATCGTGGGGGCCACGAAAGTAAATTTTAAGGCCTAACTCTTGGCCTGCTTTTTCACTTCCTGCTTTGACTGATTTCCAGAAGTCATGCACGGAGCCCGCTGGGACGACACCAATACAATCTTTGGCAAACGAAAAAGAGCTGAAAATCAGAGCAAGTAAGTAAATTATTCGTCGTGCCATATTGTCGATCCCTCCTCTTTCGTCTGGTATATCGGAGATCAAGCCAGTCGATTTAATTGCGTACATTATTAACCCTAGTTCACTTGAGTTAAGATCATCAAGAAACGCAGTCACAAGACATAATGTTTTGCTCGATATGATGGAGGAGCCAGCAATAAAGGGTGCTATCCATGCCACATTTATATTTTCACGCATTAGAACCTCAAAGGTTTAAGCCTTATCGAAATCTTTGATTGATAAATTCCAGCTAACGATGAGTTGCCCGAATGCGGGTATGATATTCGCGCATTTTTACGCTGCGTCTTATCCTCAAGGTGAAGGAGGCAGGCGTATCGGTTTATTGAGGTGTTATGAGTTTAGCCATGGGCAGCAAATGCAGGAGAGGGTGGCTCAATTATTATTCAAAGGGTACCGATTAAATAGGAGAAGGTATCGACGTAAGAGTGATTTATACAGCGATAGAGGTGACCACGTTTTCCGACAACGGCGAGCATTGTTGAGCTAAACTAGTGACAAGTGAAAATGATAAAGCGAAGTATGAACGGGTCAAAGCTTACTGGGTTAGTGCTGTTTGCCCTCATGGTACCTACTGTGTTGGCAAGCCCATGGGAGAAGATTAGGTCGCCTTCGACACAGCCTCCTGAATCGATTGGTAGTTATGCTAATGGTTGCCTTTCAGGTGCTGTGGATCTGCCTCTTCAAGGGGAGGGGTATCAAGTATTGCGCAGCCACAAACAACGCTATTATGCTCATCCACAAGCGGTTAGTTTTATTCAGCGCCTCGCCAATATGGTGTCACAACGATTAAACACTCGTATTCTGATTGGTGATATCTCATTACCTCAAGGGGGGCGTTTCTCCTCTGGACATTCGAGCCATCAGACCGGCTTGGATATCGATATATGGCTAAAATTGGCTGATGGTGAACTTTCTTCGCAACAGCTTAGTGATCCTGAACCAATGAGTGTGGTTAACCTCGAACAGTATCAATTGGTTAAAAAAAACTGGGATGAACGCCATTTTGAGCTGATAAAAATGGCAGCGAGTGATGAAAAGGTAGCCCGCATTTTTGTTCACCCTGTAATCAAAGACAAACTGTGCACACAGGAAGTATCGTCTGAGCGGGGCTGGTTGAGAAAAGTGCGACCGTGGTGGGGGCATCATTATCATATGCACGTCAGGCTCAAGTGCCCGGATGATAACAGTCAGTGTCAATCACAGACCGCCCCCCCCAAAGGCGATGGATGTGGGGCTGAACTGTCTAGCTGGAAACCTCAGCCTAAACCCGCAGCAGCTAAGGCTGATATTACCCAGAAAAAAAGTAAAAAGCCTAAAATAATGCCAACGCAGTGCATCGAGCTATTGGATAGGTCTGTGGCGAAGCGCACTAATGATCTGTAATTTTATTTCACGTATTTCGAATTAAAAATTCGAAAATTCCGAACTGTCATTTTTTTACTGCTCTAGATTACACTTTTTATCTTTTTGTTTAAATTGGCTACTTATTGTCGTTATTTGTGACAATTTTTATTACTATTTTGGTGTTCTTAATTGATATAAATCATGCCGAGAGAAAATTTCCCCTTCATTTTTCTCTGATGTTTAATCCAAACGGTCGTCTTTTCCGTAACTAAATTACAGTTTAAGACATTTAAAGAATGACACGTTGTTTAGGAACCCAAATGTTAGATACCCTCATGCTGTCGCGGATCCAGTTCGCCGCCAATATCAGCTTTCACATTCTTTTCCCGACCATCACAATAGCGTTAGCTTGGATGCTGGTCTTTTTTAAATGGCGCTACAATCGCTCACAATCACCGGTCTGGTTGGATGTATACTATTTTTGGGTAAAAGTTTTTGCGTTAACCTTTGCTCTCGGCGTGGTGTCAGGCATCACCATGAGTTTCCAATTTGGCACCAATTGGCCCGGTTTTATGGAACGAGTCGGAAATGTTGCTGGCCCCTTGCTCGGCTATGAAGTCATGACTGCTTTTTTCATGGAAGCGACATTTCTTGGCGTTATGCTATTTGGACGTGGACGAGTTGCGGAGTGGTTTCATACCTTGGCGACGGTACTGGTTGCTGTCGGTACCACGATGTCTGCATTTTGGATTTTAGTCCTCAACAGTTGGATGCATACTCCGAATGGCTATGAAGTGATTGACGGCATCGTTCACGTAACGAGCTGGAAAGAGGTTATTCTTAATCCTTCACTACCATATCGTTTTGGTCATACGTTACTAGCCTCTGCTTTGACGGCGAGCTTTCTGATCGCGGGTATCTCGGCTTATCAAGTGCTGAAACAACCCGATCATCGCGCCGCGCAATTGGGTCTGAGAGTTTCACTGTTCGCGGCGGCAGGTTTTATTCCTCTACAAATATTCGTTGGCGATTTGCATGGTTTAAACACGTTGGAACATCAACCCGCAAAAATTGCGGCGATGGAAGGAGTATGGGAATCAGAAAAAGGTGCACCATTACTACTCTTCGCGATACCAAATGAGGAACAGCGTAACAATGACTTCGAGATAGGCATTCCCAAACTGGCAAGCTTGATATTGACTCACGACATTGATGGCGAAATAAAAGGCCTCAATGAGTTTACTCCCAATCACCCACCAGTAAAGCCGTTATTTTTTGGTTTTAGAATTATGGTCGGTGTTGGAGTGTTGATGCTGTTTGTCAGTTGGTATGGTGCAGTGAAGCTTGCGCGCGGCTCTGGCCTACCCAAACCTTATTTGATGATCGTTTTAGCAATGACATTTTCCGGTTGGGTGGCAACTTTAGCTGGCTGGTACGTTACGGAAATTGGACGACAGCCTTGGTTGGTGAGTGGTGTGCTACGCACTTCTGAAGCAGTGACGTCAGTAGCTTCAAGTAGTGTGATGATTTCTCTAATGATGTATTTAGCTATCTACGCGTTGTTACTGGTGGCTTACATTCACACCCTGTTTTATTTGGCACGTAAAGATGTTACTGCCCATCAAGTACCACTGATCCAACAGGAGGCACAATGATGTTCGACTATTTGCCGGAAATTTATCTGCTGCTGCTTGGTTTCTCAGTCTTTATGTACGCTGTGCTAGACGGTTATGATTTGGGTGTAGGTATGTTGCTACCGAGCGACAATGAAAAGCAGCGTGATCGAATGATTGCTTCCATAGGGCCGTTTTGGGATGCGAATGAAACTTGGTTGGTGTTGGCGATCGGTATTTTACTGATTGCCTTTCCTACGGCACACAGTTTGATCCTGACTGAACTTTACTTACCGACAGCTATTATGTTGATAGCGCTTATCATGCGTGGCGTCGCATTTGACTTTCGAGCGAAGGCCAATTCAGACCATAAAACACATTGGGATTGGTGCTTCAGAGTCGGTTCATTGATCGCTGCGTTGACGCAAGGGTATATGGTTGGTCGTTACATTATGGGGTTTGAGCAAAGTAGTGAAGCTCTGGGTTTTGCTTGGTTGAGTGCTTTGTGTGTCGCTGCTGCTTATGTCTATATCGGTGGCGCTTGGTTGGTATTGAAAACCGCAGGCGATCTGCAGATCCGTTCCGCACGATGGTCCCGAAGAGCGGGGTGGGTTGCCGCCACTGGCATCATGGTTGTCAGTGTTGTGAACCCGATAGTCAATGAACAGGTTGCATTGCGCTGGTTTAGTTTCCCTGAAATGTTACTACTGGCCCCCGTGCCGATCATCGTGTTGATGACGATATACCTTGTCGATCGCTATCTTCGTCAGGTTCCTATGGTCAATGACCTTGGTGCTCGCTGGCCGTTCTTTGGGGTTACGGTGATCTTTGCTTTGAGTTTCCTTGGACTTGCTTATAGCTTTTTTCCTGAGGTAGTGCCGGGAATGATGACAGCCAAGCAGGCGGCTTCTTCCCCTGCGACTTTGATGATTGTCGGTTATGGTGTGATGGTCGTAATGCCAATGATCTTACTTTATACCTTTGCGGTTTATCGAATCTTCAAAGGTAAGGCGACGGAGCTAAGCTACAAATAGCAAAAGACAGCACACAATAACCAAAACGCCGCTCAGTTGAGCGGCGTTTTAATGATAGCTTCAGGGTTAAGCTAGTCCTTGAATGATGACGAACTTCTCTAGAAGCTGTTCTTCAGTTTCGACATGGTTTGGATCAGTGATGATGCACTTGGTGATCGGGCACACAGACTGGCAGGTCGGTTGCTCATAATGGCCTTTACATTCGGTGCAAAGATCGGGGTCGATCTCAAAGATAGTGTCACCCATGGTGATCGCGCCATTTGGGCACTCTGGGTCACACATATCACAATTAATGCACTTATCCGTGATCAACAACGCCATGGTTATTTACCTGTTGGGTTACGGGTATCCTGACCATTGTTGAGATTGCGCATTAACAGGCCGTATTCTAGGTTCATGTCTTGTGGTACAGGAATGAAGACAAAGTGGCCATTTCCTTTTGCGTCATCAACGGGTTGTGATTTACGGTTTTCCATTGTTTCTAGGGTAAAGACAACGTTACCTCTCGGTGTCATCAGCTCAAGGCTGTCACCCACAATGAATTTATTCTTCACTTCCACTTCAGCAAGATCACCACGACGTTTCCCCGTGAACTCACCGACAAATTGCTGAGCATCAGAGACAGAATAACCGTAGTCGTAATTTTGGTAAGTATCGTGCGTATGACGACGCAGGAAGCCCTCTGTGTAGCCACGGTGAGCTAGGCTCTCAAGTGTTGTCATCAGACTTTCATCGAATGGCTTGCCAGCGACAGCATCGTCGATGGCTTTACGATAAACCTGTGCAGTACGTGCACAGTAGTAGAATGACTTAGTACGACCTTCAATCTTGAGTGAGTGGACCCCCATTTTAGTCAGACGCTCAACGTGCTGAATGGCACGCAGGTCTTTTGAGTTCATGATGTAAGTGCCGTGCTCATCTTCGAACGCCGCCATCTTTTCTTCTGGGCGGTGGCTTTCAGAAAGCAGTACCACTTCGTCGGTTGGTTTACCTAGACCAAGTGTTGCCTCAGGGCGCTCATCTTGCACTTCAACCGCTTGTACTTCATTGGGGTCGAAGGCTTCAACGATATCGCCAGAGTCGTTCTCTTTGCCTTTTTCGACGTTGTATTCCCAACGACATGCATTGGTGCATGTACCTTGGTTAGGGTCACGCTTGTTGATGTAGCCAGAAAGTAGACAACGACCCGAATAAGCCATACAAAGTGCACCATGAACGAAGACTTCAAGTTCAGTTTCAGGGCAGTGCTCGCGAATTTCTTCAATCTCTTCCAGAGAAAGCTCGCGAGAAACAATCACACGTTCAACGCCATTAGCTGCCCAGAATTTAACCGTTGCCCAGTTGACGGCGTTGGCTTGAACGGACAGGTGAATTGGCATTTCTGGGAATGCTTCACGAACCATCATAATCAGACCAGGATCTGACATGATGAGCGCATCAGGGCCCATTTCAACCACCGGCTTCAGGTCACGGATGAAGGTTTTTAGCTTGGAGTTGTGCGGCTGGATGTTACATACCACGTAAAGCTTTTTGCCTTGGGCGTGCGCTTCGTCGATACCAATTTTTAGGTTTTCGTGGTTGAACTCGTTGTTACGTACGCGAAGGCTGTAACGAGGCTGGCCTGCGTATACCGCGTCTGCACCATAGGCAAAGGCGTAACGCATATTTTTTAGGCTACCCGCTGGTGACAGTAGTTCTGGTACGAATGCTTTCTCAGTTGTCATTTCATAATTCTCTTAGTCTGATCTCAAGTCAGGTCCATTCCACCTTATGGAATTGGGGCGCAAATTTTACGCCAAAACGTGACCAGTGACTAGAAAAAAGTCCATAACTTAGGTAAGGAGATTATAGGTAGGCGCTCGAACATGCCGAGCACCTAGAGAATGGACTAAGCGTTAGGGTGAGGTAAGCCGCCTAAACACTCATATAAGTTGGGCAGGAATGCGCTTAACTCACCGCACATGAGTGAGAAATCAGCGTCAAATCGTGCTGCTTGATCTTCACGAGGAATATCATCATTCTGATCTTTCAGATCATCAGAGAATTTAAGACGCTTGATGCTGCCGTCTTCTGCCAGAATGAACTCAATACGCTCTTGCCACCAAAGGGCCAGTTTGGTCACGACTTTATCGGCATCAATGTGACTGCGAATTTCGTCGGCCGTTAGCTCTTGTTTCTTACAGCGAATCACGCCGCCTTCTTCGAGAACCGACTTCAGTTCAGCTTCGTCTAACATCTGCATCCCAACCGGAGTGTCGCCCGTTTTCACCCATTCAGTTAACGTGGTTTCAACGGCTTTTTCTGGAATGGCTGGCACGACAGGTAGGCTACCCATGGTTTTACGTAGAAGGGCGAGTACATCCTCTGCTTTCTTATAGCTGCTGGCATCGACCAGAATAAAGCCTTCTTTAGGCAGAATAAGAACAAAGGTATGGTTGCTGCGGCTAAATGCGCGCGGGAGCAAATCCATGACAATGTCATCTTTGAGGTTATCTTTCTCTTTTTTCTTCAGAGGTCGACCTTCTTGTGCTTCCATCGCCTCAACTTTTGCATTGAGTGATTCTTTGATGACAGACGCTGGCAGCATTTTCTCTTCTTTCTTCGCGCAGATCAGAATGCGGTTTTCAGACACGTGAGTCATCATGTCGCCATGTTTACCCATTGCAGTGACCCAGCCAAACTTTTGTTTGTCCTGACTACCACAAGGCGTAAAACGAAACTCTTCAAGCTGCTTTTCCAGCTCGTCTGCTTTGAATTCAATATCTCGGTTAAAACGGTAAACCAGACAGTTTTTAAACCACATACACTTTCTCTATACCTGAAGTTTGGCCGCTCATCATAAAGACTTTTGCTGTGCTTGTCCTAATGTAAGCGCGCAATAGTGGGATGAAAGTTATATGAAAATTTGTTTTCAAAGGTCACAAAAGTGTCATAATTGATGGTAATAATGCCTATCGTTGCAAAGGGTAAATGCCCGATTAAATTCAACTAACTCAAAGGTTACTCAATTATGTCTAGAAGGATTCTGGTTGTTGAAGACGAAGCACCAATTCGTGAAATGCTTTGCTTTGTTCTTGAGCAAAAAGGTTACCAAGCCGTCGAAGCTGAAGACTACGATAGTGCGGTGACTAAGCTAGCTGAACCCTTCCCAGATCTAGTATTGCTAGACTGGATGCTACCTGGTGGCAGCGGCATCAACTTCATCAAACACATGAAACGTGAAGAGCTGACGCGCAATATTCCAGTTGTGATGTTAACAGCACGTGGTGAAGAAGAAGATAAAGTTCGTGGTCTGGAAGTTGGCGCGGACGATTACATTACTAAGCCATTCTCGCCAAAAGAGCTGGTGGCGCGTCTTAAAGCCGTGATTCGCCGTGTGACGCCAACTGCACTTGAAGATGTGATTGACGTACAGGGCTTGAAGCTGGATCCAGTTTCGCACCGTGTAACCGCGAACGATCGGCCCCTGGATATGGGCCCAACTGAGTTCAAGATGCTGCACTTCTTTATGACTCACCAAGAGCGAGTTTATAGCCGAGAGCAACTGCTGAACAACGTATGGGGAACCAACGTGTACGTTGAAGACCGTACTGTTGATGTGCATATTCGTCGTCTGCGTAAGGCGTTAGAAGCGGCAGGCCATGACAAATTGATTCAAACGGTACGTGGTGCAGGCTACCGTTTCTCAACAAAGGCATAATGTAAATTTACCATCTGGAGAGGTAAGTGGTAGAGCGGTTAACTTGGAAAAAGCTAGCCTGGGAGCTGGCTTTTTTTTACACCCCTTGGGTGATTGTCGGATGGATTTTCGGCCATATGCCGTGGTTGCTTCTAGCGGCTACGGTTTTGCAGCTTGTATGGCATCTGCATAATCAGATGCGCCTGTCAGCGTGGTTGTGGGATGAAAAGCGTCTGACACCACCTTCGGGAAGCGGTAATTGGGAATCGTTGTTTAACGGTATCTACCGCTTGCAGCAGCGCCAGCGAAAAAAGCGCAAAGAGCTGACCAATCTTATTCGCCGATTCCGCAATGGTGCTGAATCCTTACCGGATGCAGTTGTAGTGTTTCGTAGTGAAGGCAATATTGTTTGGTGTAATAAGCTAGCTCAACACTTACTCGGTTTCCGTTGGCCGGACGACTCAGGTCAGCCGATTTCCAACCTTATCCGCACGCCAGATTTCATTAAGTATCTTAATAAACAAGACTTCTCTGAGCCTCTAGAGATGCGCTCGCCACTCAATGTTGAGCGCATGCTTGAGCTGCGTATTGTGCCGTACACTGAAGGTGAGCACCTGATGGTGGTGCGTGATGTGTCCCAGCTCAAACAGTTGGAAGGCATGCGTCGTAACTTCTTTGCCAATGTTTCTCACGAGCTGCGCACGCCAATGACGGTATTGCAAGGCTATCTGGAAATGACCGAAGACCCAGATATGGTGGTTGGCCCTATGTGGACCAAAGCCCATGGTGTCATGACAGAGCAGCTCAATCGTATGAACAGTTTGGTTAATCAACTGCTCACACTATCTAAGATTGAAGCGGCGCCCATGCATGAACTGGAAGACGTAGTGAATGTCCCAGCAATGCTAGATGTGTTAGAGAAAGAAGCGGCGAGCCTGAGTGGTGATCAGCAACATAAGCTGAACTTTGATATTGATAACAGCCTGCGCGTACTTGGAGATGAAGACCAACTACGTAGTGCCATTTCAAACTTGGTTTATAACGCAGTGAAATACACACCAGCAGGCGCGGATGTCCGGGTTCGTTGGTATCAGACTGCGCAAGGTGCATGTTTAGAAGTGGAAGATGGTGGTGAAGGTATTGAGCCTCAACACCTACACCGACTCACTGAGCGTTTCTATCGAGTGGATAAAGCACGCTCTAGGGATACCGGAGGAAGCGGCCTTGGGCTGGCGATCGTGAAACATGCTTTGACGCATCACGACTCGCATTTAGAAATACAATCCGAAGTGGGGGCCGGCAGCAAATTCTCATTCGTGTTGCCACCGCGTTTGGTGGTGATTTAATGAAGTTAGCGCTCACTACTCTTATTGTTTCTGCCAGTTTTTCCTTTGCTGTTCAAGCGGCTTTGGTGAACCTATCTGAATATCAAAAAGTCCCCGGTATTACCGGGAGTTTAACCAGTGTTGGTTCTGACACATTAGCCAGCATGACAACCTTGTGGGTAGAAGAGTTTAAGCAACTTTACCCGAGTGTGAATGGTCAGGTACAAGCCTCTGGTTCTTCAACGGCTCCGCCAGCATTAACCGAAGGTACCGCTCAATTCGGCCCAATGAGCCGGCCGATGCGAAATCGGGAAATTGAAGCCTTTGAGCGTGAACACGGCTATAAGCCAACAGAACTCCGAATTGCCATTGATGCGATTGGAATTTTCGTTCACCGAGATAACCCGCTGAAAGGGCTAAACTTTACTCAGCTAGACAATATTTTTTCTGCAACACTGCGTTGTGGCGGGACTCAGTCTATCTCTACTTGGTCTGAACTAGGGCTCGATTATCATTGGGCTAAACGCACTATGCAGCTGTTTGGGCGTAACTCGGTCTCTGGTACCTACGGATACTTTAAGAATAATGCGCTGTGTGGCGGAGACTTTAAAAGTAATGTTAATGAGCAGCCAGGCTCGGCATCCGTTGTTCAGTCTGTTGCCTCTGCAATCAATACCATTGGTTACTCTGGGGTAGGTTACCAAGTCTCTGGAGTGAAACTGATACCCATTGCTAAGCAGGGTGAGGATTACATTGAAGCGAGTCAGGAAAATATTCTTAAAGGTAAGTACCCACTATCACGTTATCTCTATGTCTACGTAAACAAGAACCCGTTTAAACCCTTGCCGCCGATTGAGCGAGAATTTATTCGCTTTATGTACTCACAGCAAGGGCAAAAACTGGTTGAAAAAGATGGTTATGTGCCGATATCCGCAGAGATTGCACGTAGTGAGTTGGCAAAAGTAGGCATTGTCGATTAACCGTCTGATCCTAAGTTCGTCATCGTGCGTGTATAAAACTTGCTCGAGGTGACCTGATAACACTACCAACATCTATCGAGCACCACAGGCTATAAAACTAAAAACTCAGCGCCCAACCAGCGTTGTTCCAGTATTCTTGTTCCGTCATCAAATCAGCGTGCAGCAGTTTGTTGTGCTCTAGCCACTCGTTATCTTCTGAACTCAATATCCATCTATCGCCGTCTATGCTCAACATCAGTTTTGGCAAAGCGTCTTCGTTACGTTGGCCGTTGAGTAAGATAGCGAGGCGCAAGATACGAATTACACCAATGATGTGTTTTTTCTTAAAGAGCGTGAACTCTTCCATTTCATGTAGTTTAAGTGCCTTACGCTGGAAGCGGACTAGCATGGCCAGCACCGTTTGTTGTTCGCGGTTAAACCCTGGCATGTAGGTGTGGCGAAGAATATAAGCAGAATGACGGTGGAAGGCTTGTAAACTGATGCTGAGACCGACCTCATGAAGCAGCGCGCTCCAGTCGAGCAAGTCAAACAGCTCTGAGCTCTTTTTGATACCGAGATCCTGATGCACCTGTTGCAGGAAAGATTGCGCTTGATGTTTAATTTTTGCCGCATGATCAAGATCAACTAAATGCTTGCTGGCTAGGTTTTCCGTGGTTCTCATCCGGATATCTGAGCGTTTAAAGCCATCTTCCATTTCGAACAGCAAACCTTCACGTAACGCGCCTTCTGAAAAGTGCATTTCGTCAATTTTGAGGGCTTTAAAGATCGCGATAAGAATGGCCACGCCGGCGGCAAAAACAGGCTTTCTATCGGGGGTTAACCCACTGAGTTCAATATCCTCAATCGAGGGCCATTCGCATAGCTTTTCGACTAACTTATCGAGACGCTTAGCGTGAATAATGCCATCCTCAAAGCCCATACCAATTAAGACTTCTCGAATCGCTTTAATTGTACCTGACGAGCCAAACGCAATCTCCCAACCTTTCTTACAGTAACGATGAGCAATGGATTCTAATCTTTGTTCAGCTGCGAGTATTGCTTTAGCAAAATTCTTGCGCGAGAGCTTGCCGTTAGCGAAGTAAAGCTTTGTATAGCTGACGCAACCCATTTGTTTACTGTTGATCAGCGCTGGGTCAAACCCCTTGCCAATGATCATCTCAGTACTGCCGCCACCAATATCAACCACAAGTTTTGAATCTGACTCTGGCTGGGTGTGTGCAACCCCAAGATAGATTAAACGTGCTTCTTCGACACTGGGGATGATTTCAATAGGAAATGGCAGTACTTCTCTCGCTCGTTGGAGGAAAATGTGGGCATTGTTGGCTTGGCGAAGAGTATGTGTAGCCGCAATACGTACATTGCATTCCTCAAAGCCTTGCAGGCGTTCCGCAAACATAGCAAGGCATTCAAGGCCTCGCTCAATCGAAGCATTATCTAGATTTTTTTGAGCATCTAAGCCAGCAGCGAGACGGACTCGCTGCTTATGTCGGCTGACCAGTTGCAGATCTTGGTCTACGACACGAGCCACCACCATGTGGAAGCTGTTAGAGCCAAGGTCAATCGCCGCAACATCACGAATTTCCAGAGATTGAGTCATCAGTAAGGGAGTGTTGTTTACGTTTCTTTGTTTGTTTTTCTACATTTTTAAGATAGTCGTAAATGGCAATCTGCGAGCGAACTTTCTTACGGTTACCTCTTGGAACATAGGTATTGCTCATTTCTTTGTCTATCCAGCGGGCCTTTACTGTATCCGTAAAGTGGATGTTAATGATATCAATAATTCGCTGTTTAAGACGTTGATCACGTACTGGAGCAGCAACTTCGATGCGGTAGTCGATATTGCGCGTCATCCAGTCAGCAGAGGAAATGTAAACTTGTTGATCGCCGTCATTGTGGGTGATGATGACCCGCGGGTGCTCAAGAAAACGATCAACGATGCTGATGATCTTGATATTTTCACTCACTCCTTCGACTCCAGGGACCAATGAACACATCCCGCGGATGATCATCTTGATATCTACTCCAGAAGCGCTGGCACCGTAGAGCTTATTAATCAGCCCTTTGTCGACTATGTTATTCACTTTCAGGGTAATGGCGGCCTTTCTACCAGCTTTAGCATTGGCGATTTCACTGTCGATCAAACGATACAGTTGTTGGCGTGAGTTACGTGGTGAAACAATCAGGTGTTCAAACTTCACTGGGCGGTATGGATTTTCGATATATCCGAAGACATTGCGTACTTCATTGGTGATTTCCGGATCTGCAGTGAGTAGAGAAAAATCGGTATAAATGCGGGCCGTTTTTTCATGAAAGTTACCAGTTCCGATATGGGCGTAGCGTACGATCTCATCGTTTTCTCGACGGCTAATGAGTAGCAGCTTAGCATGGATTTTCAGACCCGGTGCGCCAAAAATGACTTGCACGCCTGCTTCGGTCAGGACCTTTGACCATTCGATATTGGTTTCTTCGTCGAATCGAGCTTGCAGTTCTACAACAACCGTGACCTGCTTGCCATTGTGTACTGCATCGATCAATGAGTTCATTAAACGAGAGTCTTTGGCAACTCGGTAAATATTGATCTTAACGCTGAGCACCCTAGGGTCGAACGAAGCTTGGCGGACTAACTCAGAAATATGCTCAAAGCTGTGGTACGGGTAGTAAAGTAGAATGTCCTGATTCTTGATCGCATCAAATTTGTTGGCATAGCCGTCGAAATCTGCACATTTCATCGGTGGCAATGGCTTGTTTTCTAAATACTCGCGTCCGACATTGGGAAAGCCGATGAAGTCTTTGAAATTGTGGTAACGCCCACCGGGGATCAAACTGTCGTAGTTGGATATTTGCAGTTTATGGCACAGAAACTCCAACATTTCTTCCGGCATATCACGTTCATAAACGAAGCGGACTGGCATTGCCGTCAGACGCTGACTTACCCCTTCTGACATTTGTTCGAGCAGGCTATGTTCCACCTCATGGCTAAGATCATATTCTGCGTCGCGAGTCATTTTCATTGCGTAACCGTTCAGCTCTTCATAATCAAAAAAGCCGCTAAACAGCTCATCAAGGCAATAACGAATTATGTTGTCGAGCAAGATAATGGTTTTGCGTCGTTTGCCTTTCTGCTCGGGTACCATCACAAAGCGGGGCAGGTGATCAGTTGGGATCTCGATCAACGCATACTGATTTTGCTCTTCTTTACGCAGTTCAACCGCGATGTAAGCGTACTCATCTTTGAGAAACTGCAGGACATCAATATCGTCTCGCATTAGAAGAGGGGTGATATGTGGGAGTACCTGATTACGGAAGTATTTTTTGACCCACTTTTCTTGCGACTCGTTGAGTTGAGTTTCATTGACGAGGAAGATGCGTCGGCGTGCCATGTCGCGGATTAGCTCAGCGTACAACTCATCGAAGCGTTCGTTGAGTTTGAGAGCCTTAGTCTGCATTTTAGTCAGCAAGTGTTTGGAGTTGTCGTTACCACCACGCTCCTGATTGATTAGGATTCGCCGTTTGACATCAGCAAATCGGACTTTGTAAAACTCATCTAAGTTATTGGAAAATATACCTAAAAATCGAATTCTTTCGATGAGTGGCACCGTTTTATCTGCGGCTTCTTGGAGCACTCGTTCATTGAAAGATAACCAACTCAATTCTTTTTCAATGTAAAGCTTTTCTGCACTCATAACCTGACCTTTACTGACGAGTCTAACCAAATTTAGGTGGTAAAAATAAAACTGGATTAGAAATTAAGGGGTTTATATGACACTTTTATTGCACGATCTTATTGCATTATTTTCAGTTGTTTATTGCGATCTGTAATATAATTGTCACCTAATCGAAATATTATACCCATGGGCAAATGCAGGTAAGTGAGAGAAATGGCCAAAGCCGAATTTTCATTGCGAGAACGTGATCGAAAGCGATTAATCAAAGATCGTTTAGTTCGGCTAGCGGTATCGGCAGGCGGTGTCGGTGTTTTGGCTGCGCTGGTTTTGATCTTCGTTTATCTGGCAATGATGGTCCTGCCTCTTTTTTCTAACGCAAAATTCACTCCAAATGTTGCTATCCAATCGATTACCACTAAAGCGCCAGTGGCGGCTGGAATTGATGATTATGGCCAGCATGCCTATGTGGTATCTAAGGCCGGCTATGTTGATTTTTGGTCGCTGACGACCTTGTCACAACAGCCTAGTTTATCGGTTGAACTAGGTACTGAGTACTCACTGTACAGCTCGGCTAACCCAGCTCAGGGCTGGTTAGGTGCGGCAGCGGCTAACGGGCAAGTGTTGTTATATCGGCCTGAGATGACCAGTCTTCTGCAAGGCGAGCAGCGTATATTTTCTCCAGAAGTGGATAGTTTTTCTCTCGATTTTGATTTGCAGACAGAGTCAGGCTCGGCGCTAAAGTCGTTTGCTTTTGCTGTGGATAGCAACGTCACCTTAGCCGGTTATTACCAAGATAACCGCGTTCGAATTCGTTGGCGTGATGCTAATCAGCACATTCAGAACTTCGAGTTTCCTAAGCCATTTGTCGATCTCGACCAGTTGCTTCTCACGCCTGATGGCAACACGCTTTATCTAAGAGTCGGTTCTGAAGTGGTGATTGCCAAAAAAGGCATTGAAAGCTTTGTAGTACGTGAAGTGGTTGATTTGAGTCAGGGCGAGAACAAACACGCGGTGACGGATATTAAGCTGCTGTCTGGCGCATATTCTTTGTTGGTCAGTCATCAGGATGGGTTAGTCTCTCAATGGTTTGATGTGTTGAGTGATGGGCAAAGAAACCTCACTCAAATTCGCGATTTTAAACTGGCGTCGCAGCTGCAATTCTTGCTGCCTGATACGTATCGCAAGGGTTTTTACAGCTTTTACATCAATGGTACGGTCCAAAGCCATTACACCACCAGCGAAAAACTGGTGATCTTTAAACGAGCTTACGATAAAGCGCCGCAACTGGCGGCAATGTCTAACAATGAAAAGCACCTGCTAACCCTATCCGACTCGCAGCTCAATGTGGCTTACGTTGATAATCCATTCCCTGAAATCTCATTATCTTCACTATGGCAGAAAGTCTGGTATGAAAGTTATCCAGAGCCGGAATTTGTTTGGCAAACTACATCGGCTAACGATGAGTTTGAAGCCAAATTCAGCCTTGTACCCATCGCATTTGGTACGTTAAAAGCAGCGACATTTGCCATGATGTTTGCTGTGCCGATTGCCGTATTAGGCGCCATCTACACGGCCTACTTTATGACGCCATCTATGCGCCGCGTGGTAAAACCTTCGATTGAACTGATGGAAGCGCTGCCAACCGTGATCATTGGTTTTTTAGCCGGGCTATGGTTTGCGCCGATTGTAGAGAGCCACCTAGCGGCTGTGGTGTCGTTGATGTTGTTCTTACCCATTTCAACCGTTGCCATCGGGGCGATTTGGCACAAGCTACCACGTACATGGAGCTGTCGATTCCCCAATGGTTTGCATGCGTTGATTCTTATGCCAGCGATGGTGTTGTTTACTGTCGTGATTTTGGGCCAGAGTGCCAATATCGAACAGTGGTTATTTAATGGCGATGTCTGTGCGTATCTTGCCGAGCAGGGAATTGGTTTTGACCAACGTAACGCACTGGTGGTCGGTTTTGCGATGGGCTTTGCCGTTATCCCCACAATTTTTACCATCGCAGAAGATGCGATTTTCTCGGTGCCAAAACATCTATCAGATGGTTCTCTGGCGTTAGGTGCTACGCCGTGGCAAACCCTGGTTCATGTTGTGTTACTCACCGCAAGTCCAGGCATCTTTTCTGCCATCATGATGGGGCTGGGGCGTGCCGTCGGCGAGACCATGATTGTGCTGATGGCTACAGGTAATACGCCAATCATGGATTGGAATATTTTAGAAGGTATGCGCACCCTGTCTGCCACCATTGCCGTTGAAATGCCTGAGTCTGAAGTGGGCAGCTCTCATTATCGCATTCTGTTTTTGGCGGCGCTGATTTTGCTGGTGTTTACTTTCGCGGTTAACTCGCTCGCGGAATGGGTTCGTCAAAGGTTAAGGGATAAATATCGTGCGCTGTAATCGAAGTTATCTGAGGGGCATTGTTCGTGTTTAAGTGGCTAAAGTCCGGTTCACCGTGGGTCTGGCTAACAGGCGGAGCAGTCAGCATTAGTTTGCTGTCAGTGCTTGGTTTGCTGCTGCTTATCGGTTGGAAAGGTTTGTCCTATTTCTGGCCTGCTCCCCTTTATCAGTGGAAAACTGAACAGGGTGACGTCTTGATTGGTCAGCTTTATGCCGAAGAATATGTGCCGATCAGCCACTTACGCGAAATGGACATTGCACTCACTCCCGAAGTCGAGGAGAAAGGCTTAGTTCAAAGACTGAGTATTAAGATTGCCAATCGGGATATTTACCCTGCTGATTTTGTTTCTATTCTGGAGGTCGATTTACTTGAACGTTCAAAGCCTGAAGGTTGGGCGGTGATTGAACGGACTCGAGGTGGGGACTTTTACGGTCAACCGAAAGGATATTTTACTGCTGATGGCAAGGTAAGCGAGCAGGCTAAAACCGATGTTGAAAGCGCGCTGGTATTTGCCGATAAGCAACGTACTAAAATTGACCGTTTGGTGGAGAAGCAGATCAAAGTGATCAGCGCTCAGGCTGACAGGTTGCGTTTAGAGAAGAAAAGACGTGAGCTGAATGGTCGCTTAGATGCTGATTTCATCAAACGTTACGACGCTCAATCGAGCATGCTTGGCCAGCAGCTCACGGAAATGGAATCTCAGCTGGATGCACTGAGATTAGCATTGGCTCAGCAAGGCCTGATTGTCGAAGATATGAAGGGCAATCAGTACCGAATCCCACTTAGTCGGATCGTGGATGTCTGGTATCCGAATCAAATGACGGTAGCTGAAAAAGTGTTCCAGTGGGCACATCAGGCATGGAAATTCTTATCCGATGATCCTAGAGAGTCGAACTCTGAAGGTGGCGTTTTTCCTGCCATGTTCGGTACGGTTCTGCTGGTGCTGATCATGTCGATTATCGTTATGCCACTGGGGGTGATTGCTGCGATTTATCTCCACGAATACGCCAAAAATAATGCTTTTACTCGTTTGATTCGTGTCGCGGTTATAAACCTCGCTGGTGTCCCTTCAATTGTTTATGGTGTGTTTGGTCTTGGCTTTTTTGTCTATACCTTAGGTGGTTCAATCGATTCTCTGTTTTATGCTGAGAAGTTGCCAACGCCGACATTTGGTACGCCGGGCCTGCTTTGGTCAGCGCTGACACTGGCGGTACTGACACTTCCAGTTGTGATTGTGGCTACCGAAGAAGGTTTGACCCGCATCCCGAGTTCCGTCCGTCATGGCTCTTTGGCGCTCGGTGCCACTCAGTTTGAGACGATGTGGCGAATTGT
This sequence comes from Vibrio neptunius, assembly GCF_000967495.1. Taxonomy (GTDB): domain Bacteria; phylum Pseudomonadota; class Gammaproteobacteria; order Enterobacterales; family Vibrionaceae; genus Vibrio; species Vibrio neptunius. Next base: position 87,708 of record NZ_JXXU01000044.1, on the reverse strand, counting down.
ATTACCAATGGCAAGCCCCGCGATCATTACTGGACTAGTTCTCGCAGTTGCCCGTGCAGCTGGCGAGGTAGCGCCTTTGATGCTGGTGGGGGCGGTAAAATTGGCGTCTAGCTTGCCGGTTGATAGCCAATTCCCATTTTTGCATCTGGATAGAAAATTCATGCATTTAGGTTTCCACATCTATGATGTTGGCTTCCAAACCACTAATATTGAAAGTGCAAGACCGTTGGTTTACGCGACGTCGTTCTTGCTGGTGAGTGTCATCGTCGGGCTGAACCTGACGGCGATCAGTATTCGCAATAACCTACGCGAGAAATATCGAACTCTGGGGCAAGATTAAGAGATGTTTTCAGTTAATCAGACATTGGGCTATCAAGCGCCATTAGACGTCAACAACCTGAGTGAAGAACAGACTGCGATTGCAATCGAAGATCTGAACCTGTTTTACCAGAATACTCAGGCACTGAGCGATATTTCTATGCGCATTCCTAAAGGTCAGGTGACCGCATTCATAGGTCCTTCGGGTTGTGGCAAGTCGACACTTTTACGTTGTATCAACCGAATGAACGATCTGGTTGAAGGGTGCCGCGTGGAAGGGAAAGTGAAACTGCATAGCAAAAACATTTACCACCCGCAGGTTGATGTGGCGACACTGCGCCGCCGTGTTGGGATGGTGTTTCAGCGCCCGAATCCATTTCCAAAATCGATATATGAAAATGTGGTTTATGGCTTACGTTTGCAGGGTATTCGCAACAGTCGAGTTCTCGATGATGCTGTTGAGCGCTCTCTGCGTGCCGCGGCGCTATGGGAAGAGGTGAAAGACAGGCTACATGAGAATGCGTTTGGTTTATCTGGGGGTCAGCAGCAGCGTTTGGTGATTGCTCGTGCCATTGCGATTGAACCTGAAGTATTACTTCTTGACGAGCCTACTTCGGCACTAGACCCAATTTCCACTTTGACCATTGAAGAACTGATCAATGATCTTAAAACCAAATATACTGTAGTTATTGTCACTCATAACATGCAACAAGCAGCGCGTGTTAGCGATCATACGGCGTTTATTCATATGGGTAAGTTGATCGAGTATTCAGATACAGATTCAATTTTCACTTCACCATTGAAAAAACAAACGGAAGATTACATCACAGGTAGATACGGATAATAAGGGAGATACCGATATTTCATGAACTTTGGACGTCACATATCAGGACAGTTTAATGTCGAATTAGAATCCATCCGAACCCACGTACTGACGATGGGAGGGCTGGTTGAGCAGCAGTTATCTTTTGCTATGCAGGCACTGCACAAAGAGGATATTGAGCTAGCGCGTAAAGTCGTACGTGACGATCATAAAGTAAATGCGATGGAAGTCTCTATCGATGAAGCTTGCACGCGAATCATTGCCAAACGTCAGCCAACGGCTAAAGACTTACGCTTGATCATGGCGATCATCAAGACCATCACCGATCTTGAGCGAATTGGGGACGTGGCAACCAAAATGGCTTATGTGGCGATTGAAAGTCCGTCATCAAAAGAGCAGATGTTCCAGGTTTCCCTTGAACCACTCTGTCGTCAAGCAATCGGTATGTTGCATCAGGTTTTGGATGCGTTTGCGCGAATGGATGTCGATTCAGCTGCAGAAGTGTACAAGCTGGATGATAAAATTGATGCGGAGTATGAAGCCGTTATCCGTCAATTGATGACTTATATGATGGAAGACCCGAAGAATATTCCTCATATTCTCCAAGTTATGTGGTCTGCACGCGCAATTGAGCGAGTAGGGGATCGCTGCCAAAACATCTGCGAATACATCATCTACTTTGTTAAAGGCAAAGATGTTCGCCACTTGGGTGAACAAAGTATTGATGATGCGCTGCGCTAAACCCGCAGCGCCATACTGTTTCTTCTAGTGTGACCAGCTTCAGTATTTTTCACGAACAAAGGTTTGCTCTTCAATGGGAGCTCGAATATAACCTTCTTTGTTGAGCTCTGGTAGCTCGATCTCTGGGTAGGTAATATCCTGATACTCGATTTGTTCAAGTAGATGGCTAATACAGTTTAACCGAGCGCGCTTTTTGTCATCAGAGGGTACAACCCACCATGGACACTGCTTGGTGTCGGTGTAGGCAAACATTTTGTCTTTGGCTGCAGAATATTCTGCCCAGCGATTGCGAGATTCTAAGTCCATTGGGCTGAACTTCCAGCGCTTCACCGGTGTGTTAATCCGTTCAAGGAAGCGCTTCTCCTGCTCTTCATCTGAAACTGAAAACCAATATTTGAGTAAGATAATCCCAGAACGCTGCAACATACGTTCAAATTCGGGGCATGATCGCAGAAATTCGTCATACTGTTCTTGGGTACAGAAGTTCATGACTTTTTCGACGCCTGCACGGTTGTACCAGCTACGGTCAAATAAAACCATTTCACCAGCAGCGGGAAGATGCGCTACGTAGCGCTGGAAATACCATTGGGTCTTTTCTTTTTCGGTTGGGGTCGGTAGGGCTGCAATGCGACAGATACGAGGGTTGAGCTTCTCAGTGATACGTTTGATGACGCCGCCTTTACCCGCTGCATCCCGTCCTTCAAAGAGCACAACGACTTTGAGGCCCTCTTGCTTGACCCATTCTTGCAGCTTAACCAATTCAACTTGAAGTCGAGCCAGTTCCTTTTCGTAAAACTTTTTATCCAGTTTGCTTTTGCTCATAAGACTCTCCTTTTGCTATCAAAAGGTTAGCATTTCAAACTCAGACGGGAGAGTAGAATCACGAAGAAGTGAGAACTTTTACTACCTTTTCAATCGCTTGTGGATCAGTAACCGGAACAACAAAATCATCAATATTCTGACTACCCATTTTGGCTTGCTCCGCGATGAGCTTCATTTTGCTTGGCCGTGTGGATTTACCCGATAAATGCACTTCCTGAACCGCAGATTCAGAAACGATTTTGTAGACATTTTCCGCGTTTAGGCCAGCACCTGCCATAATTGAGAAGCGATCGTCAGCAAGCTCCACCATGTGTCGAAGAACATCAAGGCCTTGATCGATATTACTAGCAAGCCCCGATGTAAGAACACGTTCGCAGCCAAGTTCCGCAATATCTGCAATAGATCTCTGATAATCGGCGCATTGGTCAATCGCGCGATGGAAAGTGACGCCTAGTTTGAGGGATTTGGCTTGATTGACCAGACGTTGAGCGGCGTTCATATCAATATGACCATCCTCATTCAAGGTGCCAAGAACTACACCTTGTAAACCAGCATCGGCAGCCGCTTCGATATCAATCAGCATGCTTTCAATCTCTTGCTCGGTGTAGAGAAAGTCGCCCTGACGAGGACGAATCATGGCATACACAGGCACAGATGAGAGTTTGCCTGCTTGTTTCATCAAACCAAAGCTTGGTGTGAGACCACCTAGTGCCAGTGATGAACAAAGTTCAATCCGGCCTGCACCACCTTCAATAGCAAGGTGAAGGGATTCAATGTTATCGATACATACTTCGACAATATAACTCATCTCAATTTTCTCATGAAGGCTAGATAATAGAAATAGTAACTCAGAGAGGAGCAAGGGATTAGGGTAAACGTGAGGTGATTTGTTTCCCCTAAAACAAAAAACCTCAGCCATTGCTGAGGTTTTATACATCTGTTGAGCGTGTTGTTACGCTGCGTCTTCTTGAGCTGAATCTTCTTCAGCGTCTTCAACCGCCTCAATGGTCTTTTTCTTTGGCGCAGGTTTGCGTTTAGCACCAAGAGCAAAAAGTACTTCTTCTTTGTTTTGCGCCAGAAACATAGCCAAGTCTTCTTGCTTGCCTTCATCTTCCAGCAACTCACTTTTACCTAGTAGCTCAAAAAGCTCATCAGCCATATCAAGCATTTTGTCATAGGCGTCAGCTTCCGCTTTAGAGGTAAAAGTCATTTTCTCTTCTCCGTTGCGTTCTACCACGTACTTGACGATTACAGCCATGGTTGGTCCTCTAATTCAAAATTAATGGAATTCATTACTGTCTGTTTATACAGTTTTTCACCAATTAAGTCCAGATAGCTAGCTTAACTCTGAGAGCTGGGCAATGCGTTTGCTGATAGTGTAAGCAATTGGTTGATTATCTAAACAAGTGAAGGGCAGAGGAGGTGTAATCTCTTCTGCGATTGGGAGAGTGATCAGTCTGGCTGAATGCAGCATGAAAGCAAATTGTTCATCGCCATGTTCGCAACGGCATGGATCATTTCTTCTGAAACATCATCCATCGAGTGAACAGATAAGCCATTCAGCACAGTCGCTAGGTAGTGGCTCATTACTCTCGGGTTAGCATCCTGGAGTAACTGACCCTCTTGTTGGGCTTTTTCAAACCTTTGGTGGAGAGTTTCTCCCATCTCATTGCGACGAGCCATTAGGGTTTGCTTGATGGAGCTGGCTTCTGAGCTACAAGCCAGTGCGCCTTGTATCATCAGGCAGCCTTTGGGTTTTTCATTGCAGCAGTGAGCTTGAGCTGAGCCAGACAGAATTCCAGTGATGACGTCGCGGATGTTTTGCTGTTCAAGCGCCTGATAGAAGAACTCACTTTCGCGTCGCTTATACATATCAACGGCCTGCAGGAAGAGCTGTTCTTTGTTGCCGAAAGTCGCATACATGCTGGGTTTATTAATCCCCATAGCCTTCGTTAGGTCTGTGAGTGAAGCCCCCTCATACCCTTGATTCCAAAAAACTTTTAATGCCTCTTCCAACGCTGTTTCTTGGTCAAAACAGCGTGGTCGGCCAGAAGTTCCGCCTGTCATAAATCTATCTGTCACTTATTCCTGAATTCCTTTAAATGGTAATGCGGCTGTCATACGTTGTCTATATGCCGTAATCATTCATTTTATAAATTTATCTTGATCTAACTCAAATTCTGAGATTATTATACCGATCGGTACAAAATAATGGTAAGGATAGCGAGATGGTAGGTAAACACCTTAGAAATCCTCTTCTACTAATCTCAATTGCAGCACCTTTGGTGCTGTCGGGATGTCAGGATTCGCACGCAGAATCAGCGGCGAAAGCGCCACCACCACCTGGGGTTGAAGTGGCTCAGGTATTAATTGAAAAAGTCACCGAGTTAGATGAGTACTCAGGTCGTCTGGAGTCACCTCAGACAGTTACTGTGATGCCTCGCGTTTCGGGTTATGTCGATAAAGTTCACTTCCAAGAAGGCAGTGTGGTTGAAGCGGGTGATGTACTGTTCTCTATTGACAATCGTTTGTTCGTGGCTGAAGTGACACGCCTTAAAGCGGAGCTCAGCAGTGCTCAAACTAGCCTCAATCAGGCGATTAAAGATTACGAGCGTGCTCAACGCCTTAGCAAAACCAAAGCAATTTCTCAGGAAACTGTGGATGCCCGATTTGCAGATAAACAGCGCAGTATTGCCAGTGTTTCCGCATTAAAAGCTGCGTTAGCTCAAGCCGAGTTGGATCTGGAGTTCACTCTGGTTCGCGCACCTATCGACGGTAAAGTTTCTAATGCTGAAATCACCAAAGGTAACTATGTGACAACCGGTCAAACTGTGCTGACCTCTTTAGTTTCGACTTCTCATATGTACGCCTATTTTGATGTTGATGAACGTAGCTATCTTAAATATCAACAGCTTAATAATCTTCTACCTGCAAACGGTGAAGCGGAAAATGTGGTGCAGATGGCGCTAGCGAATGACAGCGGTTATCCGCACCTTGGTTATATCGACTTTGTTGATAACGCGATTGACGAAACTACGGGTACGATTCGAGTCCGCGCCGTGTTTGATAACGAAAAGCAAAACTTACTTCCGGGTATGTTTGCCAAGTTACGTATTGCTGGCTCAGCGAGCTATCAGGGCGTTCTGATCGATAACAAAGCGATTGGCACTGATCTGAATAACAAGTATGTATTGGTGCTTGGCGATGACAACGTAGTTCAGTATCGCGCTATCTCACTAGGTGAAGGTGTAAACGGCTTGCGTATTATCGCTTCTGGTTTGAACGCGGGCGATAAGATTGTCGTCAATGGCCTACAGCGTGTACGTGCCAATATGCCAGTGACGCCGAATGAAGTCTCTATGGCGGATGAAAATACTCTCGCGAGCATTCGTCAGCAACAGGCGCTACTTGATCAGCAGCGCAATGAGCTTCTGACTTTGCAAGTGAACTAAGAAGGAATCATTGCAATGTTTTCTCAGTTTTTCATACGTCGGCCGATCTTCGCTTCTGTATTGTCGATACTGATTTTTATCGGCGGTGCGATCTCAGTGTGGCAATTGCCTATCACTGAGTATCCGGAAGTGGTGCCGCCGACCGTTGTCGTTACTGCGACCTACCCGGGAGCAAACCCTAAAGTTATTGCCGATACCGTTGCCTCACCACTCGAAGAAGAGATTAATGGTGTGGAAGACATGCTGTATATGTCTTCGCAGGCGACATCAGATGGTGTAATGACTTTAACTGTGACCTTTGCCATCGGTACCGATGTAGATAAGGCACAAACACTGGTTCAAAGCCGAGTAGATCGCGCTTTACCTCGCCTGCCTGAAACTGTGCAGCGCTTAGGTGTGGTGACAGAAAAATCATCACCGGATCTGACGATGGTGGTTCACCTAATTTCACCTGATGAGCGTTATGACCTGCTATACCTAGCGAACTATGCAGCACTGAATGTCAAAGATGAGTTGGCTCGTATTGAAGGTGTTGGTGCGGTTCGACTGTTTGGTGGCGGTGAATACAGCATGCGTATCTGGCTGGATCCAAACAAAGTTGCTGCTCTAGACATAAATCCAAGCGAAGTGATTGCCGCGATTCAGGAGCAAAACCAACAAGCTGCAGCGGGTAGTTTAGGCGCACAACCAAGTGGTGATTCTGATTTCCAGCTACTAATCAATGTAAAAGGTCGTCTAAGCGAAGTTGAAGAGTTTGAAAACATCATCATCAAAGTGGGTGAAGATGGTCAGGTTAACCGACTCCGAGACGTAGCACGTATTGAGTTAGGCGCAGAGACATACTCTCTTCGCTCAATGCTGGATAATCAGGATGCGGTCGCTATCCCTATTTTTCAAGCTTCTGGTTCTAACGCGATTCAGATTTCTGATGATGTTCGAGCGAAGATGGAGGAGTTGTCGCAAACCTTCCCACAAGGGGTGAGTTACGAGATCGTTTATGACCCAACAGTGTTCGTGCGTGGCTCAATTGAAGCAGTCGTTCAGACATTGCTTGAAGCTGTCTTGTTGGTGGTACTGGTTGTCGTTCTATTCTTGCAGACTTGGCGCGCCTCTATCATCCCATTGGTAGCAGTGCCTGTATCACTGGTTGGTACGTTTGCCTTTATGTATCTGATGGGGTTCTCGCTCAATGCCTTGTCCCTGTTTGGTCTGGTATTAGCGATTGGTATTGTCGTCGATGACGCCATTGTTGTCGTTGAAAACGTTGAGCGGAACATTGAAGAAGGTTTAGCACCGATTGCCGCAACTGAAAAAGCGATGCGAGAAGTAACAGGGCCAATCGTTGCAACGACTTTAGTCTTGGCGGCGGTATTTATCCCGACGGCGTTTATGTCTGGCCTAACCGGGCAATTCTATAAACAGTTCGCGTTGACGATTACTATCTCAACCTTTATTTCAGCGATTAACTCGCTGACCTTAAGCCCTGCGTTATCAGCGCTATTGCTACGTGGTCACGATCAGCCAAAAGACTGGTTAACCCGCGCTATGGATAGATTGTTCGGCCGCTTTATTTTTGCGCCGTTCAATAAACTATTTAATCGTGGTGCTATGGTATACGGCTACGCGGTGACCAAGACCATCCGCTTAGGTGCCTTGATTTGCTTGATGTATGTTGGCTTGCTTGGTTTGACAGCTTATCAGTTCGATCAGACTCCTACGGGCTACGTACCGGGGCAGGATAAGCAATATCTGGTGGCGTTTGCACAATTACCAGATGCAGCATCACTGGATCGAACTGAAGCGGTGATTCGTGAAATGTCGGAAATTGCACTGGCGCAACCGGGTGTTGAACATTCTGTGGCTTTCCCAGGGCTTAGCATCAATGGTTTCACCAATAGCCCGAATAGCGGCATTGTGTTTACACCATTGGCCGACTTCGATGAACGCCAAGACCCAAGCTTAAGTGCTAACGCGATTGCGATGCAGTTGAACCAGAAGTTCGCTTCGATTCCAGATGCCTTTATCGCTATTTTCCCACCGCCGCCTGTACAGGGGCTGGGAACCATTGGTGGCTTCCGTCTCCAAATTCAAGACAGAGCAAACCATGGCTATGAAGCCTTGTATGGTGTCACTCAACAAGTGATCATGAAAGCTTGGGCGCATCCAGCATTGACGGGCGTATTCTCAAGCTATCAAGTCAATGTGCCTCAGCTTGATCTGGATGTCGATCGTACTAAGGCGTTGAAGCAGGATCTGTCTCTAAACGATGTGTTCTCTACACTTCAATCCTACATGGGTAGTACCTATGTGAATGACATCAACCGTTTTGGCAGAACTTATCAGGTCAATGTTCAAGCTGATGAAGAGTTCCGTCAGACACCAGAGCAAATCCGTCAGCTTAAGGTTCGCAATGCCGATGGCGATATGATTCCTTTGGGGGCTTTTGTTGATGTTAACTACAGCGCAGGTCCAGATCGTGTGATGCATTACAACGCGTATACGACCGCGGAAGTCAACGGTAGCCCAATGCCTGGCTTTAGCTCAGGTGAAGCACAGGCTGCGATTGAGCAGATCCTTGCTGAGACCTTACCTATCGGCATGACGTATGAGTGGACAGAGCTAACCTACCAGCAGAAGTTGGCTGGTGATACAGCCACGCTGATTTATCCTCTGGTGATCTTGTTGGTGTTCCTGGTGTTGGCGGCTCAATATGAAAGTGTTCGTTTACCGATGGCGATTATTTTGATTATCCCGATGACGCTATTGTCGGCGATCAGTGGTGTAATCATGTGGGGCAGCGATAACAACATCTTTACCCAGATTGGTCTGATTGTATTGGTTGGTCTGGCAACCAAGAACGCTATCCTGATCGTTGAGTTTGCCAAGGAACTGCAGGACAAAGGTCGCACTGTCATGGAGGCGGTTCTAGAGGCATCGCGTCTGCGTTTACGTCCGATTCTGATGACATCGATCGCCTTTATTATGGGGGTTGTGCCTATGGTGTTCTCTACCGGTGCGGGTGCTGAAATGCGACAAGCCATGGGGATCGCAGTGTTCTCTGGCATGATTGGTGTCACGGTATTTGGCCTGTTACTTACACCACTGTTCTATTACGTACTGGCAAAACGTAGCCCGGCGAAGCAGAACCAAGAGGAACAAAAGCTGGTGCTTGAACCAGCAAGTGAATCCACTGTCTGATCTCTCTAGTTTGAGTGATTAGAAGGGCAGCCCTAGTGATTGGGGCTGCCCTTTTTTTATTGCCAGTTGTGACAGAAATCGATGAAGGATTTGAGTAGCGGGCTTTGATACTTTTCTTTGTGCACCAGTAACCAGAAGCGCCTTTTCATATCCAGCGGTAACGTCAGTTCGACCACTCGACCACTACGAATCGCGGGTTCCGCTGACAAGCGCGACAAACAGCCAAGACCGAGGCCAACAGAAACGCTATTAATCAGTGCTTCAGTGGTGTTGAGCTGAAATGCTTCTTGCCAGTGTTCAAGGCGTGGTGCAATCACACGTAAGAAGAATTCCCGTGAACCAGAACCGGGCTCACGCAGAATCCATTCGCTGTTTTCCAGCTCACCGATTGGAAGTTGAGGAGATTTAGCAAAGGGAGAATCTGGCGCGCAAATGACACACATTTCATCTTGACCAAACTGAGTGGAAATTAGTTGAGGATGTAAGGTTTTGCCTTCAATTAATGCCAGATCCAGCTCATAGTCGATCAGTTTCTCGCAGATCAAAGCTGAGTTTGAAATAAATAAGCTCTGCGATTTGTGGCCTGTCTGTTGGCGAAATTGGCTGAGCATATAAGGGGCGACTTGATTACCTATCGTATCACTGGCGCCAATTCTGAGCAGCCCGCTTAGGGTTTGGTCACCGTCAAACAGCTGGTCGATATCCTGAGCGCGATGCAATAATTCATCTGCCAGTGGCAGCAGCTTTTGTCCCTCCTGATTGAGAACAAGGCGATTATTGACCCGATCAAACAATGAATGACCGAGCTGTTTCTCAAGTTCTGATAACGCCATACTGACGGCAGCTTTGGATAAAAACAGTGCTTCCGAGGCGGCAGTCAATGTGTCGTGCTGAGTAATGGCAATGAACACTTTCAACTGTTTAAGGGAGATATTGGCAGCCATAATAATAACGTTAAACTATTCTGAACGAGTGTTTTAAATAATTAGATATATTCGAACGTTTAGCAAGCGTAATATTGTCTCCGTAGAAGAAAGAATGTGAGGCAATGATGATTCAAGCGACAAAAGCAAAAGTGATGGGTGCACCGACACCTATGGCAGGATTAGCGCTAGGGATTGCCAGTTTAGGTTGGTGCTGGGAGAACTTTGCACCTTTGAATGGTTATGGTCAGTTAGTGGGAGCTGCGATAGCTAGTGTGTTACTCGTGGTTCTGGCGGTCAAATTTCTGTTTCATAGACATCTGCTGAATCAGGACTTGGCGCACCCTGTTGTTGGTAGTGTCGTCCCTACATTCGCTATGGGAACTATGGTGGTGTCTAATTCACTCGGCCATTTTTCCGCAGTAATGGGTGATGTGCTTTGGTTGGGTGCGGTCGGCCTGCATATTGTCTTCCTCGCCAGCTTTATCTACCACCGAGTTCAGGAGTTTGAGCTACATCACATGGTACCAAGCTGGTTTGTACCTCCTGTGGGCATCATTGTTGCAGACGTTTCATTTTCGGGAAATCCAGACCTGGCCCTGATTGCCAATGGTGCATTGATTTTCGGCATGTTGGCGTATGCTGTGATGCTACCAATGATGATTTATCGCTTTATGTTTACCCATCAGGTACCTGATGCCGCCAAACCAACACTAGCCATTATGGCTGCACCCGCTAGCCTTTCGCTGGCTGGTTATCTGACAGTGTCAGTACAACCATCGCCTGTGATTGTTGGTTTGTTGTTTGGCATTGGTGTATTGATGACAGCGATTATCTACCTCGCGTTTTTCAGATTACTGAGGTTACCATTTAGCCCTGGTTATGCCGCGTTTACTTTCCCAATGGTTATAGGCTCAACTGCGTTATTTAAGCTAGCAGGGTGGATGCAGCAGGCAGGCATTGATGTTCATTATGTTGAGCAGGTGCATACGCTAGCGGGTCTTGAGCTAACAGTGGCGACTGGCGTTGTAGGTTATGTAGCATGGCGTTACTTCAGCTTCTATCAACCTCATAAAGTGATTGTGCGTAATGCGTAGCCTTTTGACGCACTGACAAGCGTATAATTCTCAAGAAAGCTATGCACTTATGCTAATCTCAATCCAATTGCGGCAAGAATAGTGTGAGTGCATTTTGTTTACTGTCTACCATTCCAACCAAGTTGACGTTTTAAAATCTTTACTCGTCGAGTTGGTACGGCTCAACCCATTAGAAAACCCATTCGAACAAGAGCAAATTCTGGTTCAGAGCCCGGGTATGTCGCAATGGTTGAAAATGGAATTGGCGAAAGAGTTTGGTGTTGCCGCAAATATTGAATTCCCGCTCCCTGCCACTTTTATCTGGAATATGTTCACTCAGGTGCTGCCTGATGTGCCGCAGCGAAGTGCTTTCAACAAAGAAGCCATGACCTGGAAGTTAATGTTTATTCTGCCCAGTCTTCTTGAGCGAGTAGAGTTTGAGGCACTTAAGCGCTACCTAGTCGATGACGAGGATCAGAGTAAGCTCTATCAGCTTGCCGAAAAAATTGCTGATATTTTCGATGGTTATCTGGTTTATCGACCCGAATGGATCGCCGCTTGGGAAGCGGGCCAAGTTGTGGCAGAGCTTGGTGAGGAGCATAGTTGGCAGCCTATTTTGTGGCAGGCACTATACGATCACACTATTGAACTAGGGCAGTCGCCCTATCATCGCGCCAACCTATACGAACACTTCATCGATACGCTGGAAAACTACAGCGGTAATTTTGAACATTTGCCGAAACGACTGTTTGTGTTTGGCATCACTTCACTACCGCCTCGTTATATGGATGCGCTTAGAGCCATCGGTGAGCATATAGATGTCCATCTGATGTTTACTAACCCCTGTCGCTATTACTGGGGAGAGGTACGCGATCGTAAATACCTCGCGCGCTTGGCTGCTCGGCATCGACAACATCTGGTATGGAAACAAGACCATTCTGAGTTAGATGGTGAAACACAGCAGCTCAAAGGTGATGTTGAACAAAACCTCGATGATGAACTGCACACCAATGTGGTGGGTAACAGCTTACTCGCTTCAATGGGCAAGTTAGGTAGAGACAACATGTATTTACTGTCTCAACTGGAATCTCATGAAATTGAAGCTTTCGTTGATATTGACCGTGACTCTTTGCTGCACCATTTGCAGGCTGATATCCTCAATCTTGAAGAGCATCAGGATGATAATACCCTCGAAGATAGTTATCACAAGCAAGTGGTTGATGAGCGCGATCGCTCGGTCACTTTACATGCTTGCCACAGCCCAATGCGCGAAGTGGAAGTGCTGCATGATCAACTACTGACGATGTTTGATTCTGACCCAAGTCTAAAACCACGCGATATCATTGTTATGGTGGCGGATATTAATGCCTACAGTCCGGCCATTCAGGCGGTGTTTGGTAATGCGCCAGGGGAGCGATTTATTCCTTATTCTATCTCTGACCGGACGGCTGATCAGGAAAGCCCTATCTTGCATGCGTTTATGCAGGTAGTGAACTTACCGAATACTCGTTGTCTTGCTTCTGAATTACTTGAGTTGCTAGAAACACCCGCTATTCTGACTCGATTTGGTTTGAATGAAGATGAATTCATTCAAGCGAAGCAATGGGTCGAAGAGTCGGGCATTCGCTGGGGACTTAATCACCACACTGGCGAAGAATTTGATTTGCCTGAAACGTCGCAAAATACTTGGCAATTTGGCATTCAGAGAATGTTGCTGGGTTACGCTATGCCAGAATCAGCAGGGTTACTCGAAACCGAAGATGGTCTGTTGTCACCTTACAATCAGGTTCAAGGTATCGGCGCTGAATTGGCGGGTAAATTATCTCATTTTATCGAAACTGTCAGCGATTACCGCGGTCAATTGGCCAAGACTCAGTCCATTGAATACTGGCGTGAAACCTTGACGTTTGCCTTGGATGATTTTTTTAGCGTTGATCTAGAAGGTGAAGTGGCGCTCAAATCGATTCGGGACACGCTGACATCTTTAAAAGATCAACTTCAAGAAGCATCTTATGAGCAGGATCTGACACCAGATATTGTCTCTCAATATTTGCACAACAAACTCTCCGGGACCCGAGTCAGTCAGCGTTTCTTAGCAGGCCAAGTGAACTTCTGTACCTTGATGCCAATGCGATCGATTCCATTTCGTACCGTCTGTCTGCTTGGAATGAACGACGGGATTTATCCGCGAACCGTGCCGCCAGAAGGGTTTGATTTGATGAATGGGCGTGCGAAACCCGGTGATCGCTCTCGTCGGGATGATGATCGATATCTATTTTTGGAAGCCTTGTTGTCAGCGCAGCATACGCTCTATATCAGCTACGTGGGTCGCTCGATTCAGGACAATACTGAGCGCGTACCGTCAGTATTGGTGTCCGAGTTGATGGAATATTGCCAACAAAACTATTGTCTGGCAGGAGACGAAGCGTTAGCGGTGGATGAATCCGGTCAACGTCTGCTCAATAGTATTAGTGCCATTCACTCTATGGTGCCGTTTAGCCCGAGTGCTTTTGTTGAACATAATGCCAGTTACGCCAAAGAGTGGTTGCCTGCGGCGAATCGACAAGGACAAGTCGGTGGCCAATTCAATCGTCAGTTAAGTGATTACCTGTTAGATGCAGTCTATCCGCTTGAACTGGATTTGGTGGAGTTACAACGCTTCTGGCGTTTGCCTGTGCAGTATTTTTTTAATCGCCGTCTTAAGGTTGTGTTTGAGCCCCCGTTACCTGTAATGGAAGATGATGAGCCATTCGTTCTCAATGGCTTAGAAAGCTACCAAATGCGCGATAGCCTGTTGGAATTATTGCTTGAACACCATCTCAGTGGAGCTGGGGATCAGCAAGTCATTATTGACGACTTCATCGCCCATCAACGTGCTCAAGGTAAGCTACCAGTAGGCGCATTTGGTGATATAGAATTTGAAACCAATCGAGTGCAGGCTGAAGAGCTGGTAGAAAAGCTCACTTGGTTATGTGTCTCACCGAGCGACGATATTGAAGTGAAACTGACCTTTGATGTGCTGGGAGAAGGAAAGCCTGTTCAGCTGACAGGTTGGTTAACTCAAAGCTATCAATCGGGCTTAGTTCGTTTCCGCAGTGGGCGAATTCGTGCTCAGGATTACCTTGCTGTCTGGATCGATCATTTGGCTCTGAATGCGATGGGACATCAGCTCTGCTCGCATATGGTCGGTTATGATCGCAAAGAAGGAGCGGTGCACCTAACGTTTCCGCCACTTGAGAATGCAGCTGTTGCTCACTCGACGCTGGGAGAGTTGGTTCGTTTGTTCTATCAGGGAATGACAACGCCTTTAACGTACTTCCCGAATACCGCTTTAGCTTGTGTAGAAGCGGGTTTTAGCCGTGGTAATTGGGTTGATGATGAAGAAAAGTCACTCAAGAAAATGGCAGACACATTTAACGATGGTTATCTTAGCCACGGAGAAGGTGCGAACGCTTACATTGCTCGAATCTGGCCTGAATGGAACGATGAGTTGGCGATGCAAGTCAGGACGTTGACGGCATTAGTGTTACAAGCGCCGAGATTGGCAGTGAAAGATAATCAAGACATAGAGAAGTAGGTGGCCGCCAGGAAATCATTATTGGTGTAGGGCGTTTTCTGTACGGCCACAGGTCAGAGGGACCATGATTCGGTTGCTTAGCATCAGGTACTGCCTGCGCAAGTCGTGCAGCGAATACTATCGGTAAGACTCGTCGCTTGCCGTGAGAGAGGTCTCATAAAATCCTATCTTGAATGGGATTTTTATTGATAAATATCGTTTTAAAGTCTGGATCACATTGGAATCTGGAATAAATGCATCAAGGGCACGAATTTTATGACATCCACGTCAATGGTAACGTCACTGGATACCATGACTTTTCCGCTTCATGGCGCGCGTTTAATAGAGGCGTCAGCCGGAACCGGAAAAACCTTCACTATTGCTGGTCTGTACCTCAGGTTGCTGCTTGGTCATGGCTGTGCGGAGAGCAAACACCAGCAGCCGCTAACGGTAGACCAAATTCTGGTGGTGACCTTTACCGAGGCCGCGACCGCTGAATTGAGAGACCGGATTCGAGCCCGAATTCATGATGCGCGGCTGGCCTTTTCTCGTGGTCAAAGCGGTGATCCCGTCATTCAACCTTTGCTTGAAGTCATTGACGATCATTCTCAAGCGGCTGAAATTCTCCTTCAAGCGGAAAGGCAGATGGACGAAGCGGCGGTCTATACAATTCACGGCTTTTGTCAGCGCATGTTAACTCAAAATGCGTTTGAGTCTGGTAGTCGATTTAACAACGAATTCATTACTGATGAAAGTCACCTTAAAGCTCAGGTTGTGGCGGATTACTGGCGACGTAATTTCTACCCACTACCACTTAATCTTGCCGGTGAAGTACGCCGAATTTGGGGAGCGCCTGCCGAACTGCTGAAAAAGATCAGCCCTTATTTAACTGGGGCACCTTTGCAGCTCTCAGTGCCAGCTATGCAAGGCAGTATGGCTGACCTGCATAGCCAGAACCTCAAACAGATTGCTGAACTCAAAGCAATTTGGCGTGAAGGACAACAAGACTACCTTGCTCTTATCAGCGACTCGGATGTCAACAAGCGTAGCTACACCAAGAAATCATTGCCTGCTTGGCTTGAAACGGTAGACATTTGGGCCGCGAGTGAAACCACGGGCTATGAGTACCCGGATAAACTAGAAAAGTTTGCACAGAATATCCTGCAAGATAAGACCCCTAAAGGGCAGGCGCCAAGCCATCCTGCTTTTGTTGCTATCGAGCAGTTTCTCGCCAAACCTATTAGTCTTGAAGCACCACTGCTGGCACACGCCATTGAACAGTGCCGCGAGATGTTGGCGAAGGCCAAGCAGCAGAAACAGTGGCTGTCGTTTGATGATCTGCTGACTCAGTTGTCCGCAGCGATTGATGAAGATGATAGTGAGCTGCTTACGCAGCGAATCCGGTCTCTCTATCCGGTCGCCATGATCGATGAATTTCAGGATACCGACCCGCTTCAATACAGCATATTCAGCCGTATCTATCTTGAGCACCCTCAGTACGGTTTGTTCATGATTGGTGATCCCAAACAGGCGATTTACGGTTTTCGTGGTGCGGACATATTTACCTACATCAAGGCACGTAATCAGGTCTCCTCTCACTTCACTCTTGGTACCAACTGGCGGTCGAGCTCAGACATGGTCGCGGCGGTGAACCAGGTGTTCGAAACGCCGAGCAGCCCGTTTGTTTATGACGATGACATTCCGTTTCTTCCGGTTAAATCGAGCCCGAATGCAGACAAACGCCAGTGGATGATAGATGGACAGCGTCAACCGGCAATGACTTACTGGTTACAAGAAGCTGAAGAGAAGCCGTTGGCGAAAGGTGAATATCATCAAGCCATGGCGCAGGCCTGTGCCGATGAAATCCATCATATTTTGTCGGCGGCTCAGAGCGAGCGTGCATTTTTTGATGATGGAAAGTCTCAACACGCGATTCAGGCCGGAGACATTGCTGTGTTGGTTCGAACCGGCAGTGAAGGTCGAATGATCAAACAGGCCTTGGCAGAGCAGGGGATTGCCAGCGTGTATCTGTCTAACCGAGATAGCGTATTTGTCTCACAGGTGGCAGAAGACCTACAGCGATTACTCCAAGCCGTGCTTACACCGGAAAATGACCGGGCTTTAAGAGCCAGTCTTGCGTCAGAGCTGTTTGCTCTTGATGCCGGAACTCTCGACAAACTCAATAACGATGAAAATGAGTGGGAAAATGCCATCAATGAGTTTAAGGAGTATCGCCGTTTATGGAGTCAACGTGGCGTATTGCCGATGCTGCGTAGTGTGATGAGTAAAAGGCACATCGCAGAACGATTGCTTGAAGAAGATAATGGCGAGCGATCTCTGACGGACTTTATGCACATAGGAGAGCTGCTTCAGCAAGCCAGCCAAGAGCTCGACAGTGACCACGGTTTGCTGCGCTGGTTGGCTCAGGCCATTAGTGATGCCCGCAATGGTCTCGGGGGAAGTGAGGAGCAGATCCAGCGTTTGGAATCGGAGCGCAATTTGGTGCAGATTGTCACCATCCACAAATCAAAAGGGTTGGAATACGATCTGGTGTTTTTGCCGTTTGTATTCAGCTATCGAGAGGCGAGTGAAGCCAAGTATTACGATAGTGCTTCAGACAAAACCATTCTGGATATCACCAAACAGGACGCCTCATTACAGCAAGCTGATAAGGAGCGGCTGGCGGAAGATCTGCGCTTGATCTACGTGGCGCTCACCCGCGCGGTTTATGGCTGCTTTGTCGGTGCGGCGCCGCTACGCAATGGTCGCTCGACGAAAGAGCCGACTGGCGTGCACCACAGTGCGATGGGGTATTTATTACAAAATGGTCAGCCAGGCGGCATCGCCGATTTAACCGCTGCAGTACAACAGCAGGCTCAGCAGTTGAGTTGTGTCCGGTTGGCGGACTTACCTGAGAGTGTGAATGAAAAGCTGGTTGTTAGAGAAGCGGAGAAGCAAGCCCTGCGCGCCAATGAATTGCAAAATGAAATTGACCGGAATTGGCGGATCACCAGTTATTCCGGTTTGGTTAAGCAGGGAGCTAGCCACCATTTTGACGATGCTGTGACGGATATTTTGTTGTTGGATGTCGACTCTTCTGATGAGCAGCAGGAAGAAGAGCAGCTAGAGCCTGAGAAAAGTATTTTTACTTTCCCCAAAGGTGCCAGACCAGGTACCTTCCTTCACACCTTATTTGAAGAGGTTGAGTTTACCGAATTGGCAACCGCAGACAGTAATAGCGACATCATTGTTAATTTGATGGAAAGTGAGCAGCTTGACCTAGCTTGGTTGCCGATACTGCAACAACTCGTCGATACTGTATTGGCAACGCCGTTAGATGGTAAGCAACTCAAACTCAATCAAAAGCAGCCTGCTCAACGTTTAGTTGAAATGGAGTTCTTGTTGCCGATTGAAATACTGACTGCGCCCGCATTGAATCGCGTCATTCAGCGTCATGACCCTCTGTCTGCCAAAGCTGGCGATCTGGGCTTTCATTCCACACAGGGTATGCTGAAAGGTTTTATTGACTTGGTGTTTGAACATCAGGGCAAGTATTACGTACTTGACTGGAAATCCAATTACCTTGGAGATAATGTCGCTGACTATCATGGCGAGGCCCTGAAAGCAGCAATGGCTGATCACCGCTATGATCTCCAATATCAAATCTATGCGCTGGCTTTACACCGATTCCTGCGATCTCGCGTACCAAATTACGATTACCAGACTCACTTCGGCGGAGTATATTACCTATTTTTGCGCGGTATGGATGGAGCAAGTGAACACGGCATTTTCTCTGCACGGCCGACACTTGAGTTTCTCGAAGACATGGACAGCCTGATTGATGGGCGTCCTATCGAACCGAAACAGTCCAGCTCTGGTCAGATGGAGTTACTCTAATCATGCAAGATCTCTTTTCGTTTCTTCAGCCTCTGGCGAGCAAAGGTTCAATCCGACAGATTGATTATCAGTTTTCTCGTTTTATTCTTGCTCAAAGTAAAAATGAATACGTTGCTTTTATTGCCGCAATTCTCAGCAGCGAGTTAGGTAAGGGGCATATTTGCTTGCCTCTGTTTGACAGTTACGGACAGCCTGTGGATTTGGCAGCTAAATTGGGGTTGTTTGGTGATGCGGCTATCGAGCTTAATCAAATGCTACAAAAGGCAGATTGGCCATCACTACTTCAGGCTTCATCTTTGGTTGGGGAACAAGGGCAGACATCGCCAATGATTTTTGACGGTGAACGACTTTACCTGCATCGTTATTGGCATTACGAAGTGGTGCTGGCAAATCGCTTGAACAGCTTTGGGTCACCCATGATCCTAAAGCCTACTGATGCTCAAAAACTGGCAGAATTGTTGAATCACCTGTTTGCCAGAAACTATCGGTACCTCTTTACTGCTCTTGCCTCCGCGCAATCTGATGGGAGCTCGACACAGGTACTTAGACAGCAGTTAGTCTGCGATCATCTTGATGTAGTGAGCAGTGAACAACTCGATTGGCCTACCATAGACCAAAAGCTCCTTAGTGCGACCAAAATAGAGCATTTGAACGTACTGGATCAACTGGTACCCGTCACGGTCTGTGTTAACTGGCAAAAGGTAGCGGCCGCTGTGGCATTGACACGGCGCTTTGCGGTGATTTCTGGTGGTCCGGGTACTGGAAAAACCACCACAGTGACGAAATTGCTTGCCGCCCTGATCACTCAGGCTCAGCAAGCAGGCGATGCTCCGGCGATTAAACTCGTCGCTCCGACAGGTAAAGCGGCGGCGCGGTTGACGGAATCCATCGGTAAGGCGGTAGCAGAATTACCCGTTGAACCTGCGCTTAAAGAGCAAATACCAACCGACGCGAGTACTTTACATCGCTTGCTAGGCGCTGTTCCAAACAGCGTTGAATTTCGTCACAACCAGCACAATCCACTGCACCTCGATATTTTAGTGGTGGATGAAGCCTCTATGGTGGATCTGCCTATGATGTACAAACTGGTCGATGCACTGCCTAAACATGCCCGTTTGATATTGCTCGGTGATAAAGATCAACTCGCGTCGGTGGAAGCTGGGGCAGTGCTGGGGGACATTTGTTCCTTTTACCAACAAGGCTACAGTGCGTCTCATGCTAGTGTGATTGCTCAGCTTACTGGCTACCAGACGCTGGCCCACTCCTCCAATACCACCGCGACTATTGCTGACAGCCTGTGCATGTTGCAAAAGAGCTATCGATTTGATGCTCGCTCAGGTATTGGACAATTAGCGAAAGCGATCAATGCTGGCTCAATGCAAAAGGTTGATTGGGTCTGGCAGCGAGGTTTCGAAGACATAGCGAGATTTCCTATTGATGGTCAGCACTACAGTCAGATGATTCAAACATTAGCACAGGAATACAGTCATTATTTAAAGCGAATCGGACAAGTGGTTGTGGATCCTGACACCGAACAGTCAGAGACCAGTCACCAGCGTGCAAAAGATGCGCTGCGGCTGTTCGCAAAATGCCGTTTACTGTGTGCCGTTAGAGAAGGGGACTTTGGTATCTCTGGGCTTAATCAACGCATAGAACGAGCTTTAAACGCACGTAAAATGATTCAGGTTCAGGACGAGATTTGGTACCACGGAAGGCCCGTTATGGTAGTACGTAACGATCACGCATTGGGTTTGTACAATGGTGATATTGGTCTTTGCTTACGTGATAACTCGGAGGGAGTTGAGCGACTGAAGGTGTTTTTCGAACTTCCCGATGGCTCAGTCAAAGCCGTGCTTCCCAGCCGAGTACCAGAGCATGAAACTGCTTACGCGATGACGATTCATAAATCACAAGGTAGTGAATTTGAGCATACCTTGATGATATTGCCACCAGAGTTTACGCCAATTCTAACTCGCGAGCTTATCTATACGGGCATTACGCGTGCAAAACAAAAATTGAGTTTATATGTGGATGAAAGAGTGATGGCGCGAGGGGTAAAGATCAGAACCGAGAGAGCGAGTGGCTTAGTAAACCGTTTATAACAATGACCGTCCATGGCTATTGAGAAAAGTTATTGAATTGCCTTGCTAAAAGAGATACTGCGGATGCCGTACTTCTGCTGGTAGTTCAATATAAATGCTTTTAACCCCTTACTGACTGGGAAGACGCAATGGACGTCTAGCCCTTCCAGAAGTTCGTTATCAGCCATATCCCAGAAACTCTGGATCGAGTTACAGATGATGGTTTTCATCGGTCATTTGCTCTTAGTGACGTTGTTATCTACCTCAAGCAATCCGTGCGACTTATCAGGCTCAGGCGCCTGTAAGTTGAAGACGAGTCCAATCGGGCTCCCCTTTTTCCGTAGCGGGTTATTGGGGAGCTCGAATTTTAACCAGTTAATGCAACAAAATAAAGCGAAAAAATGGGCCTCAATCGATACAGCAGGGTTTCGGTAGTTATGTCGGATAAAGACATTATCTAACTCATTGTCTCGACAATATGCATTACAGTTCAATAGCTAAAATTTTTGACCTTCTCTGATAGTTGTAAAGGTTCTGCTTTTGCGAAGGGAGAAAATCAACCGACATTTCATGAAAACCTTGTTCGCGGAACCAATGCAGGCTGCGAGTCGTCAGGATGAAAATATGCTTAATCCCTTGAGCCTTCGACTGTAATTTGATGTGGTTGAGCAGCAAAACGCCACGGTTGCCATCACGATATTCTGGATGAATGGCGACACACGCCATTTCTGCCATTCTTTCCTGAGTGTATGGGTAAAGCGCTGCGCAGCCGATGATCAGGCCATCTTTTTCGATGATGGTGAACTGATGAATCTCTTGTTCAAGCTGCTCGCGAGAGCGCCTTACCAGCACACGTTGTTCTTCTAGAGGACGAATTAAATCTAGTATTCCGCCAATATCGTCAATGTTAGCCTGACGAACTTGCTCAGCACTCGCTCTTACGATTTGAGTACCAATGCCATCTAAGGAGAACAGTTCTTGAATCAAGGCACCATCGACTTTATAACTCACCAAATGACTGCGTGGGACGCCTGCTCGACAGGCTGTGGTGGCTGCACGAAGGAAGCGAACAGTGCCAGAGCCACTGTCTTCGCTATGGTCGCTGTCTTGTTCAAGCTTTTCGAGAAACAGCTCTGCTTCTCGCGGGAAAAGCTCAGCGACAGCATTGCCATTTTCATCAATGACCCCTTGCTCCGAACAGAAACCAATTAATTTATCGGCATGCAATTTGAGGGCAACTTGTGTTGCGACTTCTTCGGATAAAAGGTTGAAGGATTCACCAGTTACTGAGCTGGCAATAGGTCCAAGTAAAACAATGGAACCTTGGTCGAGTGTACGGTTTATACCTTCTACATCTATTCGACGAATTCGACCACTGTGGCAGTAATCCACTCCATCATCGATGCCAAGTGGCTGCGCGATGACAAAGTTACCACTGACGACATTAAGCTGAGTACCAGCCATAGGTGTATTTCCTAGGCTCATCGATAGCTGTGCAGTGATGGACAACTGAAGTTGCCCAGCGGCTTGCATGACGATATCTAGACTAGTTTCATCGGTAATACGAATGCCTTTGTGATAAGGCGTTTCATGTTGGCATCGGTCCAAAATTCGATTGATTTGTGGACGCGCACCATGAACGAGAACCACCTTGACTCCCAAGCTGTGAAGTAGTGCTAAATCACTGATGATATTTGCAAAATTATTATCAGCAACCGCTTCGCCACCCAGCATGATGACCATGGTTTTGCCACGGTGGGCGTTAACGTATGGGGCTGATTGACGAAAGCCTTTGACTAAAGCGGTATTACGGATCTTCACTATTTACCCAATACTAATGAATTTATATGTGATTATATTGCAATTTTATTCTTCTGGCAGCAAGGGGTTTTTGAGGTAGAGAGCTAAAAAACGTATCAACTCAATAGCTGGAGATATTTTCAAGTGCTATGAGTGGGGGAGGTTGATTTTTATTTCAAGCAAAGTTAAGTAATTAGGTTAACACTTGACATAATAGTTAAACTTATCATTAGATGGTAAATGAAGTTCATAGTGGGCGTTGAATTTGAAAAAGAAAAAATCGTTGGAGAGAGGATTGTTGGCAGTCGCTATTGCAGTGTCTATCGCTTTCATCTTTGTATCCAAAGCGCTTTACGATCGATATCAAATCATCAAGCACCCTAATTCTATGGTCTATGGAACATGGATTGAACAGGGCGTCGCACCTTACTCTGCAGATAGCTTTGTACTGAATGAAACTGGAGTAGTCATTGATGGTGGTGTGGTCAACACCCGATACCGCTTTAATGGAAGTTATGTGGAGTTTCAGGTAGGAGAGAAAAAGCGTCGTTACCAAATGCTTGATACGAGTTTCAGTCAGATGAGATTGATTTCTGAACCGCATTATCAGCCCGTTTATCAATTGTCAGAAAAGTCCAAAAATAACCTTCGTTAACATCTATCTGATTGCGCTAACCGTTTGAGTTTGTCATCCTTTATAGCAGGCTTGTAAGGAATAAACCTGTGTTCAAAAAATATCTTCCAATTGTGGCAGCCAGTGTTCTGTTTGGCTGTGCACAACCGCACGATCGTGCTCAACAATATCTTGATGGTGAATTTAATTCGATTCTGAATAAAACCGCAGTTGTAGAATCGGACAAACCACGGGATTTCACTGAATTTACCAAACAATCTCAACAAGTCGTTGAAAACTCACCTTCTATGGCTCGGGTTTATCAGCCTTTGTATGAAAAGCTCAATGAATGGGTATTACAGAGTGGTGATCCTGCGCAGTTAGCTGACTATGGCATTCAAACTGCCCAGCTAGGCGGCGGTGATAAGCAAGGTAACGTCTTGTTTACCGGCTATTTCTCACCGGTGATGGAATTGCGCCACGAACCGAATGAAACCTACAAATACCCTGTCTATGGCAAACCAGAGTGTGACGCTGATTGCCCGACGCGTGCTCAAATTTATGATGGCGCATTAGAAGGGCAAGGGCTGGAATTAGGTTATGCGGCGAATATGATCGACCCATTTTTGATGGAAGTGCAGGGCAGTGGTTTTGTTCATTTTGAAGATGACGATACGCTGGAGTATTTTGCCTACGGTGGGAAAAACAACAAAGCTTACGTCAGTATTGGTAAGGTGTTGATTGAGCGAGACCAAGTCCCGCGCGAAAAAATGTCGCTCAAAGCGATTAAAGAGTGGGTGTTGGCAAATGATGAAACGACCGTTCGTGAGTTACTTGAACAGAATCCATCTTATGTGTTCTTTGAGCCCCGAGCGGACGCTCCAGTGACAGGTACTGCTGGGATCCCATTACTGCCAATGGCATCGGTGGCGGGTGACCGTTCAATTTTCCCTATGGGAACGCCTATTCTTGCTGAAGTGCCATTGCTCAATGCCGATGGCACTTGGAGTGGTGCGCATCAGTTACGTCTACTGATTGTTCTTGATACTGGAGGGGCGGTGAAGCAGAACCACCTCGATCTATACCATGGTATGGGGCCGAGAGCAGGTACTGAGGCGGGTCACTATAAGCACTTTGGCCGAGTCTGGAAGCTGGGACTGGAAAACTCGTCAACTCAGGCTCCTTGGGCATTGCCTCCAGAAAAGCTACAATAGCTTCATCTAGACTTTTTAATTAAGAGTGCGTATAAATCGCACTCTTTGTTTTTGTACCTTGCGGAATACCCATATGCGTGAACTCGACACTCCAGCTTCTGATAATTACAACCAACGTTTTGGTGGCACACGCCGTCTTTACGGTAATAGTGAAGTTGAGATTTTGCGCGCTGCGCATGTCTGCGTAATCGGTATTGGTGGAGTAGGCTCTTGGGCGGTTGAAGCATTGGCCCGTACAGGTGTCGGTGAGTTGACCTTGATTGATATGGATGATGTCTGTGTTACCAACATCAACCGTCAGATCCATGCCATGAGCGGTACGGTGGGACAGAGCAAGATTGAAGTTATGGCCGAACGCGTCAAGCTTATCAATCCGGAGTGTAAAGTAAACCTGATTGATGACTTTATTACGCCAGATAACCAGCAAGAATATCTGTCAAAAGAGTTTGATTACGTGCTTGATGCGATCGACAGCGTGAAAGCGAAAGCTTCATTGCTGGCGTATTGTCGTAGCAATAAGATTAAAGTGATCACTACTGGCGGTGCGGGTGGGCAAGTCGACCCAACCCAGATCCAAGTTGCGGACCTGACGAAAACTATCCAAGACCCATTGGCGAAAAAAATCAAAGATACTTTGCGTCGTCACCACAATTTCCCCAAGAATCCGCAGCGTAAGTTTGGTATTGAGTGTGTATTTTCAACTGAACAACTAAAGTACCCTCAGCCAGACGGCAGTGTGTGCGGTGTTAAATCTACAGCGGAAGGGCCAAAACGTATGGACTGTGTCAGTGGATTTGGAGCGGCGACGGTTGTCACCGCAACGTTCGGCTTTGTGGCAGTTTCGCGAATTGTCGAGAAGCTGATTCAGAAATACCGTAAATAGTTCGTTTGGAGATTATTATGCCCTCATTCCCACAGTCACCTTTTGGCACTGATATTCAATCAGAAGACATCGTTACGACTATGCAAGGCTTTAAAGGCTGGGAAGAACGTTATCGTCAGGTCATTCAGTGGGGAAAGAAACTTCCTGTGATGCCCGATGAGCTGAAGTCTGAGCAAGTCACGGTTTCAGGCTGTGAAAGCCAGGTTTGGCTAGTGAGTGAAAATCTTGATGGTGTGTGGCATTTTTGCGCAGACTCCGACGCACGTATTGTGCGAGGCCTTATTGCGCTCGTTATGGCGGCTTATGATGGCAAAACCAGCGAAGAAATTCAGGCATTCAATATTGATGAGTACTTTGAAAAATTGGGTCTCATTGCTCATCTCAGTCCATCGCGAGGCAATGGTTTAAAAGCGATTGTTGAGCAGATAAAACAAGTCTCCCGTTAACCGCAACCCGCCGATTTGGCGGGTTGATTGTTTTTGTATAAAATTTAATCACTGAGATATTAATGCCTTAAAAAATACAGGGTGTTAGAACTCTTGTTGTCGCTGAATAAAGGCTGTACAATTCGCGCCCTTAATTAATGTTACGTCGTTTCGTGAGGCCACATGACCACTGAAAAAATCAATCTACTCGACTTTGATCGCCAAGGAATGCGCAAGTTTTTTGCTGAAGAGCTTGGTGAGAAAGCATTTCGTGCCGAGCAGGTGATGAAGTGGATCTACCATTTTGGTGTCGATGACTTCGAGAAAATGACTAACATTAACAAGAAGCTGCGTGAGAAGCTGATCCATCGCTGTGAGATTAAAGCCCCTGTGGTGGCGGAAGCTCAACACTCTTCAGACGGCACAATTAAGTGGGCGATGAAGGTTGGCGACCAGGACGTAGAAACGGTTTATATTCCTGAAGATGATCGTGCGACTTTGTGTGTGTCGTCTCAGGTAGGTTGTGCATTGGAATGTAAGTTCTGTTCCACCGCTCAGCAAGGCTTTAACCGTAACCTGAAAGTCTCTGAGATTATTGGTCAGGTGTGGCGTGCAGCACGTGAAATCGGTTTGGAAAAAGAGACTGGCCGTCGCCCTATCACTAACGTTGTGATGATGGGTATGGGTGAGCCACTGCTAAACATGAAAAACCTGATCCCAGCACTGGAGTTGATGTTGGATGATCTAGGTTTTGGTCTATCGAAACGTCGCGTCACGGTATCGACTTCTGGTGTGGTATCGGGTCTAGATCAAATGACAGGTCAAATTGATGTCGCGTTGGCAATCTCTCTTCACGCACCAAACGATAAGCTGCGCAGTGAAATCATGCCCATCAACGACCGTTGGGATATTCAAGATTTCTTAGCATCGGTACGTCGTTACATTGCTTCTTCCAATGCGAACCGCGGTAAAGTGACCGTGGAATACGTGCTACTGGACCATGTGAACGATGATATGGACCATGCACGTGAATTGGCGGAGCTGATGAAAGATACACCATGTAAGATCAACCTGATCCCGTTTAACCCTTACCCGGGGTCCCCTTACAAAAAGCCAAGTAACTCACGCATTGACCGTTTCCAGAAAACGTTGATGCAGTACGACCATACTGTCACTGTGCGCAAGACGCGAGGTGATGATATTGATGCAGCTTGTGGTCAGTTGGTTGGGGATGTTATCGATCGTACTAAACGGACTGCAATGCTTCGAGCGGCAAAAGGTGAAACCATTGACGTTAAAGCAGTCTAATCGAGTGTTTTGACAAAAAAGCCAGAGCTCTGCTCTGGCTTTTTTGTAAATTGGTATTGCTAAATAATGTCAAAATCAGGAAAAACCTTGAGCTGCTTGTAATTTATGCGCCTTTTCTATGTTGTTTCATCTCTGATATCTATTAGAATTAAACTTTAGTGCTTTAGGGTTAATGCCTCTTAGATTTGAGCGAAGCACTTTTGCATAATATGGTGAGGTATCATCCTCAAAGATTTTGGATTCTGAACAAAACCAGCACCACTAACGAAAAACAACAAATGTGCAATTGGTTTGGTATCCCCTGAAAAGAGACAGTATAAAAATGAGTGCTGAACAGCAAACAAAGACACCGGTTGAAGAAGATAACAATATCGAAAGAATTGAAGCGGGTACGCTTTTAAAACGAAAACGAGAAGAACTTGGGCTTACACAGCAGCAAGTGGCTGATCGATTACGTCTACGTCGCTCTATTATCGAAAACATCGAATCTAATCAGTTTGAGAGTGAGCAGGTGGCGACCTTCACTCGTGGTTATCTGCGTTCTTATGCTCGCGTTGTCGGTATCAAAGAATCTGTGGTGTTGTGCGCACTAGACGATTGCGGTGAGGCACAGTATGAAGAACACGAGATGCAAAGCTTTTCTCAAAAGACCAACAAAGAAAAGCATGATAGCCGCATTATGACCCTCACATGGGGTATTTTTGCCATTATCGTAGGTATCTCTTCTGTTTGGTGGTGGCAAAATCAAGAGAACAGTGTTGTTGAACTGACCGCTGTGACTGAACAAGAAAAGAAGATAGAGCAAGAACTGGCTGAAAATAGTGAGTTGGATTTTACAGCGGTTGAGCCAAGCCTAATTAATGATTCGGTAGAGACAAAGCCAGTTGTTGAACAACCGCTTGAAGAAGTAACAACTCCAGTACAAGTCGGGGTGTCAGAGCCTGACTCAGAAGTTGTTGAACCGTCAATTGAAACAGTGCAGCAGGTGAATGAGCCAGTGAAAGCCGAAACAGTGAGCAGAGAAGCTGCTGACCCGGTTGCCGCTGTGGAACCGAATCAACAAGAGAATAACGTTGTTGAGACTTCTCCACCTGCCATCGTGGCTAATTTGCTTGAAATGTCATTCATTGATGACTGCTGGATTCAGGTAAAAGATGCAACAGGTAAAACGCTAGCGACAGGTATTAAGAAAGCAGGTCAAGATTTACAAGTGAGCGGTGAAAGGCCTTATAAAGTGATTTTGGGTGCTCCTGAAAACGTTTCAATGACATTAGCGAGTGAACCTGTCGACCTTTCTGGGTATACTTCAGGCAAAGTAGCAAGATTCAACTTACCTTAAAAAATTACTATGCAATACGAATCTCCTATCAAACGTCGCCCATCGACTCGTATCCATGTGGGCGACGTACCTATTGGTGACGGTGCACCGATTGCTGTGCAGTCGATGACTAACACTAGAACAACAGACGTTGAAGCGACTGTTGCTCAAATTAAATCACTGGAAAATGTCGGTGCTGATATCGTTCGCGTATCTGTGCCTACCATGGATGCTGCGGAAGCATTCAAACAGATTAAGCAGCAAGTGAACATCCCACTCGTAGCGGATATTCATTTTGACTATCGTATCGCGCTAAAAGTGGCGGAGTACGGCGTAGACTGTTTACGTATCAATCCGGGCAATATCGGTAACGAAGACCGTATCCGCTCAGTGGTTGACTGTGCGCGCGACAAAAACATTCCGATTCGCATCGGCGTGAATGGTGGCTCGCTAGAAAAAGACATTCAGATGAAGTACGGTGAACCAACTCCAGAGGCGTTGGTAGAGTCTGCGATGCGTCATGTCGATATTCTTGATCGTCTTAACTTCGACCAGTTTAAAGTCAGTGTGAAAGCTTCAGATGTTTTCCTTGCTGTCGATTCCTATCGTTTACTAGCGAAGAAGATCGATCAGCCGCTTCACTTAGGTATTACTGAAGCAGGCGGCGCACGAGCTGGCGCGGTAAAATCTTCTGTTGGTCTCGGGATGCTGTTGGCAGAAGGAATTGGCGACACGCTGCGTATCTCTCTTGCGGCGGATCCTGTTGAAGAGATCAAAGTCGGTTTTGATATTCTAAAGTCGCTACGTATTCGCTCTCGCGGTATTAACTTTATTGCTTGCCCAAGCTGTTCGCGCCAAGAATTTGATGTGATCGGTACAGTGAATGCACTAGAGCAGCGTCTAGAAGACGTGATTACGCCGATGGATGTGTCCATTATTGGCTGTGTGGTCAATGGTCCGGGTGAAGCAGAAGTGTCTCATTTAGGCTTAGCAGGAAGTAACAAGAAGAGCGCATTCTACGAAGACGGTAAACGTCAGAAAGAGCGTTTTGACAATAACGACCTTGTTGACCAGCTAGAAGCTAAAATTCGCGCAAAAGCTTCAACATTAGACGAAGCAAACCGCATCGACGTCAAAGTACAAGATTAATCTCAACGTAACCCAAATTACGGTAACTATTTTTTACGGTAGATAACTGTGGCAAAGAAAATCCAAGCAATTCGAGGCATGAACGACTGCCTTCCAACTCAATCACCACTGTGGCAGAAACTTGAGAACACAGTGAAGAACGTAATCAGCGCCTACGGTTACAACGAAGTGCGCATGCCAATCGTTGAGATGACTCATCTATTCAGTCGCGCTATCGGTGAAGTGACCGATGTGGTTGAAAAAGAGATGTACACATTTGAAGACCGCAACGGCGACAGCTTAACCCTTCGCCCAGAGGGCACGGCTGGCTGTGTACGTTCTTGTATTGAAAACAGCCTGCTCAACCGTGATGAGCAGCGCCTATGGTACATGGGTCCAATGTTCCGTCACGAGCGTCCACAAAAAGGTCGTTACCGTCAATTCCACCAATGTGGTGTTGAGGTATTTGGTCTAGACGGCCCAGATGTTGATGCAGAACTTATCATGATGACGGCTCGTCTATGGCGTGAGCTTGGTATTGATAAGCATGTTCGTCTAGAGCTGAACTCAATTGGTTCACTGGAAGATCGCGCGAACTACCGCACTGCACTGATTGCCTTCCTAGAGCAACACATTGACATTCTGGATGACGATTGTAAACGTCGTATGCACACTAACCCGCTGCGTGTACTGGATACTAAGAACCCAGATGTACAAGCGATTCTAGGTGATGCACCACGTTTATCTGATTACCTTGGCGAAGAATCAAAACAACATTTTGCAGGTCTTTGTGAACTTCTTGACGCGGCAGGTATCGAATACACAGTTAACGAGCGTCTGGTTCGCGGTCTTGATTACTACAATCGTACGGTGTTTGAGTGGATTACAGAAAGCTTGGGTGCGCAGGGCACCGTATGTGGTGGTGGTCGTTACGATGGTCTAGTCGAACAGTTAGGCGGAAAAGCAACACCTGCAGTTGGCTTTGCAATGGGCCTGGAGCGTTTGGTTCTCATGCTAGAAACGTTAGAGCTCACAGAAGTTCGTCGTAGCGTTGATGTTTATGTGGTAACGGCAGGCGAAGGTACAATGCTCGCGGGTATGAAGCTAGCCGAATCACTACGTGAACAAGTCACTGGATTACGTGTTATGAGCCACTTTGGTGGTGGTAACTTTAAGAAACAATTTAAGCGTGCTGACAAGGTCGGTGCAGCGGTGGCACTAGTTCTTGGTGAGAACGAAGTCGCAGATAACACTGTGGTACTGAAAGACTTGATTGGCGGCACTCAAGAAACTTACGGCCAAGCAGACGTAGCAGCTAAGCTGGCAGAGTTGGTTTAAACGCATTCAAATTTGAAGTGGTGATTATAGTCACCACTTTTTAGATTTAAGAGGACAGGAAGTGGAACTCTACGATACTGAAGAACAACAAGTAGAAGCGATCAAAGATTGGTGGAAAGAGAACGGTAAAGCCGTGATCTTTGGTGCGGTTATCGGCTTAGGTGGTCTATTTGGTTGGCGCTATTATCAAGATACGATGACCCAGGCGCAAGAAGCTGCATCTGAAAGTTACACCCAAGCGGTTCAGGAATTGGCGGCCAAAGGTGCTGAGGGTGAAGGTGCTCTTCAAAGCTTCATTGATGCTAACAAAGAGACTCAGTATGCGGTATTGGCAGCATTACAATTGGCGAAGGTTCAGGTTGAAGCGGGGAACTTAGATGAAGCACTCGCACAACTAGAGTGGGCAAAAACAGCGACGGATGATCAAGCTCTAACTTCAGTTATTTCTTTCCGCCTTGCGCGCTTGAAAGCGGAGCAAGGTCAATTTGATGCGGCGATTTCTGACTTGTCAGCCATCACTGATGAAGGCTGGGTTGGCCGAGTAGCTGAGCTTAAAGGTGATATTCTTCAGCGTAAAGGCGATACAGAAGGGGCTTATGCTGCATATACTGAAGCGCAACAAGCAGATGATGGTAGCCAAACGTTACAAATGAAACTGGATGATCTGGCTAAGTAATGGTGCTGTGCATGAATAAAATGCTGAAAAAAGCACTCACTACTGCTGCGATACTGGGCCTGTTAGCGGGTTGTGCCAGTGAAGAAGACACCATCGTGATGGCGCCCGTGCCACAGGTTAACAGCGAATTCACCCCGAAAAGCGAATGGGTGGTAAGTGTCGGAGATGGTGTAGCCAATTATTTCTCTAAACTGTCTCCAGAATACGCTTATAAAAAAGTCTTTGTTGCAAGCCGTGACGGTATTGTAAAAGCACTGAATCCTGACAATGGCAGCACTTTGTGGCAACAAAACCTCGAGCAGAATGTTCCAGCTCGACTATCTGGTGGCATTACGGCGGGTTACAACCAAATTTTTATTGGTAGTGAAAATGGTCAGGTCATTGCGCTGAACGAAGAAAATGGTGAAGTGAACTGGCGTGTTGATGTTGATGGTGAAGTGTTAGCGTCACCTGCAACGGAAAGTAACTTAGTCATTGTTCACACGGCCACTGGTATGTTGATTGCTCTGGATCAGGCAACAGGTGACACCAAATGGACGATTAGTACCGAAGTACCGAGTCTTACTTTGCGAGGTAACAGTGCTCCTGTGACGGTTTCTGGTGGTGTGTTCTGGGGAACAGCAAGCGGTCGTTTAGCGGCTGCGATTGCAGAACGTGGCCAGTTGATTTGGCAACAGCCAATCGGTACACCACAAGGTGCTACTGAAATTGATCGCTTAGTTGATGTGGATGCTTCTCCACTTGTTCTTGGTAGCACGCTGTATATTGTGGGTTACAATGGTCAGCTAACCGCTATTGATCTGCGCTCTGGTAACTCTGTCTGGAAGCGTAAATATTCTTCGTCCACAGATCTTGCGAGTGACGGTAGTCGTTTATATATGGTGACAGACAAAGATTATCTAGTTGCTGTTGATGCTCGCAGTGGCACGGAACTTTGGAGTAATGAGTTGCTTGAACATCGTCTCCTAACTGCCCCTGTACTGATTGATGGATACCTGGTTGTCGGTGATGGCGAAGGTTACTTACATTGGCTAGATCGAGATACTGGTGAGTTTGTTGCGCAGCAGCAAGTGAATAGCAGTGGATTTGCTGTCTCGCCAATTGTTGTCCCAGATGGTTATATCACGGTGACTCGTAATGGCGATGTAAAGAAACTGACGATTAGTAAGTAATCGTGTGATATAATTCACATTCGGCTCCTAGCTGGTAACAGTTGGGAGCCGTTTGTTTGTTTTAGATACCCATAGTTAATGTGGTTATAGGTAAAGCGCTCAAAGTGTGGACTCTGCTGAGTTGTTACCTATAACTACATAAAGAAAAGAATATTGTAGAGGTTGTTATGGTACCTGTTGTTGCTCTAGTAGGGCGTCCAAACGTTGGAAAATCAACGTTGTTTAACCGATTGACTCGTACTCGCGACGCATTGGTTGCGGATTTCCCTGGCTTAACTCGTGACCGTAAATATGGCCAAGCGAAGCTTGGTGAGCATGAATTTATAGTGATTGATACTGGCGGTATTGATGGCACTGAAGAAGGTGTTGAAACCAAAATGGCTGAGCAATCATTAGCAGCGATTGACGAAGCTGATGTTGTGCTGTTTATGGTCGATGGTCGTGCTGGCCTGACCCCTGCTGATATTGCAATTTCTAACCACCTGCGCAAGATTGAAAAACCTTCGATGCTTGTTGTGAACAAGGTTGATGGTATTGATGCTGATGCAGCATCTGCTGACTTCTGGCAGTTAGGTGTTGAAAACATGTACCAGATTGCTGCTGCTCATGGCCGTGGTGTTGGTGCACTGATCGACCGAGCTCTGAATCCATTTGCTGAAAAAATGGCGCAAGAAGCACAAGGTGAAATCGAAGACTTAACTGAATTCGTAGATGAAGAAGAAGAGAAACTAGATTATACCGAAGAAGAAGCGGAAGAAGAGTTCAAACGTCTACAAGATCAGCCGATAAAATTGGCGATTATTGGTCGTCCTAACGTAGGTAAATCTACCCTGACTAACCGTATTCTCGGTGAAGAGCGCGTGGTGGTTTACGATATGCCAGGCACGACTCGTGACTCTATCTACATTCCTATGGAGCGTGATGGTCGTGAGTATGTTCTTATCGATACTGCGGGTGTACGTCGTCGTAAGCGTATCAACGAAACCGTTGAAAAGTTCTCTGTAGTTAAAACGTTGAAGGCAGTGGAAGACGCCAACGTTGTCCTACTGGTTATCGACGCTCGTGAGAACATCTCAGACCAAGATCTAAGCCTGCTTGGTTTTGCGCTTAATGCAGGTCGATCAATTGTACTTGCAGTAAACAAGTGGGATGGTCTGGATATGGATGTGAAGGAGCATGTGAAGAAAGAGCTAGATCGTCGCCTTGGCTTCGTTGATTTTGCTCGAATTCACTTTATTTCTGCGCTTCACGGTACTGGTGTTGGCCACTTGTTCGAGTCTGTTCAGGAAGCGTATAAATCAGCGACTACTCGCGTGGGTACTTCGGTTCTGACTCGGATAATGAAGATGGCGACCGAAGATCACCAGCCACCATTGGTTCGTGGCCGTCGCGTGAAGCTGAAATATGCACACGCAGGTGGCTATAATCCACCAATCGTGGTGATTCACGGTAACCAAGTAAATGAACTACCAGATTCTTACAAGCGCTATCTGATGAACTACTACCGTAAGTCATTGGAAATCATGGGAACGCCGATTCGTATCCAGTTCCAAAACAGCGACAACCCATTTGAGGGTAAATCGAATAAGATGACCCTATCTCAAGAGCGTAAACGTAAACGCCTAATGAGCATGATGAAAAATCGAAAAAAATAATGCAGAGCAACGAAAAGCGCCTTTAAATAAGGGCGCTTTTTTTATATAGGATAGTGAGATGTCTGTTACCCCTACAATTACACGCTTTTGTCACGATATGTGGCAGCTTACTTCTCAGATTCAACGTATTGAATTGGGACAAGATTACCTTTACCTCATCACTGAAATGACCCCATTTCATCCTGTCAGCCATATCTGGCCTGATCATCCCGCGGACAAAGGCACCATTGATGGTCACGTGGTGGTTGATTGTGTGGTTGGAGCCGTCGAACTCAACAGCAATGAACTCTACGTTGGTAGTACAATCCCAGTTAAACGTGATGAAGAGGGATGGGCATTTATTGTTGTTCACTGTCTAGAAAAATCGCTCACAGACTTTGAGGTCCAGCAGGAGGTCACATTAGTCGTAGACAAACCGTATCAGCAAGCGCTGAGTCGAGGTCATAGTGCAGGGCATCTCGCCTATTTAGCGCTCAACAAAGTGTTGGTGGAAAACGGTTATTGGCGTAAAGAGGCAGATCGTAAAGACCCACACGGGTACGACGACTTTAACAGCTATGCCCAAGAGACAAGCTTTGTGAGTGAAGATAAATGTATCGATACATATCGTCTGGGAAAAACATTGCGTAAGCGGGGATTAAACAGCGCTGACATGCTGGCTGATCTAGAAAAGATACAATTCTGGGTTAATGAACAGATAGCACAATGGTTAACTGTCGAAGCTGATATCGAGATAAAATGCTGTGGTGATGCGTTAACAGATTCACGTTATTGGAGATGTGATCTTGGTGAAGGCGAGATAGCTGAAATACCATGTGGTGGCACTCATGCTAAAAACCTTAATGAATACAAAGCAATTACCACTTGTTTTCATCAGATTGACGCACAAAACATCCAAATGCGCACCGATGTAATTAAGGGATAGCTTCAATAAGATCTTTTTATTAAGTTCTGTTTTTTTTGGTTTTTGTGTCTAATTTGTTTTTTTACTCTGAAATAAATTCAAATGCAGCATATGTAACTTATGCTTTCGGTGTGTGGTGATATAAATATTCTTTTCTGGGGTGATCGCTGATCAAAATGGATTTAGCCGATGATCTCATTAAGATCTTTAGCCCATAATATGGATGTAAACTCGATAATCAATTATTCGCTGTGGTAGTGTGGTTAAGGTCTGATGATAAAATCGCCTAATAAGTCACCTTTTCTGTTAATAATTAATAATGAGTCAGCCTTATGAGTTATCACCGACTTCTGCACGCTCACCGAGAAGTCAATAAGTTGCTCACCAAGCTTGCACTGGGTATGGGGAAAGCAGAACTCAATCGTCGAGTGGTTGATCTTTCCGAGCATTGGTTTGGTGAACGTCGTGCTTCTATCTTACGTCTGGATGAATCGACACAACGACTATATTTGGAATATGCGCCTAGTTTGCCTGACTTCTACAATCAGGCGATAGAAGGTATTGAAATTGGCGAAGGTGTTGGATCTTGTGGTGCAGCGGCTTTTCTTAAACGAACCGTTGTGGTGAAGGACATTAATGTTCATCCGAACTGGGCGCCTTTTCTCTCTATAACGAATAAGGCTAATTTCCGTGCTTGTTGGTCTGTACCTATTTTGGCCAATGACCAGACCGTGAT
Organism: Vibrio neptunius; assembly: GCF_000967495.1. GTDB lineage: Bacteria > Pseudomonadota > Gammaproteobacteria > Enterobacterales > Vibrionaceae > Vibrio > Vibrio neptunius. The sequence goes on along the minus strand of NZ_JXXU01000044.1, from coordinate 51,651 downwards.
GGGAACATTCGCGATTTACAGCGCTGAACCATCTCAGCCAAGTGAAGAAGAGCTAGAAGTACTCGAAATGTTGGCTTCTCTCTATGCGGTAGCATGGGAAAAATATCAACTTGAACATCAACTGCATTATCACGCCAGTTACGATTGTTTAACGGGCTGCTTGAATCGACGTGCTTTGTTGCAACGTGCATCAGATTGTCTGAACACTAACTTGACGTATATGGCATGTTTTTTTGCTGATATTGATAAGTTCAAGCAGATCAATGACAAGAATGGGCATGAAGCAGGGGATGTCGTGTTAACAGCAGTGGGTCACACCTTTAAACACTGTTTTTCACAGTCAGGTATGAGTGGGCGCTATGGTGGCGATGAATTTGTCGCGTTTGCGTTTTCAGATAATGAAGAATCTCTTCGGGCTCTGTATACCGAACTAAGAGAAAGTTTGGCGGAGCTTACTCCTCTGCATACAATTGAAGTCAATGTGAGTGTTGGACTGTCGATTGTGAAGATTGAACGACTAGATTCTATCGAGTGTTTGATTAAACAAGCGGACAAGCAGATGTATCAGGTTAAGCACCATCATGGAGAATGACCTAGATCATAGTGCCAAGATTCCCACAGAATATAAGCTATCAGCAGAAACATCGACTGAGAGAGTTTAATATGAACCCGTGTCCAGTATGTCAAAAAGAGCTTGAGTGGCAAGGTCACTACCACTGTAATGAATGTGCGAGTGATTACATCAAGGTTGGTTACTGCCCTGAGTGTGAATGCAAGCTGGAAAAACTACAGGCTTGTGGTTCCGCCAGCTACTTTTGCCATACTTGTAACGAACTAAAGTCGAAGTCCAGAGTTGCCTTCCAGTTCATTAAACAGGCTTAAACGACGGTAGAGCGTATCTCGCCATCAGATAAACGGGTGACCAGAGTATCACCTGTTTTTGTCTCGCCCACGTTAGTCAGAACCTTACCAGAGGTATCCTGAGTAATGGAGTAGCCACGTTTTAACGTCGCAAGTGGGCTGACAGTATCGAGTTTCTCGACAGCAAGCGCGAGTTGGTGGCGAGAGTTAAGTAGTTTTCTGCTCATCGCATCCATTAATGTCTGTTCTAACCGCTGCAATGCCAATTTCTGCTCGCTCAAGCGTGTGAGTGGAGAGTGAAGCTGTAGTTTGTATTGTTGGCGTTCAATTTTTTGATGATGTACTGAAAAATAGCGTTCTATCGAACGCTCGAGACGAAGTGACAGTTCATCAAGTTGTTGGCTTTGTCGCTGTAGCTGATGAGTAGGGTGGTGGCGCTCAAGTCTATGCAGTAACGTTGAAGTAGCCTGCTTATGTTTGGTGAGATAATGGCGAATTGAGCTCTGCAGTCTGTGTTGACGGGTATTGAATGCCTGAGCTTTATGGCTATTATCTCGGCTGACTAATTCCGCTGCGGCCGATGGAGTCGGTGCGCGCATATCGGCAACAAAGTCGGCGATAGTCACATCAATTTCATGTCCAACAGCACTGATTATAGGTATCTGACTGGCTGCAATCGTGCGTGCGACAATTTCGCTGTTGAAGCACCAAAGATCTTCCAAAGAACCGCCACCACGGCCAACTATCAAAACGTCACATTCGTTGCGACTATTCGCGCAACCTATCGCTTGTGCGATCTGAATAGCGGCGTCCTCTCCTTGAACCAATGTTGGATAAACCACAACAGGTAACGAAGGATCACGTCTCTTGAGGACATCAAGAATATCGAATAGGGCTGCGCCTGTTTTAGAGGTGACTACACCAACGCGTTTGGGATGCTCTGGCAATGACTTTTTGTTGGTTTGGGCAAACAGCCCTTCCCCCGCCAGTTTCATCTTCAGCTCTTCAAATTGCTGTTGAAGTCTGCCATCACCTTCGGGCTGCATACTTTCAATGATCAACTGATAGTCACCGCGAGGCTCATAAAGAGATAAACGTGCTTTGACTAAGACTTGATTGCCGTTTTGCGGTTTGAAAGTAACGCGACGATTGTTACCACGGAACATGGCACATTTAACTTGAGCGCGAGAGTCTTTTAGAGTGAGGTACCAGTGCCCAGAAACAGGCGCAGAGAAATTAGAGATTTCTCCCACTAACCAAACAATGCCCATTTCATTTTCTAGTAACAGACGGACTTCAGCATTAAGACGAGAAACGGTGAAGATGTTTTGATTGGTCAGAGAAGACACAGCTAATCCCGTGGACGTGGGTATGGAAGTTAGCGGCAATATAATACATAGCAAGGGGGTAAATGCAAGAAAAAAATTAAAAAATTTGTGGTCAAGCGATTGCGTTAGCCGTATAATCCGTCCGCAATATCTAATCCAAATGCAGCCTAGCATCTCCGCTTACTGCCCTCATTATGCGAAACGATGAGATTGGATTGTTCTTTTTACTCCTCTAATTGTGAGATATTGCAAATGCTAAGAATTGCCAAAGAAGCGCTGACATTCGATGACGTACTACTTGTGCCAGCACACTCCACTGTTCTCCCAAACACAGCTGATCTTCGCACTCAGCTAACTAAGAACATCACCCTAAACATCCCAATGATTTCGGCGTCTATGGACACCGTTACTGAAGCGCGCCTGGCAATTGCACTAGCGCAAGAGGGTGGCATTGGCTTTATCCACAAGAACATGTCGATTGAGCAGCAAGCAGAAATGGTTCATCAGGTTAAAATTTACGAAGCAGGTGTGGTTTCTCACCCTGTGACAGTTAGCCCTGATGCATCAATTGCTGATGTGGTTGCTCTTACTGAAAAGCATGGTTTTGCAGGTTTCCCTGTAGTTACTGAAAACAATGAACTTGTTGGTATCATCACTGGTCGTGACGTTCGTTTTGTAACCGAACTTTCTAAGAAAGTAGAAGTCGTGATGACACCTAAAGAGCGTCTGGCGGCTGTTAAAGAAGGTGCGACTCGCGAAGAAGTTCAAGAGAAAATGCACGAAGCGCGCGTAGAGAAAGTACTGGTTGTGAATGATGAGTTCCAACTAACCGGTATGATCACCGCAAAAGACTTCCATAAAGCAGAGCGTAAACCAAACGCATGTAAAGACGAGCAAGGTCGTTTACGCGTTGGTGCAGCAGTGGGTGCCGGTGCAGGTAACGAAGAGCGCGTTAAGGCACTCGTTGAAGCTGGCGTTGACGTATTGCTTATCGACTCTTCACACGGTCACTCTGAAGGGGTGTTAAACCGTATTCGCGAAACTCGCGCGGCATACCCAGATCTAGATATCATTGGCGGTAACGTAGCAACAGGTGCAGGCGCGAAGGCTCTAATCGAAGCTGGCGTAAGCGCAGTGAAAGTGGGTATTGGCCCTGGTTCTATCTGTACAACTCGTATCGTTACTGGTGTTGGTGTACCTCAAGTTACCGCTATTGCAGACGCAGCAGAAGTTGCCAATGAATACGGCATTCCAGTTATTGCAGATGGCGGTATCCGTTTCTCCGGTGATATCTGTAAAGCTATCGTTGCTGGCGCATCATGTGTGATGGTTGGTTCAATGTTTGCGGGTACTGAAGAAGCTCCGGGTGAAGTGATTCTATACAACGGTCGTTCTTACAAAGCTTACCGTGGTATGGGTTCACTAGGTGCTATGTCTCAAGGCTCTTCTGACCGTTACTTCCAGTCAGATAACGCAGCAGACAAGCTAGTGCCAGAAGGTATCGAAGGTCGAATCGCATACAAAGGCCGCTTGAAAGAGATCGTTCACCAACAGATGGGTGGTCTACGTTCAAGCATGGGCCTTACTGGCAGTGCAACGGTTGAAGATATGCGTACTAAAGCTGAATTCGTACGTATTTCAGGCGCTGGCATGAAAGAGTCTCATGTACACGACGTTCAAATTACTAAGGAAGCACCAAACTACCGTCTAGGTTAATTTTTACTGGTTATTTCGTTCGATAGCTGCATCGAAAGTGCTCATTTATACTTATAAACTGCGCGCTTTCTCCGTTCATTCGGTAAAGGCTCTCAAACGAAATACCGTCGTAAAAATAAAACCTATATATTTAACGGAAACGTTTGCTTTTTCCTTGAAGCATTAATAAGAGGCGAGTACACTCGCCTCCGTTTTAATAACCTAGCTTATAAGACTGCTCAAAATGACTAAAAATATTCATGACCAACGTATTCTGATCTTGGACTTCGGTTCTCAGTACACTCAGCTAGTTGCGCGCCGTGTACGTGAAATCGGTGTGTACTGTGAACTGTGGAGCTGGGATGTAGAAGAAGCGGATATTCGTGAATTCAATCCAGACGGTATCATCCTATCTGGTGGTCCAGAAAGCGTAACGGAAGACAACTCTCCACGCGCGCCTCAATACGTATTTGACTCTGGTGTGCCAGTACTAGGTGTATGTTACGGCATGCAAACTATGGCTGAGCAGCTAGGTGGTAAAGTTGCTGGTTCAACCGAGCGTGAATTCGGCTACGCACAAGTCAAAGTTTCTGGTGAATCAGCACTGTTTAAAGATCTTGAAGCAACTCAAGACGTGTGGATGAGCCACGGTGACAAAGTGGTAGAAATTCCAGCGGACTTCGTAAAAGTCGGTGAGACAGAAACTTGTCCTTATGCGGCAATGGCCAATGAAGAGAAGAAATACTACGGTGTTCAGTTCCACCCTGAAGTAACGCATACTAAGCTAGGCAAGCAAATGCTTGAGAACTTTGTTCTTGGCGTATGTGGTTGCGAAGGGCTTTGGACTTCTGAATCGATCATTGAAGATGCCGTTGCGCGTATCAAAGAGCAGGTAGGTGACGACGAAGTCATCCTAGGCCTGTCGGGCGGCGTCGATTCATCTGTCGTTGCGATGCTGGTTCACCGTGCAATCGGTGACAAACTAACTTGTGTATTCGTTGATAACGGTCTGCTTCGTCTAAATGAAGGCCAGCAAGTTATGGATATGTTTGGCGATCAATTCGGTCTGAACATCATCAAAGTTGACGCAGAAGAGCGTTTCCTGACAGCTCTTGAAGGTAAGTCGGATCCAGAAGACAAGCGTAAGACTATTGGTCACGTATTTGTCGACGTATTCGATGAAGAATCTAAGAAGCTGAAAAATGCGAAGTGGCTTGCTCAGGGGACTATCTATCCAGACGTGATCGAGTCGGCGGCTTCGAAGACGGGTAAAGCACATGTAATCAAATCCCACCATAATGTTGGCGGTCTGCCAGACGATATGGAGATGGGGCTTGTTGAGCCACTACGTGAGCTGTTCAAAGATGAAGTACGTAAGATTGGCCTAGAGTTAGGTCTGCCTTACAACATGCTTTACCGCCATCCATTCCCAGGTCCTGGTCTCGGAGTTCGTGTTCTTGGCGAAATCAAGAAAGAGTACTGTGACTTACTACGTCGTGCTGATGCTATCTTCATTGAAGAGCTGCATGCTGCGGACCTTTACAACAAAGTATCGCAAGCGTTCACAGTATTCCTACCTGTACGTTCTGTAGGTGTAATGGGCGATGGCCGCAAATACGACTGGGTCGTCTCTCTACGCGCCGTTGAAACGATCGACTTCATGACAGCACATTGGGCCCACCTACCATACGATTTCCTTGGTAAGGTATCCAACCGTATTATCAACGAAGTTGACGGTATATCGCGTGTGGTTTACGACATTTCAGGTAAACCACCAGCGACGATTGAGTGGGAATAATCCTGTTCGTTGATGCAAAACGCTAAAAGCCAGCCTTCGGGCTGGCTTTTTAATGGTTTGAGTGTTTTACGGTATTTTGCACCGAAAAAATCCTATTGTTCGCCGATGATGGCAGGGTTATTGAATTCTACGTCAGTGAATTATTGAGTGTTTTTGAATCCAAAAGACATTTTACTGGCTTTGACCGTTTCTTATTTCGTTGTAACTCCAAAGTGACTCGCAACTTCACATCAGCCGTGTTTATTCACCGTGATTCTTAATCTGACTTTTTCTAATCTCTTTTCAGTTTTATAAAACAAGGAAAAGTGAGATGAAGAAAGTAAGTTACTTGGCCGCCGCTTTAGCTTTAGCCGCCATATCGTCCAGTTGGGCGATGACCAATATTCAACCTGACCCGCAGAATCCGAATGGCTATGTGGTTGCCCGCGCTGATATTCAGGCGGCAGAACACGCACAAACGTCCAACCCTATGTACCAGATATGGTCTCAGGCACTTACTACAGCACCGAATAGCGTTGTTGAGGCGATTGAGCCTAACCTTGCCACTAATCCGGATAACGTTAAGCGCGCTGAACGTGTGTTCCCTCAGGCTGAGTGGGATTTTCTGACTAATATGGCTGCGCCTGAATATACTTATACCCGCTTCTTGCGTGCGATTGGTAAATTTCCCGCCTTTTGTGCCGAGTATACTGATGGGCGAGATTCCGATGCGATCTGTGAACGTTCGATCGTGACGGCATTTGCCCACTTCGCGCAGGAAACAGGCGGGCATATTGCCAAAGATAATGTGTCGGATAACCCATTAGGTCTTGAAGAGTGGCAACAGGCGTTAGTGCATGTACGCGAAATGGGCTGGTCAGAAGGTCAGGAAGGCTACACCACTGGCTGTGGCCAGAACGATTGGCAAAACAAAAAATGGCCGTGTGCAGCAGGGCAGGGCTATTTTGGACGCGGTGCTAAACAGCTTTCTTATCACTTTAATTACGGCGCGTTCTCTGAAGCGATGTTTGATGGAGATGCATCCGTCTTGCTCAATAACCCAGGTTTAGTTGCAGACTCTTGGCTGAACTTAGCGTCAGCGATTTGGTTTTTCTTAACGCCACAAGCACCAAAACCAGCCATGTTACACGTGATTGATAAAACGTGGTCACCTTCTCAGCGTGAAATTGAAGCGGGGATTGGCTATGGCTTTGGCACCACGATTAATATCATTAACGGGGGGATTGAGTGTGGTGAACAGAATAAAAATAAAGGCCAGCCTGTCAACCGCATTAGATATTGGCAAGGGCTGTCGTCTTATTACCAGATTCCAATCGAAGCTGATGAAAAGAGCACCTGCTGGCAACAAACCCCATACGGTAGCCTTAACCTAAATGGTGCAACCGATGTTTTATATACCAACTGGGATGGCAATTGGAAGTACTATGCCGATCGTCCGGGAGGTTATTCCTTTGAGTGTGAATTAGTTGGATTCCAGACCGCATACTCTGCGCTGGTACCGGGTGACTACGAAAAATGTGTGACTAACTTGTACGGCTCTCACGCGAGTTGGCCTGAAGTACGTGTTGTTGACCAGCTAGACCCAGTTGACCCTGAACCAGGTACAGGAAAGATTTGGAGTGCCACTAAAGTCTACGACACGGGTGATGAAGTCAGCCATGAAGGGGCGACGTATAAAGCGAAATGGTGGACTCAGGGTGATAATCCTAGTGCTGGTGGGCCATGGGAATTAGTTTCTGGGACGCCAACGGATCCAACACCGGAGCCTACGCCAGAGCCAACCCCGAATCCTGATCCAACGCCAGTTCCTGATAACTTTATTCAGTGGCAAGCTGGTGTAACTCAGGTTGCCAACGGCGATAAAGTTACTCATGAGGGTAAATGTTTTGTCGCCAAAAATGGCCCAGGTAGTTGGGATACGCCAACCCAGTCTAACTGGTTCTGGGATGAAATCTCTTGCCAGTAATGTAAAAGGCTCATGACTCATTGAACTAAGCTCCTGCAATAAGCAGGAGCTTTTTATTTGTGGCGACTGAGAGGAGCAATGAACAGCGGTCTCAAGTTGCTGATTGTTTTATTGATGGTGGAACTTGTCGTTGTGTCTAAGTTTATAGAATGGTTTTCGGAATCTTAGATTGCACATTCCGGATCTATCTTTTTTATCGAACGGAACTAAACTTCGCGCGTAAATTTTATTAATTTTTTTGAAAGGTGTGTGAAATGTCAACAAAACTGGCTAACCCCGCTCCACTTGGTCTGATGGGTTTCGGTATGACGACCATCCTGCTAAACATTCATAACGCAGGCTTCTTCCCAATTGATTCAATGATTTTGGCAATGGGTATTTTCTATGGTGGTCTGAGCCAAGTGATTGTCGGCATGATGTGCTTTAAACGTGGTGATACGTTTGGGACTACCGCATTTACTTCTTATGGCTTGTTTTGGCTCACACTGGTTGGCTTGATTGTTATGCCTTACATGGGGTTACCGGCAAGCCCAGCACACTTCATGGGTTGGTACTTAGCTTTGTGGGGCATCTTCACGGGTTTCATGTTTATTGGCTCGCTCTGCTACCCAACAGCGAAGCAAGTGGTTTTCGGCTCGTTAACTATTCTATTTTTCTTACTTGCCGCACGTGATTTCACGGGGAGTGAGCTGATTGGCACAATTGCAGGTTTTGAAGGCATTTTCTGTGGCGCAAGTGCAATCTACTTCGCGATGGCTCAAGTACTGAACAACGAATATGGCCGCACGATTCTGCCGATAGGTGAGAAAAAAACATCAGCGGTAACGGAAGCTGTTGCAGCGTAAAGAGTATTGCTTGCATGGCTAATTGCCGTGTTAGAAATATATTTGGGAACATAAGATGAAAGGGGTTAGCCATAGGCTAACCCCTTTTTTTACCACTGCTTTTTTATCTTAGATATCCACACTAGGTTGAAGGTTGTTCAACAGGTTTGGACTCTTCTTCTACTGCTGTAGGCTCTTTGCCTGTCTTACGACGGTATTTATCTTCCCAGTAATCTGCACCTTTGATGCCTAGTTTTACAGGGTTGAACGTGTACTCTTTCACACCTTGTTTCTGCTGCTCTTCGTAGTCATTTAGTGCCTTGAGTGCTGGCTTCGCCATGAAGAAGATAATCAGAATACCAATAATGTTTAGCCATGCCATCAGGCCAACACCTACGTCACCCATTGCCCATGCAAGGTTTGCAGTCTTAACTGTACCGTAGAACACAACTGCAATAAGTGCCAATTTCAGTACGAACATCAAGCCGTTAACTTTGATGTGGCGACGGATATAGGCCACATTTGTTTCCGCAATGTAGTAGTACGCAAGGATGGTTGTGAAAGCAAAGAAGAACAATGCGATCGCAATGAACGGCTTACCAATACCCGGTAATGCACTTTCAATTGCCATCTGAGTGAAGACCGGGCCGTTCGCTGCAATGTCCGCTGCTACGTTCTGAACTAGGAAGCCTTCTGCACCGTGTACGTTGTAAGCACCCGTGATGATAATCATAAATGCTGTCGCCGAACATACTAGTAGCGTATCGATGTAGATAGAAAACGACTGTACCAGACCTTGCTGAGCTGGGTGGTCAACACTTGCTGCTGCTGCCGCGTGAGGACCTGTACCTTGACCCGCTTCGTTTGAGTAAACGCCACGTTTAACACCCCAACCGATTGCCGCACCAACACCTGCCATAGGTGTGAACGCATCACCAATGATCATTGAGAATACGCGCGGTACTTCACCGATGTTTAGAAGGATGATGATGAAGGCCGTTATGATGTAAGCCAGTGCCATGAAAGGAACTACAATCTGAGTGAAGTTCGCGATACGCTTAACACCACCGAAGATGATGAACGCTAGGATCACGGAGATAACAGTACCGGTGAAGATTTTCGCAAAGCTGAATGTGCCGATCGCTGTCTCGATCATTGCACCTGAGCCAAACGCTGCTTCCACCGCATTACCAATACTGTTTGACTGAACACCTGGTAACAGGAAGCCACAAGCGAAAATAGTCGCGATAGCAAAGATCCACGCGTACCACGTCTGACCCATTGCTTTCTCAATGTAGTAAGCAGGACCACCGCGGAATTCGCCGTTATCTTCTTCTTTATAAATTTGAGCGAGTGTGGATTCTGCATACGCTGTTGCTGCACCAAAGAATGCCACAACCCACATCCAGAACACCGCACCAGGTCCACCGAAACCGATAGCTGCTGCAACCCCTGCGATGTTACCTGTACCTACACGTCCAGAAAGTGAAACGGCGAGTGCCTGGAAAGAAGAAATGCCCTTGGACGAGCTTTTACCTGAAAGAAGTAAACGCCACATTTCACTAAAGTGACGAACCTGCACGAATCGCGTCATGATTGAGTAGAACAAGCCAGCGCCAAGACACAAATAAATTAGTGCCGGACTCCAGATGATTCCATTCAGAAAATCAACTAATGACTGCATAAGTATTTTCCCTGTTTTGTTTTATAATGGTTGTTTTCTGAGCAGGATATTAACCTTTTTGTAACTCTATTGTTAACCAATTTATACTTTAAAGTTTGTTTGCGTGAGCTTAGGCACAAAATGCTAAATAAATGTTAACGGTTGGTGTTATTGAGGGGCGGAATTTTGAATTGCCTGAGAATTGAATTGATATGACTAAAATGACAGCGCAATTAGAGATGTGTGCTGTGTTTGGTAGGTTATTTTTTGTACTGTTAATTTTATTTATTGTAGCTATTTCTACTATTTTTCATATCGATGAGTACTTAGCGCTTTATATTGATGGTTATCCGCCCTCGTGATTACCCCTGTCAGAATATCGGCTGATCCACAGGCCATGGTCCAACCTAATGTACCATGACCAGTATTAGTGAATAGATTGGCGATTTTGGTAGCTCCAATGATGGGTGTCCCGTCAGGTGTCATTGGACGGAAGCCTGTCCAGTATTCTGCTTGAGTTAAATCCGTGCCTTGAGGAAATAGGTTAGAAACGACATGATTTAAGGTCGCGAGTCGCTTGTCTGGCAGAGCTGGGTCAAATCCGGCCAACTCGGCTGTACCAGCGACGCGTATTCTATTTTCAAATCGTGTGACCGCCACTTTGTATGTTTCATCCATGATGGTCGATTGCGGAGCAAAGTCATGGTTGATCACAGGTAAAGTCAACGAATACCCTTTTACTGGGTAAAGCGGAATGTCTATTCCGACTTGTTCCAGAAGTTTTTTTGAGTAACTGCCCATTGCCACCACAAATTTGTCAGCCTCGATTTCACCCTGTAATGTCGCGACAGAGGTGACCTGATTATCTTGGATGTTCAAATGCTGGATCTCAGTGTTAAACAGAAACTCGACGCCTGCGTGCTCTGCCATTGCCTGCAGTTGCTGGCAAAATAGGTAACAATCTCCAGTTTCGTCATCTGGCAGGTATAGTCCGCCAGTCAAAGTGCCTTGAATATTCGCTAGCCCTGGCTCCTGAATTAGGCATTCCTTGGCATCCAGTAATTGATAGCGAGTGCCACTCTCTTCCAGCAGCGTAATGTCCTTCTCAATGGCTTCTAATTGTTTGTGGTTGCGGAATATTTGTAGCGTCCCTTGAGTGCGCCCCTGATAGTTGAGGTCATACTGTTGGTTTAACTGCGCTAAACACTCTCGGCTACGATTAGCAATCGCTAGCATTCGGGCTTTGTTAATTCGGTACCTGTCCAGCTGGCAATTTTTTAGCATTTGACTGGCCCAATGGAGGAGCTCTGGACTGAGGTTAGGTTTGATTTTTAACGGAGCATGTTTTTCTAATAGCCATTTCATCGCCTTGAGTGGTACACCAGGTGCAGCCCAAGGGGATGAATAACCGTAGGAAATCTGTCCGGCGTTAGCAAAACTGGTTTCTTCCGCAGCACGCGGCTGACGATCAATCACCGTGACTTGACACCCAGCCTGCGATAAGTACCAAGCGCTGGTTAACCCTACGACACCACTGCCTAAGACAACGACTTTCACACTCAAACCCTCAATTTAACGATTTTGCCAAGCATGGTGGATTTACATTTGATTAACAATCGATAAGAATTAACAGTACTGTATAGAAAAACTAAAAGCTTTTATGAAGTCTGTTCTGCTCAATGGTATCAATCTGGTATGCACCGTCGCGAAACACAGCAGTCTGACTAGTGCTGCCCGTGAGCTCAATCTCACTACGGGTGCGGTCAGTCAGCAGATTCAATTAATCGAAGAACGTTTAGGTTTTAACGTATTCGAACGCCATGCAAGAGGTATTCGTCTGACTGAAAAAGGGGATAAGCTAGTTCAATCAGTGACACCACATTTGCTGGCAATCGAGGAAAATACCTACAAATTGACGCATGTTAGCGACAGTAAGCAGATACGGCTTAAACTGACCCCCTCTTTGGCCTTCAAATGGTTGGTGCCACGTTTGGATGATTTTCAAAAGCGCCACCCAGACATTCAGATCCACACATTTGCGGAAGGTGCTTTGGTTGACAGCGATAGCAGAGATTATGATATTGCCATCGATTATGGACCACTACCCTATAAGTTACCCGATGCTGAACTCTTGATGGAAGAGTCTCTGCTTCCGGTAATGAGTTCAGAGTATTTTCGTCATTTTTCTCATCTTAAGTTGTCAGGCAGTGCACAAGAATGGCAACAAGTGACGCTGCTTCATGATGCTATGCCATGGAAAGATTCTGCCAAAGACCATGAATGGCACTTTTGGGCACAACAGTATGCACTCAAATTTGAAACACATAGTGGACACTTCTTTAATCGCACTGATATGGCGATGTCTGCCGCAGAAGCGGGTTTAGGAATAGCGCTAGCACGAATGGCTCTTTTAGGAGATGAGCTTTATCAAAAAAGATTGGTCGCACCATTTCCCGCAATCCGTGCTAATGCGGGCTACTTTATTATTACCCACCTAGATAATCCCCATACCCGACTATTTAAAAGTTGGCTGAAACAACAAGTTCTTAATGATTAAATTGTAAATTGCGTTTGCGAGAGCATATGCACCCACTACACTTAATGAAGTCAGTAAGCGTCAGTTTGCTGACTTGCTTATGGGGCAGCGCATATGAAATCTACACAAGGCCAATGCAGCTATCAAAATCCTGATGGCTGGTGCTGCGATCAACCGTGTGGGGAGTCAGGACTTTGTTACTGGCATGATCCCAAAGTCGATAAAAGCAAAGATAAGATTAAAGACAAGGTTGAACAATGGGCCGCAGCGGGTAAACCTTTAGACGGATTTCAGTTGGCAAAAACAGACTTGGTTGACATTAATTTGGTTAATCGAGGCAGTAAAGAAGGCTTTTCATGCCGCAATGTGGACTTTTACCGCGCGGATTTGACCGATGCGCATTTTTTCGGTCTTGATTTACGTGGTTCCTCTTTGATGAAGTCCAAGATGTTGGGAGCAAACCTTCATTGTGCAAAGTTAGATAATTGCAATTTGCTGGGGGCCGAACTTAGCCGAGCTAAGCTTGAAAATGTTGAGTGGGGAAAGTTCCTCAAGCAAGAGCTGCAGGCCAAGCAGGCTCGCAGAAAGCGTGAATACAAACAAGCTGCCTCCTTGTATCAGGAAGCGGAAGAAGTATGTCGCAATATCCGGAAACAGTGTGAAAAACAGGGATTGTTTGAAATGGCGGGCGATTTCTTTAAACGAGAGATGCGCTTCCGTCGCTATCAAATGCCTAAGCTGAGTATCAAGCGAATCGTATCTAAGGTTGTTGATTTGTTCTGCGGCTATGGTGAAGATCCAATGCGTGTAGTTGGTTTTTCTATCTTTTTGATACTGGTCTGCGCTATGGCATACTTCTTTCTCGATACAACAGGGGCACATCCGATATATGAGGGCCTAAGTGGCTGGCAGTTCTACTTGTTTGAATTTCTTAATTCACTCTATTTCAGTGTGGTTACCTTTACCACTCTCGGTTACGGGGATATCTCTCCAGTCGGTTTCGCCAGGTTTATCGCTGCCTTTGAAGCTTTTTTAGGCAGCTTTACTATGGCACTGTTTGTGGTGGTCTTTGTTAAGAAAATGACACGTTAGAGGCTGCGATAATGTTGTACTAACCAGTTTTCAGCATCGATCTCATCTGCTTTAAACTGGTTGGCAAAGTGCTCGATCAGCGCAGATAAATACTCGCTAGAGTCACACATGGTATCAAACAATAAGTCTTGGGAAGCGGCTAATGGCCCAGCCTGAGGCTTTGCTTTTGCCGCTAGTAGCACAGGAACCATATACCGTGCTTTGTTGAGAGGGGTGAGATCTTTCAACTGTCGGGCTAACTGATGAACCTTGGTTATCGAGTCCGCCTGATAGCTGTTACTCTCAAGTTCAAGTTGAATAACAAATACGATCCCACGATAAAGCACCACGGCGTCAATCTCTTCACTCTCTAAACCCATTGGTAAACGTAATATCACTTGTCCTGCTAAATGTGGCAGCGCTGTTAGTTGCTTTTGCAACAGGGCTATCTTGTCTTGCCACATTTGCTTCGCATCTGGCGTAAGCAGTGAGAGGTCCGCTATGTTGACCGTGTCGAGTTGGTGACAAAAGGTACAAAGAGGCGTGTTTAGTAGAATCTTCTCAGTCATAGTTTTCAAGGGTTTAGTGTGAATACATTCACAATATGGTTAGGTTTTGAACACAACGTGGATATTTATTGATAAGACATTAATTCCACATTTATTCGCTTGCCCAAGGAAGGTATATGAAAGACGAAACCTTATCAATTCACTTTGGTTATGAAACTGACCCAACCACCAAGTCTGTCGCGACACCTATTTATCAAACGGTTGCCTATGAGTTTGACAACGCTCAGCATGGTGCTGACTTGTTTAATCTTGAAGTCCCTGGGAATATTTACACCCGCATTATGAATCCGACCAATGACGTGTTGGAAAAGCGGATGGCTGCTTTGGAAGGAGGTGTCGCTGGTCTGGTTGTTAGCGCGGGAAGTGCGGCGATTAACTATGCGATTCTCACTTTGGCACAGGCTGGAGATAATATCATTTCTACACCACAGCTTTATGGTGGGACTTACACACTCTTTGCGCATATGTTACCTAATCAAGGCATTGAGGTAAAGTTTGCTAAAGACGATAAGCCTGAAAGCCTTGCTGAATTGATCGATGAAAACACCAAGGCTGTGTATTGTGAAAGTATCGGTAACCCAGCCGGTAACATCATTGATCTAGAGCGAGTAGCAGAACTTGCTCATGCTCAGGGTGTGCCTGTTATCGTCGATAATACAGTGGCTACGCCAGCGCTTTGTAAGCCAATCGAGTTTGGTGCAGATATTGTTGTGCACTCACTGACCAAATATGTTGGCGGCCATGGTACAACGCTCGGTGGCATCATTATTGACTCCGGTAAGTTCCCTTGGGCGCAGCATAAAGCCCGCTTCCCTACTTTTAATCAGCCAGAACCATCTTACCATGGTGTAGTGTACACTGAAGCGTTTGGTGAAGCGGCCTTCATTGGTAGAGCTCGGACAGTGCCATTACGTAACACTGGTGCTGCGTTGTCACCGATGAATGCCTTTATGTTGATACAAGGTTTGGAAACATTATCATTGCGTATGGAACGTCACACAGAAAATGCGCTCAAAGTTGCCGAGTTCCTTAACCAGCACGACAAAGTAAGTTGGGTAAGTTACGCAGGCTTGACTACCTCAGAGCATTATCCGTTGGCCGAGAAGTATATGAAGGGAAAACCCTCTGCGATTCTGTCGTTTGGTCTCAAAGATGGTTACCAAGCTGGGGTGCGTTTCTATGATGCACTGAAAATCTTTAAGCGACTGGTCAACATCGGTGATGCCAAATCCCTGGCTTGCCATCCTGCTTCAACCACTCACCGCCAGCTTAGCGAAGCTGAGCAGAAGCAGGCGGGTGTTTCACCTGAAATGATCCGACTTTCAGTCGGCATTGAGCACATTGATGACATTCTTGCCGATTTAGAACAGGCGCTCAGATCTTAATAGCCAAGGCACTGGGAAGTCCCAGTGCTGTCTGCCAGATCTTTTTTGTTTTCACTTTCTACATTGGTTTAGTGATAATTGATTCAACAATTTGTTCGTGTTGCCGTTATAGTAGTGTAGACATAGAGTTCACGTGTTTATACAGACACTTACTAGTATTTTTTTTCCAACAGCAGCTAGCCTCAAAAAGCAATTCTTGTTGGTTTAATGAAAGTTCATCACTCGGGGCTTATACTAGGAGAGGTAACCAGTGGTTCATCATAGTGTGAGCAACTCAAGAGCTTGCCATTATATTGATGAATTGTTCTGGTATTTATATTGATAAATGAGATAGTTTTACTTTCGCCTCAGCATCAACGAAAAATACAAAACCCGAGGCGGTAGATTAATGGTAGCTACGCAAATTAAAATTATGTGCGTAAGTGTGAATAATACCGGGAATGAGTAAAATCAACTATGAGCGTTTCAAGCAGTACAATTCTTACAGAAAGCGGCACCAACGAACTTGAAATCATTGAATTTCATTTGGTCAAACAGATGCCAGATGGCTCGAAAAAGACGTGTTACTACGGCATTAACGTTGCTAAAGTCCGTGAAGTAATTCAAGTGCCAGAGACCACAGACTACCCTAATGCTCAGCCACATATGGTCGGTGTCTTCTCTTCCCGTGACATTCTTACTCCATTAGTGGATCTTGCTGGTTGGTTAGGTGTGCCAACCAGTAGCGACTTGGAGAAGAAGTTTGTGATTGTCACAGATTTCAACCGCATGACGAATGGCTTTCTTATCGATAGCATCAGCCGCATTCATCGCATTTCGTGGAATGATGTCGAGTCCCCAAGCCAATTCCTTGAAGCAGGTGAACAAGACTGTGTGGTTGCGGTAGTACGCAAAGATGGCAATCTGATCATGATCCTAGACTTTGAGAAGATTATCGCTGACATCAACCCTGAGCTAAGCATGGAAAAATACGATGTCAAAGTAGATAAAAGCGTCGATCTTAACCAGAAAATGGTATCCAAGCGTAATGCGAAGACGGTTATGGTGGTGGATGACTCGGCCTTTATTCGCAGCTTGATCCAGGACACATTAAGTTCGGCGGGTTACAACATCATCGCATGTAAAGATGGCGGTGAGGCACACGAGAAGTTAATGGAAATTGCGGAAGTGGCTAAAAAAGAAGAGATATCCGTGACTGAGTTGGTCGATGCAGTGGTAACGGATGTTGAAATGCCACGTATGGATGGCATGCACTTGGTCAAGCGTTTACGTGACTCCGAAGCCTACAAAGAGTTACCCATTGTGATGTTCTCGTCGCTGATGAGTGATGACAATAGGACGAAAGCTCTGGCGTTAGGTGCGAATGACACTATCACCAAGCCAGAGATTGGCCGTATGGTCGCGCTGATGGATCAATACGTTCTCTAGTGGCCTCGCTGCTCCTCTGTGAGCGGCTTACTGCTTTGTGCTTCGAGTTGGGCAACTTCGTTGTCCAGCTCTTTTATTTTCGCCGCCATTAGGTTATGACAGTGCTCTGCGAGCTTTCTAGCATCTTCAAGCTTATAGCCAGATACATCAATGGGTTCAAGCATTTCAGTTATCACGACACCATTACTCCGGCGGTTGAGCTTAATCTTTTCATGGGTTGTGCTGACACACATAGGTGTAATCGGGACTCCCGCTTCAATCGCCATGCGGAAGGCACCAGTTTTAAACGGTAGTAACCCTCGACCTTTGCTGCGTGTCCCCTCGGGGTAAACCCAAACGGATAGATCTCGTTGATGAATAGCTTCTGCGACTTGTTTGATGGTATCGCGTGCCTGTGACTTGTTTTCTCTGTTAATCAGTATGTTGCCAGTAATCCAGTAAAGTTGGCCAAAGAAGGGTATCCAGAGTAAATCTTTTTTCCCCAAGGTTACGGTTTTTGGGCGGAGCATCCCCGGCGCTGTGACAAAGTCGTACACACTTTGATGATTAGAAATATATACGCTATTGACTGGCGTTGGAGCTCTATCTAGGCCACGTTGTATTAATTTGAGCCCAATGAGTTTGTGTAACTGATTAAACCAACGGCAGAAGAAGTAGACATGCTTTGGATTTCTTGGGCTGAACAAGCAGTACACCAAAGCAAATAGAGTCATCAAGACAATGAAAATCGCAGCCAAAATCAAGCGAATAATACCAAGCAAAACACTTTCCCTCTCTAATTCGAGTACGTCATAAAACCGATAGAACCGATTCGGTATAAATTAGAGTTTTAAATCTATTTAACTAAATTGCAATAAAAATTGAGTTCAGATGGGATGAGTTTCATCGAGATTTTGCTATCTATAACTAAATGATCGGGTTATTGGTGAGTATGGTAACTACGCCTTCAATCTTTGATCAGGATATGCATTGGACAGAGAAACTATTCAAATGGGGAAGCGAGCGTGGTTGGAAGCGGCTATTTGTTATTTGATGAAGCATCAGCGAAGTTTCTTTGCCCTAGTTACTCTGTTTAGTTACCTTAATGACTAATTTAGCACTTATGCTTTCTCCTAGATTTGTGCGGTACTTTTGTTAGCTGAAACCGTTATCAACGCCGCTTGATTTTAGAATAAATACTCAATAAATCTATTTATAAATTCAAATTAACTTATTAACTAATTGCTTTTTAAGCCTTTTTATTGACCTTTGTATGTTAACCAAAATTGTTGTTTAGTTGATTTTTTGCCTGTTTGTGAATGTTTTATTTTATAAAATATTGGATATTTTATAAGCATAATTTATAGCTAATGTTCTCTTGAGTAGTTATTGGAATGACTGTTCATGAGAATAAAGTGAATAATAATAGCTCAAAAAGGATCAGAGCAAATGCACAACATGATAAATAAAACCAAAGGGATGTTCGTCCTATCGTCAATCACAGTGGCTATGGCTGGTGCTACGTCTGCGTTTGCAGCGTCGCCAATAGGCTTTAATGAGGCGGATCTCCCGACTAAATATATAGTCAAGTTCAAAGAAGATGCACCCGCACCATTCTCAATGGCTCGTTCAGTAGTGGCTCCATCGAAAACGCGTGAAGCGGTATTAGATGAAGTGAAAGCTAGCAAAGTAGAAAAACTGGGTAACCAAGCGCTTTACAGTGTCGAAATGGATGACGGTGATCTGTCGGCACTGCGTGAAAATAGCCAAGTTGAATATGTTGAGGTCGATCCTCCCCGCTACCTATTAAGCGAAACGACACCTTGGGGCTTTAATGCCGTCAATGCACAACTATTGAATGACTCCAATGCGGGGAACCGTACTGTGTGTATCATTGATTCAGGTTACGACATCAGTCACAACGACCTGAGTGGCAACCGTGTGCAGGGCACCAACGATAGTGGAACCGGTTCGTGGAGTGCTCCCGGCAACAATAACGCCCACGGTACTCACGTCGCAGGTACTATTGCTGCGATTGCTAACAGTGAAGGCGTCAAAGGCGTGATGCCAAACCAGAACGTGAATCTGCATATCGTTAAGGTATTTAATGAAGCGGGTTGGGGCTACTCTTCAAGCTTAGTGAAGGCGATTCAGACCTGTGCAGATAACGGCGCTGATGTCGTCAATATGAGCTTAGGTGGTAGTCAATCGAGTAGAACAGAACGTAATGCACTTCAATCATTATACGATGACGGTGTTCTTCTGATCGCTGCGGCAGGTAACTCGGGAAATACAGCGCATAGTTACCCAGCATCTTACGATTCTGTGATGTCAGTAGCGGCTGTGGACAACAAAAATCAGCATGCTGCTTTTTCTCAGGCGACAGATCAAGTGGATATCGCAGCGCCAGGTGTTGCAGTGCTTTCAACGGTGACTGTCGGTGAAGGTGTGCTGGCAGATATTACGATTAATGGAGTGAGCAACTTCGATCGCGGTGTGGTTCCGCACAACCGTAAAATTCTGAGAGTCCCGGCTGATGTTAATAATCCATACAAATCCGATCCAATTGCAGGCACCGTTACTGCACCTCTTGCGGCTTGTGATATCTCTTCAGGTAGCTACAACTGTGGTGACATGTCAGGCAAGATCTGTCTGACTGAGCGTATTGAAAATCAAGCCACAGGGGTTCGCCCAGAAATTAACCCAGTTAAGGCGTGTTACAGCGCTGGCGCAAAAGCTGCGATCGTATACAGTAACCAAGCATTGTCTGGTTTACAGAACCCATTTGTACTTGATGATAACGACGACTATCGTATGGTTTCTGTTACCGTTGATCGTCAATTTGGTCTCGAAATGGCAAGTCAGTTGGGTCAAACGGTCACCGTTAAGACCACTCAAGGTGAAGACTACGAGTACTACAACGGTACATCTATGGCGACACCACACGTAGCTGGAGTTGCGGGGTTAGTCTGGAGCTACCACCCAACTTGTACGGCACAACAAATACGTAAAGCACTGACAGCATCGGCAACAGATATCGATTCTGAAGGTCGTGACAACCGTACAGGTTACGGTCTGGTGAATGCAGATGCCGCGAAGACTTATTTAGATTCTGGCTGTAATGGCCCGATAGAACCAAGTAAAGTTCTTGAGAATGGAGTAGCAAAAACGTCGTTATCTGGCGGAAGCAAATCGAGTACGATTTACACGTTCGAAGTCCCTGCTGGTGCGACTCAAGCTACCTTTAACCTAAGTGGTGGTACTGGGGATGCGGATATGTATGTGCGTTTCAATGGTACGCCTAGTACAGGTACCCATGATTGCCGCTCATGGGAGCAAGGTAATGGTGAAAGTTGTTCACTGAACGTAAGTTCTGCAGGTACCTATGAAGTATTGGTATACGGCTACTCGGCGTACAGTGGTGCATCTCTGGTTGCAACGCATAATGGTGCAGATTCCGGGAACCAAACGCCGTCAAGCTTTACTAACTCAGAGACTATAGTGATTCCAGATGACAACAGCGTGGGTGCTACGAGCTCACTGGATGTATCACGTTCTGGTGATGCGGGTACGGTATCGGTTGAACTTGACATCAGTCATACCTACATTGGTGACCTTCGTGTGACGCTAACGTCACCGACGGGGGGGCAGGTGACACTGCATGACAATACGGGTAGTTCGGCAAACAACATCAAGGAGACTTACCAAGCTGATTTCAGTGGTTTTGAATCTAAAGGAACCTGGACGTTGAACGCAGTTGATAGCGCTAACCAAGACACGGGTAGCATCAATAGCTGGACACTATCATTTCAATAAGGAGTGAGTATGAAGAAGCAGATATTAAGGTCATTGCCAAGTGCTGGCGCTCTCAGTCTATTGGTCGCGACTTTCTCTGCCATTGCAATGGCTGGGAACCCAGCGTTTCCCCCAGTGGATGATAGGCCTGCACAGGCCGCGGCAGAGCAACCACGATTCTTTGTAAAGTATCATGAAGGCAAAGAACAGCAAGCTAGAGAGCTTCTTCATTCGAACGGTATTGACGTTATCGATGTACTCGATAATCAGCAGGTGCTGGTGGTGTCGGCCACTCAGGAGCAAATCGATAAGTTGAGTAATGACAAGCTGATTGATTATGTTGAACCTGAGCCTATCCGGCGTCTATACTCACAGTAAGCAACGCGCCCCAATGGGGCGCTTTTTTTATGTGTTTTCCAGTAGGGACCTTACATACTGATTACGCTTGTCTGAAATACCTCGGCGGCGACATTCCTTCGCCGCTTTGCGGAAATTTCCGGATTGAATATGTTGGTTAAATTTTACAAAGGTATTTTGAAGCTTAGGCATGCCCAAGTTAAAGATCATATCAAATAGCGCCAACTTAACGTTGTCTGGCAACTGTTCAAAGTTTGTTTTTCCATAGATAGCCCACAGCTCGTTCTCAAAGTTCTCGATGTGCTGCTCCATCATACTAAGCATGGCTTGGTCACTGAGAATTAGACCAGTGTGTTTTTGGTAAAAACCTGCACCATATTTTCGCCCATAAGGAAGCCTCCTTATTTGTGTGAACTCTTTTATTATCTCCGACTTTGTTGCTATTTTCCCTGAAGAGGAATGGATAAGTTGTAATTCTTTAGCCTGGTGCGTAGCGGCAATTAAATACCCAACCCCTACTGTGACGTTCCCGCGGGTATCGAGGTACATATGAGGTACTTTTCCTTCATATTGCTCAAGGTTGTGGCATAGGGTGCGCTTCAAGTGGCAGATGTCCGCAGGTCTGGATGTGACCAATCGTTGTGTTGGATTCTTTTGCCCTAGTGTGCCTCCTAGTAGCATGGCTTTGATTTTAGCTTTAGCTCGTTGTTTCCAGTGTTTCTTGAGCGATGTGAAATATGATTTTCTCAGTATCAAGGCGATAACTTATGATGATTAAAATGACTAAGGATTATAAGCAGTGAATGAAAAGACGACGTCGAGAAAAGTGTTAGTGATTGTGTTGCTTGTCAGGAAGTGGTTAGGGTGCCCATCGGTATTTTGAGCGGATTGAAAAATGGTGACTAACCTGCTTGCTAAAAGGGGGGGAGCGAATTGATTCAGGCCTGAGGCACAAGTATGGCCCGCATATCTTTGGATGAAATGAAGCAATGGAGGTGGTTTTCGCCATTGCTTCATTTTAATCAATTTAACTAAGCGCTTCTGATTCGGCTCGGATTTGTTCTACTGAGTTGGATTTCATTTGCAAGTAGGTCGTTTGGGCTGGCAGAGCAAACTCTGCTTGATTCGCTTTAACAATTTGTTCAATACGCATCAGTAAATCTTGCTGTAATTGCAAGAACTCATTTCTGTCTTTAGTATCAATATGAGCCAATACATCAATGTTTAAACTGTATTTGTCAAAGCCTGAAAAATGGACTCGTAGGGGGGATTCGAGTACATCTGGGTGTGCCAAAAACGCCGTTTTTATTTCATACGCAATCTGTTCGACTTGAGGCATAGACGTCTCGTATCGCAGACCTATCTGAGTGCTAAACGGATAGCGATCTCGACGAGTGAAGTTGACGATTTCCATTTTTACCAAGTCGCCATTCGCAATGGTTATTTGGGTGCGATCTTTAGCTCGAATTCGCGTCGAACGTACGCCTATACGCTCAACAACACCAGAGACTTGGCCAATTTTGCAGTAGTCACCTACAGACAATGATTTGTCCATAAACAGTATCACGCCACCAATTAAGTTTTCCATCGTCGGTCTAATCGCAAGTGCGATAGCCATACCACCGAGGCTTAATCCAGTGACGATACCGTAGACTGGAACGCCGATACGGCTTAAGCCATAGCCAAAGATCGACACGGCTAAAGCAGAGCCGACCAGAGTCCCTACAATTTGTGTCACGCTTTGGCGTAACTCGGAGGCATTCTCGCTTCGATTGGGTAAAATTGTGCAAGCTCTGTAGCCAACTAGGTAAGCTGACTGAGTCACTAAAAGCCAGATCAGTAGCTCACCAGAGACGTTTAAAGTCGACATTAACTTGCCCGTCATATTGATTTCGTGGCTGATCAAATATAAGAAAACGCCAATTCCGACCGCCATTATTACAGGGGTAAATATAGTCCTACCAAGATAGCGATAAACAGCGTAACCGTAAGCAAATAACACTAGGCTGACTATCGCTAATGCGATCCACTGCCATACTGCTTGATCAGAAAGCTCTGTCATGAACGCATTTGGGAGGGCTTCAATATAACCAAACCAAGCTGGTGGAATCAGTTTCCCTGCACTCAGAGAGTAAAACTGATAAAAGTCATCCACTGCCCCGTTGCGGTTAGGCAAATGTTTGACAAGCTGATAGTTAGAATAGAGTTTATCGACAGTTTGAGCTGAGAATAAGTATTGACCATCGCTTTGTTTTTCGATCATCAATTGAGTGTGAGGCAGCCGCCAATAGGCGATATTTTTTTGATCGGGAATCGATGTAGCTTCAAACTCTGGGAGGCGATCGAGGATCTCTTTCATCAGCATAACGGACTCTAATGCGACTCGTTGCTGGCTCGATTTGGGTACTTCAGAGAGATCAAAACATTGCATTGCTTTATCGAAGAGAGCATACACCGATTGTTTGGCCGCTTCTTTCTCTGCTGCCGGTAAGGAAGGCAGCTCTAACAAGGTTTGGTTGGCTTGTTCGACAAAGTGGATGAAGCTGAGATAGGTTGCTTGCGGGCTACTCGTGTCCGGTGGAGCTAAAGGAAAACGTTCATTAGCAAGTGTATAAAATGAAGACAAAGACAGACTAAGAACACATAAAATCCTGAATAAAGAAATCATCATTGATGCACACCTTACGTATCGATCTACTAGATTTATATTAATCTAATTGATATATGCATTGTTGCATATTTAAGTCAATGTTCTCACTCTACTTTCAGGAAAAACTGCGCTTTAAGTCCGATAAAGCTCTAGGCAGACTGCTACTCCATTATTGATATGTCTATAATTTAAACTGGTACTATACTTGAACAATGCAAAATATGGGGAGTATATCGAGATATGTGGCCATTTGAAAAAAAGACCGAAGAAGCGGAACAAAAGCGTGTTCGACAGCAGAATTACCAGCTAATTGTCGCCTCCATGAATCAGGCTTTGGTCACGATTGAATTTGATCCTCAAGGAAACATCAAAACAGCCAGCTCGTTGTTTTTAAAAGCGATGGGTTATCAAATGGATGAGCTAGTTGGTAAACATCATCGTATTTTTTGTGACAAAAGCTACGTACAGAGCTCTGAATACTCGCATTTCTGGCAATCTCTGGGACGAGGTGAAGTGAAATCAGGTACTTTCGAACGTTACAGTAAGTCTGGAGATTTGGTCATCATTGAGGCGACCTACTTCCCAGTACTTAACGATACTGGGGCAGTCACTAGTGTAATAAAAATAGCCAGTGATGTGACAGAGAAAGTCAAACAAGCACGAGCCGATAAAGACCTTATCGCGGCACTGCATCAAAATTTTGCGGTGATTGAGTTTCAGCCTGACGGCACGATCATCGATGCAAATAAAAACTT
Source organism: Vibrio neptunius (assembly GCF_000967495.1). Lineage (GTDB taxonomy): Bacteria > Pseudomonadota > Gammaproteobacteria > Enterobacterales > Vibrionaceae > Vibrio > Vibrio neptunius. Next base: position 26,991 of record NZ_JXXU01000044.1, on the reverse strand, counting down.
CTTAACTGCTCTTGGTTACTCAATAGAGCAGGTCCAAGGGCAGCACCATCGCATGTTCTGCTTTGATGAGTTTTATCATGAAAATCCTAATTTCTGGCGTGAACTGGCGCAAGGTCGGGCTTTTTCTGGTCGTTTTCTACGCAAGACAAGTTATGGAGAAGAACTATGGATCCAAGCTTCATATAGCCCCGTTCGCAATGAAAAGGGAGATGTGTATAAAATCGTTAAATTCGCTTCCGATATTACCGATGACGTTACTCGTGAAATGGCGATTGCAGAAGCGGCAAACATTGCTCACTCAACGGCGTTGCAAACCTCTCAAGTTGCGCAGAACGGCAATCAGGTACTTCAAGAAACCGTAGGTATTTCACAAAAAATGATGGATAACCTCACGGCATCGATCAGTCAGATCGATGAACTAGCTTCGCTGTCTGATGATGTATCTGAAATTGTCAAAACCATTGGTAGTATTGCGGAGCAAACCAATTTGCTCGCACTGAATGCGGCGATTGAGGCTGCGCGGGCTGGTGATCAGGGACGGGGCTTTGCTGTTGTCGCTGATGAAGTGCGAAAATTGGCGTCAAGAACGTCTGAGTCGACAGAAGAGATTACCCAAGTTGTCAATAAAAACATGTCTTTGACCAAAGAAGTCACTCAAGCAATGAACGACGTTAATTCTGTGGCTCAGGAAACGAGCGGAAAGATTCAAACTGTGTCAGAAACCATGGATGAAATCTACACTGGCGCAGAAAGTGTTGCCTCTGCGGTGAATAGCTTTAAAGGCAACGAAGGCTGAGTAAAGTCATGTTATGCACACTCAATAGAAAGTGATTGAATTTATCTATTGAGTGTCCCTCTCTGTATTTTGATAGATTGTCTGTGTTACCTCTATTACCTATTAGAGCAAAACACCTTTCGCCGTCAGCGTCACAATTTGACTCAACCCGCTGTTTTAAATATCACGTCTAATCAGAACATTGGTTAGAATAAACCCACTTTGGGTTGAAAATACGTTGATAAAAGCGAAATGAAAAGATGCTGGGTGGGCCTGCTCACTGCCTTATTGAGTTCAACGGGTTACGCTAAAATCGCCCCTATTTCAGAATGGCAATGTAGTATGATGAAAAGTCAGGGGGTGTTGAATGAGGGCGCTCCATTAGGCTGTGATCGACTTTCTAAAGTTGATTTCGACTTTACTAACTTTGATGGGCAAACTCAGCAGGGCAGTGTGATAGTGTTCGATGTTGTTGCCCCTTCCGTAGAGCGGATTTTCACCGAGCTACATAAACGTCAGTTTCCGCTTCATTCTGCGCGCTTAATGCGTGAATTTCGAGGCGATGATACTGCTTCTATGGCCGCGAACAATAGCAGTGCTTTCAATGCTCGCTCCATCACTGGCGGGTCTAGTTGGTCGAAACATGCTTATGGTGTTGCCATTGATATCAACCCGGTACAAAACCCGTTTCTAGAATTTGGCTCAGATGGAAAAATCACAGTTAAACCGATTCAATCAGTAGATAACTACATTAACCGAACTCGTTTTCGAGCTCGAAATGAGATCGAACGTCAAGGCATGGCTGAAGACGTCACAGAGCTTTTCGCATACCACGGGTTCCTTATCTGGGGCGGGGACTGGAATACGCCGATAGACACTCAGCACTTCGAAGTCGGGTCGCGTCAATTTATTGAAAAGCTGGTAAATCAACCTAAACACGATGCAATGGAAGCATTCAACCAATACGTTGCGTCATATCGCCGTTGTTTCGAGCAAAATGAAGCTGAGGGAAGTGACAAGGCGCGAGCGATGTGTGCGTACAAAACAGTGCAAGCGTTTTAATCATCAAGATTGCCCTGATATCAAATGCTTGGCTGACTATCGTCATGCTAGCTGGTCAGCGACAGCACACGAGCCTTGTTAAGGCAAACACTGATGAGCTTTGTTATGCGGCAGGCTTTGGCTCCTTAGCCGAAAATAGACGTAAAATTGCCTGCCTCTGTTGTCTTACCTCTGCTGTTGTCTTAGTCCTAAAGCATCAAAAAAGCCCGCTAGCGGGCTTATCTTAAATCAACATCATTGGCCGATAGCTCAATACACTTGAGCTATCGGATACGGTGTCTAAACCGCTACTTATCATGTTGAGTCAGTAGGTCATATGCATCCTGAGTACGAGCTAAGAGAAGTGAATCGTCCAAATCGTCATCATCACGTAAGTCCGGATCACTACAGTAAGCATCGACACAATAGAACAAGCTATTGAGGACTTGGTAGACATTCTCGGGCATTGGTCTCGATTCATTCTTGAACATCTCTAGGTATCGTTCCTCAAATTGAGCTCCCGTAAGTTGACCTGATAGGAACCGAGACATCAACAATGTGTAGCTTTTAGAACACTCTATCGAACTCATAGTTTACCTGTATTTAAAACACACTCTAGTTGTTTTGGGTTTAGTTTCCAGCCGCTGAGAAACTTACCGTCTGGCTCAAGAATGACGGTCAGACCGGTAGCTGGGTCAGTGTGTAGTTGGACCTTTTCACCTCGATAGCTGCCGTCTATCTCTTGCGTTCCTGGTGCGATAATGTGATCGCGAATTGCTTGATCAAATTGCTTGAGATTCTTACTGTTGCAATTTCCTTTTACACCAAAATCGACCGCATGCTTAAATTTCTTTTTCAGTTGTTTAAGCCTCTGCTTATCCAACGAAACGTTGTTTGCCACTGGTGTAGCAGCTGTACTAGCGACCGAGCTGCTTGCCACGCCAGTAGATCCAGTAGCGCTGTCCGTCCGTTTACCTAGGCCATCATACGTGAAGGTGATCTTAGTTTCAGGTTTACCATTGATTTCAATCGACGTTTGCTGACCCTGAATATTATAAGTGAAGCGAACGGTATTACCTTGGTCATCATCCATTCGATACAATAGCCCAGTAATATCGTAGTAACGACGTTGGGTATTGCCCCAGTTCGCATAAGTTTTATTCAGTCGCAAATCAATGTCTAAGCGTTCTTCTGACTGCTTGTTAGCTTCATAATCACGAATGTGTCGATCTAAGCGGTTTAACAATGAGTGAGGAGAAGCGCTTTGGTTTTGTTCATCATGGGTGATGTTGAGTCGTCCATCCAAGCCCATTCTTATTTGGTACTCACCGCGAGTGGTGATGCATGTCAGCGATTCTTGCAAAGGGTTGTAACTGACTTGCGTGGTATCTGCGGGGCAAGCTTGCTTCCAGTTTTTTAGTTCCTCAGGCACCTTATCTATTGAGTAAAATTGCAGATTTTCAGTTTTACCGCTAGTGACTACAGCAATTGCGCGGTTATTCGGATCATAATGTGTCTCGCCAAGTTGTGTACCGTTCACAGCAGTAGTTACGATACTTCCCCGATCAGTGTTCAGGTATTGGTAGTCTTTTGATGCATCTTTTCCAATATGTTTCACCAATCGCTCGCCCTGATAAACAAGCTTCTCTCTGAGTATGAAATGGTTATTCGTTTTCCTCACTCTAGAGGTTAGTCGATCGTGGCTGTCCATTTCGACGATATCTTGCGTCTGACTTGTGCCCTCTCGAACCGTTTTTTGGGTCAGTTTGTTTTTTTTGTATTTATATTCAACATCTTTGACCTGCAGTGCACTTTGCCCACTTTCATAAGCTGGGCTGGCAATAGACAGATGCTCTTTTTTCCCTTTGATTTTATTTTTGCTGTATTCATACACGACCTGTTCTTCAATCTTTCCAAGCTTGAAGTTTTCAGTAGTCTGGAGACGCTTTTCGATACGACCTTTTGCGTCATAACTATAATTGGTGACGGTTTGTTCATGCACAGAACCATCGACACCAGAAACTGAGTCTACGACTTTAGTTTTTTGAGCATCACCACTTGCAGAGGGGTTCCAATCTATTTTGGTCTCAGAAAGGGGGTATTCTGTGTCATTGATGGTACCAAAGCGAGTGATTCCGCTGACTAAGCCCACGAAACCGTCCTTGATCAAGTAACGCGTCACCTCTCGGATATTGTTTACTGAGTTAATGGTTTCCTTCTCTGTCATCAGAGGAGGTTGACCGGAGTGGCTCGACTCATCGCTGTAAGTGAATCGCTCAGAAATAACGCCAGGGCCGTTTGAAACCTCACTGTCTGTTACTACCGATTTACTGCCGATATCATTAAACTGATGCTGAACAGAACGATATTGATCTTTCCAACCGACTAGGTGTGGCAAAGAATCTAGGCTAGCTTGACGCCCATAGTTGAGGCTCACGATCGGATAACAAGATGGTTCAGAGGAAGTTTTTAACTTCACACATTGGCCAATGGAAGAAAGGTAATATTCGTTAAAGGGGGGCTTACTCCACCCTGAGCCATCAGCTTTGAGCACTCCTGAGTTGTGATCAACCCAAAGCTGACTTTTTAGAAAATAAGTTGTGATCGACTGACCATGATCGACATCGATAGTCGTTAAGTCGCTGGTTGTCTTTATTGACACCTGTTTATCAGACTTAAGTTTATCCAACCCTTCGATGGTATAACGATTTTCGATAAAGGATAGGTGAGCCGTGCCATTATTGTGGAAGATCGGCATAGATAAACCGGCTGTACCATGCTCTGTTACGTAGGAATCCAGCTCCGTGACAGCACTGAGCTTTGAATAAGAGGCGTAAGGGTAACTGAAAGCATTGTGGATAAGATCGGACTTCACTTCTTTTAGTGTCTGTGTCACGGCAGGTTCGGTTAGATAATCTCGAATCTTAAATTGGTAGGAACCTAGCTCAATTGTGAGAGACGTACCTTGCTCTGAGTAATGTACAGCACTCTGGTCAAGCTTATTGTTGCTAGATAGCCTGATGTAATCTTTATATAGGTGGGTGTTTTCGCTATCAAAGAGCGCCACCTTCCAGTGGGGGCTTTCCTTCCAAATACTTAAATAACGAATCTTTTCGCTGTTAGTGGCGGCTGAAATGGATGACTCTGCTTGGGGGGGCATTACACCAGTGGGTTGATGAGAGTCTTCAACCAGTTTTACATAGAAATGATAGTGATCATTGCTGACATCTTTAAGGACGACTTCAAGCTCAACAGCATGGGTATAAGATGTAAACAATACAAAGATGGCAATGATTATTTTATTTAATTTCATACTACTAATTTATATATTAATATTTTAATTACTACGTACTAAAATTTATTTATTGATTTTTAACTCTAAAATAGCGACAAAAACCACTAAAAAATAAAAGATAGCCAATATATTTCAGCATGAAAAACTAAAGAAAACCATTACATTTTTATTTTAATTTAAATGGATGTGAATGTTATTCTTGGCTTGGAAAGCATTGCGTTAATGAATGTCAATATAAAGGAATGTAATGAGATTTAAACATGGGGTTTATTTATATAACATATATTTATCAGTGACTTATACTTACTTTCTCTCAATGATAATGAGATGTATTAGTTAATGTATTTCTAATTTCATAGAAAATATTTAGATGAACTTAAATATAAGTTTTATATATGTAGGTGTTAGGGTTGTATTTATATTTACTGTGCGGTGAGTTTAGTATGAATAATAAAAAGGGCTGATCCAGTTATCGGGCATGGGAATGCATCACGATTTTACCTAAGCAACAAGCTTTAAAAGCTCTGATTGCTATTAACCTCGACGGATAGAATCACATCAAGTTGAACGAGTGCCAGTCTAATGATACTCCTTCATATACCTTGTTCCTTCTCTCTTATAGAGACGGTGCAAAGAGATTAAGACTTCTCGAGTCGAAGTTTCTTCAGCATCGTTACAGCATTATTTTCTGAGTATTCTCAAAAATTGAGCCCACGATATGCTCAGGAAAGCCCTCAGGCAATGCAGCACTTACTTGTAACATTGCCAATTTTCTGTAGCATCAAATGGTACATCAATTTCCTACTTCAAAAGGAACTAAACTCCCGTCCAAATATAACTTTAGCTATTACGGACTGACGAAATCATAGCAAAATAATCTGTGACCGTTAGCTATCAGTAGGTGATCAGTTATTCTCGAGCAATGAGTTTAGCATACTCGTTGAAGACGGGATTAGACCAACTTTCAGACCAAAAGGTTTGAAAACTTTATTCAATATGTCTGTTTTGTAGTTACCACGATCATTCTCTATATCAGAGAGGGTTTTTCGGGACACATCTACGAGCCTTGCGTAAACATCTTGCTTTAAACCTAACACATTGATCCGAAGTTCTTTCAGTGCCTGACCTTGGGTTAGTTCGCCGAACAATAATTGTTTAACTATATGATTTACTATCCTGCTGCGTTCGGTTGCTTTTGGAGGTAGAGTCTTTTTTGATGCCCTTTGATAAGTGCGACCTCCGAGGTTAACAGTATCAGCCTTTACGTTGTCGTCACTGTTTGTATTGTGAGGATTAGAGATCTGTTTGCGATTATGTCGGAGACGATTAACGACATCATTTATAGACTCTTTAGATGACTTGTTATTATTGCTCATAACAGCCCCCATTTTTTCAATTTTTCAGGGATATGATCTAATCCAATAGCTGGCATTTTAATGATCTGCTCTGGAACCCCACGAGCGATCAGTCTTTCTTTAAGATCCAGACATTTTTCTGCGGTATCTTTAAGCTCGTTCAGTAAGAGTTCACTCGGCACAAGGTCAGACAGTGATTCTGCAATACCGATAAAATTGTAAGTGCCACCAACTTCTAGTGGGGCTTTCCATTTTGTAGTTCTTGGAATACCTTTTGGATCGGCTTTCATTGGAGCAAAATCGTAGATTGGGGCTAACTTAATATAACCATCACCTTTTAAGAATGAGGTGTTTCTACCGTGGTTGTCGCTATTGCCAAATAGGATGTTGAGTAAGTCTCTCTTTACCCACTCTACAACAAAGCTCTGAACATCAAAGTCATACCCTTGATTTTGCATCATATGACTATGGGTGATTTTTTCAATTAACGTTCTAATCGTCGCTTCATGCTCTAGAGTAACGCCTGCACCCTTATTCAAAATGGAGTAGACAGACTCCATTCCGAATTTTTCAATCTGTTGCTTTTCGTTAAAACGAATATCAAACCTAGGCAACCATAAAGAAGGGTAGTTTAATCCTTCTTCTAATCGCATATTTTGGATTGGTATGGTATCAAAACCCATAGCGGTGAGTTCGTGATAATAATGGAACTCAGCTCGAAGAATATTGCAGTCAACAGTGTTTCTTGAGCCTCTAGGAAACTTAACTAAATAGTGTAGATCTTGGTTGGTGTTATCATCTTGATAAGGATCGATCCATATCTTACTTGGCTCTGTGATTTCTTTAGAGCAACGCAAGATTAGTTTTGGAGCTTCACCTCCTGCGCCTGTCGCACCGCCAGCCGCAGCCCCTCTTTGTTGAGCATAATCTAAAAAGTCACTTGCGCGGTTTTTTACATCGTCTAGAGAAAAATAGAGGGTATCTGACTCTTCATAGCGTTCTGGTAAAGAGTCTTTTACTCGCAAGTTGCCGATAGGCGACATTGTGCCAAACTTTAGTAAAACATAGTCTTGTTCATCAATTGAAAGATCTTCAATGTCTAGGTGTTTGACCCAATAGCGTCTGCTTGCCCCACTTGGCATGATGTCATCAAGAAAAGTTAGCCATCCAGGCCGCCCCAGGTCGTCAAAGAAAAAAGATACAGGCAGGTTAATTGATACGGCGTGTAGGTCATCTTTTTCATGATGTTCTAATGCGTAGTCTCCGAGGTAATTGAGTTCAGTCACTCGGAAGTTGTTCTGTTCACTTTTAGGAAATGAAATGATAGCAATATCTAGCCATTCACCTTTGATAAAAGCTTGTATGTTTAACTCTTCCATTGAAGACTCCACTCTATTTATGAGTAGTATATTACTCATAATTCTTGGTTTTATCAATTAATGTATAATATGTTACTCATTATCTGGCAAGAAAGCCTGTGTAGGCTTCCAGTTTAGAGAGCAGCTCGTTGTTCAAATTAGCATGGTAGTGCGGAGTATACAGTGTAGCGTCTTGCTGGTTGAGAGTTAGTTATTTCCGTATGTGTTATGGGTAAAAATAGCCACTGTTCGCACTTAAAATAAATTTCATCGTTGATTGATTGAAACAAGTATTTGCCAATAATGACACCTGTGCTACTCATTGTGTTGATTTTCCTTCATTTATGCAATCTTAACTACTCATTAGTTATTTAAAGAGCTTGAGCCTGAGAAACAAAAGCTGGGAGTATCAGGTTCTTTTCATTTTTTAGGTTTGTTCATAAAAAATGAACACTTGATGCGTTTTTATCTCGAAGAGACCTCGCTCGCATACAAATGGCTATCACATTTGGGGCAGGTAGGTTGCTCTGGCAATGAGGCTTGCCATTGGCTGTGACACATGATGCATTCAATGTTGGGTATCGGTGGCGGAGGCGCTATCGGCTTGTTTCTTGGTATAAGCCAAGGGTCGTTGTGTAGAGAGGGAGAACTGTCTCTATAACTAGAGTGACCAGTTGTAAAGTGAGGTTTGGCTTGATAGCTCGCGATAGCTACGGTTTTTGATGCTTTCCAATTCTTTGTCCGTCAGACGAGTTATTTTACGAACCTGCTATTTGGTGTGCCCAAAAAAGCTTTTGCCGGGGATACTAAGAGATTGTGACGTACTGATGTGTAGTTAAAGTCTGCGCGAGGCGTCATCTATTGATAGTTAAAGATTTTAGATACAAAAAGGGCCAACCCTTTCGAGTTGGCCCTTTCCAAACGTTTGGTGGAGCTGGCGGGAAGTGAACCCGTCGCCCTGCTTTTTTCTTCAAAATCAACAGGTTAAAGTGTGTGGTTTTGGTTTATAAATCAGCTTTTAGTACCCATATCTTGTACCATGTTAGTACCTATTTCAATACCTATTTTAGGTGAGTGGTGATTCTTTTTGTTGGGAATCAGTTAGTGGTTCAGTTCTTTTTGGGGAGTTGAACTGGCGTCCAATAGCTCTTAAATTAATAAAAATACGAGCTTTGATTGAAGAGTGACTTTCAAGTTTCTTATCCATTCTTAATGGCTTTAAGAATTCTTAAAACTAACGTATAAAATTAAGAATTAGACTGTTTTTTAGTCAAAAGTAACAATTATCCTGCCAGAGGGGGATTGTAATAGGCTAGTCAACGTGATGACTATTTCTGTATAGATAGGCCATTTTGCTTGAAAGCAAAAAGCGGCACTGCTTAAAGTTATATCTGCGTTTTTCACTCGCCCTTGCCTTGAAACGTAATAGCACAAGCCTTGTGGTTACGTCTTTGCCAATTTTGGATGAATTTAGCTTTCGTTGAAGTGCATCAAAGCAATTTCTCATTTGGAAAAACGTCAGATTAACGGGCTCGTTTGGGAAAAACGTCAGATTAACGAGCTCGTTTGGGAAAAACGTCAGATTAACGAGCTCGTTTGGGAAAAATGTCAGATTAACGGGCTCGTTTAGGAAAAACGTCAGATTAACGGGTTCGTTTAGGAAAAATGTCAGAGTCAGTTTATTCCTCAGTTTTCCTGTCTATATCTGGGCTAAAACTTAGGGTTAAAATGAAAATGCAACTGTTTACTACTGCCACTCATATTGATTTATGTGGATGCACTTAATGAAAACCAGATCTGGTTTTTGGTTTTCTGTTAGCAAATCCCATCTAGCCACCATTGATAATCTAACAAGGCTCAATGTCCATTTAAGTTAAATATCAAATCAATTATTGATGACGCTCTTTACTATCAACATAAACAGTTCATAGCAGCAATTATCGCCTTCTTTTGCCGAAGGCAAGCCATCGAAAAATGACGGCTTCCGCCAACGGATACCGTGGTTACTCTGCCATGAGTTTGCTGTATTAATAATCACACAGTTAATTTGACCTTGCAGTTACTTACAACTAGTTGATGTTCTGGCCATTCTCTATTCAAACCTGCTTTAAATAGCTTTACTGCGTGTTCATCGCTTTCAACCCAAAATCGGTCTTTGTATTTCTGTTTGGGTTGACGATATTCCATAGAACGTAAGTACTTGTGAAGTGCTAATTCTGCTGCTTTTGCATCTTTAACAAGCGCAATCATATGACCAAATGAGAGGTCTGATTCTGGTAATTGAGCATTTAATCTAGATGGATATTTATCGCTGGACTGAGAGAACTTGTATAGGCCACTGTTTAGCTTGATGAGATATACATAACCTTCAGTATCATTACTCTCAGAGTCAGCAGTCCCGCTGCTAGGCCTTTTAGGTTTATGTAGCTCTTTAACTTTCGCATGAATAATTTTTTTGATTTCATTCCTACTTAGCTTTGGATCATTAGGAATTAGAGCTTGTGGTGAAAGACCTTTAGTAAAGAAGAGAAACTCTAGGTTATTTACTCCTCCAATATGATTCAAAGAAGATGCGGCGTTACTACTTGTTGAAAAGAGATCCCCATAGTGCATAGCTAACCATTTGCCCATTGCCTTTCCGTGAGCTTTGAGGTTGTTCTTCTCTTTATGCTGACACCACTCGATAAAAGCATTTACTCTTTTCAGTCTCAGCTCATAATCGCCCATGTCGCCAACTAAGTGACCCTTTTGCATCAATACCTCGGTAGGGATGATGTTGTTCTGGTGTAAATTGTGTCTGTTAATGGAGTAGTAGTCTGCTCGTTCAGAACAGTACTTGTATAGATCATTGAGCAAAATAACGTGCTTACCTTCAAATACATGTAGAGCATTTAAATTGTCATTTACATACCTATTGATCGCCGAATCAAATAGTTTTCTGTACTTTACTTCTGTGGGAGTCACTTCGATTCCTCATACACCTAATTAGATTAAAGTCTTCTTCTCGAGTTTTAAACTCATAGCCCCTAAGCACCATTCGTTTACTGCAAATAATCTTATGATCGGTTTGAAATTCAGTCAACTTAAAATTTGCAGTTTTTTATTCCTGCATTTTTCTTGACGTATTTGCTTAAAGTAACCACAATGGATGCAAGTTAAAGTTTGAGGTGTTGGAATGAGACTACGACTATCAGAGGTAGCGGATATTCATGCTGGCTACCCATTTCGCGGGTCAATCAAGCATGATCCAAATGCTTCCGTACAAGTCGTGCAAGCAAAAGACATCAGTGATCTAGGTGAGTTGCAAAGCACCGAGTTGGTGAGAACGGAATTAACAGGTAAGAAGCAGCCTATGTGGCTTGAACAAGGCGATGTTCTGTTCATTGCCAAGGGGATGAGAACTTATGCAGCCTACGTTCCTGAACAACTAGAAGACGTAATTAGTTCTCCTAGCCTGTTTCAGATCCGTATCAAGTCATCGCAATGCGATAAGATAAACCCTATGTTCTTGGCTTGGCAGCTCAATCAAAAGCCTGTGCAGCAATACTTTAGAAAGAGTGCTGAAGGCAGCACACAAACAAACATTAGAAAACCAGTATTGGCCGATGTTGAGCTAGCGATACCAGAGATAGAAAAACAAAACACTATTGCCAAGCTCTATGCAGCAAGCATTAAAGAAAATGCCTTACTTCATGAACTTATAAATAATCGTCAGCAGCAGCTTAATGCTATAGCGACTGACTTAATCCAGAATTCTGAACAATTTAAGGGCTAGGAAATCATGCCACACACTAAAATCAATCAAGATGACATCAATAAAGCGGTATGGGGAGCGTGTGACACCTTCCGAGGTACGGTTGATCCGTCTATCTACAAAGACTTCATCCTTACTACCTTGTTCCTAAAGTACATCTCTGATGTTCACCAGGACAAATACGATGAACTTAAAGAAGAGTACGGTGACATTCCTGAACTGATCTCAGAAATGATGGAAAGCCAATCTTTCAAAATCCCTGTAGGTTCAACATTTTGGGATCTGTATGAAGCTCGTCATGAGCCTGGTAATGGTTCTCGTATCGACCAAGCTCTCCATGCGATTGAAGAAGCTAACGGCACTAAGCTCAAGAATGTCTTCCAAGACATTAGCTTCAACACCGATAAGCTGGGTGACGAAAAGCAGAAAAACGACATTTTGCGCCATCTACTAGAAGACTTTGGTAAAGAGACCCTGAACCTACGCCCAAGCCGCGTTGGTTCGCTAGATGTGATTGGTAACGCCTACGAGTACCTCATCAAACACTTTGCAGCAGGCAGTGGAAAATCTGCGGGTGAGTTCTATACCCCACCAGAAGTATCAGATCTACTTTCAATCATTCTAGAACCACAACAAGGCGATAGCATCTGTGACCCTGCTTGTGGTTCAGGCTCACTATTGATGAAGTGTGGTAAGCAAGTACAGAACAACTTTGCTGGTTCTAAACAATATGCTCTGTTTGGACAAGAAGCGATTGGTTCAACCTGGTCACTAGCTAAGATGAACATGTTCCTACATGGTGAAGACAACCACCGCATTGAGTGGGGCGATACCATTCGTAATCCCAAGCTACAAGACAAAGAAGGCGGTCTACTGCACTTTGACGTAGTAACAGCCAACCCTCCGTTCTCTCTTGATAAATGGGGTCATGAAGATGCTGGTAACGACCACTTTGGTCGCTTCCGCCGTGGTATCCCGCCAAAGACCAAAGGCGACTATGCGTTTATCTCACACATGATTGAGACGCTAAAGCCCGCTTCTCAAGGTAAAAAAGGCGGCCGTATGGGTGTGGTTGTGCCGCATGGCGTATTATTCCGCGCATCTAGTGAAGGTAAAATCCGTAAGCAGCTTATCGATGAAAACCTGCTAGATACAGTAATCGGCCTACCTGAAAAGCTGTTCTTTGGAACTGGTATCCCTGCCGCCATTCTTATCTTCAAAAAGCAGAAAGACAACAACCAGGTACTGTTCATTGATGCATCTCGTGAATTCAAGTCTGGTAAGAACCAGAATCAACTAACACCTGAGAACATTCAGAAGATTGTAGATACTTATAAGGCGCGTGAAACCACAGACAAATACTCATACCTAGCTACGCTAGAAGAGATTGCCGAGAACGACTACAACCTCAACATTCCTCGTTACGTTGATACCTTTGAGGAAGAAGAAGAGATCGACCTAGTAGCGGTACGCACTGAACGTTTAGCGCTACAAAATGAATTAGCTGGCCTAGAAGCAGAAATGGCGGGTTACCTAGAGGAGTTGGGTTATGGCGCGTGAGTTAAATTCATCTGAGATTCCAGATGGTTGGTCTTATGGGTTACTAGACAAATACGCTGAAAGATGCAGTGGTCATACACCAAGTAAATCTTTTCCAGACTACTGGGATGGAGGAATTAAGTGGATTTCATTAGCTGATAGCTTCCGATTGGATAAAGGGTTAGTGAAAGAAACAGACAAAGAAATTTCCAAACTGGGTACTGAGAACTCGTCTGCGCAAGTACACCCAGCAGGAACTGTAGTTCTTTCTCGTGATGCTGGGATCGGTAAAAGTGGGGTAATGGCAGAACCTATGGCGGTCAGTCAGCATTTCATTGCTTGGAAGTGTGATTTTAATAATAAAATCCACAACTGGTTTTTGTATAACTGGCTGCAAACTAACAAGCATGAGTTTGAAAGGCAAGCCGTTGGTTCTACGATTAAAACGATTGGTTTGCCTTACTTCAAAAAACTAAAGATAGCGCTTCCTCCATACGAAGAACAACGCAAAATAGCCAAAATCCTCTCAACATGGGACAAAGCGATTGCCACCACTGGAAAGCTGATTGAAACCAGTAAGCAGCAGAAAAAGGCCCTGATGCAGCAGCTTTTGACGGGTAAGAAGCGTTTGCGCTCTTCATCAAAAGACGGGGCTGAAACGGGCAAGGCGTTTGAGGGGGAGTGGGAAGAGGTTAAGTTAAGTCATTTATTTGACCGAATGGCAGAGAAAAACAAAGGGCAAAGCACTAATGTTGTAACGATCTCTGCGCAGCATGGCCTAATTAAGCAGCAAGAGTTTTTCAAAAAGTCAGTCGCGTCTGAGACACTCGATAATTACTTTATCTTGCGTAAAGGGCAGTTTGCTTATAACAAAAGTTATTCAAATGGTTACCCCATGGGGGCAATTAAGCGGCTAAATAGATATGACGACGCTGTAGTGACGAGCCTTTATATCTGCTTCGCAATAAAGGATGAGGCCAAGACGTCAAGCTGCTTTATGGAGCAATACTTTGAATCTGGTTTGCTAAACCGAGGGTTAACAAAAGTAGCAGCGGAAGGTGGTCGAGCACATGGATTATTAAATGTGAAGCCTTCTGACTTTATGGGATTGAGTCTAATTGTCCCTACTTTTGACGAACAACAAAAAATCGCCTCAGTCCTTACAGCTGCCGACAAAGAAATTGAAGTACTAGAAACAAAACTTGCTCACTTTAAGCAAGAGAAAAAGGCACTGATGCAGCAGTTATTGACGGGTAAGTGCCGTGTGAAAGTCGCTCAAGAAAAGGATTTAATATGCTAACGCAAATTCAAATTAGAGACTTTAAAAGTTACAAAGAACAGATACTACACCTTTCTCCTTTAACCTTGATGATCGGTGCTAATGCTTCAGGAAAAAGTAATGCTTTAGAGGCCTTTCGTTTTCTTGCTTGGTTAGCTCAAGGGCAAAAGCTCAATGTATTGAAACAACGTGTCGATGACTCAGAGCAAATTTTACGAGGTCAAATAAGAGATCTTGGTTACCTAGGATCTTCTTCTTTTTGTCTGGGTTGCCAGACGGATGACCGCAATTGGAACAAGTTTGAAGTAGAGCTTTCACTTCGTGATGATGAGTTACATATTTCGCAGGAGATGATTGTATCTCCAAAAGAGAGCTTTCCACTCTATAAGATTGAGCAGCCATCTACAGGGTTGGGAACAGACGTACGTATAGCTTATAACAATTTTGCACGTGGAGGTCGCAAACCTCAAGTCCCTGGAACAGATCAAATTACAATCTTGAATCAACTCGTCTCGTCGGCAATGTTTGAATCAGGTCATAAAAAAGCACAAAAAGAAATTCCTCAAACGACTGAGACATTTCAAAAGTTACTTTCTAACACCTTATTTCTTGACCCTGTACCTTCACTAATGCGTGGTGATAGTTATCCAGAACGGAATTTAAGAGGTGATTGCGCCAACTTATCAGGGGTACTTTATACG
The DNA here is from genome assembly GCF_000967495.1 of Vibrio neptunius. Classification (GTDB taxonomy): domain Bacteria; phylum Pseudomonadota; class Gammaproteobacteria; order Enterobacterales; family Vibrionaceae; genus Vibrio; species Vibrio neptunius. The sequence continues at coordinate 11,894 of NZ_JXXU01000044.1, read as the reverse complement.
CTTTGGGAAAACAAAGATAATCGTCAAGCAATTATCGATTTTATCCAGAGTCTGCCTGAACAAGATGTGAAAGATATTACCTTCTTTAAAGATCGACGAAATCAAGTGTCCCTAGAACTAGTTGAAAGCTTTGGTGGAACTGATCGCACTTGGTCTGTTGAACTTTTATCGGATGGAACATTAAGAGTATTAGCGATTGCAGCGGCACTACTTTCTGCTCCTGAAGGCTCTACTGTGGTAATTGAAGAAGTTGATAATGGTGTTCACCCATCAAGGGCGAAACAGCTACTTGCAACAATGCGAGAACAAGCCACAAGGCGAAATGTTAAGTTACTACTATCAACTCATAATCCTGCATTAATGGATGCATTACCTGATTCAGCTCTTGGTGATGTCGTGTTTTGTTACCGTGATCGAACGACTGGTGACAGTCAACTGGTACGTTTTTCGGATCTAAATGACTATCCTGGGCTGGTTTCCCAAGGGCCTCTTGGGGAGCTAGTGACCAATGGTATTGTTGATCGCTTTGTAAAATCTCCAGTGACAGCAGAACAGAAAAAACAAAACGCATTAGATTGGCTAGCTAAAATGCGAGGTAGCGAAGAATGAGTGCTATCTGCATTATTGACACATCAGTCTTTTTGAACCTACTTAATGTTCCAGGAAGAAACCAAGATATCGATGAAATTAGCGCATCTTTCGCTGATTACGCAGGTAGTGGTGCCACATTTATTCTGCCAATGGCGACTATTGTAGAGACGGGTAACCATATTGCACAAAATGGAGACGGGGGAACAAGGCGTGAAACGGCTAAGCGCTTTAGTGATTCTGTAAAAGGTGCATTTACAGGAAAAGCTCCATACCAACCGAGTGAGTTTCCTAATACCACCGAAATATTAACTTGGATTGATTCTTTTCCAGAGCATGCTGGCAGAAACAAAGCAATAGACAAACCAAATGAAGGTACTAGCTTTGGTGACCTAAGTATCATTGAAGAGTTCAACAAGTGCGTTAGCAAGTTCTCTATGAGTGAGGTTTTTATATGGTCGCTCGATAGTGACCTAGCTGCTTATCATCGAGGGCAGTCATGAGTAGTCAGAATCTACCTAACTTCCGTGAAGAACAAAGCGCCAAGATCCCTGCGCTGACTCTACTGACTAATTTAGGTTATACGTTTATCCCACCTAACGAATGCTCGGCTCAACGTGGAAGCCAATCAGTGGTTATTCTTCCAGATGTGTTACGTGACGTACTCAAGCACAAAACCTATACGTTCATGGGTACAGTGCACAAATTATCAGAAGCCGCTGTCGATAAAATTGTTCACGAGCTAGCTAACCCAGCTATGAATGAAGGCTTAAAAGCGGCTAACGAGAAACTGTATAACGCACTTACCTACGGCATTAGTGTGACTGAGTTTGTTGATGGAAAGAAAGCCAACCCAACCATCGACATCATTGATTGGGAAACACCAAAAAACAATAAGTACCACTTCACCGAAGAGCTTGAAGTAGAAAACGCCTATGGAACAGGTAAGCGTATCCCTGATGTGGTGTGTTTCGTCAATGGATTACCTTGGGTTGTGATAGAAGCGAAACGCCCTGACTCCTCTTCTGAAGGGAAACCAACGGTATCGGAAGGTATCTCGCAGAACATCCGTAACCAAAAGGTAGATGAGATCCCTCATCTGTTCGCCTACAGCCAACTATTACTCTCTGTGAATGGTCATGAAGGTTTATACGCTACCTGTGGAACGCCTGAAAAGTTCTGGGCGAAATGGAAAGAAGAAGAGATCACCGAAGCAACGTTTGCACGTTTAAAGAACGCTCCATTAGAACAAGACAAACTCGACCTTATCTTCAACCACCGTTCTGCCAAAGTGCGTGATGAGTACCTGTCACTCATTGCGGGTGGTGATTTAATGGTGACCAACCAAGACCGCTTGTTAGTTTCACTCTTGCGTCATGACCGCCTATTGGAAATGACCCAGCTATTTACTTTGTTTGATAAAAAGGCAGGTAGAATTGTCGCTCGTTATCAGCAAATTTTCGGCATTAAAGCATTAATTGAACGAGTCACTTCTTTTGATGAGCAAGGTGCTCGTAATGGCGGAGTGATCTGGCATACAACAGGCTCAGGTAAGTCGTTCACTATGGTCTTCTTATCCAAAGCCCTTATCTGGCTTAAAGAGTTAGCCAAGTGCCGTGTCGTTGTAGTGACTGACCGTGTTGATCTTGAAGACCAACTTGCCCGTACTTTCGCTTCAGGCGGTGCATTATCGGATAAAGATAAAAAATCGGCCATGGCTACAACAGGTCGCCGTTTAGCAGATCAAATCGGTAAAGGGAACGAACGTATTATCTTCTCCATCATCAATAAGTTTGGTACGGCTATCGAACTCCCAGAGTGCTATAACAATAGCCCAGATATTATCGTACTAGTTGATGAAGGCCACCGTAGCCAAAACGGTGAGAACAACATTCGAATGCAACAAGCCCTTCCGAAAGCCGCTTATATTGGCTTCACGGGAACACCTCTGTTGCAAGACGATAAAACCGAAAATAAGTTTGGTAAGATCATTCACTCATACACAATGCAACAAGCGGTAGAAGATAAAACGGTGACGCCTTTATTGTATGAAGAGCGTATTCCTGATCTCAGCACTAATGACAAAGCCATTGATGCGTGGTTTGACCGTATCACCGATAAGCTGTCTGAAAAACAGCGAACAGACTTGAAGAAAAAGTTTGCTCAGAAAGGTCAAATCTATCAAACCGAAGGTCGATTGGAACTCATCGCCCATGATATTTCCGATCACTTCCAAAACTTCAAACGTCAAGGCTTAAAAGGTCAACTTGCCTGTGACTCAAAAGCCTCTGCTATTCAATATAAGAAGCTTTTAGACCAAATAGGTAAAGTGACTTCCGTTGTCGCAATGTCTGCGCCTGATACTCGTGAAGGCCACGATACAGTCGATGGTGAAAGCAAAGATATAGTGCAAAATTGGTGGAAGGAAAACGTCCTTAATTCTGACTTTGGTCAAGATGAAAAAGCTTATACCCAGCACATCATTGATGAGTTTAGCAAAGACGATGGCCCTGATATCATGATCGTTGTGGATAAGCTTCTGACAGGCTTTGATGAACCCAAGAATACCGTGCTTTACATCGATAAGCCGATGAAGCAACACAACTTGATTCAGGCAATTGCTCGTGTAAACCGTCTCCATCAGAAGAAGCAGTTTGGTTACTTGATTGATTATCGAGGCATTTTGAAAGAACTAGATGCTTCAATTGCTAGCTATCAAGAGCTAGAAGAGCGTATTAAAGGTGGTTTTGATATTGATGACCTTAAAGGTCTTTATAGCCGCATGGACACCGAATATAAGAAGCTGCCAGGTTTCTATAGCGATTTATGGGCAACGTTTGAAGGTGTACAGAACAAGCAAGATGGTCAAGCACTTCGTCAAGTATTAGCCCCAAAAATTGACACGATTGATGGTCAACTTACCGACACCAACTTGAAAAAGCGTGAGGACTTTTATGCATCACTCACAACGTTTGCTAACTGCCTAAAAGTGGCTTTGCAATCAGCCACGTACTTCGAAGATAAGAGTCTTGATGATAAGCGTGAGTTGTACAAAAAGACGTTGAAATCGATGTCTGAGCTGCGTCGCCAAGTCCGTGAGGATGCGGAAGAAAGCGTTGACTATGATGAGTATGCTGAAAACATCCGAACCATGTTAGATAAGCACATTGGTGGTGTAGAGATCCAAGAGTCTCAAGGCGTCTACTTAGTTGGTAACATGGGTAAAGATGTCAAACCTGAAGAGATGACTGACGATGAAGCTCGTAACAAAAAAGATGCTATCACTGGTCGTGTGACTAAGATGATTGATCAGGAGCTCGCAGATGACCCATATGCTCAGGAGTATTTTTCTAAGTTGCTAAAACAAGCCATCGAACAAGCGAAAGAGATGTTTGATACCCCAGTAAAGCAATACCTGTTGTTTGCTGATTTTGAAGAACAAGTAAAAGAGCGAAATGTCGAAGGTATGCCTATTGACCGCTTCTCCGAACTTGACCCAAAAATCAAACGTCACGTCCAAGCTTACTACGGGTTATTCCTGAAAAACCTAGCCGATAGCAATGCTCTAAGTGAAGATGAACGCTTCGATTATGCAATGCGAATCGATGAAGTGGTTACGGCATCTGTGGCTGAATTTTCAATTAACCCACAAGAGATTGAAAACCATATTCGTCGTAAGTTGTTACCTGTGCTGTTTAAGGCTGTCGGAATGGACACCGCTAAGGTGATTATTACCGATATTATCCAAATCACTCGTCTGGGTGTGGCAGGTCATCATTAATGACTTCGGTAAGTTCAAATGAAGGCAATAAAGAGGAATACAGCTTCATCTATGGTGATGAGGCTGTTACCTACGAAGTCGTTCGCAAGCCCGTCACAGAAAGCCAAAAGCGAAAGATAACCATCAAAGTTCATCCTAACTGTGAAGTGGCAATTACCGCACCAGAAGATACCGAACGTGGAGATATTCATGACGCGGTAATGAAGCGTGCTAAGTGGATCTATGACGCACTCAAGGAGTTTCGTACTCACTTGGAGTATGTTCAACCCAAGCATTATGTCAGCGGTGAAATGCAGTTTTACTTAGGGCGCAGATATGTACTTAAAGTTGTGGAAGACATTGAGGCTTTACCTTCGGTAAAAATGAATCGAGGTAAGCTCTTGGTAACCTTAACTCGTTTTAATGAAGACAAGACTGCTATGGTTCGAGCTTTGGTAAAGAACTGGTACAGAGTTCGTGCAGAGCGTGTTTTTCATGATCGTCTTGCGGAGCTGCTTCCACAAGCTACTTGGGTTGAGGGAATACCCAGCTTTCGTGTTCTTCCCATGGCGAAGCAATGGGGTAGCTGTTCAGCAAAAGGTAACTTGATGCTCAACCCTCACTTAATCAAAGCACCAAAAGAGTGTATTGATTATGTGATCCTACATGAGCTTTGCCATATCGCTGAACACAACCATAGCGAACGTTTTTGGCGCTTGTTAACCAGCGTCATGCCACACTGGAAGGAAGTAAAAAGTAAACTGGATGGTATGGCTGAGTTGTATTTGAATGAGTAGTTTTTACAAATGTTAGTCTCCACTTAGATACAGTAGTAATAAGTAATTGGTTTACATGTAATGGCTGAGTAAAATTGATTATGCTTGGAAGGTTTTTCAGTTGCTGATGATTGCAACAAGGTTTTATCCATTAGTTATTAGGACTGATGTCGTTGTTACTTTCTCTGGATGTCTAGATTGTCTATAAGTGTAACTTAGTCTAAAATGAGACCCAGATAAGAGAAGGATTAGTCGAATTGAAAAAGCCCTTCCACCCGCGCTGCTGTCTATTCTTATAGATATTTCGGGAGAAGTTTAAAAGTAGAGCGACCGCGAAAAGCGTATAAAAAGGTAATTTGGATAGAAAACGCCCTCATTATTGAGGGCGTTTTTGCTTATATAATAGGTTTAGGCTGATAAGTGAAAAATTAGGACTCTAATTTTAATACGGCCCCCAATCCTACCATGGCAAAACCTCTATCATATCGCTCTGCTTTATAACAAGTGATATCACTGATTCCTTTAAGGTTCACAACCGAAAACTAGATCTCTAGTTTTAATGTTATTCTGGAAAGTAGGGTATCCTACTATAGGAGTGTTCCTATCAATTATCTCGCTCTTGTAACTGGGCAACTCACATTAGATTATCATCGATTACCCGCATGTCATGCGAACAAGCGAGCTTCTACTCTTTTATTTTGTAATAGAGTCTAAGAGTTTGTCTGAGAGTTCTCCTTGATTTTTCTTAATTGCATAAGTAACTCTTCTTCAAGCACATAAGAGATATTTTGCTCCAAGTGATACACATTTAGTGAGCTCATATAAAGCCTTTTCTCTGTCAAACTGGTTATATTCCATTATTCGCCTGATTTGTTCCAATGGCGCTTAACTGTAGCTATTCCAAGGTGCAGGTGAATTGCTGTTTTGCTTTGTGACATACCAAGAGATTTGCACCCTTGAACTTTGTGTGTTGTTGCCTTCGCTTGAGGGCGACCAAGCTTCTTACCTTCAAGTTTCGCTCTCGCTAGTCCTTCCTGCGTACGCTCTCTGATTCTATTTCTTTCGAATTCTGCGAATGCGGAAAACATTTGCAGCATAAGTTTACCTTCAGGTGAGCTTAGGTCTGCAACTGGTAAATCTAGGCAGATAATTCGGATTCCGTTTTTCGAGAGAAGTTCTATCGTTTGTTGTACATCTATATTATCTCGACCAAGGCGATCGAGCTTTAGTACGACTAACGTGTCGCCTATTTCCAGCTTGTGTTTGAGAAGATTAGAAAACTGCTCACGGTCAGTTGCTTTTGTACTGCCTGAGACTGTTTCGCTAATTACGCGAGAGTTAATTACATTGTGCCCAGCTTGACGTATAGCCAATATTTGATTGTCTGTAGTTTGTTCCGTGGTAGATACACGGCAGTATGCAAAAATTCGTCCTGTCATAGCTTTTCTAGTATCACAAATTCTGGTATCACTATAGCATTGGTATCATAAATGAAAAAGCTATTTTTATGATACCGAATGGTCAGAATTTGCAGGGTATCGATAAACGGATGTTATTTGATACCATTTAATTAGAAAGGGTCGGCATCAGTGTAGTAACTATTCATTACTCTCAGAAAGCAGAGTTTCTGATTTGATATACCACTGTCATTATTTTCGTATTGGTTAGTTGAATGTGTATTGTTGCTATTTGTTGTTTCATCTTTGAGCGTTTTAATAAACATTTGCTTATCATGAGCCGCACTATCTGTGTAGATTCCATGAGTATCGATATAGTCATTAAATACATCTAGAACGGATCGTTGTGCGGCGGGCTTCTGTTGACAATAAGGAATGAGCTTTTTCAGTTTATAGTTATCTACCATTGGGAACGTATATCTCCAATTTGGGTTTCTCTGCAAGTAATGAGTTAACACATCGCTATTTACATTGTTGACGCAGACAAATTGAACATTTTCTAACTGCAATAATTCCGATACGAGATATTTAAAAAAACCTTTACGTCGATAATCGGGGTGCAAATAAATCAGCCCAATCGCAGGACAAGATCTCAGGATATTTTGCCATTCAGTGAAACTTTGCGCAGACCGCTTCTTTTTTCTCAGTTTATAGATAGCGTTTGCAATAAGCGGAGGGTAGGTATTAGGTGCTCTGATTTCTAGCTCAAGAAAATCGAACTTAAGACAAAAAGCCTGTTCAGGATAAGTTTTGGACTCATTATAGAGCTTTGCGATTTCTTTAGCAGCGTCGCGGACAGCGTTCATTTTTAACCCCGTATAATTACTAAACCTCAAACTATGAATGTTATAGTACGCATTCAGGGTTTTGACAATATATTCTTTAAAATCAATTATTTAAGTTATAATAAGTACGATGGTTGGGGCGTGTGAGGAGGAGTTGTTTTCTAAGTGTCCCGCACTCTGGTAGTGCGATTAATTTAAATGATAGTTCAGCCTGACATTCTAAAATTTTTTAGTATTAAATTTTGTTAATCTTGATTTTGTTGAAATTTAAATCTTAATTTCAATTTAAATGTGATTAAAAGTGTGGTATAACTATTATAACGATCATAACAATTATAAATTTATATAACTTATGTAAGGAGTGAATTTTCGCTCGGTGCTGAACTGTGGAAGTTCTTTTTTTCTTTACATCCAAAATCGTGCCACCAGTGGCAACATGACTGCCACTGGTGGCAACGTTAATGCCATAGATGGCAATAACGTACAAAAACGCCGCACTCAGTGAGTGCGATGAGTTAAGAGTACCGCACTCTTAGTGTGCTCTTAACATAATTAGATTGTTATAATCTTCCAAGTTAACAACACTATACGCAATGTGTTGTTCGAACATTTTTATCGAGAAAATTGAAGTTCACTATTGGTTAGCTGTGATATCGTAATTTTTCCAATTAGCTACCTGTTAGTCACTTTTATTTTTTGCCTTGTTTGCTTTACGTCGGGCTGATTTTAAAAGTTCTTTTTCGGTTCTATCAAAGTGTTTGACTAGATTAAATGGCTGGATTTTGAGAAAACTCCATTCAAGCAAATCTATGTAAGGCTTGAGTGCACTTGGGTGAAATTCAGAGCCATAGCGATCGAATGTAATACTGCCGTGTTTGTGCCCGACAATACCTTGTGCAAAGCGTTCCTCAACATCACTATGTTGCTTATACATATCGAGAACAGTGTGTCGAAAAGAATGAAACGTATATCCTGTATTCGCTTTCATACCTAGTTTCGTTTTATACGTTTCATTAAACCAACGGGATGCTTCCTTGCCGTAACCTTTTCCTTCATAAAAGGGTAGTCCCGTTGCAAATAATCTTCCCTCGCAAGATTCAACAAATTCAAGAAAACCTAACTCTATCAACTTGCTATGAATAGGAGTGATTCGTTCCGATGAGTCAGTTTTGAAGTCTTGCGATGGGTGGCATTCAGTAAAACTAATGCACCAAATACCATCAATTTGAACAATGTTTTCCCTAAATAGTTGAGCTAGCTCATTTTGTCTTGCGCCTGTGTAAAGAGCTAAAATTGGAAGCCAGTAGTGGAAACTATGCAACATATCATTGTGTGTAAATATTCGTGTAGAGAATATTTTAGTCAGCATGTCATTACTAAATGGATGCCTTACATCACTTTCTTTTTTACTTTCTTGCCTGCTTTGTGTCTTGATGCTTTCGAAATGATTGTGTTCGAGGTATTGATGTCGTACTGCCCACTTACAAAGGCTTGAAACTTTCTGCAAGTAGTCTTTAACTGTGGTTTTGCCGAGAGTTGTTAGAGGTGTTGATAACGCTTTGTTTTTTTTAATTGCCTCTAGTAATGAGATTCCTTTAAACTCTTTTTTCTTATGGATATTTGAAGGCAATTCTAATAAAGAGTCCCTAATGAGTACCGCTTCTCTTCGATTGATACTACTGGCTGGTTTGTCATGCAATAGCTCAGAGACAGTATGAATTTTAGCTCTAGCTAGGTCTAGAGATCTCGGTTTTATCGAGAACTTCTTTTCTTCCTCATACTCTTCGAATAGCTCCTTTAACGACCTATCGTCTTTAACAGGTGTAGCATTAGATATGACCTGAGCCGCTGGCTCAGAAGATAGCGATTTAGCTAGGTCGGGGTCTGGGTCAACTTTGAGCATAACTTTTTCTAACTGCTTTACCACGTTTTCACATGCTTGTTGGTCACTATTTTTTAGAGCAGATTGAGCATCTTTGGCATATTGAAATACTTGAATAAGTGCTTGCCTCGTTTGCCACGTTAGAGGGTCGATCGGAGATAATTCAAAATTAGATAAAGCCTCATTGGCTAGGTTAGTTGCTGATTTATCGGCACTAGTCAGATATTCAATCGGTGACATTAAACTATTGATATTACTCGCGCTCAAATTTTCATCTTTAGCTATCTCAGCAAGCATGTAAGACATATATTCCGTTGATAACTCACTCATAGGATCTACAGCGCACTCAATCTTCATTAGTGTAGAGCCCGTATGTGTCGCAATGAGTTTATTTGCGGCTTCGAGAGTAAGATACTGCTTTATAGTCATAATTCGTTCTTTTACTGCTGATTCAAATTTGAGGGCTTTAACATGGGCAGTCATTTTATCTGATGTATGAAGTGATTTTTTGATTTCGGTTCGATTGCCGAAAAAACGGCGGTACAAAAAAGGCACTTGGTATCGAAAATACCAAGTGCCTGTTTTTTTCTGAGTTAAGTATTTCATTTTAGTACCTTTTTTTAGTACCACATACTTAACTTACTGATTGTTCCCTTCTAAGCGTATGTTCTTACTTAGAAAGTTTCTGAATTGGTGGAGCTGGCGGGAGTTGAACCCGCGTCCAAAAACCATTCATCATTGGTACTACATGCTTAGTCGATCTTTAAATTCACCAAGTACCTGCGAACCGACACGCCAGTAAGTGACTATCCTGAATTAAATTTCGCCGTTCATCTCTCAGGCGGGAGAATCCGGGCTAGCGCGTTTGGGTTTGATCTCTCGTTGGTCCCCGTCTTACGTGCGGAAGCTAGGGCGAGAGAGCTCTGAGCAGGTTATTAAGCTGCTAGTGCGTAGTTTTCGTCGTTTGCGACTATTTTTTTGCGGCTTTTTACGTGGCCAACCGCCCCACGGCATGCACCTCAGACTGCAAAATTCCTGTCGAATCCTAAATCAGCCCCAAAGTGTTCTTCGCATAGTACCAGAAAAGTGTAACCTGTCTAGACTTGTGCGTTTAAGTGCTCAATATTAGCGCAGTGAACTCTTCATTACGCGTGCTTTTTCTCTCGCCCAATCTTTTTCTTTTAGATCAGTACGTTTATCGTGCAGCTTCTTACCTTTCGCAACACCGACTTTCATCTTCACCCAAGAGCGAGACCAGTAGAGCGAGAGTGCAGCAAGCGTCATACCTTCACGGTTAATTCGACCAAAAAGGTTATCAAGCTCACGGCGGCTCATCAGTAGTTTACGCACACGGGTAGGGTTCGCCACAACGTGTGTCGATGCTTGGTTAAGAGGAGTAATAGTCATGCCACTCACAAAGGCTTCACCATCTCGCATAAACACGTAGCTTTCTGCGATGTTTGCTTTACCTTGACGAAGTGCTTTAACTTCCCAGCCTTGAAGCTCCATGCCAGCTTCTATTTCATCATCAATGAAATATTCGTGGCGAGCTTTCTTATTGACAGCGATGGTATTGCTACCCGCTTTTTGTTTCGATTTTTTCTTTGCCATAATAGCTGCATTATACGGTTAGGAACCTAGTTAGGAAATCCCTTTATTTGCGCTGAGTGCAAATAAAAGTAAAATTGGTACATGCCTGTCGTTTGGGTAGATGTTTTGAGGAGTCTATATGAAGCAAGTCAGTCGTTCAGCACTGGTATCCTTCAGCGCTGAACAGATGTTTAAGCTGGTAAATGACGTGGCCAGTTATCCTGAGTTTTTACCTGGGTGTTCCGGCTCCCGAGTGATTGAATCCAGTGGTTCTGCCATGGTTGCTTCCGTTGACGTTTCGAAAGCGGGGATCAGTAAAACGTTTACTACATCAAATGAGCTGATCAGTGATGAAGCGATCTTGATGAATTTGGTTGATGGGCCTTTTAAGATATTAAAAGGGGGGTGGTTTTTTACTCCCTTAGATGAGCAAGCCTGCAAAGTGGAGCTGAAGTTGGAATTCGAATTTTCCAGCAAGATGATTGAAATGGCTTTCGGTAGAATCTTCAATGAACTGACCAGCAATATGGTCAACGCGTTCACTCAGCGTGCGAAACAGGTGTATGCATGCTATGAGTATTGAGTCTGACATGATCCACGTTGAGGTGGTATACGCATTACCTCAAGAACAGAGAGTGTACACTCTGGTTGTGAACAAAACGATGACGGTTGAAGAGATCATCCGAGAGTCTGGCGTTTTAGAGCAATATCCTGAGATTGATCTTGCAAACAATAAGGTTGGAGTTTTTAGCCGTAACATAAAGCTCGACGCAACGGTTCGAGATAAAGATCGTATCGAGATTTATCGTCCATTGTTGGCGGACCCGAAAGAAATTCGTCGTAAGCGAGCCGAGCAAGCCAAAGCAGAAGGCTCTGCTGATCCTGTGACCGGTGGTAAGAAAAACCCGTTGAGGAAGGAAGCTTAAAGAGCGGGAACGGACTTCGTCCTATGGATCGCTCCGCTTCTAGATAACGGGATCGGGCTTCGCCCTTCTGGAGAGCTAGAGTTGATTTCTCAACCAAAGTGGAACAACTTAGTTTTCCAGTTTTCCAGTT
>NZ_JXXU01000043.1 GCF_000967495.1 Vibrio neptunius | reverse complement strand
GTACGCGCCAAAGGTACGCGACTGTCCGCAAAGGTACGCAGCGAATTTAAGGTCATTTGGAACATCAGCAATCAGAATGGGAGGGAAAGCCCACTAGGGCTGACGCACTGCAATGGTGGCTCAGTCGGGCATGATCTCAGAGCTATCATTGTGCCGATGTTATTCCCGACTCATTTAATCAATTAATTAAGTATTAAACCCACTAAGGCAGTGAGCTCAATACGGTTTAGAGCATTTCTTTAGCAATCATGTGTAGCAAAAACGTTTCACGCTCAATGCTCATGCCTTTTTTCGGGCTCTCCGCCATCGTTTTTTCATTGTGAGCAATGGCTTGATGAATATTCATCCAGACCGCCTTCATACCGTTGTTAATTTCGTAGTCTTCGTAAGCGGTTTCACCTAATTCACGATCGACTTTGCAAGTGTAACAATATGAATGCATGTGAATGACATCCGCATCGTCTTTGTACCAAGGACGGAATTCTTCATAGATTCCATATGGCTTGATATTGTGAATATTTTGCGCTCCGGTTTCTTCCTGCAGCTCACGTACCATACCGGCAATCACATCTTCACCCTCATCAATACCTCCGCCAGGAATGGTGTAATCATGATAACGTTCGGTATACAAAAGAAGAATATCTTCACCATCAACGACAATCGCTCTTGCCGCATTGCGTTGGAAAACAGTTTTATCGTCTAAGGGACCAATATCAGGGTGAATGGCAGTTTTGAGATGTCGCATGAAATCGTCGTCATTAAAAAATGTGTCGCGATTCTACCATATCACCCTGCTGTCTCAAGCTAAGCAAGCTTAAAGCGATTTATCATTGCCATCAAATCATCCGACACTCGCCCAAGCTCCTTACTAGAACTGGCCATTTGTGCCGACTCCCCAGAGACGGTCGATGCCATATCACTCAGACTCACAACATTGCGATTGATATCATTCACCGTCACCGTCTGCTCTTCTGCAGCGGTGGCGATGTGCTGATTCATGTCCTCAATCGTATGAACTTCTTTGTTGATCTTGTTCAGAGCCTCACCAGCTTGACTCGATAGCTGTGATGCGTTGGTGGCTTTTGCTGTGCCTTCATCCATGACTTTCACCACATTTTCAGCGCCGATCTGCAGTTTCTCAACAATATTTTGAATCTCCAAAGTAGACTCGTGGGTGCGAAGTGAGAGGCTTCTTACTTCATCAGCCACCACCGCAAAGCCGCGCCCTTGTTCACCTGCCCTTGCTGCTTCAATGGCTGCGTTCAGCGCGAGTAAATTGGTTTGCTCGGCGACACCTCGAATCACTTCAAGTACGGTGTCAACATTGCGCGCATCAGAAGCAAGCTTCTGTACAACCTGACTCGCAGACTGGATTTGCGCCGCAAGCTCATTAGCACCTTCAACGTTTCTGTCAATGATCGTACGGCTGTGATTGGCTTCTTGTGCAGCTAAACGACTCGCATCATTCGCTTCCACAGTGCGAGCCGCCACCTCTTCAACCGTTGCTAGCATTTCAGTCATTGCCGTCGCGAGCATATCCACATCGCTTTGTTGTTGGTTGAGGCTGTTGTCGATATGATGAACGGAAGTAGAAAGTTGATTCGCTGCGCTCGAAACCTGACTACCTGAATCGCTGATGCTGAGCATGATTCCCTGAACGGAAGCCACAAACTGGTTGAAATACCGAGCCAAAAGCCTCAATTCTTTGCTGCCTTCTTCAGGCAACCTTTGTGTCAGATCACCCTCCCCCTTGGAAAGGGTCTGCATAGCACGAACCGTACGCTTAATTGGAGATGTGATGGTTTTAATGAAAAAGCCAATGGCAATGGAAAGTCCTAAAAGAATACTGATCGCATAGCCCGCGGATGCAACTTCAGAACGATGCATATCAGCTTGAAGTGCAACCATATTCATTCCCGAGCCAATCATCCAACCCCATGGTTGGAAAATCAACGCATAACTGGTTTTAGGATCCAATGCCTCACTGTCTGGATTCTTCCAGCTATAGTCGACAAAACCACCGCCACTATGAGCGACTTGGTAAAGTTCCTGAACAAAGAATTTACCTTCACTGTCCTTCAGCCCAAGAATATTTTTGCCGAGCAAAGACAGTACGCCACTGGCTAACTGCACACCATCAGCATCACCGACAAAGATATAGTTGTCACCATCAAAACGCATGGAGGAAATGGTCTGTAACGCTCGGCCTTGAGCCTCACTTTCTGAAATTTGACCCGACTGATAGAGTTGATAGTAGTGTTTCGCGACACCTGAAGCGGATTCGACCAGAGTCGAAACACCTCGCTCATAGTTTTCGCGCATGTGTTCACGGGACTCCGCAATGTTGAGGAGAGTATTCGCAAATAAACCAATAGCAAACAAGCCTAATATAGACCACGCTCGTGCTGCTATGGACACTTCAGAAAGCTTTTGTTTAATCATATCCATATTTCCTAGCCAAAGAACAAAATCCCATTTGCTCTTAGCTTCACCTTTATTTAAGTAGATGATTAATAAGCCAAGAGCTATTTAATTTATAAATACCACTTTAGCAGCAAAAAAGTGATCTTGAGATGAAAATTGAGCAAATTTTGCTCGCAAAACTATTAGTAACAAAAGAGTCACTGTAAACATTTGAGCAATATAAGCGTTTCAAACTCCATATAAAATTTATGGTTTAATTTTTCTTGGAATCACGGTTCAATAGAGGCTGTTCTATTTCCTCCCGTAATATTTTGAGAGAGGCCTACCATGTTAGATGTCGCGGTGTTTAGCGCTAAGTCTTATGACGAAGCGTCGTTCGCTAAAGTAAACAAGCAGTATGGATTTGAACTCCATTTCCATGAGTTTCAGTTAACCAAAAAGACCGCCAAAATGGCCCACGATTGCGAGGTGGTTTGTGCGTTTGTTAACGATGATTTATCTGCACCTGTATTAGAAGTACTGGCAGAGCAAGGGGTAAAACTGATTGCAATGCGCTGCGCAGGTTTTGATCGCGTGGATTTAGATGCAGCTAAGCGACTTGGCCTTCAGGTGGTTCGTGTACCCGCTTATTCACCAGAATCTGTCGCAGAGCATACGGTTGGTCTAATGATGAGCCTGAACCGACGTTTCCATAAAGCCTACCAACGTACCCGAGATGCAAATTTCTCATTGGACGGTTTAGTTGGTTTTAACTTTCATGGTAAGACTGTGGGCGTGATTGGTACAGGTAAGATTGGCATCGCGACTATGCGTATCCTAAAAGGCCTGGGCATGAACATACTTTGCTTTGATCCATTTGAGAACCCTATCGCCATCGAACTGGGAGCGCGTTACTGTTCAAAACAAGAGTTATTTGAAAAAAGTGACATCATTACCCTGCACTGCCCAATGTCAGAAGAAAACTACCATCTTCTGGATGAAAAAGCATTCAGCCAGATGAAAGACCGCGTTATGATCATCAACACAAGTCGTGGAGGATTGCTGGATGCCGCTGCTGCCATCGAAGCATTAAAAACTGGACGGATTGGAGCCCTGGGACTGGATGTTTATGAAAATGAGAAAGAGCTCTTTTTCCGAGACAAATCCAATGACGTCATTGTCGATGATGTCTTTCGTCGCTTGTCCGCTTGTCACAATGTCCTCTTCACAGGGCACCAAGCTTTCCTCACCGAGGAAGCGCTCGGCAACATCGCTGATACTACCTTAGGTAACATTGACGCTTTCGGAAAAAACCGCGCTTCTGGTAATGAGCTGGTGGAACGATAGGATGAAAAAGGGCTTTCAGATGA
Organism: Vibrio neptunius; assembly: GCF_000967495.1. GTDB lineage: Bacteria > Pseudomonadota > Gammaproteobacteria > Enterobacterales > Vibrionaceae > Vibrio > Vibrio neptunius. The sequence goes on along the minus strand of NZ_JXXU01000043.1, from coordinate 183,250 downwards.
AAGCCCTTTTGAGTTATTTCCTTAATGCATTGAGCTTGGCTTGAGCAATGCCAAATACCGTATCGATTGGATAGCTACCCTCATCACTTGGTTCACCAGCAGGTCTACCCATAAACAATTCGATGGCCTCAGTCACGTGGTCAATCGCCCAGATTTGAAACTCACCTCGTTCAACCGCCTTGACAACGTCAGGGCGTAGCATGAGGTTATGCATGTTGGCTCTTGGTATGATCACACCTTGGTTCTCGCTACGACCTTTAATTGAGCACACATCGAAGAAACCCTCAATTTTCTCGTTAACACCACCAATAGGCTGCGCTTCACCAAATTGGTTCATTGAACCAGTAATGGCGATGTCTTGTCGGTTCGCTTGTTTAGAGAAGGCTGATACGACCGCACAAAACTCGGCCATACTTGCGCTATCACCGTCGACGCCGCCATAGGACTGCTCGAAAGTGATGGTTGTGGTTAATGGTACTTTCGCCGTCTTGCCAAAAACCGAAGAAAGGTAAGCGGTCAATATCATCACACCTTTGGAGTGAATGCTACCACCTAAGTCGACGCTGCGTTCAATGTCGATCACTTCACCGCCACCATAGCAAGTCGTCGCCGTGATACGGTTTGGTGCACCGAACATGTACTCACTGGTGCTCAACACAGATAGCGCGTTGACCTGACCAATCGCTTCTCCTTCCGTTTGGAGCAAGGTCGTTCCGTTAATAAATCCTTCCATCACACTGTCTTTGAGACGACTGACTCGCATCTCCTGATTGGCCAGAGCCTCTTCAACATGACTAGAACGAATCATGTTCGAATTGGCCTGACGAGCAACGTAATTGGATTCTCGGATCAGGTTTGCGATATTGGCTGAGTGCAATGATAGCTTAGTCTGGTCACCTGACAGCCGAGAACTATGCTCGATAATCCGTGCGATGGCCTTCTTATCACAATGGAGCATGTTGTTGTCGTTGACGACACTGGAAATAAAACGCGCATACTGCAGTTCAGACTGCGGGCTACGGGTCATTTCGTCTTCGAAGTCAGCCGTTACACGGAACAGCTCACTAAACTCCGGATCGTAATGTTGCAGCAATTGATAAGTACGATAATCACCAAACAGGATGATCTTTACATCCAATGGGATAGCTTCAGGGTCAAGCGAAACCGCACCTGTTAACGTGACTTCTTTTTCGAGCGAGGTAAAGCTTAGTTTTCGAGCTCGCAGCGCACGCTTCAACCCATCCCAGACATAAGGTTGTTCAAGCACTTTTTGAGCATCCATCATGAGTACGCCGCCATTAGCTTTATGTAGGCTACCTGGGCGAATCAATGAGAAATCGGTAAATACGGTACCTTTGAAGGTGGCTGTTTCAATGTAACCAAACAAACTGTGATAGTTAGGGTTCTCTTCGACAACAATAGGGAATTCATCACCCTTACGGCTTACAAGTACGTTAACCTTATAGCGACGAGGCAGTTTCTTATCTAGAGATGCCGTAGCAACCTCTCCTTGCTCTGCACTTTGTTCGAGAAAAATATCCGCATTTTCAACAATATCTTGCTGGAGTTCTGTCAAATAAGCTTTTATTTCGGCGTAGCCAGAGTAGTCCTTTTTCAGCTGTTTGATGAAGTGAGTAATGACATCCAAGGTCACGTCGTCATTCAGCTTCTTGATTTTTTCACTGTACGCTTCTTCCCATTCCGTCAGCTGACGAACCATGTCTCTCAACTTGATTTCAAGCTCATCAATCGTAGAACCAAAATATTCTTGTTCTTTTTTAGTCAGTTCCTCAAAAGACTCCTCAGTATGCATCTCCTCACCATTCATAGCGACAAACTGGTAGTCACCCTGAGTCGTAATCGTGAGACTGATGCCTTTGGTTTTGGCTTCTTTGGTGATGACGGCTAACTCTGCTTCCTGTTTTTGCGCTAACTGGTTTTTAAGCTTATCAGCTCGACTGTAGTAGAGCTCATTATCGAATGCGAGAGGGATCGCATTGACTAATTTTGACATCAGTTTTTCGATGTCTTGCTTGAGTTGGCTGCCAATTCCACAGGGGAGTGCCAGTACTTTAGGTGTCCTGATATCCTCGAAATTTGCCACATAACACCAATCATAAAGTGCTTTCGCATCATGCTGGTGGCGATTGAGATAACGCAAAATCATTGTTCGCTTGCCAAGGCCGTTCTGGCCAATAGCATAGATGTTGTAGCCTTTCTCCTTAATGGACATAGCGAACTCTACTGCCTTTTGAGCACGTTCTTGACCGACGATTTCGTCAATGGGTGCCAGCTCTTTTGTAGACTTACTCGGTAGCATTTCCAGCTCCGCAGCATGATACAGCTGGCTCATTTCTAGCCGTTGAATTGCCATCTTTCTTTCCTTATTGTTGTTTTCCATCAACTCTATAACGACTTAGTGTAGGCCAGTTTTGGTTATATTTTAGTGACTTAGGCAGTATTAGAGTTCAACTGGCTAAATATCCACCAATTATGCTGACAAATATCATTTAAATGATAATTGTTTGCAATAGATAATAAATTGCATTTAAATATGCCTTGTTACGATTTTGGTGGAGTAATTGAACATGGATCTACAACAGTGCTGGACACATTACCTAAAAGCTGAACAGTTATTAGAACAAGGTCATTGGCCAGAGGCGCACTACTTGTACGATCAAGTTCTGCATCATTTACCGACGCATATTCAAAGCGCGCTAAAGGATGACCAAACCAAACCTTGCCAATTCAGCTGTTTATTGACTGGCTTACGAGATGCTGCTGTCTCTCAATCAGAGATCCTCAACAAGATGGGTCAGCATCAAAATGCCTTCGATTTGCTCAATCAAAGTTATGCTTTGCTGCAGTTTATGTCGATTGAATCTGCAGAATTGGTTCAGGCTACCCACCACATTCTTGCGAAAAACTGTGAGGATCTTTTGCGCCATATGGGCGCGTTTTGTAGTGCTCAACGTAATGCTCAGTGGATGTTAGAATTTCAACAAGTTCAAAAGGCTCATCACCACTTTTCAGCATTGAAGAGCTATGGCAATGCAACGGAAAGCTCGCATCAAATAAATTAAAACAAGGAATGCAAATGTCACAGATGCCAATTCTAGAAGTGAAAAACCTTTCAGTAAGCTTTACAACCAACGACGGTATTGTAGACGCAGTAAAGGATGTTAACTTTGAACTCTTTCAGGGGGAAACACTCGCTATCGTAGGTGAATCCGGTAGCGGTAAGTCCGTTTCGACTAATGCTCTGATGCAGTTACTACCAAATAACGCCATTGTTCACTCTCAGTCCAGCATCATTTTTGAGGGTGAGCAACTGGTCGATAAAGCCGAAAGAGAGATGCAGTCCATTCGCGGCGACCGCATTGGTATGATTTTTCAGGAACCAATGACGTCTCTCAACCCGTTCATGCGAGTGGGTATTCAGGTGGCGGAAGCCATCATGTGTCATCGTCCAGTCTCGCGTTCTCAGGCTAAACAAAAAGTACTTGAACTGTTTAATCTGGTTCACCTTCCAAATCCAGAGCAGGCGTACACTAAGTATCCGCATGAATTCTCAGGCGGTCAGTTGCAACGTATTATGATTGCGATGGCATTGATCAACGAACCTGACATTCTTATTGCTGATGAACCAACTACTGCGCTTGATGTAACAGTACAAGCAGAAGTGCTGAATCTAATTAAAGAGATTCAGGCTAAGATGGGCATGGCTATTTTGTTCATTACACATGACTTAGGGGTCGTAAAACACCTTGCTGACCGAGTCATCGTTATGTGTAAAGGCGATGTGGTTGAGGAAGGACAGTGCCAGGCCTTGTTTAACCATCCTCAGCATGATTACACAAAGATGTTGATCAACTCGATTCCAAAAGGCAGTAAAGATCCGGTAGAAGTTGGCGCACCGCCATTACTTAAAGCCGATAACATTCGCGTCAAATTCCTCATAAAGTCTCATTTTATTCAGAGCAAAAATGAGTACTTTGAAGCGGTTAAGGGTATCTCCCTGGAGCTTAAGCAAGGTGAAACTTTGGGTATTGTTGGAGAATCAGGATCAGGAAAATCGACGCTTGGCCGCGCACTTATCGGCCTGTTACCTTGTACAGGTGGGATTGAATTTAAAGGTCAGGATGTTAAGGCGCTAAGTGAAAAAGAACGCTTTGCGCTTAAGAAAGACATTCAGATGGTGTTCCAAGACCCTTATGGTTCTCTATCTCCACGTATGACCGTCGGCGACATCATTACTGAAGGTCTAACCGTGCATCAGCCTCAGATGGGCCGTGCTGAACGCATGCAGCGCGCTCGCAAAGCATTGGAAGAAGTGAGACTCGACCCTCACTCAATCAACCGTTACCCACATGAGTTCTCTGGTGGTCAGCGTCAGCGTATCGCCATTGCTCGTGCTTTGATCCTAGAACCGTCATTCATTCTGTTGGATGAACCGACGTCTGCACTCGACCGCTCGGTACAGTTGACCGTTATCGACCTGCTTAAAGATATTCAGAAAAAGCACAACATTGGTTTCCTGTTCATCAGCCATGACTTGAGCGTAGTGAAAGCACTTTCTGATCGAGTACTCGTGATGCAGAAAGGCGAAGTGATGGAAGAAGGCACCGCCGATGACATCTTCCACTCTCCGAAAAATGACTACACTAAGATGCTTATCGATGCGTCTTTCGATTTAGACGAAGAGATCGTCGCAGCTTAGTAAGCAGAAACACATTGGTTTGGCCGCCAATCAAAGCCGATGCATGGACGCATCGGCTTTTTTCTCTTAGAAATAGTGAGAAATAGCCAAGTAGCGCGCCCGAATGTGCTCAATTAGCAGCTTAACTTTATTGGGCGGTTGACGAGTAAACGGATAGACTGCGTAAATTCCCAACCGCTTGCCGACCAATTCTGGAAACAGATCCACCAATTGACCGTTGCGAATGTCGTGATAAACCAAACATCGTGGTACGTATGCAATCCCATGCCCGCCCATTGCTGCTTTTCTTAGTGCCGTCGCATTATCCGTCGAGAAGGAGCCGGACACCTTGACCGTATAGTTCCCTGCCTCAGATTTAAATTCCCACTCGGAGGCGCCTGTTGTTTGATAGGCGTATTGCAGGCAGTTGTGGGTAACAAGATCTTCGGGCTGGATCGGTTTTCCATTCCGCGCAATGTAAGAAGGTGATGCACAAACCACCCATTGAGAATCAAGAATATGTCGAGCAATAAGACTCGAATCTTCAAGGTAGCCCGTCCGGATCACAAGATCATACCCGCCTTCTACAAGATCAACAAAGCGATTATCGAGAGACATATCGACCGTTAAGCCTGGATGCAAGTTGCAAAATTCTGCCACTGCATCAGCCAAAATCAGGTCGCCAGAAATTGAGGGCACCGACATTTTGATGTGACCGCTGATATTCTCACCAAATCCCGATACTGCATCCATCGCTTCCTGAGCGGCTTGCTTCACATTTTTCGCGCCGTGGGTCAGTGCCTTACCAGCCTCCGTTAACGTCAATTTACGCGTAGTTCGATATAATAATTGAACGCCAATTGCTTCTTCTAATCGAGCTATTCTTTTGCTAACTACCGAATTTGTAAGGTTATTTATCTCTGCCACCTTACTAAAACTACCCAGTTCTACCACCTGAGAAAATAAAATTATATCGTCCGCACGCATATCATTATGTCATTTTTGGAATTAATTATTTTCATTATTTCCCTATATCAATAAAAAATAAAGGGGTAAATTCACCTCGAATTAACACAAATATCACAATTATAAAATCTAAGAGATTCCAGAGAATCCTGATTTGTAAAAGTAAAAGCCTGTACGAGGATGTACCAATGAGTGAAACCTTACTGGCCTTAGTGGCCTTTTCGCCGATAGTGGTTGCGGCTATATTATTAGTCGGTCTCAACTGGCCAGCGAAACGCGCGATGCCTGTTGCTTTCGGATTGACAGTAGTAATTGCCCTGTTCTGTTGGGATATGTCTACTGCCCGAGTTCTTGCCTCCATTTTTCAGGGACTGGGCATCACTGTCTCTGTACTGTGGATTGTCTTCGGTGCCATTTTCCTGCTCAACACACTAAAACACACTGGTGCGATATCAACCATCCGCAATGGATTTACCAATATCTCGCCAGACCGTCGAGTTCAGGCGATCATCATCGCTTGGTGTTTTGGCTCATTCATTGAGGGCGCCTCTGGTTTTGGTACCCCAGCTGCCATTGCGGCGCCGCTTCTTGTCGCTATTGGTTTTCCAGCCCTTGCCGCGGTTCTAATGGGAATGATGATTCAATCTACGCCAGTGTCTTTCGGTGCAGTGGGAACCCCAATTATTGTTGGTGTGAACAAAGGCCTAGACACACACAATATTACTGAAGCGCTTGTGACTAACGGCTCAAACTGGGACGCCTATCTTCAGCAAATTACCTCAAGCGTGGCACTTATCCATGCCTGTGTTGGCACCCTAATCCCGGTACTGATGGCGATGATGTTAACACGCTTCTTTGGTAAGAATAGAAGCTGGACAGAGGGCCTAGATATCATTCCATTTGCTCTTTTTGCAGGACTCGCCTTCACCATTCCTTACGCGTTAACCGGCGTGTTCTTGGGTGCGGAGTTCCCATCACTCATCGGTGGTCTGGTTGGTTTAACCATTGTGGTTTCTGCAGCTAAACGGGGGTTCCTAGTGCCCAACACCACTTGGGACTTTGAAGACGAGAAAAAATGGCCAGCAGAATGGTTAGGCTCTCTGAAGATTGATCTCACAGACCCTAAAGACAAGCCAATGAGCATGGTTATGGCTTGGCTACCGTATGTGCTTCTGGCTGTCGTTCTAGTTGCTAGTCGTGTCAGTGCTGAGTTTAAGGCTATACTGCGCGGCGTGAGTTTATCGTTTGGTAACATTCTTGGCGAGGCTGGTATCAGTACCGCTATCCAACCTTTATACCTACCGGGTGGACTCTTAGTGTTTGTCGCTTTGCTAGCAGTACTTCTTCAAGCACGCAGTACTGCCCCATTGGCGAAAGCGTTTGGTGAATCGAGCAAAACATTGATTGGTGCAGGATTCGTACTTGTGTTTACTATCCCTATGGTGCGTATCTTTATCAACTCTGGAGTCAACGGTGCTGATTTAGCCAGCATGCCTGTGACTACCGCAAACTTCGCTGCAGGTTTGGTTGGTGAAGCATTCCCTGCGCTCAGCGCAACAGTGGGGGCTTTGGGTGCATTCATCGCCGGCTCAAATACCGTCTCTAACATGATGTTTAGCCAGTTCCAATTTGAAGTAGCCCAAACGTTATCTATTTCAAGTGCCGTCGTTGTCGCTCTGCAGGCCGTCGGTGCAGCATCAGGCAATATGATAGCTATTCATAACGTCGTTGCCGCTTCCGCAACCGTTGGCCTTCTAGGTCGTGAAGGTGCAACACTACGTAAAACCATTATCCCAACATTCTACTATCTTGTAATGACGGGACTTATTGGTTTAGTGGCCATTTACGGTATCCAAGTTACCGATGCCCTAATGCAATAAGCTTTTTAGGTTAATACCCATCCCTTGCGAGACCAGCCACTCGTGTCGAATCACTGAGGGTATTAACGCCTTGTTAATCTATTACAGATGTCGTTCTTGCCTTATTTAGGCCCCCAATATGTAAATGTAGGACTGAATTTATGATCATCTCGGCTTCAACAGACTACCGTAAAGCGGCTAAATCGAAACTTCCGCCGTTCTTGTTCCACTATATTGATGGTGGTTCCTATGGCGAGCACACATTGCGACGCAATACCGAAGATCTCGCGGATATCGCGTTAAAACAACGTGTGCTCAAAAATATGTCTGACCTGGATCTAGAAACCGAAATCTTTGGTGAAAAATTCGCTCTGCCAATTGCGCTCTCTCCAGTCGGACTGACTGGCATGTATGCGAGACGTGGTGAAGTACAGGCCGCTATGGCCGCAGAAAACAAGGGCATCCCATTTACGATGTCGACCGTGTCTGTCTGCCCTATTGAAGAAGTCACCCCAAAGCTGGCACGACCAATGTGGTTTCAGCTCTACGTGTTAAAGGACCGTGGATTTATGAAAAACGTGCTTGAGCGCGCGAAAGCAGCCGGAGTCACAACCCTTGTCTTTACGGTTGATATGCCAGTGCCGGGAGCGCGCTATCGTGACATGCATTCTGGTATGAGCGGATCAAATGCTGCAATGCGCAGAGTCTTTCAAGCGATGCGTCATCCTTCTTGGGCATTCGATGTCGGCCTGTTTGGGAAACCACACGATCTAGGCAATATTTCAACCTACCGCGGTGAGCCAACCAAGCTCGAAGACTATATTGGCTGGTTAGGTGAAAATTTTGATCCTTCCATCTCGTGGCAAGACCTAGAGTGGATCCGTGACTTCTGGGATGGCCCCATGGTCATCAAAGGAATTCTGGATGAGCAGGATGCAAAAGATGCCGTTAAATTTGGTGCTGATGGCATTGTGGTTTCCAACCACGGCGGTCGCCAGTTAGATGGCGTGATGTCGTCGGTTAAAGCATTGCCGAGCATAGCTGATGCAGTAAAAGGTGATCTGAAGATCTTTGTTGATTCTGGTATTCGTACTGGCCTGGATGTAGTCAGAATGCTCGCCTTGGGTGCAGATTGCGCCATGCTAGGCCGTTCTTACATTTATGCACTTGCCGCACAGGGACAGGCAGGTGTAGAAAACCTTCTCGACCTCTACGAAAAGGAAATGCGCGTTGCCATGACTCTGACTGGTGCACAAAACATTAACCAACTCAATCAAGATTCTTTGGTGCGGTTTGCGTAAAAAAACTCGTCGTGGTCCGATGGAAATCATTCGGGCCACAACGCCTTTCTCTAATTCCAGCCTATAATTTCAAGTTCCCTCTACTAATTCATTGAACGAAATGCAACAAAAGCATTATTCTGTGTGAATCTATTCTCAATGAGAAACTGTACACCGTTACAATGCATTGTCTTTATGAATACCATTAAAAAAACAAATTCAAACAACGTATGGAGATAGATATGGAACTGGATATGTTCACCTGTGACGCATTTACAACACAGCGTTTCAAAGGTAACTCCGCAGCAGTTGTTCCTTTGACCGACTGGCTCAGCGACGAAACAATGCAAAATATCGCAACAGAAAACAACCTTTCTGAAACCGCGTTTATTAAACCGACTGGTGCTAACCAATACGAAATTCGCTGGTTCTCACCTAAAGCCGAAGTTGATTTCTGCGGTCACGCTACACTCGCTTCATCCTTTGTCCTTTATCAATTTTTTGAGACTAGTGGCACTATCGAGTTTGAGACTCGACAAGTGGGTAAGCTCAAAGTAGAAAAAGATCTTTCAGGTAGAATATTGATGACATTTCCCATCAAGGAACCAGTAGAATGTGACATTCCTCCTGCATTGTATGAATCGGTCTCTATCTGCCCAAACAAAGTCCTTAAAAGCCAGCAGGCCTACTTTGCTATCTATGAGAACGAACACGATATCAGGGAACTCAATGTGCGTAGAGAGCATCTGGAATCGCTCACTCCATTTGATCTGGTGGTCACCGCTCAAGGAACAGAGTACGATTTTGTATCTCGTTATTTCTGGCCAGATGTCGGTGATTGCGAGGATCCAGTGACAGGGTCAATTCATGCTGGGCTAGCCCCTTATTGGTCCAAGCAACTCGGCAAAACCCACCTAAAAGCTTACCAAGCATCAAAACGTGGAGGCATCTTGTATTGTCACATCGAAGAGAGTGAGGTCATTGTTTCTGGCGACGCCGTATTATACTCGCGCAGTAAAATCTACATTTAAGTCTGTGTGTAAGGCAGGCTAGATAGCCTGCTTTTTTAAGTCACTCGCTCAAAAACAACTCTACAAGCCACCGCACCTGTCTACTGCATTGTTACTCTCCAGCGACTCGCTTTGCTATTATCGTAAGCTCGGAGCTGATTCAATTCTTTATCATCATATCAATCAACCAGACTGGTCAATTACTGTCAGCAAATTATCAAATATGCTATTCCTCACTGGTTAAGCCAGTACAGAATTGGCAAAATAAGGTTAAGATTTTGTCATTGAGGCACCCTATGAAAATAGTCATTATTCATGGCCTGTACATGCATGGATTGGCGATGCAGCCATTGAGTCAAAAGTTGCGTTCATACGGATATGAGACTCAGACCATCAGCTACAACAGTGTATCGATCGATGAGAATAAGGTTTTGACTAAGATAGACCAAGCACTTTCACCTCATCAGCAAAACGTTCTTGTGGGTCATAGCCTTGGCGGCTTGATCATAAAGCATTACTTAGCCTCCAGAGAGCCAGAGACTAACAAAGTATCTCATGTCGTTGCCGTAGGTTCTCCTTTAAGAGGCGCTTCTATCGTTAGCCGTATCCAGGACCTTGGTATGGGCGCGATGCTCGGCAATGCTGCTGAGTTTGGTTTAAAAGAACATGAGGATGTTTGGCGCTTCCCTCAGAAACTCGGCAGTATTGCAGGTACACTGGCGTTGGGCGCTAGAGCGCTGCTGATGATGGGTAACAATACACTGTCTGATGGTACGGTCACCGTCGATGAAACGAAAATTGAAGGGATGAGTGACCATATAGAAATGAAAAGCGCGCATACCAGTATGATTTACACTTCGTTTGTACCTAAACAGATTGATCATTTTGTTCGCACTGATCATTTCTATCGTTGACGCTGAGGTGGTATTCAAGCGGTAAGCGCCCCAAGACACGGCGCGCAATGCCTACACATCATGCGCCGTTGGACTTTTTTCGTATTTAGTATTGTGCTAAGCCGCTTTTGAATGATTGAGCTTTCCTAGCAAGCCCGCATAAAAATCGCTGTCGTCCAACACGCCAATCAACTCATCATTTTCAACCAATAGTATCGGTTGACCACTGCGTTGTTTTAACTTGATCGCTTCTCGCATACCGATATCTGGGCTAGCAATCACCACCGATTCTTGACTGATGTCGCATAGCTCAGTGGCCTCATCACGCCAATCCACCAGTTTGAGATCGGCTTTATTATCCAGATGCAACTGATTATTACGTTCTTCAACCCACACTTTTTTCGTCGGACAGATTTGCCATCTCGCGTCTTCCTGTACCAACTCACTCGCAGGTTGCATTAGAGAGCGGCCTTTTAATACATTGAGCGGATTGGTGTGAGACACAAAGTCTTTAACGTAGTCATTTTCTGGAGATAGCACAATTTGCTCTGGCTTGCCGTGCTGAATCAGTTTTCCCGATTCCATAATGGCAATGTTGTTGCCAATTTTAAGTGCCTCGTCGAGATCATGGCTAACAAACAGAATCGTCTTATTGAGCTTTTTCTGCAACTGGATTAGCTCGTCTTGCAATTGTGCACGAATCAATGGATCAAGGGCTGAAAACGGCTCGTCCATTAATAGAATGTCGGTGTCCATGGCGAAAGCTCTTGCTAAGCCTACACGTTGCTGCATACCACCAGATAACTCATGCGGATATTTGTGCTCCCAGTCTGAAAGCTCGACCATTTCCAACTGCTCACGTGCTTTCGCTCGTCGTTCAGCTTTCGGCATACCTTGCATTTCAAGACCAAACGCAACGTTGTCGAGTACGGTCAGCCATGGCATTAAGGCAAACTTCTGGAATACCATAGATACTCTGTGCGTGCGCAGGTGTCTTAAGGTTTCTTCATTGCAAGAAGAGAGCTCGACCTGATTATCGCCATCCTTGATTTGCAACGAGCCGCGGCTGATTGAGTTCAAGCCATTCACAGCCCTAAGTAGACTTGATTTACCTGAACCAGATAAGCCCATTAATACGCAGATCTCGCCTTCTTTGACACTCATAGTGACATTATCAACGCCCACGACTTGCCCTGTTTGATCGATAATTTCCTGACGTGCTTTGCCTTCATCGAGCAGAGCTAAGGCCTTGTGCGGCTGATCACCAAATACAACATCGAGGTTCTGAATTTTAATCGCATCCATGATTACACTTCCTTCTGATTTGGAGATTTACACAAGCGATCTAAGATGATCGCAACCAGCACAATAGCCAGCCCCGCTTCAAAGCCCTGAGAAATATTCACAGTATTCAAAGCGCGAACCACTGGTTTACCCAGACCATCAGCCCCAACGAGAGCCGCAATCACCACCATAGAAAGCGACAACATAATACATTGGGTGATACCCGCCATAATGCTTGGTAGCGCCGCAGGTAGTTCTACCTTGAATAACAGTTTCATTTTGCTGGCACCAAATGCCTGCCCCGCTTCAATCAGTTCTTCCGGCACTTTGGTAATACCCAGATAAGTCAGGCGGATAGGCGCAGCTATCGCAAAGATGATGGTTGAAATTAGCCCAGGAACAATGCCCAAACCAAACAACACCAAAGTAGGTATCAGGTAGACAAAAGTAGGAACGGTTTGCATCAAGTCCAAAATTGGCCTCAATAAGGTATATAACCACGGACGATGTGCTGCCATCACGCCAACTGGAACGCCAATTAATACGGAAATCGTTGTCGCAGCAAACACTAAGACAAAGGTTTCCAGCATTTCTTGCCAGTAGCCAAGGTTAAGGATCGTTAGAAGTGCACCGATGATAAACAGCACTAAAGGAATGCTCCGATGTAGATACCAAGCAATAGCCGCGGTAAGAAGAATAGGCAACGCCGGTGGCATCCATTTAAAAAGGTCGACAACAAAAAGAATGATGGTTTCAAGAAAATAAGAAACAGAGTCGAAAAAGCCCGCTGCATTCATTGTCAGCCAGTCGACGCCCGTTTCCATCCATTCACCCACTGGGATTTTGTTGTTGGTAATAAAATTCACAATAAAACCTTACGTTGTTAGGTGGACGAAAACGCCCACCTAGTCACTTTATGCATTTGATTTGACGTAGTTGTTTACAGCTTCAGCTGCATCACTACCAGAAAGAGTCTTCACACCCTTAAGCCAAGATTTCACTTGCTCTGGGTTTGCTTGCAGCCACTTGAGAGCCGCCTTTGATGGTTTAACGTTTTGGTTAAGGATCGCTTCCATCAACTCATTCTCCATCTCTAGGCTAAATTCTAGATTCTGAAGTAGCTGACCTACGTTTTGACATTCATTTAGATAGTTAGAACGTACGTTGGTGTAGACATTCGCACCACCGTAGTTCGGGCCGAAGAAGTCATCACCACCATCAAGGTATTCCATATCGACATTGCTGTTCATTGGGTGTGGTGCCCAACCGAGATAAACAATCCACTGGTTGCGACGAGCCGCTCGTGATACCTGCGAAACCATACCTGCCTCACTAGACTCAACGAGGCTGAAATCTTTAAGCCCAAACGCATCACTATCAATCATTGACTGAATCAGGCGATTGCCATCATTGCCAGGCTCAATGCCGTAAATACGATCTTTAAATTTGTCGGCATTTTTTGCTATGTCAGCAAAGCTTTTGACGCCTGCGTCATAAACATATTTAGGTACGGCTAACGTGTATTTTGCCCCTTCAAGGTTTGCTCGAACTGTTTCTACTGTGCCCGCTTGACGGTATTTAGCGATATCTCCCTCCATGGTTGGCATCCAGTTGCCAAGGAAGATATCGATATCACCGTTTGCCATAGATGAATAAGTGACGGGAACAGACAATAAATCAGTTTTCGTTTTGTAGCCCAGACCTTTAAGTAGCTCGCTAGTGACTGCTGTTGTAGCGGTAATATCAGTCCAGCCGACGTCCGCAAATCGAACGGTTTCACATTGGTTGGCATAGGTTGCTGTGGCCATCGTACTTAGAGCGATAGTCGACAGCGTTTTTGTCATCATAGACATAATAGTTTCCTTGTAATATTTACTGACTTTACGAGATAGACGACACGTCTCTTTTCGGTGTCTTGATTCTCTGTTTTTCTTCCCAGTCCGGAGCAATCCATACTGGTAACTCTTTCCCTTCAATCAGAGGCTTGCCTAATATCAAATCGGCAGCACGTTCCGCAACCATAATAGTCGGCGCGTTGAGGTTGCCATTTGGAATCGTTGGGAAGATAGAAGAATCCACAACTCGCAATCCTTCGATGCCACGGACTCGACACTGCTCATCTAACACAGACATCGGGTCATCTTCTGCCCCCATTTTGCAACTGCATGATGGGTGGTAGGCACTCTCTACGTTTTGTTTCACCCACTCATCAATCGCCTCATCAGTCACTATGGTTTCACCCGGTTGTATTTCGTTACCGCGATAGACATCCATGGCAGGTTGAGAAAGGATTTCACGAGTCAGACGAATACAGTCACGCCAGTCCTGACGGTCTTGCTCCGTTGAAATGTAGTTAAACTCGATTTTTGGTTTGTCACTTGGATTAGCAGAGGTAATAGCGACACGCCCGCGGCTCTGTGGTTTGTTCGGCCCAACATGCACCTGAAAGCCATGACCATCAAACGCCGCCTGACCATCGTAGCGCATCGCGGCAGGTAGGAAGTGATACTGAATATTTGGCCACTTCAGTCCTTTGCGAGAACGGATAAATGCGCATGACTCAAAATGGTTCGTCGCGCCTAAGCCTTTACGGGTCAGGATCCATTCAGCACCGATCATCCCTTTGCTCACAAGACCCAGTTTACTGTTGAGTGTAATCGGTTTTTCACAGTGGTATTGGAAGTATACTTCAAGGTGATCTTGAAGGTTTTCACCTACCCCCGGCAAATCATGCATGACTTCAACGCCGGCGTTTTTGAGTACTGATTCAGGTCCAATACCTGACAATTGCAGCAGTTGAACCGAGCCGATTGAGCCTGCACTCGATACCACTTCTTTATTGGCATAACTCTTGACGACTTTTCCAGAGCGTTCGAACTCTACGCCAATCGCTTTTTTGCCATCCAGTAACACCTTATGGGCAACAACACCTTTAATTAGTGTCAGATTAGAACGTTTCAGTGCGCGCCTTAAGTAGGCGTTAGAGGTCGAAGCACGGACGCCTTTATCCACCGTCATGTGCATGGGGCCAAAACCTTCCTGCTGATAACCGTTGTAATCCTCAGTTTCCGGATAACCCGCTTCTTTACCCGCTTCAATAAAGGCTTGGTATAGAGGATTAAGCTTCATGTCGTTACCATTACAGGTTCCGACCGGACCGCTTCCTCCACGATACTTATCTTCGCCACCATTCCACGATTCAGCACGTCGGAAATAAGGTAGACAAGACTGGTAGTTCCAACCTTTTGCTCCTTGTTCTTCCCACTCGTCAAAATCACAGGCATGGCCACGGACATAAACCATTCCGTTGATCGAAGAGCTGCCACCCAGCACTTTACCTCGAGGGCAATGAAGCTTACGCCCATCCAAACCCTCTTCCGCGGTGGTCTCAAATTGCCACGCATACTTTTCTGTATTCATCGGGTAAGACAGTGCAGTCGGCATTTGGATGAAAATGCTTTTGTCCGTACCTCCAGCTTCGAGCAGAAGCACTTGATGCTCGCCACTTTCAGACAAGCGGTCAGCCAGTACACAACCCGCCGACCCTGCACCAACGATAATATAATCGTAGCGTTGCTCCATTTCGTATCTCCGTTGCTGCTTAGGCGTAAGGGCTGGCGTAATCGCCAAGTTCAATTAGGACACTCTTTGTCTGAGTGTAATGGCGAAGCGTTTCTGGTCCGTTTTCACGGCCAATACCAGAATGTTTATAGCCACCTACTGGCATTTCAGCTGGAGAATCACCCCAAGTGTTAACCCAGCAAATGCCAGCTTGCAATTGGTGAATCACTCGGTGCGCGCGAGACAGCTCCTGCGTAAATACCCCGGCAGCTAAGCCATAAGAAGTATCGTTAGCTCGCTCAATCACATCCGATTCCTGTGAGAATTTCAGAACAGACATGACGGGGCCGAAAATTTCATTCTGAACATGTGGCATGTCATCGGTGCAATCGGTGAATACCGTCGGAACAACAAAGTTGCCATTCTCCAACCCATTTTCTTTGACTTGATAACCGCCCGTCAGCAGTGTCGCACCGCTTTGTTTCGCTTCTTCAATCGCACCTAAAACCTTACCCAGATGTTCTTTGGAGATCAGAGCGCCGATTTGAGTATCCATATCCATTGGATTACCCACAATGAGCTTTTCAGTTCGTTCTTTCAACTGACTAACGAACCCATCGTAAATCGCTTCATGAACGTAAACACGTGTGCCATGAGTGCACACTTCACCTTGGGTATAGAAGTTGGCAACCATCGCAGCAGAAACTGCATTGTCTAGCTTGGCATCATCAAAGATCACCATTGGAGATTTGCCACCGAGCTCCATCGTGACTTGTTTCAGTGTTTTGGCGCTATCCGCCATCACAAGTTTGCCAGTACCCGACTCACCCGTGAATGAGACTTTTGCAATCTCTGGGTGTGCCGTTAGCATTTGTCCGACACGATGGTCTCCCTGCACGACGTTAAACACACCATCTGGCAGACCAGCTTCAGAGAAAATTTCTGCTAGTTTTAAAGCGGTCAGAGGTGTTTCTTCCGACGGTTTGAAGATCATGGCGTTACCTGCCGCCAAAGCTGGCGCAGATTTCCACATTGCAATCTGGATTGGGTAATTCCAGGCACCGATGCCAGCACAAATACCGAGTGGCTCGCGGCGTGTATAGAAAAACTGATTCTCACTTAGCGGTTGCTGCTCACCCTGCATTCCAGGCACCAAACCTGCAAAGTACTCGATAACATCGGCGCCGGTAACAATATCCACTTCAATCGCTTCCTGAAGCGGCTTACCTGTATCAGCCACTTCCAAAGCAGCTAGTTCATCATTGCGCTCACGCAAGATTGCAACCGCTTTAAGCAAAATACGGCTGCGCTCCATTGGAGTCATGGCCGACCAAATTTTAAAGCCTTGCTTGGCGGATTCGATCGCGCGCTCTAAGTCTTTAGGGCTCGCCTGACCAATAGTGGCCAGCGGCTCGCCATTGGCAGGGTTGTAAGTTGTAAAGCTTTCACCCGATGTTGCGTTACATGCACAGCCATCGATGTATAGTGATTTCATATCCATTTGATAGTTCTGACTTTTCGTTATTTTTGAGAATAGAAAGTAAGTTGTTTGTCCAGATAATCGTTGATGATCAATCTAGCTTTGTTGGCATCTATGCCATCAGGATTCATTATCCCGCGGAGCCAGATACCGTCGATCAAAGCCGCGATACCATGAGCAATGATTTCTGCCTGCTCTTTTTCAAACAGCGCTTTTAGCTCGATGCTCAAGTGGGAAAGAAGTCGCTTTTCATTAACACGTTGGAGGCGTTTGAGCTCAGGTTCGTGAACAGAATAGGACCAGAAAGCTAGCCATGTTTTGGCCACTTTGTTTTCCGCTTGATAGCCGACAAAGTTCCCATCAATGATGGCGTTAATACGCTGTTGATGGGCATGTTTTGGTAGCTGACTTAAACGCTCAGTCACGGTAGTGGAAAGCTGGCGAAGTACCTCTCTCATGGTTTCATGAAGCAAACCCTGCTTGCCACCAAAGTAGTGATTAACAATGCCCGTCGATACGCCTGCTTCTTTGCTAATCAGCGAAATACTCGCAGCATGCAAGCCGACTTTATCAATCACTGCCATGGTGGCTTGAACCAGTTGAGGCTTCCTTATGTTTGGCATCCCTACCTTAGGCATTACCGCACTCCCTTTTTTAATTGAACGTTCAATTAAATATAAAATGCCTGAAAATTAGTTAGTACTCAAACTATTTTTCAAAAAACCGATACATTAAACCTAAATTTTAGAGAATTTTGATTAATAACTCGATCAATCAATTTAGTCAAAATCAATCAATCCACAAAGTAGAAAACACATCCAACCCGCTGAGGAAATCGTAATTAAATCCATAAGTATCAATTAGATAATTCAAAAATGAACACTCAAACACTTGAGTGCAAGGCTTTATATAAATGCACAAACGTCACTCACCCGAGGCTACGACTTTTGCTAATCTGCAATTTATTATTTAGAGCACTAAAGATAAGAATTCTTTCGTTCTGTAAAAGTCAAACTGGCGAAATAGGCATCAAATTGAAACTAGTCAATCAAGGCTTTATTGACTATTTTAAGAACAGTTTACTCATTAATGGGGCTGAAAAAGTATGAGGTTGTTTTTACTGGCTTTTGTTCCATTTCTTGCACAGGGTTCCTTGATAAGCGTAAAAGGGACACAAGACGTATGGCCACCTTACTTTCAAGAAGCGCCAGACACAGGAAAAGCGCAACTGATTCTGATTGATATTTTTGAACATTCAGGCTTACTACTCGACATTAAGCTACAGCCTTGGAATCGAGCGTTGAAGAGCGTGCGAACAATGGAAAAAGATGTCATTTTAGGCGCATGGAAGACTGGAGAGAGGGAGCGCTTTCTTTATTTCAGCCAACCTTATTACTGGAATGAAATAGTGGTGCTGAGTCGACATAAAAGCCCACTACAATATAGCGGTCGTGAGAGTTTAACTGGGTTCACCATTGGTGTTCAGAGAGGTTACAGATACAGTGACGATTTTGAACAGCTTACCAATTTTAAGAAGTATGAGATCAGCAGTACAGAAGAAGGTATTGAAAAGCTGATCAAGCAACGCGTTGACGCCATATTAGTCGACAAGAACGTGCTGACCTACACATTAGAAAAGGCTCAGGTAAACCACGACCTTTTCCATATCAGCACGATTCATTTCAGTTGTATTCCTTTACACGTTGCGACAAGCAAAGAAAATAGCGCGGCCAAAAAGCATATAGATAAAATCAACACCACGCTCTCAGAAAGACAGGTAACAAGCCCCTGCATAAAAGTAAATCGTTGACTCAGTGTGAGCGGCTTAATCTGATACTAAACTTCGTTGAATGTGAGATGGCAGTCGCCCTGAATTGTAACGCCAATGAATCGCCCCCAGCACAGAGACGTCATAATAGCGAGTGACCCAATTTTTGCCCTTTACGCTTTGTAGGAATGAGGTTGGTAACACTTCAACATAGGACCCAGGGTTATAGTTTACAATCCCGGCTTTCTGAGCAATGGCCATAGACTCATGAAAACTATGCATACCGCCACCAATTAGATACCCAACAATCGCCAACATGTATTGTTTACAAAGTTCAGCATTCCAAGTGTGCAAACCGCCAAATGCACATGCTGCTTGAAGCAGTGTGCCAGTTGTTCCCGAGATTCCCGCGCCAAACAAGAGGTTACGGACATCAACATCATCATAGAAGCTATCTGCCGTTGCATGCTCTTCTCGGTTTGGGTCTCGCTCAAACATATCAACACCACGGTTGCGCTTCTGGTCAACGGCTCCAACGATATCCTGGCTTGAGGCCGGCACAATGCCACCTACCGTGCTTGCAGGTGCAGCATCACCCATTTTTTTGCGGCGGCCACGATAGCGGCTGTCATCAAACCAAGCTTCTCGTACTTTGTTGGCCAATACTGCATATTTGCCTTCTTCTGGCCCTTTGAGTTTTGGCAAAATTTTTCGCCCAACCGCATCGTGAATGGCGAGCTTCTGCTCCAGCGTTCCACTATCTAGCGCTAGAATCAGTTTTTCCCAAATGACAGAAGCGGCAATATCTTTGGCTTTTTCCTCACTAATACGGCCAAAACCCATTCTTCCACCAGTGAAAAAATAGTGTCCAATCTGCGCTTTGACCATTTCAGTGACGCCTTGAGAATCGTTACGTTTGTGTGTTTGGAGATATTGCTTAACACCGGTTGAAACCTTATTCACCGCTTCTTCTGTATACTCTGTAACGTTCAGTGCCATTACACCAAGCACAGATTGCGCCTCCGCCCGACGTGTCTGACTGATGTTCGTATCATAAGGCTTCAGTCGATATTTTCCCCTGCCCATGTTGAAGCCCGTATGCTCGCCTGTTTTGGCATAAACAACTTTAGAGTCTAACGTCACACCCCATGGCACATACGACTCGTGGCGGCTACGTGGAAGCCTACCGTTCTGAGTGTTTTTTGTTGTGTACCCACCTTGGCCACTAAAATCTCTAACTAAAAATTCAGGCATGTCTTTATTACTCCACATATCAATCTACCAACATACGAGTAGACCTTTTAAAATGCCAAATGATTTCAGTCTTAAAATAATAATGAGATAATGATCCAATAATTAGGCAAATTATTTTCGCTGTTTCTAGGTAGGTGATTCTCAGGCCAATGACGCTTTGTCTTCTGAAATCAAAAAATGACAAAAGAATAATGATTGATTGGCTTCATCTATAGCGCGCTGAATCAGTCGCTGAGCCTGCTAAAGTTGAGCTGTTACTATTAGGCAAAGGTGTCAGGTTATAACATCAAACACAGATAGTCGGCACTATCGAATATCTGTGTTTGGAACGCAGCGTCATTACTGATCGCGTTTACGCAGGCGTAAAATCGCCTTTTTCCACCTTAAGCTGCTCAATGCTTGGTACATGCTCCGGCACTTGCAGAGTAACGCGTTGATTTTCGACCTCAATCCATTCGCCCGAGCTGTTTTTGTATTGATACGATGCTATACCTGATTTCCAGTCATCATTGAGTAGGATATTGAGTGTTACGTTGTGAAGATCGATTCCCACAGGAGGAATGCCTGGATAAGGCTGGTAGCCCTGCAACGTCACCATGATATGGCAATCACGCATCGTACATTGATAATTGAAACTGCCATTGAGATCAGTCAGCACATTTAACGGTGGATTAACTGCCTGAAAAATATGTCCCTTACCCAAAATTGATTTGTCTTCGCTGGCTACGAGTAGCTTAATGTCAAAACTCACTCCTCCAGATAAACCGTTACCAATATGATAATGCGCAGCCAAAATTTCTTGTGATTCCATTTTCATTGTTTTCTCCAACTGATGTGTTGTCGTTAGTGACCTATTCAATGTAGATACACTGTCATTCACATTCAGTATCACTTTGGGCTCATTTCCATCTTCCCACATTAACCTCAGCAGGCACGCTGATGTTGGCTGTTTCTTTTTATCAACAAGCTATTTGTCCGACCACACCTGTTTTAGTAAAGCGCAGAGACCAACTGATACCAAACTGATATGGCGCAGTTGTGCACTTACGTTGATAAATAACCAAATATTCGAAAACAAAGATTAATGGATTAGAAAATGATGCAAGAAACTCAAGATAACCAAGCCCTCGCTAAACATTCTAACCCCGAAAGACAACGCCTTGCGGTACTCGGTGCCTACTCAATTGCGAATAATAGACTCGCTTAGCGCAAAAATAAGCGCGATTGACAAAACGTACTAACCAAAATAGCGCAAGGCTTCAACGTTGGCTCTACTGATTAAGGAACAATCGAGCACCTTGCTCATGTGCGATTTCATGGGACCTTTTGATCAGCTCAATATCATCATCAACTAAACGACCCAAAAGCGCATACATTGGAGATAAATAACAGGCTTCATTCTTTTCGAGAGCGACTGCGATCCCATCTTGCAAAATGTCCTGTGCTTCTTCTGAACGACCGACTTCACAATAGAGTTCAGCTTTCATCAATGAATAAAGCGAGTGCGCTATTTGGTCGCCGCTCGATGCTAACCAATGCTGATAGCCTTCCTCAAAAAGCGTGAGCGACGTTTCTTGGTCCGATGGTGCGGTGAAAAATAGCGCCCAACCCTTGAATAGAGAGGCTATGCCTGTATAAAAAGGGAAGTCGTTGGCGGCAGCAATGGCCAACAATTGTTCAGAAAGCGTGATGACCTGCTGGAATTCCTTCAGATGATAAGCAGACCAGATCTCTCCTTGTAACACGATAGCATAGCTGAACGGCTCATTCTCAAGGCTGATGTTGGATTGGAAACGCTGGAAAAATCGGATATCTTCATCACAACAACACAATGTGGCGGATAAACGGCCAAAGCACCCCGCCAACGCGATCGGATTAATGCCAATAGAAGTATAAAAATCCTTATTTACATTTTTTTGGTAACAATCAAATGACGCTTTTGCATGACAAATAGCAGCCTGATGCTTGGCAAGCCAAAACTGCGAATTAGTCAAACAGCTATAGGCCAGGGATTTACAGCGAGTATCATTTGATTGCTCAGCAAGAGAAAGCATTTCATTTGCTGTCTCCTCAGACAACTTAAAGTCCATCGCCATCAATTGCCTAACCCATAATCCGCTGAGTGAAATACAGTGCCGAAAGGTACAACTCAACTTTTTTGCCAATTCTATACATCGTTGATAAGCCACTACCGTACTATGACTTACCCACCCTTTTGTCGTTCGAGCGACTGTTGCCTGTGCCAAGTAAATATCAAACAATAATTCCAGCCACTGTTCAGGGTTTGGTAAGCGTTGGTAGTTTTCCAGCGCCGTATTAAGGTCATGCTTGGCACTGTTATAATCACCTGATTCTATGCATCGTCGTCCGAAAGAGAGCGACAATTGAGCAGCTTTTTGCCACTCCTCTGCCTTCGTATAGTAGCCGATGAGCTGTCGTTGTGTCTCTTGACAGGGAGAGGAATCACCAGACGCCAGATAATCGGCAATGGTTAAATTAATCGCCCGCTTCTCTCTATGGCTTGCTCTTCGTTGAATAACGTCATTCAAAAAAGGATGATTCAAATGAATCCCCTTTTCTGAAGACAGACTAATAAGCTTCTTTTCGAGCAGTGCTTCTATCACACCAGGGGTCGGATTCGACACCGCATAGATGTCCGTAGATGTCACGTTACCGTCCCAAAAAGATATCAATGACATCACGCGTTGCCATTCACTGGGAAATTCATCAACTTTGCTTTCAAGGTCTAGAGTAACCTCATTGGGTATTTTGTTTTGGCTATATGATGTCAAAAGCTGATAAAAATGAGCTGGGTTCCCTTGGGCCCTTTCTATAACTGAATTCATGACCTCCGTTGTGACGTTAAATCCCTCAAGAAATAACTTTTCCATTTCTTGGTGCAGAAGCGGTGTCAGCGTCATGTTGATCATAGGCAATCTGACTGAACTGAACGCTTCAACATGATGATTTGCTGTACGGGTCGGCAAAAAAGCGGCACCGATCAGTAGCGTCTCATTGTCAGACATCGCTATGAACCGGAGCAAGGTAGCAAGAGTGTGCTCATCGATTAAATGAAAATTGTCCATCAGCAAACAAACCGGATCATTATCGCTTTGACGTCGCTGCTCTGGTTCTTTTCGTATGCTGGAATCGTGTTCATTGCTTTCTTGCATACTCGTATCGATAGCCGTGCCTGAGCGCAATTCTTGTAATGCAGTTAACAGCGATTCACTCGGTGATGAAGCAAGCTGAAAATCGACCCTGACCGTTTTCCACCTGCGCTGGTCAGCCATATCTGAGAGAACGTTCAGCAGGTGACTTTTTCCTATTCCCTGAACGCCTTGAAGCGTTAAAAGGCAATGTTCGTTGATGCGCTCTACCTTATCGATGGCATAATGAAACAACTCAATTTCATGAGTTCTACCTTGTGTTTTGCCAAAACAAGCATCACTTCTTTTTAACAGCGCCTTGTAACCTGCGACAACAGCTTGGTCAGCATAACAAAAACACTGAAGGCTGGCTTCGATTAACTCATCTGAAACCAGAACTGTCGCGCTTTCAAGCTGCAAAGCGAGTTCTGACATTTCGTGAATGTACGCTTCGTTAAAATACCAAAGGTTGTCAGTCTGTAGAGATAAACCTTGAGTTGAAATGATCGCTCGAAAATAGGGCGTTACACGGTGAGAAAGGTTGAGTAGGATTTGTTGAATCGTCAAATACAACTTCTTGCCATCATAAATACAGGGCACAGCGGCAACTAAAGTGTTTCCAAAACGTTCAGTAATCAACGGGGACAACAAGGAAATATGGTCTAGTATTTCGTTTATGATTATTTTTGAATCAGCACGCACCCACAACGCCAAAGCCATTTTTTCAACACAAGGTTCTTTTTCTATCTCAGAACCGGCCAGTGTAGTACTCAATAATTCTTCAATAGGGACAGAGAAGAAAGTGGCCAATCGCCCAACGGTTCTTTTACTCAATTTGTTACCAAGTTCAGCACGTTTTATCGTGGCAATGGAAACACTACATCCTTTTTTTTGACTGCATGCATGCTCAAGCCCTTCCTGAGATAGCGCATGCTTTTCTCTTAATGCTTTCAGCCTCTTGCCATTAATCAAGACAGTGTCTGCCATTTTCGCTCCCTAGCATCATCTCCGTATGATAAATCATACTAGCTAACAAAGTGATATTTTCAAGGTGAGCAATTTTGTAACCGAATGATTTACATTGCTAAATGGACAAATTGATACTCAGTGATACTTTGTCATCAACACATGATGCTGGTTTGATACAGAAACATTCTTACGTATGTTTTATCTTAATTATGTCGTCCGAATAGTGAAATAG
Organism: Vibrio neptunius; assembly: GCF_000967495.1. Taxonomy (GTDB): domain Bacteria; phylum Pseudomonadota; class Gammaproteobacteria; order Enterobacterales; family Vibrionaceae; genus Vibrio; species Vibrio neptunius. The sequence continues at coordinate 158,846 of NZ_JXXU01000043.1, read as the reverse complement.
ATGTTCAATATATATAGCTGACAGGACTTGCCTATCCTGTGGAATATAGATTACGGATATAAAATCACTCAAAGTTTATTTTAAATAACAACGTCAACTAGCTAATATGGAGAAACATGATGGAAAATATGCGACTGGTAGATCAGGTAAAAGTCAAAGTAGAATGCAAGCCAAAGTATAATACACAGGCAGAGGAAATTAACGGTTTTCTAAAACTTCAGCCAAATAAAGCAGGAGAAGTCGCTCAAAGAAAAATCTTTGTCGCGACAAACAAAGAGGAAGACGCCACTGTTTTTTTCCGCTATACAACATTACAACCTAAAGACACTGGCTATTACTATGTGGTGAAGGGTTCTGAAGATGATGATGGCACTGTATTATACATGGATGAAGAAACCACATCTGGTATAGTATACGCAAATAGAAGTTCACTAAATGACGAATTTACGGCGCAAAAAACGATTCACTCATGGAAAATTACCGAATCTACGAAACACAAAACATCTCGATTAAGCGCATTTCTAACCGGACACAGCCCAGACCTATTTAACGAAGCTCTTGCTGTTGCCCGAAAAGATCAGCTAGCTATTAGTAAACAGAATGGTGGCAAAGAAATCTTCTGTAATTCCAAAAGAAGCCGCGATGGACTTGTTGTAGAGATTATAACAATTAATGTAAATAATAAAGAATTAGAGAATGCTTAGATAATTCAGTACATATTAATTAACCTCACTATCTTAACGTTAAAAGCAGCCTTATATTGGCTGCTTTTTTAAAATGATATTTTTACTTTTTAAATTAGCATCAAGTATCATTTTCTTGATATGGATAACTCAAACCACTTTGATACAAGTTATTTTCCACCAACATAATTAAATATCCTATCGCACAACAGTTTGGATCCATTACCGGTACATTTTGTTTATATTTAGCCATCAGTAACTCATGCAACGGTGCTGAAAAATGTGTAAATCCGGTACAACCAAACATAATGCTGTCGGCACCATCTTGGTCAATGGCATGACAAGCTAGCTCGAATAACTCCTCAAGAATTTTTGCTTCCGCCTCTAAAGAGGGTTCTTTCAACTCATTGACGGTTTTGTTTAATGGCAATATAGAAGCAAGATTCTCGGTAACGCCAAAAGCTCGCACGTGTTCGTTCTGAAGGTCAACCACATCGCGCACCGTTAGAATAGAAACCTTCTGACTCAGCAACATGGCAGTAAAAAAGCTCGGCCTGAACCCGCCGATAACCGGGATCTTGACCGCTTGTCTTGCTGCTTCCACCCCACACATGTCCATGTCCGTCACAAACACACCATGATATCCATCTTTTTCTGCCTGAATCACTTTCTCTAGGACATAAGGTGCATTAATAGTCAGATCAATTCTAGATTGAATAAATGGAGTTCCTTGATCAATATGCTCTAAATCAATGGTGACTTTATCACTTCTAAAGCGATTCACACTGTCTGAGATTTGTTGTGTAAACTCAGTTGTGTTTACCGGAATAATTATCTTAAGTTTCATCCTCATCGACATTTCAACCTCTCAAGTTATTTTTTAGTGGGGGGTGATAGCTACCAAAGAAACCGAATCTTTTGAATATTGTGGAAAAATGCTGATGAAACCAAGGCTGATTAATTTGTGGAGCAGCATCCACGGTAAAAATCGCCATCTCTTTGAGTCGAGGATCAGCGCAATCTTTCTTCCATGCATCGATAATTTCATCATTGCTCATTAGCGAAGCATCACTAGACAAACAGCAAATTAAATCAGGAGCCATAGCGATTGGCGTACTTAAATCATCTACCCACAAAATCATATTTTCATTTTGTGAAATGACGTAATATTTGGTGCCGCTACCCTCTTCCTGATATTCTTGCGCGACCCAGTCAAAACCATTGCTGGTCATGGTAATAACGTTGCTCAATCTGCCTTTCATCACACAGTGTGCACCATCTAGCGCTTCTATCGCATTAAAACAAGACAGCTGATCTTGAATACATTCTCTGATGTGCCGACCAAGTGCTCTCGCTTTCAGTAACATACCTGGGACAACGGCATTATTTTGCTTTAGTTGCTCCCCTGACATAGCAAATGAAGCAAGGGATGCACGATCATCAAAACTCTTCGATGTGCTAATGATTCCTCTGGTCATCGCATCGACATCCGAACTCGATTCACATTCAATAAGGATGACCCCACCATCTTCTGTTAAAGACTTTTCTGATGTGAGTACACAAGGTGAAACAGAGATTGGGCTTTCCAATGCCAAGTTTGCAAACGTTGATAGCTGTAAGCATGGAAAGGCTCGCCCTCCGCCGTCACCATTGATGATCGGTATTTGTCTCTCTGCGGCAACCAGTAAACTCATACCATAGGCAATCGGGCCAGTTTCAACGGGTGACAATGTGGAAAAGGCAACCTTTTGGATTTTTTCTAGGTCGTGAAATGCCGTAGCGGGAGAGTATCTATATCCTTTTTGAAGAAACTTTTGTGGTGCTCCCATAGCTGCGAGTACTGGAAGCATATCAGTATCTTGGACGTCATTAACGTCAATATACTTCACTGTAACCTCAGATTTTGACGCGAATAGCTTGTCAATTTCCTTGAGCAATTCTTCGCCATTTTCCTGTGCCCCACCGCCGCCACACGCATAAAAATGAGCACCGCGAATAATATCTTCCAAATCTAAGCGATTTAAGCTTTTTACTCCTGATTCCATAAGTAGAGTCCTTTTTCCAAATCAGTAGACACAATAAACAGATGTCGAGATCAGTTCAGTATCACGTTGGTATCAAATCAGTATCATAAGTGATATTTCCCCATCATATTCGTAAAAAAACCTTAGTTCGAGTAAAGCGCGAGGTCTGTTTTAATGTCGGATGCAAAGAGCTATAGCTTTGTTTTTAGGGGATAAACAGCCGTTGTTTTCTCTCAATACAGGTAAGTCGCTTGAACTGGCGATGAAAAGAGTTTTGGTCGATATCGTTCGTCAACGCAATAAAACCTGTTAACTCTATCAACTGATACTAATCTGCTACTGACGTTTTTTGATTGAATACGTAGCTTAATCACGTGCACTTATCTCAAAGGGTCAAATCCATTGTTTAAGCGCAAACCTTTTTATCCATGGTAATTCTAACTATCGATGTAAAGAGTGTCTTGGGTATACATCATTCAAATTACGCAACAAAGAGCATGGCTATGTGTACAGATTTCAATATCAACTTTGGTTGTAACAATCTCCCCCTAACCTTATCCGCTAGAACCATGGAGTTTGCAGTAAACCTTCAGACCGAGGTTTGGTTTAGAGCTAAGCAAAATTTCCAAATTACTACCTTGACGACTAGCGGAAAAGCGGACCGGGTTTTTAATGTTCAGCCACCAGAGTGTCATAATTATCAGCATGAGTTTAAAGCGAGCTGGAAAGGAGCATTAAGCTTCATCCACTGTAATGGCGTTACTCAATACAACAACCCTCTTATTACATCAGATGGTATAAATGAGTCAGGGCTTTCAGTAGGCTCACTCTACTTGCCAATACTTAATAAAAATATTCCGACATCTCGCATACCTGATGAGGCCTTTGCGTTAGGTAGCGGTCTGTTGGGAACCTTTATCCTGTCTACGTTTACTACTGTGGAAGACATGGTGAGCTACTTCACTACCCACCCTGTATACGTATTTAATTCGACTATTTCAACCGGGGAATCTGAGGGTGACAATATGCCTTTAGATCAGCACTTCGTGATTCATGATGCAAATAGTGACAGTGCTGTCATTGAGTTTATCAACGGCAATATGCATATTTATCGATCATTTAAAGAGGGCGAGACGGTCAATCCGCAATCTAGGTATCAATGTATCGAATACAAATTCGATGATTACAAAGTGATTGTGGACCACTCCTACGTGGGTGTTATGACCAACTGCCCGAATTACCATTGGCATGTCAATAATCTTTCCTATTTTTCCAATTTACGTAACTACAATCCAGAATCGGACAAAGACGTGTCCTTACAACGTCACCTCCAAGTTCCAGGACCACTTCAAACCGTGAATGGGGCTGGATTAAAGGGGCTACCCGCCGATCCCACACCGCCATCTCGATTTGTACAAACCTATGCAATTAAGCAATTAAGCGAGCAACCAAGCAACTTCGATGAAGCATTCTCCATAGCGCAAAAGCTTCTCAACCGCGTCGATATACCTTTGGGTATTATGGCGAATGATCTACACACATCAGACAATCCTGAAGTATTTTTCAGCGATATTACCCAGTGGAGTGTGATTAGAAATAACAGTTATCATTCACCTGCCTTGTATCTGCGTACTTATGGAGATATGACTTGGCGAGTCGCGAACGTCAAAGACTACATGGGATTAGATAGGGATTGCCAGATCTCAAGCGTATTACAGCTCATGCCAACAACAAAAGCATTACCGTTTGAACAAGTCGAGTCTAGACCAACGGTCAAAATCGCCTAAATCGAATTTAGATACCACACGCCCCATGGACTCATGGGGCAGATACCACTAGAGGAGGAGGAACTGGTCCTTGGTAGTGTTTTTTGGAGCTTAATTGCAAAACACTTGAGGATAGTACTCTAAATTCAAAACATCTCGTTACGAGAAAAACGATTCATATAAGAAGGAAATACATAATGTCAGTTACTGAACCTAACGTGTTAGAACCAAGTAAATCAATTTCTGAAAACGTAGCTCCAGCTAAAGGCCATGTCACTGGTTTTCTAGGTGCTACTTTCGCACAATTTGCAGCAAGGAACTTAGCAAACGCTGCTTTAAATTCATTCAGTGTTCCTTTAGCTAAAACCGCAAAAAGCTTGTTCTTGCGCGCCGACTCTTCAACGAGAATGTCTCCAAATGATTACCTTGAACAAAACTTTGTTCGTATCTTTAGAATGACGAGGCAAATATACCAAAACGTCAATGATATACCTTTGATAAATGCGAGGAACTTACTACAGTCGAGCTTATCCAGTTTTGAAGAAATTATAACTAATGACCCAGAGGGTGATTACGCTCAAATGAACTACGATAACGCAAGATATGCTGTCACTAAATGTAAAGAAGCCTTAGCTATATTTGACGACCATTCAGATAATCAAGAGTGGATAGGCGCTTACTTTACAGCAGCCAGTCAATATTGCTTCATTTGCCGTCAGATCCTTCAATATCAGAAAGACAACATATTTGTTGAAAATGTTATCGCGAAGGAAAATGTCCTTTCTCAAATTGATAAATCGATAACATACGTCACCCAAACAGTTAATGTAAATGACATGATCAAAGCTGTTAGCAACAAAGTTGCTGAAGTTCGTTATAATAAAGGATCTACCCACCCATGGGGATTCCGCTACTACTTATCTGAAGATAAGACTCACTATAAAACTCTAGCCAACAAAACTAAAGATGGAATGACAGAGTGTAGTGACGCTATCAGACAAAATGCGATTGATTTACTTGAAACTCAAATAATACAACCAGATGTTGTGAGAAGTTGGGAGCTAATTAAGCTTGCGATTGAAGAAGACGTCTAGCTTGAAGAGCTACTAACATAATAATCTCTTTAAAAAAGGCGCCATATTTGGCGCCTTACTAACTTCCAGTAAAAACAACTATCTAAAACACTTTATCAGACACTGGACTTTTATAGTGCCGTTACAGGTAAACGTTGTGAGAGCCCAGTGCCGAACGTTTGGTAGCATATCAGCTAAAAGTGCTTGTTCCCGCACATCCGTCCAGTGCGGGAACAAAACAAGTGGAGGGTTTAGTTGATGTATGGTAAACAGATTTCTGGGATGATTGGTTCGCTTGGCTGCCCCATAATATATAGATAACTTTCTGAGTGTTCCCCTTCAAGTAAACCAGAGCCACGCCCTTGCCATAGAACACCATTACCATTACCATAAATCATAGGTAAAATTGTCTGGCTCGAAGGTTTGCCTGTCCGCTGTGATATACTGGGCTGAATCATCTTCTGATGAATGCGGTCAAAATAAACGACCTGATAAGAAACACTGTTCAAAGCTAAGTAATCGCTGTTTCTGGTTGAAAAGGCAAAGCTTTCGGCATCATTTGAAACAGAAGGCTTATAAATCGCTTGAATCAGTTCTTCGTTGATATCTTTGACGTATTCATATTTCTTCGTCGCAATATGGTATAGGACAAGATAGCTTTGATATTTTTCGTAGTGGCTGTATTCAGGAGAGGATGGCTTTCTAGCCTCGTAAACAACGTACTGACCATCGGGACTGATACTAAAAGCACTAGTATAAGCTGAGTCTAATGCATAGTTTTCTCTGTGTAAGGACGATATTTTGATGTGTTTATCCTCGATACGATCATACAAATACAGATTCTGACTATCTATATCACTAACATTGTCTGGATCCATTTCCGATTTATATGCCACATAAACTGTGTATCTACCGTCATCACTAAACGGACGTATCGAACTTATCTTTATTTCTGCCTCGTTTCCATAAATATCTATATTGACTTTCTTCGTCACTTTTTCTTTTAGATCCGTAATAGATAACTTGCCTAATACATGGGAAAGCATCACAATGCGCTCGTTGATAGGGTAGACAACTGATGTCATTTCGCCCTTGTCTTGAATATATGGAAGTTGGTTCTCGTCATACTCTGCTGGCATTACTTCATCAGTCATTCGATCCCACACAGCTGTCTGTGAACCCGATTTATGGGAAAAACCTATATAACGTCCATTAGGAGATATCCTTACCCAATTCATCAAATCTCTTGGGCCCAAAAGGGATGGTCGCCCTAGTGGCTTTAGTTCCTCAGTCTCTGTGTTTTTGATAAACCACTCAGTCTCAACACCCTCTGAAACCCAGTCTTTATCCCTAGAATTAAACACAACGTATTTATTGTCGCGTGTCATTTTTGTAGATAAAGCCCAATTAATTCCCTGTATCCCGTATTGTGAAGTTACAGAATTTGAATCTGAGCTCACAGAATATGGAGCACCTTCCATCACCCTATTTTGGGAGAGAAGCTCAGGGTTGAATTCAACGGCAAAAGCTGACTGCGATAAAACCGCTAGCAAAGTAAAATATAGTATACGCATAGTACTGTCTTTAGTAATTGTTTAAGAATTAATACATGCGACCGCTTTTCACAAAAATTAAATAACAATAGCTAAAAGTTTTCAGGCAAAAAAAGCCGCAAAATGCGACTCTTAATTATTCGAATTTTCTGAAGTGTGGAGTTACTTCTCTTTACCGAAAACGTTGTTCTCTTGCTCTTGGGAAACTTAAAGGGACAGGCACTTTATCTGTGAAACTTAAAGGGACAGGCACTTTATCTGTACTTTATCTGTACCAATTCAGACTAGTTCCAAGTTTGCCGAGCGTTGATAGTACGTATTGAGCGTATTTATTTTTGTTCGTGCTTGATATCAGTAGCAAGCTCCCATGCTCGTGTCCTTAGCTCACTAAAGACTTCGTTTTTCCGAGTGATTTGACTTAGATACACGTCATTGAATGAGCCCATGCCACCATATGCGAGTAACACTTTTTCAACCCCATAAAAATCAGATTCAACTAGCCAATTTCTAGCTTGTGACATCCAATCGCACCAGTGTTCTTGACCATCCTCATCCAACATTTGAATCAGTCTGTCTAAAACATTTATCAACTCTTTCGTTTTCGGTCCCATAGATACCTAAATACAACAGCTTAAAGGGACAGACACTTTATCAGATTTTCAGTGCTTTCTACTTATCCAGCTTAAAAAGCTTAAAAGGACAGCCACTACAGTTTCGCTGATTCGGTAACAAGGAGCCACTAGGCTCCTTGTTTAGAGATAAGTCTCAGGCTCTTTGTGTTCTTCTTCTTTTTCCCTAAAGCGTTCTTCGTATCGGAAGTCATGCAAATGAGCATGAACAATTTCTCTGAGTGGAAGTGCGATGGTAAATTTATCTAGTTCAACGGAGTCTTCCTGCTCATTCTCTATGTCTTCCATCACTGCATGATAGGGCGTGATCTTGTGGAGCTCTAACGTGTCTCTGTCTCGATATCCACTTAAGTAGGGCACGATATAAATATCGTTAAAATGACCGGTTTGTATTTCGTAGATATAGCCTATGTATACTTTACGGTCGGACATGGTGAAAAGAATAGGGAGCTCGTGGTAGTGAGACTTGAAGAATAGCTGCGTGAACTCTGGGCTTTCCGAATCCATAGAAAACTCAAACATGAACTTAGAAAACTTACGTTCTTCGTTGATGTAGTAGAGTTTTGGGAGAAGCCGGCTTAAGATCAGAGCAATGATTGAGATATCAAATAAAGCGAACTCAGTGTGGGTAGACTCACTTCTAAATACACCAATCAGTACCAACTCACCAACCGAGAAGTGCAACCCTGTCAGTTTTCCGAGCCAAATGCCTATCGCATACACAATCGTCCCGATAGCGAATAAGAACAAACCGATAGCCGCAGACATCAAAAAAGTATGGTATCCATTACTACGCTTTAGTTGATAGTGTGTTTTGTGCCATTGCTGAGCGAAAACATAACCAGAAATGCAAAGTATTAACACAAAAAGTATTGATGGTTTAATCATTTATTGACGTCCATAAAAAAGGGCTAATGCGAATTAGCCCCGGTGTGTACCCTATTGTGTGCAATGTCATGCCTGCACTTTATTGTCTTTCAAATAGCCTTCTCTAGCAGCCTTGGCTTGTTCTTGCGCAGCTTTGCTTTTACGGAAAGCTTTCATATCCATCACCACACGATCTGGGTTAACCATTTTCAGCATTGGGTAATCGCGCTTCGTGGTATTCTGTTTACCAAAGAAGTTTCGGAAAATGTCCATAATCCAACTCATAAATACCTCCTAGATAGACTCACGTTATCAAGTCGGTGTTCTTATCGTAACGTTAGTATAAGTGAGTAAAAGGCAGAGCGACACAGATCTGCTTCAATCCCATCAATTTATGATTATCAATCTAACGTATCACTTATTACCGAGTCAAATCTTCAGGGTCAGATTAGACCTTTCATCAAAAGATGAACTTAAAGGTACAGGCGCTTTCTGTGACCTTTCCCCCCTAAATTAACTGATATGAAAACGAATGGGCTTGGTCTGGCTCGATAGATAGAAGCTGATACAAGGCTTCAAACTGAGCTGTAATGAATCTGAAGATATTCGCCATGTTTTTATCGATACACCATAAGCGTAGAAAAACGTCGAGCTTAAGCTCTAATATTGATCGGTTTAGAGACTTGAACGGTCCTAGGAGCGTATGATAATCCCCCACTAACAAAGTTAGTGGGGATTTTTTATGTTTGCTCAAGAGCTGCTTTTGGCAAACAGAAACTTAAAGGAACAGACACTTTATCAGACTATTCGTTTATTCACCGATCTTCTAAATTCAATCACAAGATATTGAAGTAATGCTGATGATTTGCGCGCTCAACTCAAAACGAATGAATTGAGTGCTTTTCTTGAGAAGGCTATATGGTGTTCATTAAGTCGTCGTATAGGGAAAAACAATAAGAGCGCAACCTTTTTCGTCTTTAGGAGTAAAGTGATTAAGATTTTCAAATTTTGTTTTATTGATAGTGGTTTAATTGACAGACCAATTAGGCCTATCTTCCCATCTGCCCTTATTAAAAGAAGATTCCCACCCTATAGGCAATATAGCTATTGGCGGTAACTTAACATCTAGTGAAGAACGTGTTATCGCAGCATATCATTCTATTTTTAGCGATAGCACGTATTGCCCACAATAATATAATAAAAATAGTGGTGGATATTGTGTTAGTTTTTAACTTTTCACCATAATAAATACCAGATTTTAATTGTCATACTGATCGTTTTGAACAATTAATAATCCGAGCTTTTAGAATAAGACGAATAAAGCGCCCCACGTTATGGTCAAATATCTTTGAATAAGATAAGCTTGCCACCAATTATGTGACTGGCTCACAATAATAGTAAAGTTTAAACAAGGAAACCGCATCATGAGGCAACACTATTTTGGCAATTGGTATAATGATTATACCTCAGGGAACCTAACTGCATTGAAAAGCGCACTTAAAAAGGGAGATACCAAAACAGTGGCTGCGCTTAGTGAAGAATTATTTGATAGTTATCTTGATGTAACAGCAGCGCTAGATATTAAAGAAATTAAACAATATGCTGAAGTAATGGGAGATGTGCTCACTGATATCAAGCTTGATGTTTGCATGGGAGAATTAGTAGACCACCATCAGCCCGATTATATTGAAATGGCTTGTCGCAATAGTATTGCGCTTGGAATTGGCTTCCCATTTTATGACTATTACTCAACTGAAATGACCGCAAACCGCATGGAGTTTGATGTTGAGTTTTTCGAAAGTACTGTTGAGCCTGGTTTCAAGCAGCTGTATCAAGCTGGGAAAATGTCTATCACTGTATTTTTCAAATTGGTGTGTGATATCGTGGGTTATCTAGATCCCATACCATATACAGCTGATTATTTGTTCCGCTTATTACAAAGTCCTGAGATTGACATTAGTACGTTTTCAGAAGAAGAGTTCACCGAGTGCCTCGACGTATGTTTCGGTTTTTACCATCTTAACCCTGAAGTTTTCCGTTTATTTGTAAAGCAAGCTAAGGGTCGTAAGGCGACCAAATCAACCGAAGTATGGCAAGAATCTCGCGAATATTATTTAATCACCTACCAGTTCACCTCATCTTTCGGTGAACGCTGTGCTTGGCATGATTATGAGGAATCATACATTGATGCCTTCACTGAGCTTAAACACAGCGGAATAGTTTCGGATGTAGAAGCAGAGGTTGTCGATTGTCTAAGAGCAGATCGGCTGGATAAATTAGCAGAAATATTTATTAACGCATAAACAAAATACTACCTTATAAAAATTATCGGTTTTATTTGGTAAGTATGACGTGAAATTGGATAACAGACTCCCGCCATAATGTCGAAAAAGCTTAAAAGGCCGGTACATTACTACAGTTTTATGCAAACCTGCTAAATAACGCAAAGAAAAAATTTTTCGCTGGCTGTCGCCACTTTGTCGCCACTTTACGATTTTCAGGCAAAAAAAGAGCCGCAAAATGCGGCTCTTAATTATTCGAATTTTCCGAAGTGTGGGATTACTTCTCTTTACCGAAAACGTTGTTCTCTTGCTCTTGTACGCGGATGAAAGTCGTACGCTTAGTTAGCTCTTTAAGCTTTGCTGCACCTACGTATGTACAGGTTGAACGCACACCACCAAGGATGTCTGAGATAGTGCCGTGAACACTGCCGCGGAATGGCAATAGTACGGTTTTTCCTTCAGCTGCACGGTACTTTGCAACACCGCCTGAGTGCTTGTCCATAGCAGACTGAGAAGACATGCCATAGAACTTCATGAAGCTCTCTCCGTCTTTCTCAATTAGCTCACCACCGGACTCTTCGTGGCCTGCCAGCATACCGCCTAGCATAACGAAATCAGCGCCGCCTCCGAAAGCTTTTGCTACGTCACCCGCACATGAGCAGCCACCATCACCGATGATCATACCACCTAGGCCGTGGGCAGCATCACCACATTCGATGATTGCAGAAAGTTGAGGATAACCAACACCTGTTTTAACGCGAGTAGTACATACAGAACCTGGGCCAATACCCACTTTCACAATGTCTGCACCAGCTAGGATAAGCTCTTCACACATATCACCAGTCACTACATTGCCCGCAGAGATAACTTTGTTAGGGAATGCAGCACGTACCTTCTCGATGTACTCTACTAAGTGCTCAGAGTAACCATTCGCGATATCAATACAGATGAAGATAAGTTCTTCAGATAGCGCCATGATTTCTTTTGTCTTTTCGAAATCAGCATCTGAAGTTCCCGTAGAAACAAACACGTTGTTTAGTGTTTTTTTATCCGCTGATTTCACGAAGTCAGCCCATTGCTCTACGGTATAATGCTTGTGAATTGCAGTCATCACGCCATGTTCTGCTAAAGCTTTAGCCATTTCAAAGCTACCGACTGAGTCCATGTTTGCTGCAATTACGGGTGTGCCAGACCATTGACGACCACTATGCTTGAATGTAAAATCGCGGGTTAATTCAACTTGAGAACGACTTTTGAGAGTAGAACGCTTCGGGCGGAATAGTACATCTTTAAAGCCTAACTTAAGTTCTTGTTCGATACGCATGATAAATTTTCCTATAAGCAAATTTACGTGTCGTGCGTTTTCGGGAAACGTTGGCAGACGCTTTACCGAGTTTCGGACACAAAAAAACCGGAGCGTTGGCAGACGCTCCGGTTTTCAGCATTATAGGCTGTGATTTATTTCCCGCAAGACTGATATTTTCAATTTATTTGTGATACCATTTTGTTATCTTGCAAATCCAATTCCCCTAACTTCAAGCACAAACTAAAACAAACGTTAATAAACAATAGCTTAACAAACAAACCCTATCAGCGCGCAACCGTTTTCCGGAATCGATAACACTGTTGTTTTTGCACATTTTCATCTCGGGCAGCACTGGCCGACTATTTTCCATTTACTAAATGTCGAATATGAGGCAATAAATCACGTGCACAGAGTCCTCGTTCACCGTTTATTTCAGCATCTCTGTCAGCAGCAAGACTATGTATCATGACACCTCTCACGGCAGCATTGACCAAACTTTCACCTTGCACCAATAACCCAACGATGATACCCGTTAGAATATCCCCCATTCCTCCTGTCGCCATACCAGGGTTCCCTGCATTGCAGATATACGTTTCCTTACCATCAAAAATGAGAGTCCCTGCTCCCTTTAATACAACAACGCCACCATACTTTTTGTAAAGGTTCTCCACAGCCCTGAACCTGTCACTCTCAATTTCTTGAACGGAGCACTTTAAGAGTCGAGAAGCCTCACCAGGATGAGGCGTAATAATACGCTTTGCATCATAATTTTCATTTTCGGCAAGTAAGTTGAGTGCGTCTGCATCATACACTTTTGGCAATGTAGAAAACGACATAGCTTTAAACATCTTGGTAGCATTAACGTCCATTCCTAACCCTGGACCAATAGCAAAACAGTCACACCATTGGTTCAACCTAAAATCACTCGCCTCGCTATCCAACCAAGAAGATATCATCACTTCGGGACAGGATACTAAAGCGGGTTGTGTATTCTCCGGGTGGGTAAGTAATGCCGTTAAACCAGCTCCCGCTCTCTGGCAAGCCAGTGCCGAGAGTATTGCAGCACCTCCAAAACCTTGATTCCCACCTATAATAACAGCTTTGCCATGAGAGCCTTTGTGGGCACTTCTTGAACGAGCTATGACGGGGGCAAAATCGCCGATATTATTTAACAGTAGTGACGACGGCACGTTCTGTTGATTAAAGACGTCGTCAACACCTAGTCCAGCGAAATGCACTTTTCCTGTGTAATCGCGAGCTCGTCCGGTAAACAAGCCTTGCTTCAAGCCTATAAACGAGACAGTATGTTCAGCCTGAACACATGTGCCTAAAACCTGTCCAGTATTGCTACACAACCCAGAAGGAATATCCACTGAGACAACCGGGACATCTGTTTGATTAAGCATCTCAATGATAGCAAAAGCCTCTGCTCTGACACTACCGGTCAACCCCGTACCCAACAAGGCGTCAAGAATGCAAGTGTAATCGAGTACAGAATCTAAGCTGGGCAGCTCGGTACGGCCGCCCACTGAAATAAAATCCAGATATGCCTGCAACGCGTCACCTTTTAGTCTGCTCGATTCGACACACTGCCACAGGGTCACATCTATACCAGCTTCAATCGCCAGTTTTCCCACAACATAACCATCTCCACCGTTATTTCCACCACCACAAACAACGAGCAGTGAATCGCAGTTCGAATATTGGCTTCTCACCACTTCAAAAACCGACTGGCCTGCGCGAGTCATAAGTTCATACATAGTGACTGATTTACTTTTCGCAGCAGTGGCTTCACCTGATTTCACCTGCTCGCCACTATAGAGAGGAATGGGTACTGACATTGGCTCTCCTTGGTTAAAAATAAAGCCAGAACAACTCTGGCTTTCATTAACTAGGTCAGTTGAGGCTATTTATTTTGATTCTGTGACACCAAAGCTTCGGCTGTCGCATCTTGTATAGACAAGAACAAAGAACGAATTTCACCCGTCGGCGTTCTCATCGGGTTGAGTGTAATATTTTGGTACATGAATTCCGACTGTTGCGTGACTGGACGTACATTGCGACATTTGAACAAGTAAGGACGCTGTTGCCACGTGATAAAGCTTCGACACCCAAGATCATAGACAGGTTTAGTCTTAAGCTTAAACCAGTCTTCTGGTATTTCAGGGAACAACTCGAATAGCGGCTTTTCTATCGCGTCATGGGCTTGCACACCACTATGATGCGTCATAAATCCGTTCCAAACCTGAACTTTATATTCTCGGTCAATAACAATCAGCCCAAGATCGACATTTTGTACCATGTCCACCATCCAGTGGAATTGCTCAAATTCTGCGGGAAGATTTACCATTAAAAGTCCTCCATCAAATAAGACAACTTGTTGTCGAGCAATGGGAGGGACTCATCAACAAACATAAACAACAAATCACATCGAATAGATGTACCATCAATGTTGTAACTCACCTCAAAGGTCATGGTTTTCTGAAACGAGCCAGTCGTTGACTGAATCACCGAATCAATGGAAATATGCTGGCCTAAAAGCACGGGTGAGCTTTGGAAAAAACGCACCTCCGCTTGCTTGCCCAAACCATTCAAAAACGAACCAACGAGGATATTTGAAACATCCATGAGAAGTTCCAGTTCTTCCAGCTCTTCACTGTCAGCCGGAACCTTCATAAGTTTTTTTAGATCACAAACACTAGAATCACTCAGCAATACTAGTGCCTCACCGGCAATACCCTCACCACTAAATCCCTGACACACTCCTGAAACTTGATCATTTTCTGCTAGGTCACGCAGTGCCATATGCAGCTCACTGACTTCAAAGATATTAACATTGGGAAGAGGAAGGTGGACAAACACATCAAAATGGCGAGCTAAGGCATCTGCGGCTCGGCCGATAGACACATTGGCTACCTCCATATAGATGTCTCGGCGACGAAGAATAGGCAGTTCAACAGTAACAGGCGTGACAATTTGTGGTTGACTTGGTTTTTCAACCAATTCTTTTAACACCGCATTGAGTGCGTCTTTATCAATCGGCTTTTGGATAAACGCTTTCGCGCCAAGCGTCATCACGCGTTCTTTCGCTTTGGGTTGGATGTCACCCGATACGACAACGACTTGGATATCAATACCGCGCGTGCCTATCTCTTCCAGTGTCCCAAAACCATCGAGCTCTGGCATGGTCAAATCAAGGAACATTAACTTGAAGTCGTTTTGTTCCAACTGCTCCAAGGCATCTAGACCATGAACAGCAAAAGTGATGTCTGCATTCAAAGAAGCCGGTAATGAACGCGCCATTTGCTTTCGGGCAAGCGCAGAATCGTCACAAATAAGGACAGGAAAAGCCATGCATATACCTACTGCTATTCTTGTTACTAATAGTTTCAGTGTAACAGATAGTTAGATCATCAGGCATGAATCTAAACAGATTAAACGTATCTATTTTGAGAACGCCGAGCAGACACTCTAATGCTGCCAAAAGACGCTGAACCTACTACCAACAAATTAAACAAAACTACAACCAATAAAGCCTAGAGTCATTTTTCTTCACTAGCTTTCAACTGAAACAAATCTTCATCAGAACCTACCCCATGTACTTAGGTGCAATCTTTTTGAAAATCCGCTCTGTGCGAAGAAAAACATCGATGAGCACTAGTTCCCAAAAGGATACGGCTCCTTCGACCGAAATTTCGCCTGTTTCCGTATGAAGGAAAGCCGGCTTTACGCTAAAACTCGGTTGTCTGCGGCTTCATACAAATCAAGAACGCTGATTGAGTGACCAAGCGTATTTCCACCAAAGACTTTATCCGTATAAAACAAACTGTTCTTCTATAGGCAACACAGACAAGCATATATTCACAGTCGTCAATATGCTTGAAACATGTGTCAGACTCTTCCGAACCTAGTAAAGTATTGAAGTACATGTAATGCTCGTCAAGGCAATCAAGTAAGTGAACACCAAACTCTTACAAAACTACTTATGCCTAATTTGATATCAAGCCGATTATCACCACGGCACTATTTGGTCACTCGATGTAAGCTACTTTTGACATCTAGGCAACCAAGATAGAGACTATTTAATTATCCCAAGTTCCAAAAATTGTACTTACGTTGATTGAGAAATAAAGAACCAGTTTGATTGTCTTGTCGATGCGAGGTCAAATCGCTACAGCGATTGAAGAAATGGCAAGGGTAACCGAAGACATCAACTAAAGCGTTCAATCTATCAGTGATAGTATGCTCCGCCACCAACATCCTAGCCAGCGACACACGTGATGAATGCGAAGGGTTAGTCAACAATCTGGACTCCCAAGGTAAGCTGGTCAATCAATTCCGTAAGCTATAAATACAAAAAGCCTTCCAATCGGAAGGCTTTTTTGACACGGCAACGATATGATCAATTACTTCGCCATGCGAACCAGTGATTTACCAATTAACCACTCTAACTCTTTGGCACTGTCAACGCCGAATTGAGCTTCAGTCGTTTTGTAAAGGCGTTCAATCCCATTCATTGCAAACTCATGAGTGTTTTGAGAGGTTACGATATGGTGGAATAGCAGGCGCAGAATCGCTAGGAACTCGGCATTGTCTAACGCTTTTACCCAGCTGTCTGAGAAATCTTGCAGACTATTGTCAAAATTCAGATGCTCGACAAACATCTTGAAGATTCGACCGTCTAACGCCGCGGTAAAATCAGTCTTCTTTGGAAAGTGGTGGCTGATACCTGTTCGCGATACACCTGTCTGTTGACTTAGGGTTGTGTAAGACATCTTGTCATAGCCCAGACGCAAAAGTTGATCCACTACTGCGTCCATAATCTTCTGAATCGTGATTTCAGTATCTTCTTTACTACGCTTTGGCATGTTCAGGCTCTTCTCTCTGTAAATCCATCTAACTCAAACGAGTCAATAATGATGCCCATCAGATATCCTACAAGACATCCACTGTAGCTTCACAGGGTCCCTGTGGGGAACCTAATAAAGCCATCGTACCATATAATACGAACGGCGTCTTAGATGGAGCACACGATGCCGTGCAAGATAACTTTTCACAAATCACCACATCAGGGAAATTTATAAAATAAATAGGCATTATCTTTCATTTATATAATTTAGCTGACGATAATTATATAAATCGAACTTGCTTACAACTAACTGCACATCCTCATGACTCTAAAATGACATGATATTTCGCAACAACATGACTAACATCACACTATTTGACGTGTTTATCAATTCCAATCCATTCACCTAACCATTTTATAACATAACATCCGGTTCCGAGCTCATTTTTCAAGTGTTCGCATTTTAATGGATCACTTGAAAATAACTCGATAAAATAACCATAACTTTTGTAAGAGGATTGTCGTAATGAGCACACAACAAGAACAAGCAGACGTATGTGAAGCATGTGGTTGCGCTGGCGAAATGGGCTTTATTATCAAAGAAGGGGACGATGTTGCAGAAGTGACGATTTTTGCCCAAGGTAAAGCCCTTCTCGAAGCGGAGCTGAATAAATACATCGATTTGGCAAAACAGGTCTGCGAAGGCGTAGAGTATGAAATCTCTTCTATTGAAGAAGACTCGAGTGAACTAACAGCCCGATTCAAATTCGAAGTCAGCGCGGAAAAACTGATTTTTGAACTAAAGACTCGCTCCCTAGCGCGCTAAGCTATTAAAAAGCGGACATTCAGTCCGCTTTTTTGTTCACTACTTCATCTCTTTATTGACCCGAACCAAACTCCTCATTAATACTTAGGGCAAACCATTGTCTGGATTGTCCTATGAAGCACTGGCTTGTGCCTTCTCTCGTTGTGCTGCTGTCTGCACCTGCTCTCAGTGAGCCGATTGATCATTATCGTATTCTCAATCACTTAGATAATTATGGGAACTTAGATCTGCGCAATAAACCTTATAAAGAGCTGCCATCAGGCTTGGTTGTAAAAGGTAACCTCAATATTGCCAAAACCAGCATTAAAGAGATTCCTCAAGGCGTGGATATTCAAGGCAGTCTAGACGCTTCTAACAGTCAGCTAAAAAAGATAGCAAAAGGCGTCAATATTAGAGGCTATGCCAACTTACTTGCGTCGCAAATTGTTCGATGGCCAGCAGGAATCAAAGTCGGCGGATACGTAAACCTTACAGATACCCCCTTAACCAAACTCCCTCCTCGCTTTAGAGTGAAAGGGGATTTAAGTGTGATTAGAACACCATTGGAATCTTTACCAGAGGGTTTAACAGTTGAGGGAGATCTCTATATTGGCGGGTCAAAAATTACTAAGTTTCCAGACAAGATGACCGTCAAAGGCAACATATTCTTAGGTGGAAACCGAATAACCAAGTGGCCTTCTCAACTCGACCTTGGTGGTGCGGTGGCACCTTAACCAATAGAAAAAAGGACGCTCATCGCGTCCTTTCTGATCTTTTAACTTTGGTTTTTAACTGGGTTAGCGTAGCTTGCGACCAAGTAAGACTGAGCACCTTCCGGAAGCTGGTTCAGCTTGCTAGCCAAAACATCTTTAACCTGCTGTTCGACTTGCTCATCACCCGCCGCCAATTTATTAATTGGGAACAGCTTATAGTTGTCATGTATCTGGCGATCAATTTCTTCTGCCAGAGCTTCCGGTGACTCGAACTCATCACCAATCACATCACCAAATGCAACATGGACACGGCCTTTGTCGCCTACGATTCCCTGAATAATACTTTCAATATCTTCAAATTCGCCTTTTTCATACGTACCGCTTGTCGCCTTCTCAAAAAGCTCACGCGCTTTAGCAATGTCACAAGGATCATTCTCATAAGAGATAGCAACAGGAACAATTCTTAGCGACTTTATGTACTCAGCGAACTCTAACTTCTGCTTACGGCCTTCAACGTGGAACATTTTTAGGATCGCCGGATCAGTAAAGTCATTGCCATCTTTAGCACGACCTTCTTTCTGCGCAATCCAGATAGAGTTCCCCGTATCCAATGAATGTTTGATGTAGCCCGACAAAGTACCTAGCGCCTTCATCATTTCACGAGGGCCTTTTGCAGAGCGCTTTACAATAAAGCTCTTGTTTAGCTTCATCAACTCAGTCGCACAAGGTTTTTTCAGTAGGTTGTCGCCAATAGCGATACGTACTGTTTTATGATCACTCTGGTGTAGACCGTAGTTGACCAATGCTGGGTCCATAGCGATATCACGGTGGTTGGAGACAAATAGATAAGACGTCTGCTTATCCAGCTTATCTAAACCTGAGTACGTTACGCCCTTAGTTGTTGAATTCAATGTCTGCTCAAGGTACTTCTTTACTTCCATCTGAATCACTTCAACGGAGTTGAGTTTAGACCATTTCATCTTGAGGTAAACTTTAACGATTGGTGACATCAAGGCTTTAAACCAACCTGCATGGTTTGCAAATCGATGTTGTAGAATTGCACTGATGAATTCTTCATCGTTAATCAGGCGGTCAATCGCCGCTGGAATTTCTTCGTCATTGTACGGACGAATTTCAACAAAAGGGTCGTTTTTAGAAGTCATTTCTTATTACATCTGATAAAAAGCTCGCCTATTCTACGCGGAGATGGGGGGATTAACAGCTATACTTCTCTCATAATCAAAAAGGTCAGACCAGAGTAAAATCACCGCTTATTTAGAAAGTCGGAGTTAAGTTGGCTTTTTCTGCAAGAAACGTTAACCTTAGCGCCCCTTGAGCATACAAGAATATGAGCAATTTAATGCACTACGCAATCTCGCATAACAAGAGTGAATTTCAGTATCTAACCATGACTCCACGTAAAAAGAGTATCAAACACATGTTACTCAAGGTGGAACAAGGTTTAGCACTAATGAAACTTGGAAAGTCTGAGTATGCGATTGAAGCAGGTCAGACAGTTTGGATTCCGTTTGATGTATTATGCGCATTGACCTTTTTCCCTCAAACTCAAGTTCAGCAAGTGGAAGTCTCTTGTCGTGTCACAACACCCCTGCCAAAACAAGGTGGATTCGTTGCACTTAATGAGTTGACTAATGCTTTGTTAAATAGGCTGAAGGTGATGGAGGAAACTCATGAAGCCCAAAGAGACATTCTAACTGTATTGCAGGCAGAGCTGTCCGTCTTAAAGCCGCAGTTAAAAGAGAGCAAGCTAACCCAAATAATTAACCAGTGGTCACCGAATACCGACAGCAAACTGTTGGCAGAGCAACAACTCGTTTTGACGGTTCGAGAAGCCTATAAGCGAATGAAGTCTGGTAAGAAGCGAGAGCAGATCATTGCCGACCTGTTCGACGACAATGAAGCGATGTACTCACAAATTGAGCATGCAATTCTAGGTAAATAGCCGAAAACTTCACTCAGTTACTGGCTGATTATCGATTTCGTAACTATAAATCTATAAATATCCTCTGTATTTGTAGATGAAATAGGAAGGCGAATATGAAATTCAGCCATAAAATTGTGGCGGCATCCTCTCTCCTTTTACTGGCCACAGTCACTTTACTTACCCTACAGCAATACTACACGGTCCAAACAAAAATTAAATCTCAGGTCACCTCTAGTGTCGCAGAAATCGTCGATGGCGTCAGAGACACAACGGCCGCAGAGATTAATGGGCGAAAAGCCATTGCTAGCTATGCCACCAGTATGTTGGAGTCCAACCTTGCTTTGGACGCCATGGAAACCGTCATTACTCGCCCAATAGTTAAAGAGACCTTCCTATTAGCCGGACTGGGCTTCGAAAAAGATGGTTCAAACATTAATAACGATCCTTCTTGGAATCCTGGCCCTACTTGGGACCCACGAGCTCGCCCTTGGTACATCGATGCGAAAAATGCCGGTAAGCTCATTATTACGGCTCCTTATGCGGACTCGGCAACCGGGGAGATTCTCGTGTCGATTGCCACTCCGGTGAACGACAGCGGGAAGTTCATTGGCGCGATATTCTACGACGTTAGCCTTGCAGGTCTAGCCGATGTCGTGAACAAAGTACAGCTTTTCAATGCAGGATACGTGTTCATTGTCGCCGGCGATGGGACCACCATTGCGCACCCTCAAACCGAACTTAACGGCAAACCAATGAAGGACTTCTTAGGTAACGCTGGTATTCAGGAAGATCCACAACAAGTCTCTATCGAGGGTAAAGATTACACCCTCGACTTCTCTAAAGTCCCAGGAGAAGATTGGTACATCGGCGTTGTTCTAGATGAAGAAGTGGCCTATCAATCATTGGCGGACTTGCGCAACAGCTCAATTATCTACACTGTCGTAGCCTTGATCATTAGCGTCGTCATTCTGCTCGTCTTGATGACTGCACTGATGAGGCCACTTGGCGCACTGAATAGTGCGATTCAGGATGTGGCTTCTGGTGAGGGTGACCTCACTCAGCGTCTCGATACCAATACCGATCAAGAATTTTCATCACTGGCGGCAGGGTTTAACTCATTTACAGGTCGCCTCCAGCAACAGATTATTCAGTCCAAGGCTATTGGAGAAGAAATTCTACGCGGCTCTGAGATGACCTCGATGGGGTTACAAGAGTCAGCCGCTGCTATGCAAGATCAGCTAAGGGAGCTGGAACAACTTGCGACCGCTATGCACGAAATGGCAACAACGTCAGGCGATGTTGCTAACAATGCGCAGGGAGCAGCATCGGCAGCAAAAGATGCCGATGAAGCAACCGAAGTGGGCACACGTGTCGTAGGAGATACAACGGGCGCTATTACAGAATTATCACAACGTATTGATGAAGCCGTTGAAGAAGTAAAAACGCTTGAGTCCGCAACTGGGAACATTGAAACCATTCTGAAAGTTATCAATGATATTGCAGATCAAACTAACCTACTCGCACTCAACGCGGCGATAGAAGCAGCGCGTGCTGGTGAGTCGGGACGAGGGTTTGCGGTTGTAGCAGATGAAGTTCGAACGTTAGCTCAAAGAACGCAAGAGTCCACCACTGAAATTCGCAATATGATCGAACAGTTGCAATCAGGAGCAACTGCAGTAGCTGGGGCAATGAACATGAGCAAAGAGACCGCCAGCAATGCGGTGCTGCGTGCTGAAGAGGCTAACGCAGCCCTGAATAGCATTCGCGATGCGATCCAAGCCATCAGTGACATGAACATTCAAATTGCTTCAGCGGCGGAAGAACAGAGCTTGGTGGCCGAAGAAATAAACAGCAATACCGTCAAAATCAAAGACCTATCTGTTCAGGTAGCAGACGCCGCTGAGAACGCCAATATTGCCATGCAGGCTCAAACCGAAAACATTCGCGAGCAGGATGCCATTCTCAACAAGTTTAAAGTATAAACGCTGTAGCCCTCCGTATTGGGAGGGCTTTTTATTGTTTCAGCAACATTAGGCTCTCTTCACCATTAACCACGATACTCAAACGACTAAGTTGGCTTGAATGGCTTTCACCAGATAGCAAGTCTAACCATTCCCCACTCGCCGGCACCTCGACCTTCTGGGGACGCCTCGATTTATTGATCACCACCATGCCATGCTCCCCTCGTGAGAACACTAAAAGATCA
Source organism: Vibrio neptunius (assembly GCF_000967495.1). GTDB lineage: Bacteria > Pseudomonadota > Gammaproteobacteria > Enterobacterales > Vibrionaceae > Vibrio > Vibrio neptunius. The sequence goes on along the minus strand of NZ_JXXU01000043.1, from coordinate 136,145 downwards.
TCAGATGCCTCGATCAACCGCATCGTTTTACCATGCATTAAGTTATAAAAACGAATTCGGGCAGTCATTCGCTCATCATTCCAAGCGTCTACCCAACGTGGTTTACCATCAACTCCTTTCAAACCACTGGTATCAAGATCGGTATAAACCAACGGGACACCACCATCTCTGCCCAAGATGTAGCTGTATGCCAGCCATTCTGTTTTGTCTGGCATCACTAAATTAGCAAACACATCGTTGTTAGGTATGTCATGTGTAATCGCAAAAGTAATCGCTCGATTCTCAGACAGTGCTTGGCCAAAACAATAAGGGTTAACCAAGCTCTTGAGACTTCCTTTGGCTTCAAATGCATCAAACATAGTCTGGAATAGAGGAAAATCATACGCTCCCAAACGTGTTTGAGCCAAAAACGGCTCGAGAAAAATGTCATACTCGGGCTTGGTAGCTCCACCGTCTGTAATAATTTCGCCAAAGATATGAATACCTTCACAGATATCTTCGCTCCAAACCTGCTGCAAATGATCTAGTGTCATGTGCTTGGCCGCATCGATTCGAAACCCTTTTACACCGAGTGCTTTTAGCGCCTTAAGATAATGCTGTTGTTGTTCAACGACACGTTGATGCACTCGCAGAGTTGGTAATCCCGGATCCGTTGGGCCACCGGTAATGCGACCATTTTGCACCTGCCACTTGTCTTGCCAATCTTCAATACCGAAAGCTTCAACAAAATCATCTTCAATAAATAAAGGTTTGCTCAGATCGCCGAATAGTTTTGTCTCTTCGTAGTAGTCAGAATCGCTTTTGTAAGACTCCATAACCTCTTTCGCCGGATATTGTAGATCTAATCGTTGATGAGATTCGTTCGCCATGTGGTTAAACACCACATCCGCATACACATAGATAGAACGCTGATTCAGGACGTCGACCATGTTTGTAAAGTCTTGTGTGTTGCCTAACTGGTTATCAATTACGCGATAATCTTGTGGCTGATAACGCTGCCACCACTTTGTACCTTGTGCTAGTTTTAGAGACTTCATTGGGGGGGAAACCAGCACAGATTTATAACCCGCCGCAACGATCTCTTCAGCGCGTTGAGCCACTAATGCATACGGCCAGTCGAAGGCATGAAGAATGACGTTGGCTGTCTTAAAAGCGGTCATGTCATGTTCCTTAAATTCAATTTTCATGATCATCTGCTCATCCACAGATGAAGAGTTGAAACAATTATAATAACCTAAGACTTTTTTTCTTCCCCCCTACCAAGCGGAATGGGTGTAGTAGTTCTAAGGCGTAGAATTTGAACTATTTATAAATTTAATTATCTTCACTCGCTATAATGAAACATGAAGCAGGAAAAAGGCGTCAATCATGAAGAGTGTCCGCATAGACATAGTGTCAGATCTCGTTTGCCCGTGGTGTATCATAGGATACAAACGACTGGAGCAAGCCTTGATGACGCTATCAGACAGTATTGAGGCTGAGATACATTGGCACCCATTCGAATTAAACCCGGCAATGAAGCCAGAAGGCCAGAACCTGCGTGAACACTTAGCGGACAAATACGGCACGTCACTAGAAGCAAGTATATCGGCTCGTCAAACTATTGCCTCGCTAGGTGAAGAACTCGGTTTTGAATTTAATTTCACCGATGAGATGAGCATCTACAACACACGTAAAGCCCACCAGCTTCTATTGTGGTCACAATCGCAGGATTTGCAGCTGGATCTCGAAATAGCCATGTTCCACGCCTATTTTACCGATGGTAAAGATGTCAGCGACGAGAAGGTTTTACTCGATATAGCGGAGTCATTTGGACTCGATCGAGAAACCTGTCAGGCCGTTCTGGAAGACAGCAGTTGGGAAGAGACGGTCGCCTCCACGGAACAACAGTGGCTAGAAGCTGGGATCAATGCGGTGCCTGCTATCATTATTGACCGCAAGCACCTGATTTCTGGCGCTCAGAGTAGTGATATTTTGGTTGAAGCGCTAAGAGAAATTACTCATCAACAGAGCGATATAGACTAAAAACTAGCTGTGTTGGCGAATCTTACCAATAACCCCCCAAGCCAGCACAATCAGCACGCCAGCGACAACGCCAATTAGACCGTTTAGTATCGATGGAAACAGGGCTTTCGCCAATGTTAGGTTGGGTAGATTTAGTAAAATCGGCTCAATCCAGTGGTGAATCGCAGGAACATTGTGTACCACAATACCACCACCGACTAAAAACATGGCCGCTGTACCTACGACCGCAAGAAACTTCATTAACTTTGGTGCGAACACGATTAAACCTTTGCCAATTGAGGCCCTGATGCCCTGACCTTTTGAAATACGATTGAGGTAAAAACCGAGATCATCCAACTTAACGATGGCAGCCACTAGGCCATAAACACCGATTGTCATTAACACCGCAATCAAGCTAACAACGATAATTTGCGTCAACATTGAGTGACCTTGAACGGTGCCGAGCGCAATCACAATGATTTCGGCGGATAAGATAAAGTCGGTGCGAATTGCACCAGCCACTTTCCTCTTCTCATAATCCTCGATGGAGCCTGTTGGTTCCTCCTCTTCGGCTTCCGTTTCTTCACCAGAGTGAAACAACTTCTCCACTAGCTTTTCAGCACCTTCAAAACATAAGAACAATCCACCGAGTAACAACAAAGGCATGATCAACCACGGAGCGAGCGAACTCATTAATAATGCCGCAGGCACCAAAATCAATTTGTTGCGAAAAGAGCCTTTAGCAACACTCCAAACGATAGGGATTTCACGTTCCGCCGCCACACCGGATACCTGCTGCGCATTAAGCGCTAAATCGTCGCCCAGCACACCAGCGGTTTTCTTTGCTGCTACTTTGGACATCAAAGCGACATCATCCAACACCGTAGCGATGTCATCTAACAGGGTTAATAGACTCGCACCCGCCATTTGTTTTCTCTTTGAAATACGACATGTAACCAAATGTAACACCACCTCAAAAGAACTTAAACAGAATTCTCGTCAGTAATGGGTCAATAACAATCGGCTGGATATTGGTTCAACTTATATTGATTGCTTCCCCAAAATGGGCGTTTTATGCTGTGGCCCACATTCCATAACAAACATAGGCAAAGTGATGCACTGTTCTTACCCTATTGGAACACCCGGTCAAAAGTGGCAAGACGCAGAGCGACTGGCTTGGCGTGAACAAACCACCATCAAACGTGAATACCATCAAGAGGTGGTTCCAAAGATTTTAGCCCTACAAGCAAGGTTCGATATCGAACAATATGGTGCGCTCTCCTACGATCCACACCGCTACCCACTTTTTTGCATTAAAAGCAGTAATTGGAACAGCGCAAAACCCGTTGTTCTGATCACAGGAGGCGTTCATGGCTACGAGAGCAGCGGCGTTCATGGTGCACTCAAATTTGCTGACACTCAGATGGAAAAATACGCTGAACACTTCAATATCATCGTCGCTCCATGTGTCAGCCCATGGGGTTACGAGACCATCAATCGCTGGAACCCATTAGCGATTGACCCAAACCGCTCTTTCTATGACAACAGCCCTGCAGAAGAATCCGCCAACCTAAGAGCGCTTGTGGCATCAATAGGGCAAGAGGTATTGGTTCACATTGATTTGCATGAAACGACAGACACAGATGAAACCGAATTCAGGCCGGCTCTGGCTGCCCGTGATGGCATTGAATATATCGAAGGTATGATTCCTGATGGCTTCTACACCGTGGGTGATACGGAAAACCCTCAACCTGAGTTTCAGGCAGCGGTGATTGAGTCAGTTAGAAAAGTGACTCATATTGCTCCCGCAGATGAAAAAGGCGAAATCATCGGCTCGGCCGTGGTACAGCATGGCGTCATCAACTACCCGATGGTGAAGCTTGGCCTGTGTGGCGGTGTAACCAACTGCACTTACGGCACCACGACCGAAGTCTACCCTGATAGTCCTAAAGTAACCGATGAAGAGTGCAACGATGCTCAGGTTGCAGCGATCGTAGGCGGTTTGGATTTTGTCATCAAAACGCTATAACAACTTACTTTTGTACTGCTCCGGGGTGTGCCCGGAGTATTTCTTAAACATTGCGATAAATGGACTGGCTTGATTGTAGCCTAACGTCAAAGCGACTTCTTTGACTGAATGCCCCTTTCTCAGCAAGTCCATTGAGTATAAATAGCGTACTCTCAGCCTCCACTCGGTAAAACTCATCCCTAGCTCAGACTGACAATGTCTCGCCAGAGTACGTTCGGTGGTATGCACTTTCTCGGCCCACTCAGACAGACTGGTGTTATCGATCGGGTTTTCTTCTACTTCCGCCAATATTCTTGCTAGGTACTTATTGTCCGAAGATGGCAGAAAGTGATGCTGAGTATCTCGAGTCGCCAATTGATCTAATAAAACCTGTACTAAGCGTCTATCTGGCTCTGTTTGTGCAACGTTAATCCCTCTCTGACGAAAATCATCGATGATTGAGGAAACGATAGGTGTGATTTTGATCAAACTGGTACAGTCGGGAAAGTTCGTGGTCAGATCTTGTGCAACGTTCAACGAACAATATGATAGCGGTTTACGATTGTAGCTGGTGTGCATAACCCCAGCTGGCACCCAGATAGCGAGATGCGGCGGCGCAAGAAATCGAGTACCTTCCGCCTCCATTTCCAAAATACCACCACTAATAAGCTGAACTTGGCCCCACGGATGACTATGCATTCTCGTTTCCGTGTTCGACAGGAACGCTTCAAAATTCATAAACACATCTGATGGTGCCTTATCAATTGATAAGGAAGGGTGAAGATGTCTGACTGGTTTTCTCAACATTGTCTTCCTGTCGCGCTCGATGTCTTTTAAGAGATATCTACAATCATACAGACCTGTCAAACTCACTACCACTGTTCACTTTGAGATTGAGATCACATGGTCTACATACTTCCAATTTTTACTGTCTTTATCTGGGGAGGCAATGCCATCATCAATAAAATGGCCGCTTCAGTAATTGAACCCAGTGCGATGAGCTTCTTTCGCTGGTTTTTTGCCATGTTGGTACTCACCCCTTTCTGCTTACCTCAAGTCATAAAACAGTGGACTGTAATCAAGCCTCACTTGAACAAACTTGCCTTCCTCGCTTTACTTGGCATGGTGTTGAATCAATCTCTAGGGTACTATGCAGGCGTGACCACCACGGCTTCCAACATGGCATTAATCACCTCACTGGTCCCACTCCTTAGCGTATTTATGAGCCTACCGCTGCTTGGCAAAAGCATCTCTCCGCTCAGTATTATCGGTGGCATTATTTCTCTGGTAGGCCTCTCATTCATGCTAGGCCAAGGAGATATGGTTTTCTTCCTCCACCAAAGCATCACTGAAGGCGACGCCCTGATGGTGGTAGCCGCCATTTGCTACGCCACCTATTGCGTTCTAATAAAGCGCTGGAGAATGCCTTTGTCCAACTGGGTTCTCATCTACATGCAAGGGGTATTTGCAGTACTTATGCTTGCACCACTTTGGCTGTCGAGCGAGCATTTAGCCCCCACTTCGGATTCCATTCCTCTGATTGCTTATGCGTCTATCGCAGCATCTATTCTTGCTCCTTGGATGTGGGTTAAAGCAATTAATGCTATAGGAGCAGATTCAAGTGCAATGTTTATGAACTTACTCCCTGTGGTTACAGTGACACTTGCAGCAACTTTACTGGAAGAAAATATTGCGAGCTATCATGTTGTGGGCGGAATTATGGTGATTTCAGGTGTCATACTTTCACAAATAAAACGAGAGCAGAGCTTAAAAAATGCTAAACAAATGTAGGCTACTGGTCTCAGGAGACTAGAGGCTGACATCAACCAATATCAATATAATACTGATCGGTTTTGTAAAGGCCTGTCCTGAGCCAACGTTACGTTGCCACAAGCTGATGAAGTAGATCGAGGATTTACATTCGTCACTTCTAGTCGATAAAACTCAGTACATCACTGAAAATAGGGTTCAAAACCAACGTGCTAGACGCGCCAATATATGTTCGTTGATGTGAACATTTTCTTAAAACGAACGTAAATCAGACAGTTTCGCTCACAAATTATTGCTTTGCCGTCTGCAAACCGTAGAATTACTCTATTCCAACAGACAAGGACATTGTTAGTGAAAGCCATTAAGCGGCACCAGGAAATCATCGAGCTGGTGCAAACTCAGGGTTTTGTTAGTACAGATGAATTAGTCGAACGCTTTGACGTAAGTCCACAGACCATCCGACGTGATCTCAATGAGCTCGCTGATGAAAACAAGATTCGCAGAAATCATGGCGGAGCCACCATTGCATCCAGCTCAGAAAACTCCTCTTATCAAACTCGACAAATTTCCTATCAAAAGGAAAAAGGCCAAATTGCTTTAGAGCTAGTGAAACATATTCCTGACGGTGCAACTTTGTTCATTGATATTGGTACCACCCCAGAAGCGGTTGCACGAGCCTTGCTTGGAAAACACCAGAATCTGCGTATCGTAACCAACAACATCAACGTCGCAACAATTCTAATGTCTAAACCTGACTTTAAAGTCATTCTTGCTGGTGGTGAAGTCCGCGGCAAAGACGGGGGAGTAACTGGTGAAGCAACATTAGACTTTATTTCTCAGTTCCGCCTTGATTTTGGTATTCTCGGCATTTCAGGCATTGACTATGACGGCTCATTACTCGACTTCGACTATCATGAGGTTCGCGTCAAAAGAGCAATAATTGAGAACAGTCGTTCAGTTCTTCTCGGTGTGGACAATAGTAAATTTGGTCGCAATGCTATGGTCAAACTTGGCACTATCGCCGACGTAGATCTCATCATCACAGATAGAAGCCCCCCCAAAGAAATCGAGTCCTACGCAAAAGATAATGACACTGTTCTTCAGGTTGTAAAATAATATAAGGCGCTAAATGCGCCTTTTATTATATTTTCGCTGTTTTAATGTTCAAAAATGCCACACTCTCACTTCGAACGTAATAAAAACATTACATAACCAGAATGTAATTTGTTATAAGTAGAAAAAAGCGACGTTATTGGCAATAAATGAAAGAAATTTTACGTCTGATCGATGACTATCAAACCATTGATTCTATTGACTCAATGCAAGAATTGCTGGCGCGGTTGAACACGATTGTTAACAGTGAGTACTTTGTGCTGGGTGTGTCCTTTGAACCGCATATCAAAAATGGTCGATTTATTGTCGTAGACAACTTTCCCAGTCCATGTCGAGAAGACTCCTTCAGTCTAGAGTTGATGTATGTTGACGTAATCAGTAAATTTGGTGCGTCAAATTCTATGCCCAGCGTTTGGCACTCTGCTAAGCAAATTGATACTCACTGTGAAGAATTCTACTCGTTGTCACATGTCAACAAAATAGAACAAGGTATCAGCATTCCCATTCACGGATTGAATGGCGAAGTCGGCATGCTCAGCTTCGCTACTTCCGACGTCATAAGCTACCCAACCAACACTGATGTGTTGCTGTTCACTCAATTGATTGTTCCTCTAATTGTTCAGAATCTATGTCATCTAGCTAAAGCCTCTCAAGCCGAAAGCACCAAGACGATACTCACCAATCGGGAAATAGAGTGCCTGACTTGGGCTGCCGATGGAAAAAGTGCATTAGAAATAGCGGGTATTGTTAACTGTACTGAGAGAACCGTAAAGTTTCACCTCAGCAACGCTTGCAAAAAGCTCGGTGCGACCAATCGCTGCCAAGCGGTAACGCGAGCTTTGCTTGGCGGGCATATTAAACCGTACCAGTAAGGGAAAGTAGCCAATCCCACTTTAGTAACAAATAATCAAAGTTGGTTTGATTAGTTATTAGTATATTTTTTGCTTTAATATACTATTTCTTATCAAATTTAATACAAAACCTGTCCGATCGTACAGTTACGCCATCCTATTGTTTTTAATATCATTATTTCACTGAGTTACGACACGTCAGTTGGCTCAGACTGATGAATACAACCTAAATACAAATTAAACAAAGTATTCACACTAAAAAAAGCCCCGGACCATTGGTTCGGGGCTTTTTACCAATAAGCTTCAAAAGTTAACTCACCACATCAATATCTGTTTCAGGAATACAGCAGCAAGCGAGAGCAACGCCCATATTTATTTCGTGGTCTTGCAATCCGGGCACATCCGGTTGGTGGACTTTTCCCGATTCAATCGTCACTCTACATGCACCACACAAACCAGCGCGACAGCTATGTGCAATTGGAATACCTGCATCCTCCGCCTGTTCCAGTAAAGGCTGCTGGTTATTGCCGACAAAAGGCTGACCGTTAACACTAATCTGAACCTGTTTAAAAGGTTGTGTAGTGGTTCGTGAAATACTAAACGCTTCTTGATGGTAATACTCTTCTGGCAACCCTTTTTTCAACAGAAGGTTTTTAGCTTTCTGCATAAAACCATCAGGACCACATACAAACACCTGACGCTGTTCAAGGTTTTCAATCTGCTTTAAGTGAGCGGTCGTTAAGCGCCCTTTTAAACCAAACCAGTCAAGAGAAGGCTGAGACAGCGAAATCAACACTCTCAAACTAGGGTGTTTACGTTTATAGCGATCCAACTCTTCTTTACATGGGATATCTTCAACACTACGGCATTGATGATAAAAGATGACATCATCCGCTTGGTCATGATCAGATAAGTATCTCAACATGGACAACATTGGCGTCACACCGCTTCCCGCAGATAAAAGTAAAATAGGTTGATCGTGTTTATTTCCAAGATGGAAACTGCCATCGGGATTTTCACAAGCTAACGTATCACCGACTTTCAGGTTGTCGTTAAGCCAATTAGATACTTGCCCACCGTCAATACGCTTGACAGAAATGGCTAACCGACTAGGCCTTGAAGGACTGGAAGAAAGCGTATAACGACGTGCAAATTTTTCACCATCAATATCAACTAAAATCGGTAAATGCTGGCCGGGTTGATACGCCGGAGCAGTGCCATATTCTGGTTCTAACCAAAATGTGACAAAGTCACGAGCAATTTCTTCGCGTTCTACGCAAGTCATCGTCAACTGTTGCGGAGTGTTGTCTGGATAGAATTCTTTCTCTTTGTACTCGAGAACTTCAACAACATCTCCCTGACGAACCATACCCTCGTTCTTAGCGACTAGATTTTGACCGAAGAAAACACCACCTCGCTCGTTGGCGCGAAACTGAGATAATGTATTGAGTGGCTCTTTACTGGCTCTGAATTCACCTTTATCGACGTCAACCGTTGTCAGAATGCAGCGTTCACAAGCTTTGACCGCTTCAAACTCTACCTCACCGATACGAATTCGTTTCCAACTGTCTTCCTCAAATGCTTGATTTGTAGATACAATTAAATTTGCACGAAACTGGTCCATAGAGTGATGTTCAGGACTTCGACGGTTGAGTTCATCTAAAGATCCCTGACCAATTACCAGCATTGGGTAACCGTCGGCAAAGCTTACGTTGTGCCCAACTTTTTCTCGCACTCGGTTCGATTGCTCGCCTGAAAACAACAACTCGACTCTCTGTTGCAATACTTCACTAAACCAATCGTCCGCCTCGTCCGTTGTAGTATAAGCAGTGAAGTTATCTTTCCATACCTGAGCAGGGGCTTCCTGCATTTTGAAATCTGAGTACCGTAGGCGAAGTGGCGATTTGCCATCGAAGACAAAAATTAAGCCATCTGGCGTTAAGCTAGATTGGACTTTAACCATATGCGGATACTTGCGAGCTGTGACCATGGAGCCATCGGAGAAAGCAAGCATGAAACGGCGGTCAAACATCAGGCCTTGCTTCTCTACCCACGAAGAGGATTGTGTAATCCCACCTAATGATTTTACTGGATACACGTTTATTTGAGAAAGAGTTGGAGCTGGCATTGCGATTCCTGAACTTCGTTGTTTGCTGCGATTATACCCGACTCTTTAGTGAGATGTTTCATGAAGATACCTATTGAGAGCGGAAAATTTATCTAGCACTTTCTGCTTGATATCATTCAATCTGCGATTATCTCAAGTATGGGAATTGCAACATTGTTGTTTTGCATATCGAAATATAAGCCCGCACTGTTTCTGAATTCAAGGCTTACCTTTCCGCCTCAATGAGGCACATGAGATAAAAAACAGATGCAATAGCAAGCGCTTTGCTCTATCATCCTGTCGCCTAAGCGTAAGCGTTTGCCTTCACAGTTTTTCGTTAATGCTTAGGCTCCAATCAGACAACTCAAATTATGGTGGGAGCAATAATGACAACACTTACGATCACTCGTCCTGACGACTGGCATGTTCACTTACGCGATGGTGATGTTCTAACAGATACCGTCCGCGACATCAGCCGCTACAATGGCCGAGCGCTAATTATGCCAAACACAGTCCCACCAGTTACCGACACTGAAATGGCACTCGCTTATCGAGAGCGCATCATGGCAGAAAAACCAAACGAGCAATTTGAGCCCTTGATGGCATTGTACCTTACAGACAACACATCACCCGATGAAATTCGCAAGGCAAAAGCCTCTGGAAAAGTGGTTGCTGCGAAGCTCTACCCTGCAGGTGCGACAACCAACTCTGATTCAGGTGTGACGTCTGCAAAAAACATCTACCCAGTACTTGAAGCAATGCAGGAAGTCGGCATGCTACTTCTGGTCCACGGTGAAGTCACTACCCATGATGTCGATATTTTTGACCGTGAGAAAGAGTTTCTAGATACCGTTTTGGCGCCCATCGTCAATGATTTTCCAAAATTGAAGATCGTTCTTGAACACATCACAACAGCGGAAGCGGCCACTTTCGTCAAAAACGCCAATGATAATGTTGCAGCCACCATCACGGCTCATCACCTCCTATATAACCGTAACCATATGTTGGTTGGTGGAATAAAACCTCACTTCTACTGCCTACCGATTCTCAAGCGCAACACCCACCAAAAAGCGCTGATTGAGGCAGCAACCAGCGGTAGCAAGAAATTTTTCCTAGGTACAGATTCCGCTCCCCATGCAAAAGGCATGAAGGAAGCAGCGTGTGGTTGTGCTGGTTCATACACAGCTCACGCCGCACTAGAGCTTTATGCAGAAGTATTTGAGCTTGAGGGTAAATTAGAGAACCTTGAAGCATTTGCGAGCCACAATGGCCCTGACTTCTATGGCCTACCACGTAACTCAGATACCGTGACGCTCACTAAAGAAAAGTGGGCAGTGGCGGAGTCGATGCCCTTTGGTAAGGACATTGTCGTCCCCATTCGCGCGGGTGAAACCATCGACTGGTCGGTAAAATAATCGCTGTACACATGATTAGGCCACCATTTGGTGGCCTTTTGGTTACCGAATTGGCTACGGGCGCTGCTGACGGAACACGTACCAGTCAATCACACCAAAGAGGACGATTGTCAACGCCGCTAGTGGAAAAAACGCCGCAACCATAGCAAGTGTCATTACTCCCACCTTCCAAATGCCTTCACTTGCAAAGCGAGGCGGAATACCGACCTGAGTCTTGCCTGATGGCCTTCTGATCCACCACATCACAATACCGATGACAGAAATAACAATAAATGCCACGCAGAATACAACATTGAGTACCTTGTTCACGACACTGACATCCCCTTGGTGCAAAGACACTCCTGCTGCCATAAATTTAGCAAACAAACTGTAGTCTTCCCATGTCACATCCACCAACACTTCACCTGTGTACTGGTCTATGTGAGTGGTTTTGTCTTTTCTTGGATCGTAAATGTCGCCCGCCATAGAATTCGCTGCTAGCGTATATACACCCGTTTCAGACTGAGGCAAAAAGAGATTAAACTGAGTAAAACCAAGGCGCTGTGCTTGCTCGACTATCGAATCGATGCCAATACTCTGACTGATATCATACGAGCTATATTCATGATGAGCATGATCTTCGCTGCCATGAACATGCCCCGTAGATTCAGGTAACGGAGCTTGTTCTAAGTTCCATGGCATTTCTTCCTCACTACCGTGATTGAGGTCAGCGTGGGTCAGCTTTGACTCGGGCTTTTCGCCCCAAGTATAGTAAGTAGGAAACGTATTCCATGCCTGAACCAACTTGCTGCCCCAAACACCAGTCCAAGCCAAACCTGAAATAATGAAAAACAACAACACAATGGACAACAAACCGCCTAAGTTCGCATGCAAGTCACGCATCAAGATACGTGTACCCGATGTAAAACGCACTTTCAGAAATCCCGCTTTGCTTGCGTTGTCCCTTGGTAACCACAAATAGATCCCCGTCACCAACAGTAAGATACTCAAGCTAGCAGAGACTTCGATTAAGTAATCCCCCCATTGACCAATCAGCAGAGTTCCGTGGATTTCATTCGCAAGCTGATACCAGCTGTCACTGCGAACTATTTCACCTAATACCTGACCACTATAGGGATTCACAGTGACAAACACCGAAGTTCCATCTTCGAGACGCACACTGAACTTGTTAACCAAGTTCGCTTTAGCGGCAGGAATATACTGGGTCACCTGCCCAGAAGGGTAACTGGCTTGGACGTTCTCTAGTTGCTGCGAGACGGGTACTTTTGAAGTTTCCGGCATGACGATCATTTGATCTCGGTATCGGGCTTGTTCGATGTCATCATCAAACAACATCACAAGTCCTGTCAGGCTGAGCATCAACATAAAAGGGATAACATAAAGACCAGCATAGAAGTGCCAGCGCCATGTCATGAAATAGCGTGATTTGATTCGAGTTTTGTCTGAAGATAGACGTGAAGATTCCTTAGGCGAAGTCTGAGTTTGACTACCCAACATTACAATTTCCTTTTTATTGCGCGCAGCAAAACCTTCAGATTTAATCCGAATGGTTCATTCAATAATGTCTGCTGAGCATTGACTTTACAGTGAGGTGTTATGCCTTATTTAATAATTTTATTTTTACATCAAGCAATAGACAGAGGCGGCGCACGCGGGAGTGCGAGCTGATAGCGAACGCTTAGAGCCAAAAAAGCATAGGCTTCATCACTCACATACGACTGTCGTGTAAAGTAAAGTGGTGTTGGAAGTGAATCCTGGTGGAAAGAAGAAAAGTGACTGAATGGACAAGGCTTGCCGTGCTGAGTTTCCGGCTTACCTTCTTCGACCTGAACGAGTTCGAAACCATTGATGGTACATAAGGTAGCCCAAACTCCGGCGTTGGAGCCGTGCGCATTTATGACCGGCATCAGAGAAACGAGCAGCCAACTCAGGGCACTCGCCAATAACATCATCCGGTTAAAATTCGTTGGGCGTAACATGATCACTCTCGATTTATTAGCTGCCACTATATAACGTGAAGTTAACAAACTCAGCCATTTATGCTGCAAAACATAAGCTTAGTCATAACTTTTCGATAAAAGGAACAATAACTAACCGAAACGCATTCAGCAAATCATGTGACGTTATTCACGAAACACTCACTAGCTAGTTCGATCTAGGAAATATTCCTAACTCACTTAAGAGCATCTCTCAAGCCACAACGTACCACGGTGAATACACTTAGCGCCATCGATTTAACTCTGATTGTCCATCAACTAAGTCAACCAAATTTATTATTTGCTTCGCCCAAAGGGCTAAGCTGGGCTCTAAGGATTCACTATGTTGAAATTTCTAGAACAAGTGCGTAAACCGACATTGGACTTGCCAGTCGAAGTACGCCGTAAAATGTGGTTTAAACCCTTCTTGCAATCTTACCTTGTCGTATTCATTGGCTACATGACCATGTACCTGATCCGCAAGAACTTTAATATTGCACAGAACGATATGATCTCCACTTATGGCCTGTCAATGACAGAGCTTGGCTTGATCGGTCTTGGCTTCTCGATTACTTATGGCATAGGCAAGACTGTGGTGTCTTATTACGCTGATGGCAAAAACACCAAACAATTTCTGCCTTTCATGCTCATCCTCTCTGGCTTGGCTATGCTGGGTTTCAGTATGAGCATGGGTGGTGGTAGTATCAGCCTTTTCCTAATGGTCGCATTCTATGCTTTGAGTGGTTTCTTCCAGAGTACCGGCGGCCCTTCTAGCTATTCCACCATCACCAAGTGGACACCACGCAACAAACGCGGTTCATACCTTGGCCTGTGGAACATGTCTCACAACGTTGGCGGTGCTGGCGCTGCAGGCGTTGCTCTATTCGGGGCGAATTACCTATTCGATGGTCACGTGATCGGCATGTTCATTTTCCCATCTATCATCGCGCTGATTGTTGGTTTTATCGGTATGCGCTTTGGTAGCGATTCTCCAGAAGCCTATGGTTTGGGTAAAGTAGAAGAGCTGTTCGATGAGGTTGTCAGCGAAGAGGACAATGCCGCGGAAGAGCAGCAAATGTCGAAGCGAGAAATCTTTGTTGAATATGTCCTGAAAAACAAAGTGATCTGGCTGCTGTGTTTCGCCAACATTTTCCTTTATATCGTGCGCATTGGTATCGACCAATGGTCAACGGTTTATGCATACCAAGAGCTTGGTCTATCGAAAGAAACAGCAATTTCTGGTTTCACCCTATTCGAAGTAGGCGCCCTAGTTGGTACATTGATGTGGGGTTACTTGTCAGACTTAGCTAACGGTCGCCGTGCGCTGGTTGCTTGTGTATCACTGGGTTTGATTATCCTATCACTTGAGTTCTATCAACACGCCACCAGTGAGTTCATGTACCTCGCTTCACTATTTGTATTAGGCTTTCTCGTTTTTGGTCCTCAGTTACTGATAGGTGTAGCAGCTGTTGGCTTTGTACCGAAGAAAGCAATCAGTGTCGCTGACGGCGTTAAAGGGACGTTTGCGTATCTTATCGGCGATAGTTTCGCGAAACTTGGACTGGGTATGATTGCAGATGGTACACCTATTTTTGGTCTGACGGGTTGGCAAGGTACTTTTGCTGCTCTGGATACTTCTGCAGCTATCTGTATCGGCTTACTTGCTTTCGTAGCGATAGCTGAAGAGAAGAAAATTCGTAAAGCTAAAAAGCAGCTCGCTCAAGTCAACGCTTAATACCCCCCTTAGCGCTATCTAATACTCTCTGCTTTGCCTGATTCAGAGAGATATAGATAGCGCTTTTTTAGTTCCAAACGCTATTTGCCTATTGGCAAACTTAACGGTAACTTACCCCTGATTCTACCTTGCTTGGATAATTGCCATGATAAATGTTGCTCTCGTTGATGATCACATCATCGTTCGATCCGGTTTTGCCCAGCTGCTAAGCTTGGAAAGTGACATTAACATCGTGGGGGAATTCAGCTCTGTGTCCGATGCCAAACAAGGCTTGCCCGGCAGTGACGCTCATGTGTGTATTGTCGATATCTCTATGCCAGATGAAAGTGGCCTCACTCTACTAGAGTCTATCCCTTCAGGGATCGCCTGCGTGATGCTAAGTGTCCATGACTCTCCTGCAATGGTTGAAAAAGCGCTGGAAGCCGGGGCTCTTGGTTATTTAACGAAAAGATGCAGCCCCGACGAGCTGGTTCAAGCGGTGCGAACAGCGGCCACTGGAGGCTGTTATTTAACACCAGAAATCGCATTGAAATTAGCCTCGCCTAAAGCAACAACCGCTGCATTGAGCCAGCTAACCAAACGAGAAAAGCAAGTCTGTGAATTGCTCGCAGCAGGTATGGATGTCAAGCTAGTAGCCAATCAACTCGGCTTGAGCCATAAGACGGTTCATGTCCATCGCGCCAACGCTATGGATAAACTCGCGGTCAAAAACAACGTTGAACTGGCTAAGCTGTTCAGTCAGGAAATTCCGCTCTGATGCGTAACTATCTAATCACTTCTGCTTGTGCTTGGTTTATCACCCTATGTAGCTGGTTTTGTCTTTGGGTCATTTCCTATTACTTTGTCAATGACGCCGAGTTAGCGATACTCTTTTTTCCCTTCGCTCTTAGATTGGGCGTAACATTACACACCGCCAAAAAACACTGGCCCGCGATCTACACGGCAGAATGGCTACTCACTGTCTGCCTCGCGTTACTATTGGAGCAACCTCAATGGCTCACCGTGATAGCTGCCAGTATGGCCAGCATTCCCGTTACAGCATTGGCTATGCGTTTCAACTATGGTAGCCAATCTCAGCGCTTAATAGTGCAAGCCTCTGCAATCATAGTGACGTCATTGATCAACGTTGCAGCCGTAAGTAGCCACGCAGACCCACTGAGCTTAGTATGGTTGGTCAGTATCACTGGGGGGCTTATGCTAGTACCAACGTGTTACCTTGTCTGGAACTACTTGTTTCAGAGTACCTGGCTACCACTCACTTCCAACGTAATCACTCAACCAATTCAGTTCAAGATCAAGCCGATTATTCTATTTGTCGCTCTATTCTCTGTCAGCATAGCCATGCAAGTTGGGCTTCCCGACGAATTGCGCCGCTTTGCGCCATTCTGCCTGGCTATCCCAATTGTTCTGCTCGCTTATCGCTACGGCTGGCAAGGCGCTATGCTTGGTACGTTGCTTAATAGTATTGCTTTGATCGCAGCACGCAGTGGGGTTTCTCAAATTGAAATCACCGACCTTCTGCTGTCCATTACCGCGCAAACCCTAACAGGAATATTGCTCGGTATGGCAGTTCAACGTCAGCGAGATCTAAATCAAAAGTTACGCTTCGAGCTAAGCCGCAACCAAAACTTGTCACGTCAATTGGTGAAAGCCGAGGAATCCGTCCGTCAAGAAGTCGCACGCGAGCTACACGACGAAATTGGACAGAATATTACTGCCATCCGCACTCAAGCTAGCATCATTAAGCGCGTTGAAAACTCAGAGATGAGCGCTAATTGCGCCTCCACTATCGAATCTCTATCGCTGAACGTTTATGACACGACCAAAGGGCTCTTGACTCGGCTCAGACCCAAAGCACTAGACGACCTTGACCTGATCGACGCACTCAAGCAGTTGGTTCGTGAAATGGAATTTGAGCAGCAAGGCGTTGATGTCACATTCCAGCTGCAAGGCAAGGATTTATCAGCGCTTAGCGATGCGACCAGCGCCACTTTGTATCGAATATGTCAAGAAGCCCTCAACAATGCGAAAAAGTACGCTCAGGCAAGCTGTTTAGAAATAGATATCAAGCTGGGTGAGAACGTCGAGCTGAACATTCAAGATAACGGCATTGGATTCAAACTGCAGGACAGCCAAAAAGGCTTTGGCTTAAAAGGTATGCAAGAGCGAGTGCAAGCACTCGGTGGCAAGTTTAACATTCGCAGCTATAGCCAGCATGAGTCAGAGCAGCATGGAACTGCTATTCATGTCGAGCTACCAGGGATTTGAGGTGTAGCATATGTCCGATTTTATCGATGCGCCTAATCGCAGTTCCCAAGAAGTAAATTCAACTTACCATTACTGGCGACTGCACATCATGGTCGGCATGTATATCGGCTATGCTGGTTTTTACTTTACCCGTAAGACATTCAATTACGCCACGCCCGCTTTGATCACAGACCTAGGTTTAGACAAAGGTGACATAGGTTTAATGGGCACCTTCTTCTATTTGACCTACGGTTTATCTAAATTTATTTCCGGAATCGTCTCGGATCGCTCCAATCCTCGCTATTTCATGGGACTTGGTTTAATTGCAACTGGCATCATTAACATTCTGTTCGGTTTATCCAGTTCACTCTATGCACTTTTCACACTTTGGGTTCTGAATGCTTGGTTTCAGGGTTGGGGGTGGCCTTCCTGTTCAAAGCTGCTGACTACATGGTATTCACGCTCAGAACGTGGTTTCTTTTGGGCAATCTGGAATACCGCTCATAACGTTGGTGGCGCGTTAATCCCTCTTGTGGTCGGTTACATGGTCCTGCATTACAGCTGGCGAGAAGGTTTTATTGTCCCTGGGGTGATTGGTGTCATCATCGGACTTTTCCTTTGTTGGAGACTCAGAGACAAACCTATCACCATGGGGTTACCCACCATAGGTCGATGGAAAAACGACAAGCTGGAGCTGGCACAAGAGAACGATGGTATTGGCCTCAAATCTCACCAAATATTGCGTACCTATGTCCTGAACAACAAATACATTTGGTTGCTTGCGTTTAGCTATGTGCTGGTTTACATCGTACGAACAGCGGTGAATGATTGGGGTAACCTTTACCTTACTGAACAACATAACTTCGATTTGATCAACGCAAATGCTGCTTTGTCCTTGTTTGAAATCGGCGGTTTTATCGGCTCTCTGGTGGCTGGTTGGGGCTCAGACAAGTTATTCGGTGGAAATCGTGGCCCGATGAACCTGATTTTTGCGATGGGAGTCTTTTTGTCAGTCGCCGCTTTGTGGCTAATGCCAGTGACTAATTTTGCGTTTCAAGCGGCAGGCTTTTTTGTGATTGGATTCTTTGTATTTGGTCCCCAAATGCTGATTGGTATGGCTGCGGCAGAATGTTCGCACAAAGACTCAGCAGGTGCTGCAACAGGCTTCGTTGGGCTATTTGCTTATATGGGAGCAGCACTGGCTGGATACCCTATGGCCATGATAATGGAACAATTTCACTGGACTGGTTTCTTCGTCACCATCTCGATCTGTGCTGCCGTTATCGGACTGTTACTCCTACCTTTCTTACAGGCACAATTTGGTAACAGTCCAAATAAAACATTAAGTTAGCCGAATAATTTACTCCAGATACTTGGGTTACGTTTATCGTGATATTCAATGCGAAGATCATCGACCTCACGAAGGGATTCTTTCGCTGATGCCATATCACCCGCATCCAATTCAGCTTCTATCTGCTCCAAAGCACCTGAAAGCTTATTAAAACCTTCAAGATAGGTATCAAACTTTTCTGGTGGGTAATCTCCACGCTTCGATTGTTCAACGAGGTTTGACAGGTTAGATACTGCTGCTTTCATATCCGTAATTTCAGTCGCTTCAGCAGCGTGTTTAAATTCAACTTTCATTTGCTTCATTGTTGCCTTCAGATCGAAATCTGACGCAAAGGCCTGTGCTGATACCATCAGTACCAGAGCCGGAATTAACTGTTTCATTGTCTTGTTCTTATCTTGAAATAGTAGAGATAAGTGTACTGAATTCATTCAACACACTTGAGATAGAAATTGTTTCAACTTATAAATTGATGTACTCCTCGATAGGGACTCGACCACGCAGTTCAAGAAAATCAAGGAATTGACGAACAGAATACGTGATAACCTGAGCACTGTCGATGCCAACATCATCCATCAGCTTGGACACCAAACTAAGGTTACCGACCTCATGACAAAAATGTGCATCACTCCCTGTGGTAAAGTACACGCCCAATTCCTTGCCGATTTGTGCAATCTCATAGCAGCGTTCAATACTCCCCACCCTGCTATTACCTTTTAATGTGGTGTTATTAATTTCGATGGCAACGTTATTATCTTTGGCACACGCAAGAACCGATTGATAGTCAAAATCGAAGTTTGGGTTGCCCAAGTGGCCCAGCGCATCGATTCGACCACTGCGTATGGTATTGATAAGCGCTTCAGTGTGTTCTTTTTCACTCGCAGGACGAAATACTGCTTCATGGAAACTAGCGATTGCCCAATCAAGGTTTTTTTGTGACGAGGGATGAATATCCACTTCACCCTGAATATTGAGTATATTGGATTCAATCCCCCGAATCACAGCAACACCTTCAATAAATCGAGGCAAAACCCGTTGGTTTGAAAAAAACCAGTAATGCGGCGCACCGGGCATAGATTCTGCGTGATCAGTGGTACAAAACATCTCCAGACCGTTCATTTTTGCCAGCTTAGCATTCTCAATAAGCGTACTATAAGCATGGCCACTGGCATAAGTATGGGTATGAGTATCAACAACAAGCTTCATAAAGACAATTTACCTCAATTTCAACGTCGTCCAGCCATAATGTTAACCATTTACGGATTCTGTTGCTCGCAGATTACTTTGATCATAGGCAACGCTTTCCCCCATCCAACATTAAACATGCTGACAAAATCTGGATGAGTTTCAATTGTCACTTTAAGCAAAACTGAGTTTTCCAGAGGGGTAATCTGATAGCTTTCTTTACTGCCTATCCACTTTTGTGCTGCATCACTATCTATGTCTTGAATATGTTCTGGGTTAAAAATAGCAATATGATGATATTCAATCACTTTGTGCTTTTCTATCCGGTCAACAAGCGCCCTTGTTCCACCGAGTTCGGGATCAAAAAAAGCGATATGATTCCCTTCTAACCACTCACCTTCAAACTGAGACTGAGGTGAAAAGGCAGTTGCCCATTGTGAGTACAGTTCTAGTTCAGTGAGCACTTTCCAGATGATTTCTGGCGTTGACGCCACTTCGATCTGATAGTTTAAAGTCAACATCCTGTTCATTCCCTTTACGATACCTCTAATAATTATAGTCGATTCAATGACCTATTCCTTTATAAATCCGCTAACTATCAACTCAGCCGCCATACATTCCACCACAACTTTTGCATGATTCATATATTGACCAATACTTAGTAAGTATCTCACTAGTGGGCATGAAATGAAGAAACGTCACTATTCGTTGAGCATCCATATTACGAGCTTGTTTCTGGCACTGACCTCTTTGGTTGGTGCGGTACTCATTGCGATAAGCTATCACCACTCACAACAGTTGCTTACCGTCAGTGCCAAAGAGCTGAGCAGCGAAAATAGTCGTAAATTAGAGTCGACGTTCAAAGTAAGTACGGGACCCATCCTCACTACGCTCGATTTCATGGCACTTAGCTCCATCATCAGTGAACGCCAAGCCCCTGACAAGGCGGAGCAGTTCCTTTCATCATTAGAACTTATTTTCCAAAGAAATCAGGGGCTTGTTGCACTTTTCTACGCTAACGAAGAGGGTGAGTTCACTATGATTCGTCCACTGCGTGACAATAAGTCACGCAAGAGATTTGGCGCACCGCCCAAAGCAAGCATGATGATCAACTTCACCAAAACTGACGGTTTCAATGAGTTCCACTACCTGGATGGAAACCATCAGCGCGTCGGCTACAAAAAAACCAATGATAATGAATTTGATCCAAGGGTCAGGCCTTGGTTTGTGAATGCCGACCCTGATGGTGATATACGACTGACTGAACCCTACTTTTTTTACTTTCTAAAAACCAACGGGGTGACTTTATCTCGCCGCTCCTCGGATGGAGGAAAAGTCGTTGCGGCAGATTTCACTTTGTCTTCACTATCTGAGCAGATTGGTGAAATTGGCTTCTCCAACAATACCAAATTGGTTCTGTTTGATAACCAGTTTAGGGTTCTAGCTCAGCATCAAGCTAGTATTGACTTAACTCAAGAAAACGGCCAAATACGGCAACAGCTTGAACAGAGCTTATTCGCACCAATCCTCAACCGGCATAGTAGCCAAACACTTTACGAAGCTTTTGTCCAAGAGGGTCAAGACTGGTCGGTAACGCTAACCCCCGTTGTCCTTAACGAGCATGTGCGCCTTTTACTCGCGGAGGCGACACCACAAGACGATCTATTAGTAAATCTACTGTCGATGCGGGACAGGCAAATCATAGTAGCCATTGTTATGCTGGCACTGAGCTTTTTGGTCGTTTGGCTTGTCGCTAACAAACTCGCCACCCCTTTGCACAACTTGGTATTATTGACTGATAACATCACGCGCTTTGATTTTAAGAAAACTCGTTACCCCAGGAGTGCCATCAGAGAAGTCGCTAATTTGACCGAATCGATCGAACTCATGGAACACACATTGCACGACTTACTGAGGTTATTGCGAGAGACAGCCAGCAATCAGGACTTTTCTGTTTTAGCCAAAACCATCACCCATCAAAGTTACCTTGTCACGAAAGCAGAGACCATCGTTCTCTATACGTATGCAGAAAAGCAGAATGCGTTTGAAGTTTCGGCAAACCATGCCATTATTCCATTTAAAATCGAGTTAAATGAATTCCTGTCTGAAACGGCTTGGTTAAAAACCGACTTACACCGAGGTGAGATTGTACACCTCAATCGAAGTGACAATGTCCTCAACCGATATAAAGAACGTTTCTATAATTCTGACGTCTACTTTTTCCCACTACTCAACAAAGAAAAACGTTTAGTTGGTATTTTACTGCTTGGGTATGAACGAAACATCACTAAAGGACAATGCGACAAACATGCCTTCCTCAAAGAACTGCTGAGCTTTGCTGAAATCGCCAAAGAAAACATCGATCAGATGCAGCAACAAAAAGATATGCTAAACGCATTCATCGAATTGATGGCTTCCGCAATAGATACTAAATCCCCCTACACAGGTAGCCATTGCCAACGTGTACCTGAATTAACAAAAATGCTCACTCAGGTCGCACAAGATGACAACATCCACTTCCCTCAGTTTAAGATGAACAAGGAAAAGTGGGAAGAACTTCACCTAGCGGCATGGCTGCACGACTGTGGCAAGATAACCACACCGGAATACGTGATAGATAAAGCAACAAAACTAGAAACCATTTACGATCGCATCCATGAAGTCCGAATGCGTTTTGAATTGCTCAAAGCACAAGCTGAAGTGGAATACTGGCAAGGGCTTTACCAAGGAGGTAGCGCGCCCGAATTAAAACGCACCCTGCAAGACACACACAAAACGTTAGATGAAGAATTTCAGTTTATCGCTCTGTGTAATATCGGTAGTGAGCAAATGGAACAATCTGCCATTGAACGGCTCAATAACATAGCAAAAAGACAGTGGAAGAGAACTTTGGATGATCAAGCTGGTGTATCTTGGGTAGAAAAACAACGCGCTGGTAGAACTGAAACATTGCCCGTAATGGAGCCTTTACTGAGCGACAAACAAGTCCACCAAATACCATGGGAACAGGGCGAAAGCCCACAAGATGTCTGGAAAGAGAGTTTCGTGCTGCAACCAAGCGACCTCAAATACAATCGTGGCGAACTATACAACCTCTCCATTCGCTACGGAACCCTGAATGATGAAGAACGCTTCATCATCAACGATCACATCATCCAGACGATTGCGATGCTTGGCTGCCTTCCTTACCCTGAACATTTGAAAAATATCCCAGAAATTGCAGGTGGACACCATGAACGCTTGGATGGTAAAGGGTACCCAAGAGGGTTGAATGAAGACCAACTTTCTATCCCGGCCAGAGTTATGGCCATTGCGGATATATTTGAAGCACTCACTTCCAGTGACAGACCTTATAAAAAAGCGAAGAACCTAGAGGAATCACTTAACATCATGACCCACATGGCCACTTCAGGTCATATCGATCCTAAGCTTTACTTACTCTTCTTAGAATACGAAATTGATCAGAAATACGCTGAGATGTTCTTAACGCCTCAGCAAATCGTTCCTGTCGAAAGAGAAACGCATATTCAAACCATCAAAGAGCACCTGAGGATTTCATTCTAGATCCGTATAAAACGTTTCAATCATGTAAACAAATAGAGTTTTAACTCCATTTATACTCATCTATCCAACCTCTCTATAAACCTATAAAAATCAATAATCTGACTATTTGGCTAGTCAATATTTAATCGATTGCCTTCACAAAGGTTGATGTATATCAAATACTCATAGACAATACGCTGCCGAACTGAGATTTATCTCTATAGCTCAAGAAGATTAAGGTTTTGGCTATCAAAGTAATAGGCATCACCGATTATCAATTTTGAAGTCCCGTTGATAGGGTTGGCACTTCCAAAGGCCAGCATTGACGGCACATGATAACTACCTCGTTTCTAAGGGAAAGATGATGGTAATACCAGAAAACAGCAGCATCGTTATTTTTGGTGCTTCGGGAGACTTAACGTATCGTAAGTTAATCCCTGCTTTATACCACCTTTATGCGAGTAAGCAGCTTCCACAAAACTTCGCCATTCTAGGTGTCAGCCGCACGGAATACAGCGACGAGTCTTACCGCGAGAAATTGAAGTACTCACTTCAGGAAATGGAAAAAACCGAGCCTGCAACGCTAGATGCATTCATTAATCACTTGCACTACCAAGCGATCAACACCTCTGATACCGCAGACTACAGCAAACTGGTTACCCGTCTTGACCAACTGTCCGAACAGTACCACTTCGAGCAACGTAACACACTATTCTACTTAGCTACTCCACCAAGCCTATACAGTATCATTCCTGCTAGCCTTGCTACACATGGTCTAAGTAACGAAGAGGATGGTTGGAAACGACTCATCATCGAAAAGCCGTTCGGCTACGATCTTGAGTCTGCTCAAAAGCTCGATAAAGAGATTCACGAACACTTCCAAGAGCACCAAATCTACCGTATCGACCATTACCTTGGTAAAGAAACTGTACAGAATCTACTGGTTCTGCGTTTCTCAAATGCGATGTTTGAGCCGCTTTGGAATCGCAACTTTATTGAATACGTTGAGATCACCGGTGCTGAATTCCTAGGTGTTGAAGAGCGTGGCGGCTATTACGATGGCTCTGGTGCGGTACGTGACATGTTCCAAAACCACCTACTACAGGTTCTTGCTATGGTTGGGATGGAGCCACCAGCACAAATCAACGCCGATTCAATGCGTGACGAAGTGGTTAAAGTTCTACAGTGTTTGAAACCTCTAGACGAAGAATCTCTGCGTAAAGACCTTGTTCTCGGCCAATACACCGCATCTGAAGTTCGCGGAGAGCACTTACTGGGCTACCGTGAAGAAAACGGTGTCGCCGAAGATTCACGTACTGAAACCTACATTGGTCTAAAAGCCTACATCAACAACTGGCGTTGGAACGGGGTACCATTCTACGTTCGTACTGGAAAGCGACTGCCGACACGCGTAACAGAAGTGGTTATCCACTTTAAGAACACACCGCACCCAGTGTTTGGTCAGAACGCACCTGAAAACAAACTCATCATTCGTATCCAACCGGACGAAGGCATTCAGATGAGTTTTGGCCTTAAAGAACCAGGTGCTGGCTTTAAAGCTAAAGAAGTGAAGATGAACTTCTCTTACAATGATTTGGAAGAGACTCAGATGCTGACTGCGTATGAGCGTTTACTACTTGATGCTTTGAATGGCGATGCTACTCTATTCGCGCGTACTGATGCCGTAGAAGCTTGCTGGAAGTACGTTCAGCCAATACTCGATTTCAAACAAGACCCACAAGCGCTATTTGGTTACGCCTGTGGTACATGGGGGCCAAAAGAAGCAGACGATCTACTTCAACGCGCTAACCGCGCTTGGCGCTTCCCATGTAAAAACCTAACAGACACGGACTACTGCGAACTATGATCAACCATAAGATCTTCCCAACAGCAGAACAGGTGGTAGAAAGCTTAGCGAACGACATGAAAGCGTTCAGCGAACTAGGTCGACCTGTTCATATTTCACTGTCTGGTGGTAGCACACCTAAAATGCTGTTTAAGCTACTATCAACCGACAAATACGCTACATCCATCCAGTGGAACAACCTGCACTTCTGGTGGGGTGACGAGCGCTGTGTGGCACCTGACGATACAGAAAGCAACTACGGTGAAGCGAACACATTGCTATTTAGCCAAGTGAACCTACCAGCTGAAAACATCCATCGCATCCGTGGCGAAGAAGAACCAAAAGCGGAAGCTGAGCGATTCGCACAAGAGATGGCAGATGTAATTCCGACTGAAAACGGCACACCTGTTTTCGATTGGATTCTGCTAGGCGTTGGTGCAGATGGCCACACAGCATCACTGTTCCCAGGCCAAACTGACTATCAAGATGAGAACCTATCAGTATTGGCTTCTCACCCTGAATCAGGCCAGATTCGTGTTTCTAAAACAGCGAAAGTTTTAGAAGCCGCTAAGCGTATCAGCTATCTTGTACTTGGTGCAGGCAAAGTTGAAATCGTAAACGAAATTCATACTACTCCGGCAAGCGAGCTGCCGTATCCAGCGGCGAAAATCCAGTCTAAAGCTGGCGAGACCGAGTGGTACTTAGATTCAGACGCAGCAGCAAAAATCGCGTAATGCGAGCGTCCATTTTTAGAGAAATTGGAGAGAAATAATGAAAGGTGATATCGGTGTCATTGGCCTAGCAGTAATGGGTCAAAACCTTATCCTGAACATGAACGATCACGGCTTTAAAGTGGTTGCTCACAACCGTACTGCTGCGAAAGTAGACGAATTCCTAGAGGGCCCAGCAAAAGGCACTAACATCGTCGGTGCGTACTCTCTAGAAGAGCTAGTTGAGAAGCTAGAGGCGCCACGTAAAGTGATGCTAATGGTTCGCGCGGGCGACGTCGTTGACAAGTTCATCGAAGCACTTGTGCCTCTGTTAGACAAAGGCGACATCATCATCGATGGTGGTAACACTAACTACCCAGACACAAACCGTCGTGTGGCTGCTCTTCGTGAGAAAGGCATCCACTTCATCGGTACAGGTGTTTCTGGTGGCGAAGAAGGCGCGCGTTTTGGTCCTTCTATCATGCCAGGTGGCGCAGCGGAAGCTTGGGAAGCGGTTAAGCCTATCTTCCAAGGTATCTCTGCAAAAACTGACGCTGGCGAACCTTGTTGTGACTGGGTTGGTAACGACGGTGCTGGCCACTTCGTTAAGATGGTTCACAACGGCATCGAATACGGCGACATGCAGCTGATCACTGAAGCATACCAGTTCATGAAAGATGGCCTTGGTATGTCTGCTGACGAGATGCAAGCAGTCTTCGCTGACTGGAACAAGACAGAACTAGACAGCTACCTAGTCGAAATCACAGCGGACATCCTTGGTTACAAAGATCAAGACGGTGAACCACTAGTAGAGAAGATCCTAGATACTGCTGGCCAAAAAGGTACTGGTAAATGGACAGGTATCAACGCGCTAGACCTGGGTATTCCACTGACGCTGATCTCTGAGTCTGTATTCTCTCGTTGCCTATCTGCTCTTAAAGACCAACGTGTTGAAGCTGAATCTCTATTCGGCAAGACAATCACACCAGTTGAAGGTGACAAGCAAGAGTGGGTTGATGCACTTCGTCAAGCTCTACTGGCTTCTAAGATCATCTCTTACGCTCAAGGCTTTATGCTAATGCGCGAAGCATCTAACGAGAACGGTTGGGACCTAAACTACGGTAATGTCGCTCTAATGTGGCGTGGTGGTTGTATCATCCGCTCTGCTTTCCTAGGTAACATCCGTGATGCGTACGAAGCGAACCCAGATATCGCATTCCTAGGTTCAGATGACTACTTTAAAGGCATTCTACAAAACAGCCTCAGCGCATGGCGCAAAGTCGCGGCTAAGTCGCTAGAAGCCGGCATCCCAATGCCTTGTACCATCTCGGCCTTGTCGTTCCTAGACGGTTACACTACAGCGCGTCTACCAGCTAACCTACTCCAAGCTCAACGTGACTACTTCGGTGCTCACACTTACGAGCGTACTGACCGTCCACGTGGTGAGTTCTTCCACACGAACTGGACTGGTACAGGCGGTGACACAGCGTCGACGACTTACGACGTATAAATCAGTTTAAAGGGGATTAGTACGGTATTTTATAATACCCCACACTCCTACTACAATTAATACGTTATGGAGGATGTTAGCCTAGCTGACATCCTCTATTTTTTGAAACCTACCACAAGGAGTCGCGTGAACCTTTACCGCGGCATTGGTGATTAGCTTAACCTGGACGGTTTATAACAATCTAAATTGAGGTTCTTGAAATGACTATTAATAAGTACTTTGTCTTTGTTCCTTCTATTGAAGGAAGCAAAGCGGAAAAGGAAAGTGAAGTGGTAAAAACTAAGGAAGCTCAACGTCAGGCATTAGTAAAACAGGCGCAGCAACAAGGCGGACTGTAAAGGCTAGGTTTCAATATATAAAGAGCGCCTTCTGGGGCGCTCTTTTTTTACTTTTGTCTTGTACCGTATATAAGAAAATCAGCGATGTACTCTCGCGACTCCATTGAAGCTGCATAATCATGAGGTAAAGCGCAGATGACGAATCATCAAATGCCGTCAATATACCTGCGTCAATGAGCTTATTTCACTGGCATAAAATGTCCAATCATAATGCCCACGCTCGTCTCTCATTTTGCTTTGATAATCCCCAATGCTTTGAGCTTTCGATAAACGGTATTCCGGCTGATTCCCAGCACTCGGGACACCTTGCTGACATTTCCGTTATGCGCATGGTAGGTGTCGATCAATGTGCTATTAAGCGTTGATTTCAAATCCTGTTCTACCACTTCACTTTGCACCGGAGTGTTTTCTAACAATGGCTGGGCAAAGTGAGTAGGCACATGATCAATACTGATTTCTTCTACATCGCTAGCAATCAAGCTGGTGACTTTGAGAAGGTTATCCAACTCTCTCAGATTGCCTAGCCAACGATAATTGAGTAATAACTGCATTAGCGACGCCGATATTTGCTGAGAGTTTTGTTGGTGTTTTGCGTGAATTGCCCGAATCAACGCGGCTTTGTCTTCGCGCTGATACAGTGAAGGTAAAGTAATCACTAAGCCATTCAATCGATAATAGAGGTCCTGCCTAAAGCGTCCCTGTGCGACCAGTTGGTTTAAATCCTGATGCGTTGCGGCAACCACCTGAATGTCCACTTGATAAGATTGAGCCGAACCCACAGGCATAACCACTTTGTCTTGCAGGACAGACAGCAAACGGCACTGCGCATCAAGCGGCATTTCCCCGATTTCATCCAGAAACAAGATACCTTTATCCGCTTGTCTAATCCGCCCTGAGTAACCGTGCTTACTCGCTCCGGTGAACGCTCCAGACGCATGACCAAATAGCTCAGACTCAATCAAATCTTTAGATAATGCCCCGCAATTAACAGTGACAAGCGGCTGCTTACATCGAGCACTGTGTTTGTGTAATGCTTTAACAAACTCGCCTTTACCAACTCCCGTTTCTCCGAGAATTAATAGACTAATATCACAGCCCAACACTTTATTTGCCTGTTGCCACGCTTGTTCAACTTGGTGATCACCATAGTGAAGTTCACTCGATACGCTGAGCCATTTTTTCTGGACCGGCTTCTGACCTAAGGTCCGTTTTTCAAAGACGAACTGCGCGCTCTGCTCTGGCTGCTTGAGAAGGCTCTCGACATGCTCTCCAACAAGTGCTGCCTTAGGGATAAGTTGAGTGGCGACCTGATTGTGTGCCACCACCTGACCATTTTCATCAGCAATCACTATGCCTTGCCAGCCACTCTTCAAAACTGATTCATTGTGCGCAAGGTTGATTTGCAATACTCCCTCAGGGATTTGCGTCAACAGGTAGTTTTCAATCAGCTGCACCATGTTCTGGACCAACAGCTGCGTAGTCACATCATGTTTGCTTTGCTCACTGGTTATATCGAGAATACCAACCAGCTCACCACGATGGTTAAATAACGGGCTCGCCGAGCAACTAATGAAGCGATGCTGTTTGATAAAGTGCTGCTCACCAATAATAGACACTGCTTTCTTTTCGAACAGTGCCGTTCCAATCGCATTCGTCCCTTTCAGCCTTTCCTGCCAGCAACTGCCTGAATCCAGCGCTATCGACATCAACTTTTCTCGGAATCTTTCCTGCCCCCAACTCGCAAGAATGACCCCTTCATCATCCGTCAAAATCAACCGGCTATCTGTTCGAGAAAGAACTTGATTAAACAAAGGCAAAGCGCACTGCTCCAGAGCCTCAATCACGCCTTGAGCTTTATAACGTCGCTCTTTAAGCAGCGCATTAGACACATTAATGTCTTCAGGTTTCTTTACCTGTTTGAGGCCCGCATTAGTACTTCTCTGCCATGAGGACATGAGCCAACTGTCTGGTTGATGGGTTTGTAGTTCCATACCTGTTCCACTCTTGAGCATTTGGGGTGTGCCATTTTGGAACAGGTGAACATTTTGTTAACACCCAATTCCATCTCCATGCGTTTAAAACAACACAGTCTAAGCCTTGAACACTCTAGCGCCAGAACAAAGTCACAACAAGTTTTTAACAATTGGTCTGTGATTTGCGTTAGTTAGATGAAGGGCAATTGAAGTGTTCACCGGTAGTGGCAGCTTCAAACATAACTTGAACGAGAAAATAATAAGGATATTTCTATGATTTACGCACAACCAGGCAGTCAGGATTCTGTGGTTAACTTCAAAACTCATTACGACAATTACATTGGTGGAGAATGGGTGAAGCCTGTATCTGGCGAATACTTTGACAACAAGTCACCAGTCAATGGGCAAGCTTACTGCAAGGTTGCTCGTTCGGGTGAGGCGGACATCAACCTAGCACTTGATGCGGCCCATGAGGTCAGAGCGAGTTGGGCAGCCACGAGCGTAACAGAGCGTTCCAATATTCTCCTCAAGATTGCCGATCGCATTGAGCAGCATCTTGAAGAGCTTGCCGTGGCAGAAACGTGGGAAAACGGCAAACCAGTACGTGAAACCCTTGCGGCAGATCTCCCTCTTGTCGTCGACCATTTCCGCTACTTTGCGGGCTGTATCCGCGCTCAAGAAGGCAGCGCAGCCGAGCTTGATGTGAATACCGCGAGCTACCATTTCCCTGAACCTATTGGTGTTGTCGGCCAGATCATTCCATGGAACTTCCCTATGCTGATGGCCGCATGGAAACTGGCTCCAGCGCTCGCGGCAGGTTGTTGTGTGATTTTGAAACCTGCTGAGCAAACCCCAACTTCTATCTTGCTTTTGATGGAAAAGATCGGTGATCTGATTCCAGCAGGCGTGGTAAACGTCGTCAATGGATTTGGTAGTGAAGCGGGTCAAGCGCTCGCCACCAGTAACCGTATTGCCAAAATCGCTTTCACGGGCTCAACACAAGTCGGAAACCACATTCTTAAATGTGCAGCCGATAACCTGATTCCTTCAACAGTGGAACTGGGCGGTAAGTCGCCTAACATCTATTTCCCAGACATATTCGACCATGAAGACGAGTACTTGGAGAAGTGTATTGAAGGTACGCTATTGGCCTTCTTTAACCAAGGCGAAGTCTGTACCTGCCCTTCACGCGTGTTAGTGCATGAGTCTGTTTATGACAAGTTCATCGCCAAAGTGGCCGAACGCGCAAAGAGCATCCAGCAAGGTAACCCGCTCGATACTGACACTCAGGTGGGTGCACAAGCTTCTCAGGAACAATTTGACAAGATCCTGAGCTACCTAGAAATAGGCCGCCAAGAAGGCGCGAAAGTAGTTTTTGGTGGTGAAGTCGCTCAGCAAAAAGACGGTATCGAGTCGGGTTACTACATTCAACCAACACTTCTTGAGGGTAACAATAAGATGCGCGTCTTCCAGGAGGAGATCTTTGGCCCAGTGATCGCTATTACTAAGTTTAAGGACGAAGCTGAAGCACTGGCCATTGCGAACGATACTGAATACGGCTTAGGCGCAGGTGTTTGGACGCGAGATGCTAATCTCGCCTACCGCATGGGTCGCAACATCGAAGCGGGTCGTATTTGGGTGAACTGTTACCACGCCTACCCTGCACACGCTGCTTTCGGTGGCTATAAGAAGTCAGGTATTGGCCGTGAAACCCACAAGATGATGCTAGACCACTACCAGAACACCAAAAACTTACTTATCAGCTACGATGTTAACCCACTCGGTTTCTTCTAAACACGAAGAGCGCCTTAGGGCGCTCTTTTTGCTGTCAGGCTTGGTCGTATTTATCGCTTTTTTTACGCTTGTCATTCCAAAACAACATGTCACTGGCGATCAAAGCGACCACTGAAACGGTGAACAAAGCTGGCATGTATTTCGGTATTGAAGCTCAGCGTATCAAATATTCAATAACACCTTACCTAAACTTCAAGCAAGCTCAGAATTTCACGATGACTTATATGGTTATTGCTGAGACATAGCATGACTCACCATGATCTATCATCTCATTCACGCCCAATAAACATCGTAGAAGAAATATGTGGTCATCAAAATGCTCGATACTGCCACAAAGCCTTTGACATATCGCTGAGGCACGTCACGTGACACCCGTGCAGCAGCGTAGCCCCCCGACAATGTCCCCAGCATCACGATAAAACCTTTGGGCCAGTCAATAGAACCCTCCACAACAAACACTAAGATGGCTGTCAGCGAAACACACGATGACACCAAAAGCTTGAGGCCATTCATTTGATTAATGTCTTTGTACCCAGAAAGAACCAAGTAACTCAATACGATAACCCCTAGCCCAGCATTAAAGAAGCCCCCATAGGCAGAGACCAATACCAAAACCACGGATAGTATTATGTTCAACCAAACTGGGTTTAAAGAGCCAGTACGAATCAGTTTTCTAGGCCACTCGCTGATTGTACTGCCGAATAAGAACAGCACCGTCGCAAATAATAACAACCAAGGGATAGCTTCTAGAAACAGAGATTCAGAAACACTTAATAGTAAGTAAGCCCCTAAAGCGCCACCGACTAAGCTAAGGATGACGGTAAACAAAATGGGTTTAGGGTGTTTAGCGATGTCTTGTCGAAACCCATAAGCACCACTGACGTAACCAGCACAGGCGGCAAAAGTGTTGGTTGCATTGGCTACAACAGGAGACACACCAACAAACAGTAAACTCGGAAATGTGATAAAACTTCCACCACCGGCAACACTGTTAAGAATTCCGCCAAGCACTCCGGCTACAAACAATAGAATCCATTCCATCTTTTTGATTCAGTTGGGAGTTGTCAGACTAATGTAACGTTGTTGATGAGAGAGGTAAACTAAAGTGACGATTAAATTCGCCTACTTCACCAAGCTTTTACCGCCCAAATCGGCTATTGAATATCCATTGCAACGCTTCTCCAATCTCGTAGCTCTTGGCGATAATGAGCGGTTTGCTTGTCTGTTACTGAGTTAATAATTCTAACCAGATATTTGTTTGCTATCGCTTTGTTGTGACCAATTTTTTCTTCAAGCTCTGTAGAATAGAAGCTGGCAGGGTTAAACATCAGCTGCTGGAAACGGGGTTTGAAGTATTCCACCTGCATGCGATTGGTCAGTAAAGCATTCACTTCAACTCGCATTTTGGTTTGATGATCAATCCAGTCATATGAGGTTACATAGAGTTGAGAGGTCCATTCCTGGATCATTTTTTCTTGTTCAGGCGTCACAGAACCCAGCCAATCATCAAAATTCTCAGTGATCTTTTCTTCATAGTTTTCACGAATTTGGTCTTCAGAGAGCTTCTGATATTTCTTTTTATAACGTGTATGTCGAACACGAATATTGTTCATCAGTTCTTCAGCTTGTTCATCCGACAGCTCACTGGCTAAAGCAAACATTTCTGGCGCTATCTGACTGACCAGTCTTTGAGTATGGTTCTGGAATTGCACTTCTTGCTGCTTTAAGTCCTCTTCAGTAAACGATTTGGGGTCAAGCGCAATGAGCTGATCTAAATGCTGAATGTAATTGGGAATTTCTTCTCGTCGATGCCAATCACTAAGCACTTCAATTTTTTCACTGACTAGCGCTTCTTGCTCGTCATTCAATTCAACAAAATCTTCCAGATACTCAACCAACAACCAATCCATATTGTTATATACAAACTTGGTACTACAGCCAGTTAAAGCAAAACAGAGCGTAGTTAACAATCCCCATTTTTTCATTATCTATTCCTCTGCCCAACACTGTTGAGGACATTGTAAGTGTAGCTCTCACACCTGAACTTGTTTAATGACCAGCAAATTAAGTACCAGAATTTTATACACCCTTTAGCTGGCTGAAATTCCATAGAAACCACTGGAATAAGGCGTTTATCACCTCAGTACTGCGTTTTGCTATGCTGAAAAGCGGCAATCCCTTTCCTCATCCTCAACTCTGACCTAAATTTAACTTGTCGAACATCTAAATCTCTATGATTGAAGCCACTCACTCTAGTAATAGATTGACCTAAGCTTCGCTTACACTCTTAACATCAAGGTATAATTATAATGAACAGAATTTTTGCTTCGTCAGTCATATCTGTGCTGGTACTTGTAGGCTGTGCTAAACAATCGCAGTCTGAGCAAGAACAGGCTAAAAGCCCAGTGTGCATGGAACAAGGGTTACCTGGTGGATGGTCCCCCTCAGGCATAACGCCTGAAGTCATGAGAGCGATGGATACCATTCTTGGTCAAATGAACAACGAGTCATCAGTCAAGCAAATCAACCAAGTAAGAACTCAAGTGGTCAGTGGGATAAACTACGCTATTGAATTTACGCTCGAAAACGGCGCAACGTGGCATGCGGTGGTCAATCGTAACCTTCGGGATGACTATATGATTGAACGAATTGCCAAACCTGGGCCTCTTTGCCCATAACACTACGGTACGGACCGCATATTAGAGAGTCATATATCGACTCCGCTTGCAGCGAACAATACACAGATGGATGTGTCGAGGCTTTACTTAAGCCTCTTGTCTATTTATGCAGATGAACTCATAAAATGAGACCCATTTTCTATCTTAAAACTTAGTCCTTTAATCCATACAGTACGTGCAGAGCTTCCAGCTTACCTTCCGCATGATTTTTAAAGTAGTTATTTAGAATCGAGATGATCTTTTCTGCTTCGGGGTGATCCTTTCTAACCGCAGCATGGAGTGGGGTTGAGTCAAAATAGGCTTTACTAAAGTAGAGTTTATCTTTTGGTATCCTCATTCCATGGGCTGTCCACCTTCCCACTGCTTCGTCAGCTACGAGCACATCGACTTTTTGGGCCATTAGGTAGCGGATGCTATTGGGTAAATCTAAGGTGTGGACAGGAATGATATCTTTGTACTCTCGCAAGTTATTGGCGTATGCATAATCATTAATTAGCGCAATTCTCATTCCTCGCAAACTATCGGCTGATTGATACTCAAATGGTGCTTCGCTGCGAGAGATAAAGACCATATCATTATTCGTATAAGGCTCGCTAAAGCGAAGGTATTTTTCTCTCTTTTCGGTTTTCCATAGGGAAACAATAACGTCATTTTGACCAGTCATGGTCTCCTTGAGTACCCTAGTCCAAGGCTTTATTGAGAACTCTAGCTCGTATCCGGCTGACAGCAATGCATCGGCAACAATATCATGGGCAACACCACTGCCTTGCACAGAATTCATAATGTAAGGTGGCCACAAATCCTGAGATACTTTCAATGTGGTAGCCATCACCGTCTGGCTCCAAAACAACAACAAGGCAAGGGTGAAGTGTGACCGCTTAAAGTACATGACAAAGTTCCTCAAAGACTAATATGAGTGGATGATGTTGCGACATTTTGTTTCGGCCCATAATGTCACCCTAATCGCATTCAGGTTGGAAATGCACACTATTCGTACTTTTCAAAAATGGCGGAGATCCTCCCCGACTGTTGGAGCACTTTCAGACCTGAATTAAAAGCCGAAATAATCTGCTCTTTTTTGGGGTGATCGCGACTCGTCGCTATGTATAAGGGGTTTGCAGCTAACGGTTTCTCAATCAGAGCAAACTCATCAATATCCATGCCGCTATTCTTTAAAAACCAGCGAAAAAAGATCTTATCTGCTACTAGCGCATCAATTCTTCCGGTTTTAAGTTTCTTAACGTTAGTGGCTAAATTGTCTGCATCTAAACGATCAAAGTCATTAGAATGCATAAAAGCATCATCGTAGGCGTAACCCCGAATTACACCTATTCGTTTACCATTCAGGCTTTTTAAATTGTCGTAATCAAACGTATTGCTCTTAAGCGTCACAAAAATCAGTGAGTTGGTTAAGTAAGCGTCACTATAGTAGAGGTACTCCAATCGCTCACTGCTTTTCCACACCGTGAGAGCAATGTCATAGCGTTGAGTTGCCACTTCTCGTAAGGCACGGCTCCATGGCTTGATGGTATACTTCATATTGTAGCCTTGCACAGCAAACGCTTCTTCTACAATCTCATGTGCCAGCCCTTTGATATCATGTGAATCAATCACATAGGGTGGCCACTCGTCCTGAATAGCCCAGACAACCTTCGCACTTACCGTTACTTGGGCGAACAATAAGTACAATGTTAACCCAATAATAATTCGCACAATCATGATCTGATCTCATCAAATACACTTCTAGAGAGTGTAGTCGATGTTGCGTAAGATTGTTCGACTGGTATGGTGTGGCTCTCACCTCGTTGCTTGATCAGAACGCCTACCTAGAGCAGCATAGCCCCCCATTGATGTGTTCGAATAGCGACCACTCACCAAATTCTGTTCAAGCCTTAGAATATCTACGCTCAATTAACCAGATTCAGTCTAGGAAGTTAAATACTGCTATCACTGATTGGGGAAAATAGGCAACATTAAAACATCTTTTCGATGGATGAACAGTAATACCGACGGGATTGGCGATATTGAATGAGGTGTGGGAATAATAGCAAACAAAAAAGGAGAGCCGAAGCTCTCCTTTTATTAATCCTAATCACTAACTCTAATTAAAGAGCAGCTTTCGCTTTCTCAACTAGAACTGCGAATGCAGCCTTGTCGAATACCGCGATGTCAGCAAGGATCTTACGATCGATCTCGATAGATGCTTTCTTAAGACCATTGATGAAACGGCTGTAAGATAGACCATTTTGACGAGATGCCGCGTTGATACGTGCAATCCATAGTTGACGGAATTGACGCTTCTTGTTGCGACGGTCACGGTAAGCGTATTGACCAGCTTTAGTAACTGCTTGGAAAGCTACGCGGTAAACACGTGAACGTGCACCGTAGTAACCTTTAGCTTGTTTTAGAACTTTCTTATGACGTGCACGAGCTTGTACACCACGTTTTACGCGAGGCATTATGCTTCTCCTAAACTAAACGATAAATAAACTAAAAAGAATTAAGCGTATGGCATCATACGAACAACTGCAGCCACTTCACATTTTGGAAGGATTGCGTTTGGACGTAGTTGACGCTTGTTCTTAGTAGTACGCTTAGTCAGGATGTGACGTTTAGTAGCGTGCTTAAACTTAATACCACCAGCAGTTTTCTTGAAACGCTTAGCAGCACCTTTGTTGGTTTTCATCTTAGGCATGATGAATAACTCCGCATTGTAGTAGTTTAATAAACATGTAATCAGGGCGAATAAAGCCCCGCCGCTTTGAAAAACGGCAGGGTTTAATTACTTGTAAGCCGTTAATTACTTCTTCTTAGGGGCAAGCACCATGATCATCTGACGCCCTTCGATTTTCTTAGGGAAAGATTCCACTACTGCTAAATCAACAGTGTCTTCCTTAAGACGATTTAGAACATCAACACCGATCTCTTGGTGTGCCATTTCTCGGCCACGGAAGCGAATTGTTACCTTCACTTTGTTGCCTTCTTCAAGGAAACGCGTCAGGTTGCGTAGTTTTACCTGATAGTCTCCAATATCAGTTCCAGGACGGAATTTAACTTCCTTAATCTGAACCTGTTTTTGCTTCTTCTTCTGCTCTTTAGCAGACTTGCTCTTCTCAAAGAGGAATTTACCGTAGTCCATTACTCGACATACTGGTGGCTCAGCGTTTGGACTAATTTCTACCAAGTCCATACCCGCTTCTTCAGCTGCTGCAACCGCTTCTTGAATAGAAACAACGCCAACTGATTCACCATCAGCGCCAGTCAAACGAACTTCACGAACGCCACGAATTTCACCGTTTAAACGATGAGCATTTTGTTTGGCCGGTACTTGGCCGCGTCTTCCGCCTTTAATAGTTTATTCCTCCAGATTGAGCTTACGGCTTGAGATCTCGTCTTGGATGTAAGAAATAAAGTCATCCACTTTAAACTTGCCGAGATCCTTACCTTTACGAGTACGTACTGCAATCTCTCCGGCTTCCATCTCTTGGTCGCCACAAACCAGCATATACGGTACACGCTTCAAAGTGTGTTCGCGGATTTTAAAGCCTATCTTCTCATTTCTCAAGTCCGCTTTAGCTCTAATTCCACATTTTTGTAGTTTTTGGGCCACTTCCTGAGCATAATCCGATTGCTTATCAGTAATATTCATAATTACTGCTTGCTCCGGAGACAGCCAAGTCGGGAAGAAACCGAAATATTCTTCAATCAGAATACCAATGAATCGTTCTAATGAGCCTAGGATAGCGCGGTGAATCATGACAGGAACTTGACGTTCGTTGTTTTCATCGACGTAGGTCGCACCCAAACGGCCTGGTAGGTTGAAGTCTAGCTGAACCGTACCACACTGCCATGCACGGTCTAAGCAGTCGTGCAGCGTAAATTCAATTTTAGGGCCGTAGAAAGCACCCTCGCCTTCTTGAATCTCGTATGGAATATCCATCGCTTCAAGAGACTGTTTCAACGCTTCTTCAGACTGATCCCAGATTTCATCTGAACCCACACGTTTTTCTGGGCGAGTAGATAGTTTAACGACGATGTTATCAAAACCAAATGTCTGATATGTATCGTAAACCATCTTGATACAGCTAGTGACTTCGTCTTGAATCTGACTTTCAGTACAGAAAATATGCGCATCATCCTGAGTAAAGCCCCGAACACGCATGATACCGTGTAGCGCACCAGAAGGTTCGTTTCGGTGACAAGAGCCAAATTCCGCCATACGTAGCGGTAGATCACGGTAAGACTTAAGTCCTTGGTTGAAGATCTGAACGTGGCCAGGACAATTCATTGGCTTAAGTGCATAGTCACGGTTTTCAGAAGCCGTTGTAAACATGGCTTCTGCGTACTTGTCCCAGTGCCCAGAGCGTTCCCATAAAACACGGTCCATGATTAGTGGACCTTTAACTTCCTGATAGCCGTATTCAGTCAGTTTTTCACGAACGAATACTTCAAGATCTCGGAAGATAGACCAGCCGTTGTGATGCCAGAAGACCATACCCGGAGCTTCTTGCTGCATGTGGAATAGGTCTAGCTGCTTACCGATTTTACGGTGGTCACGCTTCGCTGCTTCTTCTAAGCGAGTAAGGTGCGCTTTAAGCGCTTTTTTGTCATGGAAAGCAGTACCGTAGATACGTTGTAGCATCTTGTTGTCACTGTTACCACGCCAGTAAGCACCTGCTACGTTAAGTAGCGTGAAGTGCTGACAGAACCCCATATGTGGTACGTGTGGACCACGACACATATCGATGTATTCTTCATGATGGTAAAGACCTGGACGATCATCACGAGAAACGTTCTCGTCTAGGATTTCCATCTTGTATGTTTCACCGCGAGCTTCAAATGCATCGCGAGCTTCCTGCCAGCTAACCTTTTTCTTGATGACTTGGTATTTGGTCTTAGCAAGCTCTTTCATACGCTTTTCAATCTTTTCTAGATCTTCTTGCGTTAGAGAGTGCTCAAGGTCGATATCGTAGTAGAAACCATTATCGATAGTTGGACCAATCGCCATTTTCGCTTCCGGGAAAAGCTGCTTGATCGCGTGACCAAGTAGGTGAGCACATGAGTGGCGAACGATTTCTAGACCATCTACTTCATCTTTAACTGTGATGATTTCTAGGCTCGCATCTTGTTCGATAAGATCACAAGCATCAACACGGTTACCATCAACACGACCAGCGATGGTTGCTTTAGCAAGACCAGGACCGATAGATTGTGCGACATCAAGAGTAGAAACAGGGTTGTCAAATTGACGCTGACTGCCGTCAGGAAGAGTAATAATAGGCATTTAACTATCCTTTACAGTGGTGTTGCACACCAAGCAACACTTGATTGTAGAAATATCTTTATATAACAAACAGTTATAAAAAAATAAAGATGTAGGCATACAAACTTGGCTCACTTTTAGGTACAAATACAGATGAACCTCTCAATGAACCAAGTTGGGCATACTAAAACATTCTGAGCTAAAAAGACACCAGCAACTGAATATCACTCAAAATCATCAGTAAAAGAAATCAGTTGAAGCCAGTCTGACAATGCTGAGCAACCATTTGCCGATACTGAAGCACGCTGGCCTGAAAAACAGGGTCTTGCAAGCCAGGGGCATCTGAAGGAGTGTCAATTTCATGTGGGTCGGGGTTCAGTTGTAAATACTCCAGTAAAGCTCGCAGATAATCCCTATTTAGTAGGCTGTTGACGGCGTATATAGTTCGCCCACTATTGGTATCTGTATAGGATGAGCTAACATAGGCGTTACTATTTGTATTAAGCAGTTGCTGTAACGCTGGTACATTACTTGGCCCTGACCAAACGCTGTCATGAGCTGACTGAGCGATATTGCCCGCAAACTGGTCATTCTGATTGGTGGTGAGACTTAACCGACCAGAAAAATTAACGGTGTGCCCTGTAACACCATTGGTTATGCCATCTGACATCAGTGGATGATACTTGATAAAGACATTATCTTGATTACTGGATGTATTGATTGTTCCTGACGTCGTGAAGCCATACTGAGCGACATAATAAAACTCTCCAGCAGAGCAGGAACGCTGCACAACCAATGGAGTCATAAAAAGAAAAGAATCAGGGTAGTATGTCTGTATCAATGGCCCGTTAAATGCGAAAGTGTAGGACCCAGCTCCTGAGTGCCAAGAACCCGAAGCTGGTGACGTTACTTCACCCAACTTATATAAATCGCACCCCATTAGAGAAAGGCTAATAGCGTTACAAAAATCACTAGTATTAATATGCCCAATGTATTGATCGGTATTTGCGTCTAATGGATCTTTAATACCAAAAACTGGCAAATCCAACACCGTCCGACGTCCATCACTTTGAGCGACACCACTGACGGTAATACTACCCTGGGAGTTCTCATCTCTTAGGTATTGAACTGTCATTTGGCATGTCTGTGACGCGGCGAGTTCTACTCCGTGACATTGATTATCAGTCACCGAAAATCCCACTGCCAATCCAGACGTTTCTACCGTTAGATCCAATTGCTCTGAGCCATTGTTCTCTATAGTTAATGTGGTTTCTCTGAGTCCATTTACATTAATCAAGGCGCGTCCCTGATTTGACGAGCGATAAGTTAACGTTGAGGTCGAACTAGATGGCTGAGTCGTTTCACTACTGTCACTGCCACTACCCCCATCATCGCCACCGCAAGCCGATAAAAATAGCGACAACAATAGTACCCATATATATTTCATCTTCATTTACCGTCCTATCCATAGTAACCGCTAATACTAGAACGATGGTTTTCTTGGTCAAGGAAAAATCATATTTCCCTTAGCATTGAAGGCTTATTGCTGTCATTTATAAACATTCATTCAAATTTAACACAACACAAACCATTCAATAATTATATTATATACAGCAATAATATAACCACAAAACAACTCATAAGTAATAATCATTGCTTTCCACTCAAACGTCAATAACGCTTATAAACAACACAATTAAAGCTTAAAGAAATCGAGTTTAGTTTTCTGTTTCTCCACCAATTTAGATAAGGTCGTGCTAGCGTTAGTACTTTGGCTCGTTGCTTCTACGTTTTCGCAAACCAGAGATAGCATCGTTGTAATGTTATCGTTAATATTCTGAGCTACCAGAGAGTTCTGTTCAGTCGCGGTGGAAACTTTCATGTTGAGTTGATTGATGTCGGACACTGATTGCGTTATGCCCGTCAAAGCTTCACTGACTTGATGTGAATGACTGTTACTACTGGCTAACAAATCTAGGCTGCTCTGCATACGTTCGTTGGCCAAATTAGCTTGGTGCTGGATATCTTCTATGATGCTTTGAATCTTAGTGGTTGATTCCTGAGTGCGCCCAGCCAGCATCCGAACTTCATCTGCAACTACAGCGAACCCGCGACCAAGTTCGCCAGCTCTCGCCGCCTCAATGGCGGCATTCAGTGCTAATAAGTTGGTTTGTTCTGAGACATTCTTTATTACCTCCACCACAACATTAATATTTTCTGATTCTTTTTTCAGTATGTGTATCACCTCTGCTGCACTGCCAAGAGATTTACTCATCTGTTGATTCACTTGATGACTTTGTTGAAACACATTCAACCCTGACTGAGCCAATTGATCCGCTTGCTGAGCAGTGGTGTCTGCTAATTGCACATTACCGCTTAAATGCTGAGAAGCGCCAGTCAATTGAGCGACTGCAGCCACAACATATTCAATCTCCTTCAACTCTAACTGGGCATTATTTTCGGTTTTTCCCAGAGCAGAAGTCAATTGTGTGGAGGCGGTAGACACTTCTTCACTTGTCTGTCGCAGCGCTTGCACGGTCGAATGTAACCGACTGACTGTTTTGTTAACATCTCGACTCAATTGGGCAATTTCATTACGTCCTTTAACGTCTAAAGATACTCTTATATCACCCTCCGCGACGTTGCTTACCGCCGTGCGCAGCGTCAATATCGGCTTCACAATAATACCCGACAACCACCAAGCTAAGAGTAGAGACAAAACCAACAGGGTAAATACCATAATGGCTGCCGTATTTTGAACTGTTTGGTAGTTGGCCTGGTTTTCTGCTGTCATCACCCCTGAGAAGTGTACAATCTTTTTCGACATCTCCTTGAGCAATTTCGTCATCTCATCGACATTAGCGCCGAGCTGAGTAATGAAAGTCTGTTGCTGGGGTTCATCGGCAGTACCACTTTCCCCTTGCCTCACGACGTCAAAGAATTGGGTTGACAGTGCGACATAGCGAGCTAACGCTTCACGGATCTTCTCGATATCCTCAGCAAACGTTTTCCTCTCCATCAACATCGACAAATAAGCTTCTATCTGCGCTATCCTCTCTTCGACTTGAACTTGGTTTTCAGCGTCAATAGGCAGCATACGCAATGAGTACAGTTCATCATCAATTTTGGATAAGGTATCTTTATAGAAAATCAAAGATTGAGCATTCACTACAGAGTTTTTCTGCACATTGGCTAAATTATTATTGGTCACTCCAAAAGAGAGCAATAATAAAATCGCTGCCAATATGACAGGGGAGAGAACCTGAGCACGAATAGACATGTTGTTTAAGAGCGAAGTCACTGTTTCGATCCCTTATGTGGAATTAATCTAATATCGCTCTTTATAGACTAATAACTATCGGCACAATGACAGGTTGGACGAATTTATAGATATTTTATACTTATTTATCAGAAAGGTACTGCACACTAAAAGTGTCTTTGCCCATCAACATTTAGAATAGAACGTCGACTCCATTTCATTGTTTAGACAACAAGTCTTTCATAAAGATATATGACATTCCTTGTTATCAATATGTTTTACAATCAACTCAGAATATTAAATCATACGCCTGTTTAATTACCTTTGATCTTTAGGAGAATCCATTACCACCATAGTCGTAATTGCATTGACCTGAGCGCACTCACCTAATACATCGGCATGAAATTTTTTATAACTGGTTAGATCTTCAGTTTCGACCCGCAACAAGTATTCATTTGCACCCGTGATATTGTGGCATTCAACAACTTGATCGACAAACCGAACATGCTGCTCAAACTCGAGCTGGGCTTGCCGACGATGGCTCGCTAACCCGACCGACACATATGCGATAAAACCAACACCCATCTGGGTTCGGTCAAGAACAGCTCGGTAACCTTTAATCATTCCCTGCCGTTCGAGTTCTTGTACCCGTCTTAATGTCGCCGAAGCAGATAAACCAATTCTTTCAGCAAGTGTTACATTGGCTATTTTCCCGTCACTTTTAAGCTCAAGCAATATTCTTTCGTCAAATCTGTCCATAACGCCTCCCTATTGTGCAATTTACGCCTAAGGTTCGAATAAAAGCACAAAATTGCGCTCTAATCCACCTATTATAGAACTTGACCGGTCAGACAATTTATTGAATTTAGCAATCTTTTCCACCCAATAGATTAAGGGATATTATTATGGAATTAGAACAACTGAGCGCTCTGGTGCTCTTTGCCTTTGTCTCGACCTTCACTCCGGGACCTAACAACATCATGCTGATGACATCAGGCGCAAATGTGGGCTATAAACGAACGTTACCCCATATGTCAGGGGTGGCTTTTGGGTTTGCCTTCATGGTGATGTTGGTCGGTATTGGGTTGACTGGTCTTTTTGAAGCCTACCCTGTTACTCACAAAATTCTTAAGTATGTCAGCCTAGCATACCTAGGTTACCTAGCGATTAAAATCGCCCTGAGCGGCAAAGCAAAGGACGTCGAAAACTTTAAGCCAATGACTTTTTTGGCCGCAGCCAGTTTTCAATGGGTGAACCCCAAAGGTTGGTCCATGGCACTCAGCTCCGTCACTTTGTACAGTAACGGCGGCGGTTGGCTGGAGCTATCTATCATCGCCTCAACCTTCTTATTAGTCAATTTCCCATCAGGAAGCTTCTGGATCATTGCAGGGCGAGAACTCCAGCGCTGGTTAACAAGCAATATAAGAGTGAGAAGTTTCAATATGCTGATGGCTGCGCTATTGGTTGGTTCAACCTTACCGATGCTGTAAGCAGGCATTCCAATG
Source organism: Vibrio neptunius (assembly GCF_000967495.1). Taxonomy (GTDB): domain Bacteria; phylum Pseudomonadota; class Gammaproteobacteria; order Enterobacterales; family Vibrionaceae; genus Vibrio; species Vibrio neptunius. Next base: position 91,967 of record NZ_JXXU01000043.1, on the reverse strand, counting down.
TAAATATTGTTAAAGATACTGTCTCGCCGATGAAAGAGCTGTTAGTCTAAATGCGAAAGAGAATAGTTATCGAGTAGAAATATGAATAAGCCATCAGCAAAACAACTCACCGTCCAGTCAACACAGACTATTACGCCAAACATGCAACGGATTACGTTGCATGGCTCCGAGTTAGCTGAATTTCCAGTCGACTGTATCGGCGGCTACATCAAACTCTTATTTAATCAAGAAGGTGGTACCGATTTAACTCAACTAGGCGAAGAACAACGTCCAGTGATGCGAACTTACACTATTCGTCAGTTTGACCCCGTATCCTCTACCCTTGAAGTCGACTTTGTTCGCCACATCACGGAAGATTTGCAGTGTGGTTTTGCCGCACGTTGGGCAATGAGCGCTCAGGTTGGTGATGTAATTTCTATCGCGGGGCCTGGTTCGATCTCTACGATGAACCTTGAGGCTGACTGGTTCTTTATGGTCGCCGATATGACCGCTTTGCCAGCTTTGAGCGTTAAAATTCAAAGTCTACCTGAACAGGCTATCGGTTATGCGGTTATTCAAGTCGATTCAGAACAAGACCGCCAGCCGATTAATGCACCAGAAAACATCAAGATTATTTGGCTTGATGCCTCACAGTCTCTTGCTGAACAAACCCAAGGCTTGCCTTGGCTGGAAGGCGAAGTATCTGTGTGGTGTGCATGTGAATTTGATTCAATGCGCCAACTAAGACAGTACTTCCGCAATGAAAAGGAAGTAGAGCGTGAAAATATCTACATCAGTAGCTATTGGAAAAAGGGCGTCTCAGAAGACGGCCATAAAGTCATCAAACGGCAAGACGCAGACGAGAATCAATAATCAAACAAGCGAAGCGACCTAGCTTCGCTTTTTGGTTTGATTAGATTTCATAACTCAGACCAAAATTGATTTTATAGTCATCGTTTTCCGGTACGACACCGTCTGAATCTGCCTTGGTTTGAGATACGTGTTCCCAGCTGGCTTTGATACTGAACTCTAGGTCACCTACCACGTCGATATCAAACCCAAGATCATTTTTATGGCGCATACCACCCGCATCATTACTTGCCCAGTCAAGGTTATAGGTATAGTTGAAATCGATGTCCTTAGTCAATTCATACTCAAAGTTCGATTCCAAGGTTAAAATCGTACTACTGGCACTATCTTCCTCTCCGGCTGCTACGGTCGAGAACTCACTGTATTGCATACCTGGGCCAATCGACACGTCCCATTCTGCATCCGTGTTAGCAACGAAAAAATAGCCCACTTGCATTGAAGCATTGACTTGATATTCCAAGTTTTGAAATTCGTCACTCAGTGCTGAAAACTTGATTGGTCTGAAAAAAAGTCGGTTGTTGATATAAATATCGTAAGAGCCGTCAAACTGGCTCTTCTGAGCCGTTTTTTCTTTGTTGGATTCAGACACCTCATGACGTGCATTTAGCTTGGTTCTAGATTCGACCGTATTTCGCTCAGCCTCGACTTCACCCAGCATTGAAAACTCATCAGTGTTACCTTTGCTAATATCTAGGCCAAGGAACAAGTCAGCGGTCCAATAGTCAGAGTCCTTTTCAGCCCCTCGATAAATGGAAACCACTTGAGCTACTGGAAAAGACTGCTCCTGATCGCCTTTTTTTAGATAGAGTTTGTTGTCTCGAATAGACAAATAACCATCATGAATATCACCGTCAGCTGTACGAATAGTGAAATAACTTGCCGTTTCAAGCACAGATACATCTTCGAGTTCAATTTCCTGATCGCCAAGATCATCACTGTCGAACTCGATTTCTTGATCGTAAGAGTTTGATTCCTTTTTAACAGTTCCAGTCAATTCACCTTTTAGCACTTCACCGGATTTCAATTTCACCCAATCGTCACTTTCATCGATGTAAACAGTCTGGCTATTAAGCTCTTCTGTCACTTCTTCGGCGGCAAAGGCATTTGGCTGGGCAACAACAGTGGCAATACAAAAAGCCGTTACTTTAAGTTTCATCTGTACCTTTTCTGTCTGGTAGAAACCAATCTAATCACGCATAAGATAATGAGACAACTGAACTTCAATGTCAGAAGCGAGACAAGCGACTGTCAATGTTATTGGCCACGATGCTTAAGCAAGATCATAGAAAAACTAAGCTATTTCACCTCAGCATGACACATCAACCAAGCAGCCATCGAGCCGATACCAGGTTCCATCTATTAACCAAATAACAACACTGCACTTACAACTCACTTGTAAATAGCTCTTTTTTGCTTTTAAATCAATGGTTATGACTATTGCAGCGACACTCAGACCACTAACATTACTCTTCATCAGCTCATTTTTGCTGATGGGAAGCCATGGCTTAAGCGGTATCCTACTCCCTGTTTCGCTTACAGAGGCTAATATCACTATCCAGTCGATTGGCTTCGTCCTCTCCATGTACTCTGTCGGATTTCTGCTGGGAGCGATCCTAGCCAAACGCATTCTGCGCAACATCGGCTTAGTGCGAACTTTTGCTATGTGCGGCAGTCTTGGAGCCAGTGCGATTCTTATCATGGGATTGAGTTCCGACGTCTGGATATGGGCAATAATGCGCGCGGTGATGGGCTTTTGTATTGCTTGTGCAACAACCACTTTAGATACGTGGTTTAATAGTGTGTCGACCGAATCCAATCGTGGAAAAATTCTTGCTTTTAATCAAGTGGTTATCCTCAGTGCGATTACGCTCGGTCAGTTTGGTCTCGCCATCGCCCCGCCAAATGAAACCACGCTTTTTATTCTATGCGGCGTACTTTTTAGTATTTCTGTTACCCCTGTGGTGTTCATTTCTCAGTTCGAGCCAGAAATCGAGCAAGCAGATTCCATCCCTCTCAAATCCATTTATCTGCTTTCTCCGCTAGGATTTGTCACCTGTTTCGTGTGTGGCATCCTATACTCGACCGTTGCTAACATGCTGCCCATTTACGCCGACGGCATTGGTATTACAGGCTTCCAGCTTTCCGTTTTCATGGGGGCAGCCACGGCTGGCGGAATCTTGCTGCAATTACCCATGGGATATTTATCTGACCGGTTTGAGCGACGTAAAGTCATACTTGGAGGCTGTTTTACACTCGCAGTGGTCAGCTTTGCTTTGCCCGTTTCGATTGAATGGCAATGGACATTCACACCACTGCTTCTGGTTGCAATGACGATGGGGTTGATCGCCTGTCTTTATCCTCTAAGCATTTCAGAGACGTTTGACCGTGCGATAAAATCACAACTGGTCTCAGTTTTATCCGGCTTACTGTGTGTTTACGCACTCGGGTCAATTATAGGCCCTTACACTGCTTCAGTATTAATGGAGCGACTAGATGATAGCGCATTGTTTACGTTCCTCATCATGGTGGATTTAGGGCTGATCATATTTACCATTTATCGAATGTCAGTCCGCGAGGCACTACCAGTGGAAGAACAGGAAAGTTTTGTTATGCACACCCCTGCATCCATTCACGGAGACCTAGACCCACGAACTGAATATCAGGAAAGTTCGATTTACGTTGAAGAGGCTCTAGAGAAAGTCGAAGCGCTAGCGGCATCACACCCATCCAATGCTATTAATTTTATTCGTCGTCTTGCTAGCAAACAACCGGAATGGGCGGTGTCTATTGCTGAGCGAGCAGCGCAGCTCGACAATATTGATACTGTTCTGCTTTTCAGAGCTATCACTTTGACCAATCCAGAGCTGTCCGTAGACATAGCGAAGCGTTTAGCGGAATCTGACGATAACCAGATAGAAGAACTCGTTGAATGGTTGGTGGAAAAAGAGCCCGAGAATGCGATGTCTGTCCTAGCGGCGATTACCGAGTCTATGGACAATACACCAATCAAAGTGATTGAAACACTCGCAGAGCATGACCCAGACAAGCTTGTCGAAGTCAGTCAGGAACTGGTAGCAAATATGGTGGAAACCAATAGCAATTTACGGCCTGCTGACCGCGAAGAAAGTAACCTGACTGAATCCGTCGAGGAATGGGTCAATGCTGTTTCAGAAACCGCACCAGAACGAGCTGAAGAGATCGCGGAAATAGTCGAGCAGTCGATTCAGGAAGCAGATTTAGACTCCCATGCTTCCTCCTAGTTTATCCGCCAGAAAATCAATCAAAAGTCGAACTTTAGGGGACAGGTTTCTGTTCTGAGGGTAAAGTGCCCAAATACCTTCCCTGTTGTCACGATAGTCAGACAATACTTCAATCAGTTCGCCACCATCCAACCCTTCTCTCACATAATAATCAGGCAACTGAACTAAACCTAACCCGCGCTTAGCCGCATTCAATAAAGCCGACCCAGAGTTACAATGAATACGTCCGGAAACACGCAGCGATTTTTCCCGTTTGCTCTCTTTAAAGCGCCAATAATCAATAGAGCCAACCAAACATTGGTGATTCTCCAGTTCAGATAAAGTATGTGGTTCACCATAGCGTGCTAAATACTCAGGGCTACCGCATACATAAAGTTGACGGCTAGATAATCGTTTCGCTACTAGGCTGGAATCCTGCAAACGACCCAACCTAATCGCCACATCCACACCCATTTCAATCAAATCGACTTTTTGGTTTGTTAAGTTAAGCTCTAAGTCAACCTGAGGGTAAGACTCAAGAAAATCGAACATTAGTGGTGCCAGGTGTGTTTCACCATAGGTTACCGGTGCAGTCACTTTGAGTAACCCTTTGGGAGTGGATTGCATTTGAGTCACGGCAAGCTCGGCTAACTCTAGTCCTTCGACCAAATGTTTGCACTGTTGGTAATATACCTGCCCCGCTTCAGTTATAGAGACTCTCCGAGTTGTACGATTAAGCAGCTTAACAGCAAGTCTTTCTTCCAACGCAGAAACACGCCTGCTGATCTGTGCAACAGAAGTATCGAGTCTCTTCGCTGCCGTAGTAAATGACTGCGTTTCTGCGACCGCGACAAATTCACTCACGCCATCCCAATTAGCCATAATAATTCTCCCAAAAAGTCGGACAGCAAGTTTATCATTATTACAAATATGTAAAAATCATTTTCATTTAATCGGGATTATCTTCATTAAAGAAATATATAAAATAGCCTCTAGCCAAACGAAGCTGCGAGCGAAGAGTTCCTCGTCTACGCTTACAACGTCATAAAAAACAATTAAATATCAAGGAAAATCCAATGGCACTAGAGATCAAACCGGGTCAAGAGTTTATCAAATCAAAAGCAGCCGTAGCTTGGGCTGCAGGTGAACCGCTAAAAATGGAAGAAGTCGATGTACAACTGCCTAAAAAAGGTGAAGTGTTGATTCGCATCGTTGCAACTGGTGTTTGTCACACTGATGCTTTTACGCTTTCTGGTGATGATCCTGAGGGTATCTTCCCTTCCATTCTTGGTCACGAAGGTGGCGGTATTGTTGAAATGGTTGGTGAAGGCGTCACCAGCGTTGAAGTTGGCGACCACGTTATTCCTTTATACACTGCTGAGTGTGGTGAGTGTAAATTCTGTACTTCAGGTAAAACTAACCTATGTCAGGCAGTACGTGAAACTCAGGGTAAAGGGCTGATGCCAGATGGTACAAGCCGCTTCTCTATCAACGGTGAAACCATTTTCCACTACATGGGTTGTTCCACTTTCTCTGAGTACACGGTTCTTCCAGAAATCTCATTGGCAAAAGTGAATAAAGAAGCACCACTTGAAGAAGTCTGTCTTCTAGGTTGTGGTGTCACAACTGGTATGGGCGCAGTACTGAACACGGCTAAAGTACAGAAAGGAGACACGGTTGCTATCTTCGGCCTAGGCGGTATCGGCCTATCTGCAATCATTGGTGCACGTATGGCTGGTGCCAGCCGCATCATAGGCATCGATATCAACGAGAGTAAGTTTGACCTAGCAAAACAACTTGGCGCGACAGACGTCATCAACCCCCAGAAATTCGAGAAACCAATTCAGGAAGTCATTGTTGAAATGACCGATGGAGGCGTAGATTACTCATTCGAGTGTATCGGTAACGTCAATGTGATGCGTCAAGCGCTTGAATGTTGTCACAAAGGCTGGGGCGAGTCGGTAATCATCGGTGTTGCGGGCGCAGGCCAAGAGATCTCAACTCGTCCATTCCAACTAGTCACTGGCCGCGTATGGCGTGGTAGTGCGTTTGGTGGGGTTAAGGGTCGCTCTGAGCTTCCAGAGATTGTTGAACGCTACATGGCGGGTGAATTTGGCCTTCAAGAATTCATTACCCACACTATGGGCCTCGACGCAGTCAATGAAGCCTTTGACCTAATGCACGAAGGTAAGAGCATCCGTACTGTTATCCATATGGATCAGTGAGCCTAGTTTTAGTCGTTAATAAGTCGCCACATCACCTGATGCGGCGACTTTATCTGAGAGAATATCAATGAGTTTATCCAACATCAGTCAGAATAAAGTCGCAGGCGGTTGGCACAAGCAATACACTCATGCTTCTGCCGCGTTAAATTGCACGATGCGTTTTGCTATCTTCCTCCCACCAAATGCAAGCAAAGAGTCTCCCGCTCCCGTGTTGTATTGGTTGTCTGGGTTGACCTGTAGCGATGAGAACTTCATGCAAAAAGCGGGGGCGTTTAAAAAGGCCGCTGAACTTGGTATTGCAATCGTGGCGCCTGACACTAGTCCACGTGGTGAAGACGTTGCTGACGACGAAGGCTATGATCTGGGCAAAGGCGCGGGGTTCTACCTCAATGCGACTCAAGAGCCATGGTCTACGCACTACCATATGTACGATTACATCGCTCAAGAGCTCCCTAAGGTAATCGAAGCTAACTTCCCAATCTCTACGGTCAAAGCCATTTCTGGCCATAGCATGGGTGGGCATGGCGCGCTCACCATTGGTCTGAAAAACGCTGGGCAATTCACGTCAATTTCTGCCTTCAGTCCAATTTGTAATCCAATGCAATGCCCATGGGGTCAGAAAGCCTTCAATGCTTATTTGGGGAACGACTTTGAAAGCTGGAAAGAATATGACTCTAGCGAACTTCTCAAACTAGCCAAGTCACCTTTACCTATTCTCGTCGATCAAGGTGATGCCGATAACTTTCTTGTTGAGCAGCTAAAGCCTGAAACTCTGATAGCCACAGCGGAAACCCACGGCTCCGATTTAGAGCTACGCATGCAGACCGGGTATGACCACAGCTACTATTTCATCGCTAGTTTTATTGATGAACACCTGATGTTCCACGCGAAACACATGTTCAAATAAACACTATTCACCGAAGAAAATCCTCTCAATGCTTTCTGTTGCGGGGATTTTTCCGGTCAATTAACGAGATCGACAAACTTCGAATGCTGGCCTGTTTTGTTCAATCGATATCAATACAATAAAGTAGCGTCTCGGTCGACGGTCCGTTCCTTAGTAGGAGTTGTGGTAGACTATCCCCTCAAATTAGGTAGCGAATAACACCATGTCTAAAGCCAAACTTATAATCATCATATTCATTTCGGCTCTGAGCTTGCTCCTTGCTTACGTTTTTATCCCAACACATGTTCGCCTTGGGCAAGAGATCGTCAACCGCCCCATCGCCGAAGGCGTTCAGCTGGTCGGGTACAAAGCGACATCTAACGATCCCAAAGATGGCAAGCTCAATCATTATTTTCTGCTAGCTCAAGGGCAATCGGCAAAAGAGGCCCAGCCCTTTCTTGTTACGTCTGATCCTTTTATTCGCGTGGAAAGTGTTGTCGACAATAAACTATACATCACCATCACTGGCCGAGTAACAACCTTCAATAGCGACTTATGGATCACCAAAACGGACGGTACCGCACATCACTGGTTAATAAGCGCCAACATTAAGTACATTCGATAGTCTTTTCGTGTTTAGGCTCCAGCCCGAGTTGGGCTGAAGCCCCTTCCCTTTCATACTGGTAATCACACCCCAAATAGGTACAATCTCGCCTCCTATTTATTCGTCTCGATGGTAAGCTGACATGCATCAACCTGAAAATTTGTTTACTCCGTTCAATGCCCCCATTGATGGATATCGCTTACCCGACAAGTTTACCTTCCCGTTTTTCTATCAACCACATCCTTTATGTGAACTTGCCGCGCAAGAGTTACAGCAATACTTATCTGATCAAACTCACTGGCAGCATAACTTTGGCATCGATGGCAGCCAAAGCGGGACAGGCAAAATGTTTGGGGTACTGCTGGTAGAGTCACTTGAGGGCAAGATCGGTTACCTTTCAGCCTTTTCAGGTAAGATAGCAGACAAGAACATACTCCCAGGCTTTGTTCCACCTGTTTTCGATATGCTGGCAGAAGAGAGTTTCTTTCGGGCAGAAACCGCTGAAATCATGGCGGCGAATAAGAAGTTCAATCTATTAAAAAGCAACCCTCGCATTGCCGAGCTGACTTCTAAGATAAAACAACTCACCTCTGAGTATCAGCAGCAAGAGCAGTTACAGCGTGAGGCAATGATTGCAGGCCGAGCTGAACGCAAAGCACAACGTAAACTGGCTGAATCCTCATTCGCTGGAGAAGCACTACAAAACAGGCTTGATGAACTGGCGAAACAAAGCGTCGCGGAAAAAAACGTGCTCAAATACCTCAAGCTGGAGTGGGATGACAAAATTGCCGTTTTACAACACGAGCTAGATGAATTAAACATCAACCTGAATGCATTACAAGAGCAACGCAAAACCCTGTCTAACACGTTGCAAAATAAGCTGTTTGATAACTACCGCTTTCTAAATATCAGAGGAGAAGAGAAATCCCTCAATGCGATTTTCAAACCGACCAATGCCCCTGTACCACCAGCAGGCGCGGGCGAATGTGCTGCACCAAAGCTGCTCCACTTTGCCTTTAAACATGGTTTTAAGCCGCTCGCATTAGCCGAGTTCTGGTGGGGTGTGTCGCCTAAATCAGAAGTTCGTCAGCATGGAAAGTTCTACCCTTCGTGCCAAAGTAAGTGCTTCCCCATTTTGGGTCATATGCTCGAGGGGATGGACGTTGATGACAATCCGCTCGAAGAAAACTGGGCTGAAGACAAAGAACTTGAAATCTTATTTGAAGATGAAGCCATGGTTGTCGTCAACAAGCCTTCAGGGCTACTATCAGTGCCCGGAAAAACCATCAAGGACTCCGCATACACACGCTTGCAACAGCGCTACCCAGATGTTGAAGGCCCCTTCGTGATTCACCGTCTGGATATGGCGACATCAGGACTGCTGGTTTTTGCTCTGACAAAGCGCGCGAACAAGAGCCTACAGAAACAATTCATTTCACGCTCAGTGCAAAAGCGCTATATGGCGCTGCTTGAAGGAGCAGTCAGCCAAACCAGTGGCCAAATAACGTTGCCAATGCGTGGCGATCCTGATGATCGCCCTAGACAGCTCATCTGCTTTGAGCATGGGAAACCTGCCGAAACTTATTGGGAACTAATTGAAACACGAGATAATCGCTCCAAGCTGTACCTTTACCCAAAAACTGGTCGCACCCATCAGCTCAGAGTTCACTGCGCTCATCATCTCGGGCTTAATTTGCCTATGGTTGGCGATGGTCTCTATGGCCAACGTGCCGATAGATTGCACTTACACGCACAACGATTAAAGATCGAACATCCTTACACTAAACAACCCATGACTTTCGAAGCGGACAGCGAATTCTAACCCTGATAAAGCACCGATAAACGGTGCTTTTTGATTCACTACATGACGGTTTCTAGTCGAATATCGCCTCAATCGCCCTTAAACTTTTTGGTGATATCCTTATCAGCAACTATTCTTTTATTGAATCTATTTGCATGTTTAAGGAAGAAAAAATGCGCAGCTTAACCAAAACCTTTTTGTCTCTGGCCGTTTCTCTGCTCTTTGCCACCCTAGCTCAAGCTAACACCGTCAAACTTGCCAACGGTGAATGGGCGCCGTACATGTCCAAATCACTTAAAAATGGAGGCTTCATGACTCAGATTGTCAAAGAAGCCTTTGAAGCAGAAGGCTATCAAGTTGAGTTTACTTATATGCCATGGAAGCGAGGCTTCGAAGAATCCAAAGCAGGAAGTTTTGATGGTTCACTGATATGGGGTAAAAACCCTGACAGAGAACAGTTTTTCCATTTTACCGACTCCGTTATCACATTAAGTACCGGATTATTCCAACAAAAAAGTAAACCAGTAAACTGGAGTAAGAAAGAAGACCTCAAGGACTTCAAAATCGGCGGTGTCACTGGGTATGCCTATGGGGTCGAAGATATGGAAAAAACTGGGCAAATCAACATACAACGTATCGCTAGTGCCGAAAACAACTATAAAAAACTCAGCGCTGGCCGTCTCGACATCGTGTTGGAAGATATGGATGTGGGGATGGAGCTCATCAACAAACTCAATTTAGCCGACAAAATAGAGCCCAATGAGAAAACGCTGTCTGCGAGAGATTATTTCGTGATCATTTCCAAAAAATCACCTCGTGCGCAAGAGCTGGTCGATGCCTTCAACCGAGGACTGGCGAAACTCAAAGCGGAAGGAAAACTGGATGCGTATCGGGAAGCGTCGATTCGCGGCGAGTACAAATAACGCCTGTTGACTAGGCCAACGATGTTATATCAATAAAGGGATGGCAAATGCCATCCCTTTTTTGACTCATTCAATATCTATTAAGCCGTCTTTCGGGTCCAAAGATAGGCACCAACGAAATAGCACAGAATCGTTGCTACGGATAAACCAAAGTTCTCAACAGTGGAAACTAGATCAGCGTTTAAAAATGCCGATATGCTCGTCACGATAACCGCCGAAATCGCTACATTCCTATAGATGTTAACTCGAGACGTTTTGGCACAGTAATAACCTGCATAGCAAGATATCAAGCCAGCCAAGACTAAAAGTACCCACTGGACAGGAGATTGATAATCAAATTGAAACAGTACAGCTGCAAGCTGGTTGGCATCCCCACCAGTTTTGACTAAATAACCGGCGAATCCCAAAATAGCAACAAATGCTAGTACAGTTGTCCCGATAATATCAATTAGGACAGAAACAATAATGGCCTTTACTGGCTTACCTTTTGGTTCATCTCTATTTAGGAGAGTATTTTCCATCGAGCTTTGGTTCCTTTATTTGTTTGATAATTCGTTGTTACTTTTTTTAACCCACTTCTCACCATCTGAATCAGTGAGATAGCCGTTTCTTATTTTCCCTTGGGTAAGCCATTTTCCGTCAACATAGAGATTGATAGTGCTTAGTTTGACCTTATATGTCCCAACTGTTAACACTCCCTTTTGGAAAAGCTCAAATGAGCTATCTTCACGAAGTAAAATGTAATGCCCATCTTCTTCGGTATATTCATATTGGCCTTGATAGTCATAATCCCGGGTGGATTGACATCCCAACAGCCCAATTACACATAGAAATAGTAAACTTAATTTCAATAAACGCTTAGTCATTCGCTTCTCTCTCTTCAAGTACTTTCGTATAGACACGGAAATGGAAAATGCTGCTAAAAATCAACCCAGTCAAAGAAAGGACTTCTGAAAACCCTATAGAAACAAAATAAGCTATCGAATTTGATGGTTCTAATAGCGTAATCAAAACTTCCAGTATGAACAATGGTGCATTAATAGCGATACCACCTAGTATCAGTGTTAATACAACACCGGAGGTGATACTCCAACTCTCGCTCATAGACTGAAAAGTCGACCGCCTATTAAGAACAAACTCAAAGTCGGCAAAAGCATATTTCGCTATTAAATACAGTCCGGGGATGACCAACGCAATAAGACCTAAAACAATAGCAGTACCATACACGAGGTACAGAATTGAAAGTCTGAAACACTCGGTAAGCGTTACAGATAAGTCTCGAGTACCGCCGGTAACGACTGCCGCCATGTATTTAATCAATCTACAAAATGTGTAAGCATGCGCAACAATAAATACAGCCACATACATAACGAAAAACACTTGAGATTCTTGATTCAACTCATGAGCCACAGAGAGTGCAGCCATCATAAATACGAAAGGGGCAGTAATAATGAAGATTGAGCTGAAATTGTTTTTTAGGAAATAATAGCTTTCAAGCAAAAGCCTTTTCATGTGTACTGTCGTTAAAGCATAAAAATTTGGAATGCTTTATATCAAACCCATCAACAAATAACAATGTTATCGAAAAACTAGCTGCCTTTTGCTCTGTGAGCACAAACCCAAAGGCCTAACATACGTTAGGCCTTTGGGCATTTTGGTTAGTCTCCCCAGACCATGTTGACAAACTCTGGGTGGTCAACGTACGGGTTGCGGTTACCTTGGAAATTGTACACCGCGTTGTTGCGATCAATTTCCTTCTGATCGACAGGGTCATTGGCATGCCAGCGTTTTAGCATCGCTAACACCCAAGGTTCAAATACTGTCGTATTGGTACCATTAAGCACAGCGTTAGCGTTATCGCTGTTCCCTTCCCAATTAGCGATCTCGTTTTCGTAGCGCGTCGCCATGTAGAAATACGTACGGGCCAAATCACCTTTGAACGCATCAATCGGCTCAAACACCGTACCAGCGTACCCCAGGCTAGACACGGCAGAACCGACTTTTGAACCGTTCGAAGACGTGTAAGTGGCACTACCCACTTCACCGAATGGCCAGTTGCTGCGCTTTGCATTCACATAACCATCTGTGGCGTACAAGTGGTGACCATCTGAGTTCATTGGCTCCACTTTGCCGCCAAACCAACTCTTAGGGAAAGAGTGTTCGCGGTTGTAACAATCGCCCTCTTTGCGATACTGGCCACATTGGTCTGTTACTTTAGTAAATTGAATCGAATCGCTGCCAGAGATCTTCTCCGAGTAGATATCGAGAATCGTTCCATCCTTCTCATAGTAGTTATCAATATCAGCGGTTTTAACCAAATTCCAGATGGCAGAGTAGCCTTGAGAATTATGGTTATTGATGATGTTGTAGAGCGCCGTTTTCAACGCATAACCTGTCTTACCTTCGGCTGATTTATAGTAGTCACTGGAGGTTGGTGGCTCTGGATCAGGGTTACTACTACCAAGCGTAAAGGCATGCTGGGAAGCGTTGGTAAACTCTCCGCCAGAGGCCAGTGTTTGACCGTTAGACGCTAGCGTGTAAGACCCATTTCCAGAGCTACAACAGATACCATCGCCATAAGAATCAAGGATTTCAAACACATACGACCCTGATTCAACACACATCGCCTTCTCATAGCTGGCGTTGTTACCGTAGTTAGAGCCAGAGAACAACGTCTGATTATTGCTATTTTTCAGCGTCCAGCTTGTTTCAGAACCATAACTGTCAGTCGTCAGCTTGAAAGAAAGGTCATGATGACTACAAGTGGCTGGAGGTGGCGTTACTGCACCATCAAATGGCTGGAAGTTATCTATGTAGACAACCTCTGAACCTTCAAAACCAGATTCATCATAGAAGCGCAGCCCAACGTTAATGCTCTTGGTACTACTCGCCGTATACGAGTACGCAATGTCCTGCCACTGACCCGTTTGGCTAGGCACGCTGTAGTTTTGGTATCCATCCACATACAGACGGGCTTTAACATTGCCTTGAGTATGGTAAACAGACACAGAGAAGCGATACGTCTGCCCCGATACCACGTTCACAGACTGCTGAAAGTCCGTGTTGCTTTGGGTACCAGTATTGACCGTCACTTTTGCGGCACTGTTACCACTTTTGACAATGCTGGTTTCCTGTGACACCGAGATGCCACTGTCTATTGTGTTCCACCCTGTTGGAGAGGAACTGCTCCATTGTTCGAAATCACCATTAGTCATTTCAGCTAGAGCAAGCGTAGGGGTTAGAAATAGAGACGCCAATAAGACGCTTTTATTCAACGGAGAACTCATCTTGTTTCCTTTTTATTTTATAAGTCCGAAATATAGATTAAGTTTTATTCATCGAATTACTAATACCTGAGTCGCAATTTTAAGCAATAGAATCAATAAGAATTCAAGAAAGTTTAATATTCCGCTCAATTCCAACAGATTTAACAATAAAAAGAAGCGAGAGTTTAATCACAAAAAAAATGTGTAACTAACCTTTTTTAAACAGAACAATAAAACCACCTGTATAATGCAGGTGGTATTATTGTTGATGACAGGAAAAGTGGCTACTGCCTGCTTATCAATAAATTGGCCCCCGAAACAGCAAGAAAGGCAGCACATGCTCGATTAAATCGCTTCGCCATCTCAGGCCTCAAGAACCAATGTCTCAGATAGAGACCGAACAGTGCATAGAGACTGATCGCCGCCAGTTCAAGTGCTAAGAACGTCACTCCTAACGTCAAGAACTGCTGATCCACGTTCGCCGTCACATCAACAAACTGAGGCAAAAACGCGGTAAAGATTAGAATCGCTTTGGGATTTCCCGCGGCGAGCGCAAACTCTTGCTTAGCGAGCCCAAAGTGGTTGCGAGTCTTATCCAACTCTGCCACTGGGCTGGATTGAGAGCGCCAGAGGTTAAACGCAATCCATAGTAGATAGAGTGCGCCCACTAGCTTGATTGTAAAAAACAACACTTCGGAGGTATAGAGAACGATAGCCAATCCAGACGCAGCCAGTGCAATCATACAAGCAAAAGCGACAATGCGCCCCAACCCAGCGACCAATGCAGTTTTAAATCCGTAACAGCGAGCATTGTTCATCGACAACAAATTATTTGGGCCTGGCGTCATATTGAGAGCAAAGCACGTAGGGATAAACAGGGCTAATTTCAACAGTTCCATATTATGTTTGTTCCAGTTTACTCGTCCATACGCTCGACATATGTGCATAACGAGAAGGTCTAAATTGTTCTGGTTTATTCTTATTCGCCCAAAATGCCGGGCCGCCAAAGTTCTCTACTGCACGATAATACAATCTTGCGCGGCGTAAACGAAGCTTGCGAAGAAGACAGAACCCGCCCTTATGTTCGATAGTACGAATCATATTATTCAGAAAGACTCTGTCCGCTGTGTTTTTATCGTTAATATCCTTACCATGATGGTACATCCAGTCATGAATGTTGCAGCTTTCTGATACTGAGAGCCCATATAAACTTTCCGGTACTAACTTTCCTTTCCAACCAGACGTACCACATCCATTGACAATGAGTTCTCGCTCATCAGGTGTTGCCACCCAGTAGCTTTCAGGGGCATACAATTTCAAGTTTCCTCTGCTGCTCTTCTCGCTCATTTCAGATCCTTATTAAGCTTTGAATTACTTCTGATTAAGTAGGCGTTAAAGACGCAATCTTAATCACTTAACGCAACTGTGGCTTCGATCTCTATCTTCAAATCGGCATGAATCAGTTTAGAGACTTCAATCAGTGAGCAGGCGGGCAGTTGTCCGGCATAGAAAACAAAGAGCTGCTCACGAATTGCAGGGAGTAAATTGATGTCAGTGACGAAAATCGTCAGCTTAATTAAATCGCTCTTCGTACACCGCTCATGATCCAGTATCCGACCAATCTGGTTTAAGACTTCAGCACTTTGCTCCACCAAACCTCTCGTTTGTGCTTCAGTACCAAAGGCCGTCAGTCCAGAAATATATAGCGTCTTATTGTGTTTGGCCGCATGGACGTAGGGCCCTGAAATTGCGGGTAGAAAATCGTAGTTTAGTTTTTGTGTCATAAAAAGAAAATCCTGAGTGATTGGCTTAAAGGGAAAGTATGAGTACATAGGTAAACCGTCATACCTTTTGACACTCAACACGCTCAGCGTTGTGAGTTAAATCTCTAAAAATACCAACGCTATATCGCCAGCAGTTGATATAAAAAGCGCCAGAATAAGGGAGTGTCAACGTTTGGCTTAACCAGTCAGCTAAGTTTTGATCGAATTATACTGACTAACGGTTTGATCACGTCTTTATCACTCCAATATTGGCCATGGCTAAATGGGTTCCATGATGCGATCAGACTTCCAGCATTAATGGGGTGATCCTCAACGATAGCATGGTATGAATCATCGAGTTGCCTTAATGGCCAGCCAAGGACATCATCTGGATCATAGTAATTATCCCATCTGAACGAAGGATGAGGCTTAGTGAAACAGTGCCTCTCTTGCAATCCTGCATTAAACAAAGGAATGTTACACCCTGTAGTGATGAGGTTCTCACAAGTTTTTAATTTCATGAAGGATTCTTTGTTGTCACTATCAACATAATTCTCAAACATATTGAGACCATGTTCTGCGTCCCATAAATAATTTGAGATAACCTGGCAACCGAGCGAATGAGCAACAATGATCACTGGTCTGTTTTCATTCTCGCCAATATCAGCATATGCGCATTCAAGCGTTTTGAAGATTTCTTCTTGCACAGCGAGATACTTATCTTTTCGCCTGTGTGAACTGTGCTCGAGCGAACCCGCATCGCCAAACCCATAAAGAAAAAACTGCCTCAATCGTGTGGCATGTAAATCATTGCTCGGCTCTGACATCATGGCTTTCCACAGATCATCTTGTGGTTGCTGTAAAATAGGCGCGTACTGAACATTGTGAAATGACACCTTCACCCATTCAGAGCCCAGTTCCTTTTTGAGTGCTTTCTCTAGCTCATCATAATAATTTAGTTTTACCTTCCCCATTCCATGTAATGTTATTAACGCTACTTCTTTCATTAAAAGTTCCTTGTTAAAACAGCGACAAACCACAGCCAGTCAACCAGCAAGCTTGCTCACTTCTATCGCTTGCCCAGATCACGATCACGTGTGTGTGAATTTTCGTTTCTTGAGACGGAGCAGCACACTGTTGATAAAACGCCAAGTGTGTCTAGTCTGATTTGCCAGCTAGCTGCAATGTGAGATCTCTCGCTGAAATCTGTTTGCATCCTTGAGTATTTTGACCACACCATAGCGGTGAAAAGTCATCAAGACCCTGCTTTTCGGCACGGCGACGCAATTGAGATATTTCTATTGAAGCGTATGGAAACTCTGGCGCTCGCGCTGTCATACAACCCAGTTCACTCATAACGCGGTTCATAATCCCTCTGGCGGGTTTACCCGAAAAGAGGTTCGTTAACACGGTATGCGAAGACTTAGCACTCTGTATTGCCTGTTTGTGAACTTCTGATGTATTAGCTTCCGTGCACAACAGATAGGCCGTACCAAGCTGTACCGCCGACGCACCTAACTTCATGCAAGCCAATACTGAATGGCGGTCACTCATCCCACCCGCAGCAATAACGGGGACCTTGACGCGATTAACCACTTGCGATACCAGTGGTACTAGCCCCATTTGGGTCGAGATATCACTGGATAGGAACATGCCTCTGTGCCCTCCCGCTTCTACTCCTTGAGCAATAATGCCATCGACACCATGTGACTCCAGCCAAAGCGCTTCTTCTACTGTGGTAGCCGATGAGACAACTTTGGTTCCCCAGCTTTTCACACGCTGTAATAAGTGTTTGTCTGGAAGACCAAAATGAAAGCTAATGAACTCAGGTAAGAAGGGTTCAATTGCATCAGCGATATCATGGCTAAAAGGCACTCGACTGCCACTAGCAGAAGACTCCACTTGTAGTCCCAACTCGTCAAAGTAAGGCTGAAGTGTCTCTCGCCATATTATCTGGCGATCTTCATCGTAAGGCTTGGGATCATGGCAGAAAAAGTTGAGATTAAAAGGCTTACTCGTAGATGCCTTGATTAATTCCATTTCGCTGACAATATCTTCAATAGTCAGCATACCGCAAGGGAGTGAACCTAACCCACCAGCCTCACTTACCGCAATGGCAAGAGCACTCCCTTGCACTCCTGCCATAGGGGCCTGAATGATCGGCAGCTCGGTACCTAGAAGTTGTTTGAAATCTCTATTCATCGTCATCCTTTACTGAATTTGAGTTGTAAGGCCAAGCGTTGGGGTTATCTTACAAAACCTTGATGGTAAACCTTGCTGGGACAGACACTTTAGCAAGCTACTGAAAAGCATGAAATATAACAAACATAGCCATGCTCAATGAGTGTGAGGATCTCAGAATAAGCAACCGATAGCATTCGTACCGAATTGACCTTAAAAAGTGTGAAGAAATCGGGTTTGAGGGAAAGTGGGCAGGATCGATACTCTGCCTATGCGACCATTCAACGACTTGTCGTTTCTGAGGGTGGCAGTCCCTTTAGTGAAATGTTGATAGGACAAACACTTTAGTAAGCTACTGAAAAGCATGAATGATAATGAACATAGCCATGCTCAATCAGTATGAAGAAATCGGGTTTGAGGGAAAGTGGGCAGGACAGATACTCTGCCTATGCGACCATTCAACGACTTGTCGTTTCTGAGAGTGGCAGTCCCTTTAGTTGTCCTTTAGTTCTTTGATTATAGCGTCCAGCTATAGAGGTTATAAGGACTCGTAGACGTCATTGGAGACAAAGGGCATCTGTATTTGATCTTGTATTGTTAAGAGCGCTTGCCGATCGACATCAGTCGGCATCTCACCATTAAGCTCATGCAAGCCAACGTATTCGTTGAAAAACGTTTGAATGTCTTTAGACTGCTGCAAAACTGACTGCTTGAGAGCCCTAACTTGCTCGCCAATACACTGGTTATAAGCGTACTGCGCTAAGTAACTGAGCACGACTCTTTGCTGTTCCTTAGACAAATTTGACAACCATTCTGATTGTGGAAAAACGTCACCGCCTGACTTAGCCAACTCGAAACAGTGTTCTTTTTGTGTCAGCAAGGCTTTGTAGGGCTCGGTTAAACTCGGGGAGGAACACCCCACCAAAAAAACCAATGACAAGCTACAAAGCCGCTTCACTAACACACTTCCAAAATTTCTGTTCTTGACCATAAGTATATAGCTCTTCCTGCATTGCGAGGTTGTAGACTTGTTTTCTTAAAACGGGGTTTATCGACGCCATTGCATTGCCGAATTCATCCCAATGATACTCATAGATATCCTGAGCTGTATTAATAACACCCCCACCTTTGGTTCGAAATATTTCTAGGATAGGGCTAGTTATCATAAAACTCGACAAATAGTTTGCCAAATCGACTTTATAGTCGATGATTTTCAAAGTCGAACGAGAGCGTGAAGATAGCTTTAATCCTTTTATCGAGCAGTAGTTTTTAAACGGCATGGTCCTTAATCATAAAGTTCGTAGGATTATTCAAGCCAATTCAAACGAGTAGTAAATTATATTTAATTTAACAAATGTCTGTTTCACACTCTGGATCAAATAAGATACAAAATCAATTTGTAGAAAGAGTAGTAAAACCATATTCGACCAACTAGCCCTTTAAATTGTATGTTGATAGGATAAACACTTTAGTAAGCCTCTGAAAAGCATAGATATAATGAACATAGCGATGATGATTGCCCTAGTTTACTTAGTATGACAGTTAAATTACTCATCTAGAATAGTCCTTGCGATAATCACGTTTAAAACGAACTGTAGGGATAGGTTAAACAAATAATCTGATGGTAAGGTTTGCTCACTGTATTCAATTATCGGGTATCCATATTCCACAAAAACTATCATTACATAAAGGATTGCTATCACTCTTAACTGAAGCTTGGTAAATAGTGCGACCCCTTTAAATTTTGCGAACAAAGCAATTACCACAATGTAGTTTAGTAGAGGGATTATAAAGGCAATAGCCTTCTCTACAATATCTCCGTAATGGTTGTAAGAGTTCATAAATGCCGATGAGAGTACTATGAGCAAAAATAGAGCTAATGAAAATTTTTTCATAATTAAGCCTTGGATTTCAACAATAGTTATATTTAAAAATTTCAATAATTTAAATCAATAACTTATATCTAATTTAATCTAACATTATTTTCAAAAACATAAGTCACTCTCTATTAAGCATAAATAATCTTTTATTTGTTAAACTTCATCCTAGTTGAATTAAATAGTTAACCTATACATTAAAAATTTGAAACCTATTCCTTTAGTTCACAATTAAGTGAGCACAGAACGCCACACTGAAGTTGTTATGGTTCTCACTTCGCTAAACGGTAATACACCGACCAGTAGGTATCGCTTCCAAACGTTCTCCTAACACTTCTTTTAACAAGTCATAAGCCTTCTTACCTGTGCAGTGACCTGTATACAGCTTATCTATGGGGTATTGCAGCAACGCCCGCCCGATGTTTCTGATATCGTCCTTAGACCCGCCAATACTGTTAAACAATGGCAGTCCAACAAGGTGAAAGCCCCCTACCACTGCTTTTATCTTCTCGCCTGGGAAGTGGTGAATCGCCGTATCGACCATGTTAAGAACACCACTATGCGCACAGCCAGTAAATATCACTAACCCGTCATGTTCTTTGATCACAAGGAGCAACTCGTGATCGAATGAGTCGTTCTCCCATCCACTTTGAGATTGTGTATAGAGGTATCGATTACCTTTGGGCTTGTCGTGCTTGCTGCTGATCTCCGTGATAGCAAATACATTGGGTGCTATTTCAGTGGTCTGATTCACCAACACCAGTCGATCATGGCTATTTTTTAGCAAATCCGTGGTAATGCCGACATCATTTTTAAAACCGTAAGCGCGGAAATAATAGCTTTTTTCAGAGCAGTGTTTCAAAAACACATTGGCTTTCGAGTTATGGGCAACAAAATCGACAGCACCATTGCAATGGTCATGATGTCTGTGCGATATCACGGCGATATCTACGTCTTCGATCTTCACATCTAATCGCGGCGCATTTCGACAAAACGTATCACCACTTCCCATATCGAATAAAATTTTCAACGACTCAGTTTCGATATGCAATGATAAACCACGCTCAACCGCTAGATCTTGCCGACTATCCAATCGAGTATTGTCGACGAGTGTTGTTATCTTCATACTGTCCTTTTGTTTGATTTCTGATGTGTTCACGAGCGCCACATTGTGATGGCAGCTAAGGGGCAACTCGGTAACAAAACCCAAGTATAGTGAGCATATGTCAACTACTCAGCTATTTAACATGCCAAAGGTTAGCTATCAAATTAAACTAAGGGTGGACAGCGACCTTTGCCACTTAGTTGGAAGCAATGTGAAACTACAACACCTACGGTAAAGCTAATCACATGACCCAACTTTGGAAGATGGGACTCACTGAAAACAACATCCAAAACTAATGCAGGGGCCATAGTAAACGTCAACACTGCCACCACTAACTTGCCTTCAATCTCTCGTTTTAGAAACATAACCAGTCCCGCGCCTACCAATCCTAAAATGGCTTGAGAACCACCAGTGCCTAAATTCCATGGCTCAGGTACGGTGAACGTACTGGCCAAGGTGCCAATTACTCCCGAGATAAACCACACTGACAGGAAAGCACTAGCCCCTATTTTTCGCTCAAGTATACAACCAAGGGCAAACAATGAAAGTGCGTTGTAGATCATGTGGTACTGTTTGACATGAATGAGCTGAGAAACCGCTAAACGCCATAGTTCTAACTGCAAAATATGCTGATATGTTAAACCTCCGAAAGGCTCCAGTTCAGTAATACTGACCTTACCAAATAACGAACCAGTGATTTGAAAATTCACACAGAAAGAGACCACGACCGTCGACAATACCAAGGTTAACGTGGCGTAAGGTATTCGCCTTTTTGTCAATTTCCCTCCTTACTAGTCATATTCAATTGAGGTGATAATCAAGCGGTCAAAACACTTCACCGTCCTGCTTAAACAAATTAATAACCACTGATGATGCTATAGCCCCAGTATTATCCTGAACAAAAGAATATGCACCATAATAAATATCTCATCGCTATCAATAAACTCAAAAAATCACCCAAACAAATTCAATAAATTACCTATTAATTACTAAAATCCACTCTGCGGTTCGTTTTCAATATCTCAATCTTATTAAAAATAAGGAAAGATAAAAATATGGACATGCACAAGCAATTTAACGTTAAGGATATGTTGCTCCTTACAACTTTGACTTTGATAGTCATACTTACCTCTGGCTGTGGCGGTTCAGAAGGAGAAGAAAGCAGCGCCTCTACAACCCAACCTTCATCAGCAAGACCAACACCAAGCCAAGACGAGGCCACCGTCCAGTTAGAGCGCCTGACGCTCACTGCCTTTCCAGTTAAAACCAAAGGTACAAGCGAACTCACACTTATTACCGGCGGTGAACAATCTTTTCTTGCTGTGGCTGAGTACTCAAATGGCCGCTCCACAGTGTTAAACGAGGAATTAAGCCTCTCTGATTGGCAATCCAGCGACACAGAAGTCGCCGAGTTTATCCAACCAGGTGTTTTACAAAGCAAGGCCTCTGGCATGGTGACGGTTTCTTTCACCAAAGATAACCTCACCAGTAATTCAGTGGGGGTCACTGTAGACGATGCCACCATCATAGATATCGTCGTCACTCCTTCAATCGTGAGCATTGCTAAAGGACAAAACCAAGCCTTAACGGCCACCGCAACCTACAATAACGGTCTTTCCATGAACATCAGTGACTCGGTAATTTGGGCATCTGACGATCCCTCCAAAGCGACAATCACATCACAAAACGATCATGGCTTGCTCAAAGGTGACGATATCGGATCCACAACCATCACAGCGGTAAAAGATGATATCACCAGTAACAACGTCAACGTGGATGTCTCTGACGCTGTGATCACAGGAATTAGCGTCACACCTTCTATGGTCAATGTCGCCAAAGGCCAAACTCAAGCGCTGATCGCCAACATCATCTACAGTGATAACACTTCTTCGAAAACTAATGATTCGATCACTTGGGTGCCTGCCGAACCGGACATCGCCACCGTCACCACGAGCGGATTGTTATCAGGCGTCAAGGCCGGCACTACCACCCTCACTGCGGTCAAAGACGGTGTGACTAGCCAACCCATCGGCGTGCTGGTAAGCGACGCCGTCATCACCAGTATTAGCGTGACACCATCAGTCGTCACTGTCGCCAAAGGGCAGCACCAAACGTTAACCGCTAACGCAACCTACAGTGATAACACTGTGTCAGACATCAGTGACTCTGTCATTTGGAAGCCTGTCGATACCCATACCGCTACTGTTACCTCTGATGGCGTGCTGTCCGGCAGCAACGTAGGTACCACCACTCTCATTGCGGCAAAAGATGGCGTCACCAGCAATACCGTCGGCGTGGAGGTCAGTGACGCCGTGATCACCAGTATTAGTCTCACGCCCCCCACAGTTACGGTCGCTAAAGGGTACAAACAGACGTTGACGGCTACTGCCATCTACAGTGACAACACCTCATCGGATATTAGTGACTCCGTCACTTGGAGCCCCGTTGATGCGAGTATCGCCACCGTCACTCCAGAGGGGCAAGTCACTGGAGTAGGCGTCGGCACCACCGCTGTCATCGCGATGAAAGACAATATCACCAGCAACACGATTGATATTGATACCACCGACGCAGTGATGACAGGGCTAACGTTAAATCCTCCCGCTATCGGGTTGATGCTAAACTTTTCTCAGCAAATGAAAGCCACGGCCGAATACAGTGACGGTACTTCTTCTAATGTCACCGACTCTGTCGCTTGGTGGACGTCTATAGGAACCACCGAAATTTCATTAACTAATGATGGTTTGGTCAAGGGTCTCAAAACAGGAAATAGTGGCATCACGGCTACTTATAATGGTTTTAGCCATAGCGTTGAAGCTAACGTATGCAGTGGCAATGGCAGCAATGTAACGGGCAAGTGCATTTACACACTGGATGACGGCAATGGGAATTTGTTGACCAGCACCCCATCCATCGCTTATCTAAATAGCCTTGACCTAGGTGGAACTCCTCATACGAGTGGTAGAAATGGCCAGTTTTATACTTTTACATGGCAACAAGCGAAGGCGATATGCAATAAATACAGCGAGTTCAACCTCGCAGGGCGATCAAACTGGCGTCTACTTAGTACAGTTAATGAGTTTATCGGCTTTTACAATACCATTGGGCTCATCCGCGTTTGGAACAATGACACTTATCACTGGACCTCAAAAAAATCATCTTCATTGAAGTATCATGCCTATCGGTATACGGGAAATAATATTCACGTCTCAGGCCCCTTTGATGTGTCGACGCCATTTTTTGCTACCTGTCTTTCGGAGTCTTAGTCTGCGGTCTCATTGTCAGTTTGGGTAAGGCATTAAGGAATATAGGATATCAGCGCCTCTTAATGATTAACCGTCGGTATGGATGCAGCTAGAGACTAAAAAGACGTCCTTGGACGTCTTTTTACTGTATAGCGCACCTATTTCTTGGTTTTTTAAACATTGAGCGCTTAGCTATATACGAACAATGTTAACACTCGAGCTAGCGACAAAAGAACAACAGCGAGCAAACTCAACAACCTCCAGTTCCGACTCATTTGGATGAGAAGTCGTAATCACATCAAGTACTTGGCTACCATCTCCAACGACTAATTCGTCTATTACCTCTTCCCATGTAGAACAGTCAACACCAGTAATACATATTAACCTTGCGCCATCTTCGAGTATTTTGAGGAGCAATTCATCAGAATCCGCACTGTAATTAGATTGAGTCACAAGTACTACTTTTTGATTTCGCATTAAATAAATCCATTTCTAGCGTTGTTTGCGAGCTTGATTACTCATTAAATACCCATTTTGGCTTCGTAAGCTCGTAACCATAAACCTTCAATCCATTCCTGTTCTCCATTGTGTCGGATTTGTTGCGGCAATTTAGAAGCTTCAGCGGATTTAGCCCAGCTTAGAAAGGCAAGTATGTCTTTCTTTAGTCTTTATAACTCCTTCAACAGCACGGTTTGAGCTTTCGTCTTAAATTCGATTCTTTCAACATCGTAATTTAGGTTTTTGGGCTCATATTTAATCTTAACACCGTAAAAACTCCGAACCTTGCTTGGTTTGAGCTTCAACGGATAGGAGAACACTTCATTCTCAAAGCCTTTTGGTACTTCTCCACTCAGGCTAGGGAGATACGTGTGTCGAAAACACAACACATGCGTAATTGCGCCAGGTTTTGCCATTCTACCGCCCAAGCGAATAAGGCTAATATTTACTTCATCATCAATATAGTAAATACTTCTATTTTTACATTTGAACCCTAATTCAAGAAGAGGACGCAATACCACATTGTCGAACTGTTCTTCGAATTCTTGTTTTTCCATAACCTTTTAACGTCTTGTCTACCTTGGAGTCTCAGTCTCTTTCATCTATACAAGTTTCTAGGACAGGCACTTTGCCCCTTAACTCAAACATCAATCATCTTGTTGTGCCTCTAATTCAAGGGATTTGACCCAAATATTCTCAACACCAAGATAATGGTCGCGTAATCGATCTTCTATATGATTAACTCCCCATACAGACGCTCTTTCCAAACCGAGACACTCTTGGTATGTGGAGGGAATATCCTTTGAATCATCATAAAGAGTAACTTTTTTATTGATTCTGTCTTGCTTAAAAAACGTTACTGGCTCGGATAGGCTTTCACTTAATTCAACGTTGCCAATGACTTCCCAACGACCAGAAGTAATAGCGTTGTTCATCACCCACACTTTAAACAAAATAGGGCTCTCAACAACGTCACCTATTCTCACAATACTTTCCGCCTCGACTTTCATGTCATAGAAAGCCACTAATGGCTCTTTTAATACATGCCCAAAGCAAATTTCATTGTTATCAAGACGAATTTTAACTACATCACCTATTTTTCTTCGGGTTCTCTTCATTTTCATGGGTCACAAACTATTTATTCGCTTCGTATACCAATAATCGCGCTTACAAGCATACTAAACATTACAGAGATCAGATATTGAATTTTGATATCATACTGCTGAGCTGAAAATAATGGATTTCAAAAAAGAGGGTATGCCAAAAGGTCGATGGGACACGCATCCCGCCTGTGCAGTCTTTCAACCTTTGTATTTAACCACTTAGTAGATTGGCAGAGTAAGCCCCGTCTAGAATGGCATGCTGCCAACCAGTAAGCAGAGTGTCGCCTAACGCTCTAACTCGTCATTGGCTTGTGTATATAAGTCATCGTAGTCGTCTTCCAATTCCTTAAAGTCTAGCGTGGATAATCCGAGCACCTCTGAAACGCCTAGTTCGACATCCTGCCAATCAGGGGAGTCAGTATGACGCTTAGCACGCTCAACGAAATTTTCTGCCACTTTGAGTATCGCTAATGCCAGTTGGGATTCACTGTCCAAAGTAGTATCGAAGAAATTCGTATTGTGATGCTGTAAAATAATTGCGCACAATGGTTTAGGCAAATGCCAAGAATTTGCAATAAAATAGCCTAGAACCGCATGGTTGGTATTGTATTTTTCTTCTTCTAACACAACGGAGTTACAGCCTTTGTGATTTGCTTCGATCAAGACTTCTTTGTAGTCGTCAAACCGTAAAGCCAATAACGGAATACCACAATTATGAAGCAAACCCACGGTATAGAGCGTATCAATAGGCACTTTGTCTTTAATTCTATCGCCAATAAACAGCATGGCATTGGCAACATCTAAAGAGTCATCCCAAAAACGTTCCAATGAAATCGAGGCTTTTCCCTGAAGGGCTGATTTAAGTAGTAAAGAGGTCACAAGGCTATTTATTGTAGTGAGACCGATAATCATGACAGCTTGTTTTATCTCGGATATCGTTCTGCCCATACCATAGTATGGCGAATTAATTACCTTCAATATGGCTGACGAAAGTCCAATGTCACTTGAAATTAGGTCCGCGACGAGACTGATGTCGGGCTCTGGCTCCCCCATTATCTCCTGCAATTCGGACAACACTGTAGGTTTCGCTGGTACCTGAAAACTGGACACCACTGATGCTATTTTTTCTTCATCAATATCAACCATCTTATCTTCCCCAATGTTGGCCCGCGCTCAATGACAGCGACGCACTTAGTACAGCTAGTACTACGTTTTTATTGCGAGTAGAGCTTGCTCATCAAACAACCCAATAATTCTGGACTGGGTAACGTGAATAACATTCGCCCCGCAAAGCCAATACGTTCTCGACTAAGAGGCGTATCGACTCCTCTAAGGTTAGTTAAAGCGCGAATAAGTACAAAACCGTTTTATGGATAGATCTAACCACAAATGCCAGTGAGGTGTTGAAAGCATTGTAAGCGGCATGCGTATGGAAGGGCACCGCACAAAGGCCACTTTAAACAGGAAGAGAAATTCAGGACAGAGACTTTACTCTGCTTTGCTTTGCTCTGATGAGAACTCTGACTCTCAACCGCAGAGTTCTCTAATCAAGCTGTTGGAAACATTCGCGATCTGACACTCGGTAGAACTGTGCTGGCTTAATCATGCATAACGTGCATAAAAAAAGCGGCTTTACCCCGGAAAAGATAAAAGCCGCTTGCCAATAAGACGTACTATCGACGTCTTAGCGCATAATCATTTGCTCACGCCCAGGACCAACCGATACCATCTTCACGGGTACACCCATCAGTTGTTCAATACGTAACACGTAGTGTTGTGCAGCGACTGGTAACTGTTCAAATTTACGACAACCTGTGATGTCTTCGCTCCAGCTTTCCATTGTCTCGTATATGGGCGCGAGTGCTGCCGTTTGAGGCCAGATCGGGTTTTCACTGTGCTCACCTTCATAGCCGACACAGATTTTGAGATCTATAAGACCCGTTAAACAGTCGACCTTAGTCAGAGCGATTTCCGTCGCGGCTTGAAGTTCAACGCCGTTCTTTGTTGCTACTGCATCAAAGTACCCCATATCACGTGGACGACCTGTTGTTGCGCCGAACTCACCCGCTAGTTCGCGGAATGCATCTTGCTCTTCCATTGCAGTAATTAACGTACCAGTACCGACCGATGAGCTAAACGCTTTTGCTACGGCAATAACACGCTCTGGACGCAGAGCAGGAAGACCACTACCGATGCCTGCGTACATAGACACAACGTTTGAAGAGGTGGTCCATGGATACTCACCGTATACCAGATCACGGCCAGCACCGAGTTGTGCTTCGAACAATAGAGTTTGATCTTTTGCTTGTCGTTCTTTTAGCGGAAGCGTTACGTTGCAGATAGCATCACGCCATGGCGCCGACACTTCCAGCAACCAGCTAGCCATCTCTTCGGCGGTTTGTTCAAACTCGAAGCTTGGGTAAAGCGCTCGTAGCTGTGGGAGTTTCCAGTCCATCCAAAATTTGAGGCGTTCTACTAGAACGTCAGGTTGCTGTAGCCATCCCACTAAGATACCTTTCTTCATGACACGGTCACCGTATGCAGGCGCAATACCTTGACGAGTCGAACCGTATGCTTGGTCACCTAAACGTTGTTCTTCTAACGTATCTTCTTGTGCATGCAAAGGTAGGCACAATGTTGCGCGATCAGAGATGCACATGTTCACTTTAACCCCAGCTTGTTCAACTTCTGCCATTTCCTGTGACAGTGCTTCAGGGCTGATAACCATACCCGGGCCTAAAACGGCCAAACAGTCAGGGTTGAAAACGCCACTCGGTAGTTGGTGTAACTTAAACGTCCCTAGATCGTTAACGACGGTGTGGCCCGCGTTGTTGCCACCTTGGAAACGAATACTAGCAGAGGCTTGCTCTGCCAAAAAGTCAACGATGCGGCCCTTGCCTTCATCACCCCAGTTTGCACCCACTACAACGATAGACGACATAATTCATTCTCCTAAACAGACCGGAAAATCTTAGGGCGCTCGCATAAATAAGAGAAATTAATTATACTCATCAACTTGATAAGAGAATCATATCGAGCAATTTTCTATGTTAGATTTGAACTGGTTACGTACATTTGTCACCTTGGCAGAAGTGAAACATTTCGGAAAAACAGCGATTGAACTGCATATGACGCAGCCCAATGTCAGCCTTCACATCAAACAGTTAGAGCAAGCTACTCGTACCAAGTTGATCGAACGCAACCCAGTGCAACTGACTCAAGCAGGTCAACGATTGTTAGACACCGCACAGCACATGTTGAATGAGCTGCAAGTCTGCCAATCCGATCTCAATGCACTCAACGATTTAACCCAAGGTACGCTCTCAATTGCGGCAAGTGATATTGTTTCACGCCTATTGCTTATCAAACCATTCCAACAATTCAAAAACGAGTATTCTGGTATCGACTTAGCGTTGTTCAACACGACCTCATCCCAAGCGGTGGATTTGGTAAAAAGTGCTCGAGCTGATATCGGTTTTGTGATTGCACAGAAAGAGAGTCAGCCGTTGCACTTTACGTCACTTACCCAAATCCATTGGTGTGCTTTCGGCGATAACCTCTTCGATTGGCGAGAGAACAGCGAAGAGAATCAAACTCTCATTTTGTTAGGTCACGATACTCGAACACGTGAGTTGATTGATGCCTCTCTGCCGGGGCTAAACCTGCCTAAACATAGGGTGATGGAAGTGGGCAGTGTAGAAGCACAAATAGATTGGGCAGAAGCCGGATTTGGCACCGCCATTGTGCCTGACTTCTCCCTCGATCCAAGGTTGAAACTTTCTAGAAAGGTGACCCCACTACCCAGCTTTCCCTACACTGACTTCGGTTACATTGTTCGCCAAAATCAAGTACTGTCCAAAGCTGCAAAACAGCTTCTTAAATGGGTAGCTGAAAATGTCTCTCTGGAGCAATATTAACTTTCGAGTGTCTGTCCCTTTAATTTCTTTTTTAATTTCTTTTAAGTATTTATTCTAAATTCGCTTTATGTAAAACACTAACGAGGAGTTAGATTAATAATCTCTAACTCCTCGTTTTGTTTATTTATCTATGACAGCCTCCACAACCTCCGCCTGGAGTACCAGGAGATGAGTGGTTTAGAACGACACCAGACATTGAGCCTGAAGTTCTGTCATTTAAAGCGTCATTAACAAATGTCGTGGTAGCAGCTCCGGCAAATTCTCCAGCTACAGGGCCAAAAATAGCGCTTGTACCTGCACCAACACCTGTACCTATTGTTCCTGCAACAATCGTGTTTACAGTACCAAAACTATTGCCTGCATCAGGATCTGCAGCAATTGCACTGCCCGCAATCGCTCCAGCAGCCCCCGGGACAGGATTACTAGCTGCCCTTTTTTTTCTAGATCTTTTTGGTTGCTTAGCTTGAGTGACCCATTTAACTAAATCTGATTCAGAAAGTAGAACAATATAATTTCCCTTTCTTTCTATGTAAAAGCTCTCTCTTGCTGAAACAGCGAAAATATGAAATGCTTCAATGACATCGCCAGGAAACACCATTGAGCTATTCCCATTATTTACTTTAGCCTCAAAGACCAAACTCCCATAAGATGGACTCGTGACCATTGAAACCAAATCATCAGTTTCAAAACACATTGCCACGTCTTGTTTAACATAAAATCTTTGGCCGTTGTTAATTTCGTTACACGTTGTAGCATAAACTTTACTAGATATAGTAACTGCGGCAAATGCCACAATTAAAGACTTAAAAAACCTCATTATAACTCCTAACCATGAATAATATTATTATCGACTGCCTGACGATTATCAGGCTTTATCTTTGTCTATTTTTATTAATAGGCGGCGAGTATATTTATAGAAGAAGTAATCTGTCAATTATTCTACGAAATTTTTTAAGTAATTAGTCACTACAAGTATTAATGCATAATTTGGCTTACTAACGATGTCAAAACCTGTTTATTATTCAAGCAAAAAAGTGACTGACCATAATATAAACAAAACTAAGAAAATTATTATTACCATCTCAATTCTAATCTATAATCATGTACTAAATTTTGATTATTTAATCTAAAAAATAAGTTTCTTACTTTAAACAATGCAAAACGGTCAATTGTTGACAATTTCTTATCCAAGCATATCACTCTGCAATAAGTGGATTGGGCAGAAGCCGGATTTCGCACCACCATTGTGCCTGACTTCTCCCTCGATCCATAGTGTTAGGGTGCCTGTCCTCTTACTCTCTTACTCTCCTTACTCTCTTGTTGGCAATCTATGCCAATGATAGCCCACCATCCACGACCAATGTATGACCAACAATATAGCTCGCCTTATCAGACAACAAGAACTCGATCGCATTGACGATTTCATTCACTTCTCCGAAGCGCTTCACCGGAACGACATCAGACACATCGGCGCGAATACTCGGCATTTCAAGCTGGCGCTCTTCCCAGCGTGGCGTCCATGTTACACCGGGTGCTACAGCATTGACTCGGATTCCATCGGAAATGCTTTCTAGAGCAACGGAACGAGTTAATCCTTCAAGAGCATGTTTAGCGGCACTGTACATTGATGCATTGGGAGTCGGTCTAAGACCATTAACGGAGCTAACGTTAACGATTGATGCCCCCTCCTTCATCAATTTTAGTTCGGCACGTAAGCATAATGCTTGGGATAAAAAGTCCACGTGCAGTGTTTCTTTGAGACGTGATACGTCTACATCAGTAATACTCCCCCTAGAAGCCAGTGCTGGTGATGCGTTGTTTACTGCAACATCCAGCCTCCCATACTGTACTGCGATATGAGCAAACCACTTTTCTAGTGCTCGTTCATCCGCGATGTCGACCGCCTGGTAATCCACACTATTTAGCTTGGGATACTTAGCTAGAACTTTAGTCCACGTTTCTTGTGAACGAGAGCAAGTGACGACTTTATATCCTAGCTCTATCAGTCTTATGACCACCTGTAAACCAATGCCTTTCGAGCCTCCAGTAACCAGCGCAACTTTCATTCGCAACTCCTTCTCGCTGTCTTCGATTGCTAACACCACATGAAAACCAACAAATCCGATATCTTACCTACGCAGGTAACGACTTGTCCTTTCTTAGGGTGCCTGTCCCTTTAAGTTTTTGCCTTTAAGTTCTTTAAGTTCTAAGTTCTCTTTAAATTTCCTCTGTAACTCTTCCGTCTATCTGCTTGGCAAAATCCGCGTGAAAACTAATTAGCTCAATACCATCAATGGCTTTTATCGTTGCATTTTGTCCTTCAACAGTGCAAAAAGGAGGATACGCGAATAACAACTGGCCGACCTTTAATTCCAAATCGTTTGGAATATTTAATCTTTCAACCGGGGCCTCCTCCACCCAAGCCAAAAACTGCTCCCAGCTACAACCAAACTCATCAATTTCACCCGTTTCAGCATCTAATTTAATAACCAAATTGTCTCGAATAAGATATTGGTCACCAAAGCAATCCTGAGCAATGGGATAGTCACTTGCTTTAACTTCTCGATACAAGTTGTGGAAAGCCAACTCACCATCTAAAAAGGTATCAATATTTAACAAGCGCTCTTGCGCATTGCGAGAACGGATCTGCAGACCACCTGAATATAAAATTTTCATAATTTTCTCTAAGCTGAATATTCAACTAAGTAAGGAAAAGAGATAATACATAACCACGAACTAGCGTAATTAACGCCCCTCACGACAAAGTCACGCGTGCATGGTTTGTCCGTTGGGTGTCTCAAAGTGGATAAAGAGCATAACAAGATCCACATCGTTCGCTTTTGACAACGTATAGTTTTCACCGACGATACGCGATACTGCAGACTTCCAGAAACTGAGCGCGCCTGAATTTTCTTGCAGAATTCGAATCTGCCACTTGCCCGGATAGGCTTTTACGACTTGCGCCAAAACGCCCCGACCTACTCCCTGACCTTTAAACTTGCGTAGCACAAAGAATTGCTCAATGTCATACCGTGTTGGGTCACTGGGGTAACAACGAACCAGAACAAAACCAGCCATTTCGTTGTTGACCTTTATGAAATAGGGAGTGTGGTCATCTCGCTTCCAGTAAGGATCGAACTTTGAAACATCGTACCCATCAAAATGACCATCTTTAGTTGGATTCCATTTCATATACTCTGACATGTCGTAGACGTAATAACAGAACAAATTCTCAAGTACGTATCGCTCTTCAGGTTTTATTTTTACTAGTTGAACTTCCATTATTCTCCTTGCCAGCCAACGTTCTTACATTGCACGTGGTTCTATTTCGTTGAGCACATACTCAATTTATTCGCGCTAGACCATCATTGGCGCTTTAACTAGTGAGTAAAAGAACGGGACTATAACAGACATACTCATACTGAATGAGTGTGCCAATCTCAAAAATAGCTAAGTCAACGCTTTCACATCAAGTTCAACATTAAAGCTGTGAATGAGGCCGAATAAACGCAATAATCAGTTCATCCATGGTATAACAACACAAGGCTAAGTTATTTTTACTCGATAGGTTTTATGACTTTACAGGGATTCCCTGCGGCTACCACGTTAGAGGGTATATCTTTTGTAACAACACTGCCCGCTCCCACCACACTGTTTTCGCCAATGGAGACCCCCGGACAGACAATAACCCCGCCGCCTAGCCAGACATTATTCCCAATCGTGATGGATGTACCGAATTCTATCCCTTCTTCAACTCGACCTTTGACATCTAGTGGATGACCTGCCGTATAGATTTGAACATTTGGAGCAAATAATACGTTGTCACCAATATCGACTTGTGCAACATCTAACACGATACAATTGAAATTAGCGTAGAAGTTTTTTCCCAGTTTGATATTAGAGCCATAATCACAGCGAAACGGTGGCTCGATATAGGCGCCTTCGGAATCCGGAATTAGAGTATCTATCGCTTCTCGCCATTGAACCGTATCAGGAATACTGTTGTTGAGCTTTTGTAGTGTTTTTCGGCAATCAATACGTTCACTATAGAGCTGTTTGTCCCAAGCATCGTAGGGTTCACCTGCGAGCATTTTCTGTTTTTCTGTTATCATTTACAGCCCCTTGAATTCCAGTTACCACGACGCAAATCGTCGCACAATCTTAGTCAAAAATAAGCCTATTTCGACTCTCGATTACCCTGTATGTGAGATCGCAACTTTTATTGTCGTGCCAGTGACAACAAATAGGTTGGCATCGACATTAATCAAGTCCAACTTGGTCTCCATTGTTCACAACGTTACGGGTATTCTCTAAAATGGGCTCTATTGCCTTAACTGCTCGGATATCACGGATGAATACCACTCACCTTAAAGCTCTTCTTATCGCCATTGAAAATGGTTCTATTTCAGCGGCAGCGCGGAAGCTCGGTAAAAAGCAGTCTCAAGTCAGCCAGTGGATCTCTGATCTTGAAATTGATTTAGGTGTCACTTTCTTTGATCGTACAGGTAACAAAAGTACCTTGAGCGAGCAAGGTGAGCAATTACTTCCTTCCTTGACTCATACGCTTGCCCAGTTGGATAAACTCGCCGATAAAGCAGCTGCAATAAGTTTTGGTGAGCCAATCGCTGTACGCATAGGTATTGAGCATTATGTACCTGAATCATTGCTGTTAAACGCCATCGGGGAGCTTTTTCAGCTGCCCAATCTTGATGTCGAGATCTATCGTGGGGAACATACTGACTTACGAGAAGCTTTGGTCGCTGGAGAAGCTGACGTTATCGTTCGACATGAATCAAATCAGCTTCATCAGCCAGACGTGGAATGCGCCAAACTGGGATGTTATTCAGAGGGCTTAGTTTGCCAACACTCTATGTCTCTGGTAAAAGCTCAACCTGTATCGATTGCTGATCTAAGTAAACACAAAGAACTGATATGGGGAGAGGTTGGCGAAGAGGGTGAAGGTTTCAGCCCAGATTATGCCATCATCAGTGATTTATCTATATTGATTAAACTGCTTGAATCTGGTCATGGTTTTGCTTTTCTGCCCTTAGCAAACATCAAGGCACAGCTTGAAACTGGTAACTTAATTAAGCTGGATTCTGAGTTTGAACAGAGTGATATCCCACGACGCGTCGAGCTGAGCTGGCGGCCAGGACTGACCCTGTCAAAAACAGGCCATCAAGTTATAAAATCACTCAGACAATGTCATGAATTCACGCGCTAATCAGCTGGAATACAACGCCGCACTAGAGGATAGTGCAGCGCGATGATTTATTCGTCGATGTCGTAGACAACTTGACCATTGAGGAACGTCATCCAGATATCTGTCTTTTTGATTTTCTCTGCCGACAGTTTTGTAATATCACGCGATAGAATCGCAAAGTCTGCCGCTTTGCCCACTTCAATTGAGCCCGTAATGTCATCGAGGCCTAAACTCACTGCCGCATTGATGGTGTAGGCGTCTATGGCATCTTCCACACTCGGCAAGCCGGTTTTGCCCATAATTAAACTGTTACCAATCCCAACCAAAGGATTGATGTCATGCACATTCCAGTCACTGCTTAAGGAAACGTTAGCACCTGTTTCGAAGATGGCTTTCAGGTTCATGAGTGCTCGTGTTCTCTTCGCGCCGAGAAACGCCTCCGCCCATTGATGCTCGTGATAGGCAACATAGTCAGACCCCACTTGAAAGTCCGCGGTTACATTAAGTTGAGAAAAACGTTCGACGTCTTTCGAATTCACCAGCTCTACATGGGTCAGGGTATAGTTTTTATTGCTGCCTTGCTTACGGATGCTCTCTATCGCATTGAGGGATTCGCGTATCGCTCCATCACCAATCGCGTGGATATGCGCACCATAGCCAATTTTATCCAATGCGTTGAGCCAATCAGCCATTGCCTTTGGCGGAATGTAATTAATACCGTAGGGCTCGTCTGGAATATAAGTGTCTAAGTAAGGCGCGAGCGTCTTTGCCGTCCCATTGACCAGAATACCATCGCTGTACATTTTGACTTGGTCCACCAGCACAAGACGCGACTTGTCTGTTGCCAACACTTTAGACAGGAAGGAAAGTTGCGGCTGCATTGAATCAGTCGGGTAGATCCAAGGCCTTAAAGAAACACGTGCCGTCAGGTCACCGCGCTTTTCTGCTTCTTTCCATACTTCATACCAACCACGTTTCCAGTAGAGTCGGCCATCACCTATGGTGGTAATTCCATGTCGTCGTGCTTCATCGAGCCCAGCCATCATTCCTTCATAACTTTGATCAAACTGTTCTTCAAGACTATTCCAAGCCATCTCCATAACAATATCGCCAGCGTTATCAAACAAGATGCCATTGAGCTCACCAGTCTCTTCATCTTTGAGGATCTTGCCACCTTGTGGTTCCGGTGAATGTTTATTGATACCCGCGATATCTAACGCAACCGAATTGACCCACATTGAGTGGGAAGTCTGTTCCATAATGATCACAGGCTGATCAGGGAAAATCGAGTCGATGACCTCTAATGGCGTCCGTCTGTTGTCTTCTGCCAACACTGCTTCTATCGAAAAACCATAGCCCATTACCCACTCACCTCGGCGTGCCTCTTTACGACACGCTTTTAGATAGGGGATTTGTTCTTCAATCCCTGCATCCATACTCAGCTCACATTGACCGCCCGCTTCCGACGCAGCCTCAAAGACATGATTATGGTTGTCGATAAAGCCCGGTGCGATAAAACCACCATCCAAATCTATGGTTTCAGTCATCGAGCCAGCGAATCTCTTCATATCTTCTTGTGAACCGACATAAAGAATTTTACCGTTGGCGATAGCGATCGAATCGGCGTTTTGATGACCGTAAATATGGGCATTGGTTAACACCATCTCCGCAGAGTCAGCAGCGTGCAGATTGCCATTCATAGTTAAACTCAGTAGTAGTGTCAGAGGGTAAGCACATTTCATTGGCTTGGGTTCCTTTTTATTTATCCCTAACGTTTCATAGTATAGGGCTAGTCTCGAAACACAGCCTAGCAAGCCATTGTAATCGATGAAAAATAGTCACTATCAGAGTTTTGGGATAGCGATAAAAGTCTATAAGCCGGTAGAGACTGCAATCAGAGTCGATAAACGCTTCCGAATTATTGACATACTGCCTATGTCACACCCCGTTAATACGATATTCTACGAAGGTCTACTTCTCTTATTTTGCATCATATTCATGGAGGAATGCATGTCAGATTACAGTGCGACCATTCGCTGGAAGCGGGCCGAACATGAGACATTCAGCGACAACCAATACAGCCGTGCACATCTGTGGGAGTTTGACGGCGGCGTCCGTGTCCCTGCGTCTGCATCCCCTCATGTGGTACCGTTGCCTTACTCAGTCGAGGAAAATGTCGATCCGGAGGAAGCGTTTATTGCCGCAATATCAAGTTGCCACATGCTGACCTTTTTGGGGATTGCTGCTAAGCGTCGTTATGTTATTGACGCTTACGTTGATACGGCGATTGGCATAATGGAAGAAGATGAAAAAGGCCGGACATCGGTCACCAAGGTGACACTGAGACCCGATATCGTTTTCTCAGGTGACAAAAAACCAAATTACCTACAATTGGAGAAAATGCACCGCCTCGCTCACCAACATTGCTTTATCGCTAACTCTGTAAAAACAGACATCGTGACGGAGATTCTTAGTCGCTGATATTGCGAGAATTAAGCGAGGTAACGATCCCGTGTGGGCGTATTCATGTTAAACTCTGCGCCACATACCGGGTTTCTCCCGCTTCACTATTTAGATTCAGAGTGTATCGATGCCATTCTCTAAGCTCGGCTTAAGCCAACCAATAACCGACGCCATTCAGCAACTGGGTTACGACAAACCGACAACGATTCAGACCAAAGCCATTCCCGTGGTTCTGCGTGGCGAAGATTTAATTGCAGCCGCACAAACAGGTACAGGTAAAACCGCTAGCTTTGTGCTGCCAATGCTGGAAAAATTGAGTCAGGGCGAAACTCAGCGTAAGAAACGTATTCGTGGTTTGATTCTCACGCCAACACGTGAGTTGGCTGTACAGGTTGAAGAAAAAATTCGAGACTACGGCCAACACCTCGCTCTTACGTCACTCGCGATGTACGGCGGTGTGGATGAACAGGCTCAGAAACAAGCCCTAATTGAAGGAGTAGATATTCTGGTCGCGACACCCGGTCGACTGATCGATATGTATGGCAAACGCGCCGTACATTTTGAGGAAGTTGAAATGTTGGTACTGGATGAAGCCGACCGTATGCTCGATATGGGGTTTATTGACGACATCAACAAAATCCTTGACCGACTGCCAACCGATATTCAGCACTTGCTGTTCTCCGCCACTCTATCGAATAAAGTTCGAGACCTAGCGAAAACAGCGGTACACGATCCATACGAAATTTCAATCTCAGCCAATCAAGCGTCGAAAAAGAATATCGAACAGTGGCTAATTACGGTCGATAAAGACAAGAAGTCCGCCCTCCTCAGCCACCTAATCAAAGAAAACAATTGGGATCAGGCTCTGATCTTTATCGAAACGAAACACGGCGCAGCCAAACTGGCTCAACAATTGGAAAAGCGCGGTATTGAAGCCGAAGCGTTTCACAGCGGTCGTAGCCAAGCCGTACGTTCTCAGCTACTCGAAGATTTTAAAGCGGGCAAAATCCAATACATGATCGCCACAGGTGTCGGCGCTCGTGGTATTGACATTGAAGGCCTGACTCGTGTTATTAACTACGATCTGCCTTTCCCTGCTGATGAATACGTACATCGTATTGGTCGAACAGGTCGTGCGGATGCACAAGGCGAGGCCATATCCTTTGTATCTAAAGATAACTTCAAGAATTTGTGCATGATCGAAAGCCGCCTCGGCCATCTGATTGAACGTCGTGACGTTGAAGGATTTGAGCCGCGTAAACCTGTGCCTATTTCCATTTTAAACTACGTACCTAAACACAAGCGTCAAAACAAGGATTCCCAATGATCGCACCGACCAAAATTCTCTTTTTTGAGTTTCTGACTCCACTGATCACTTGTGGTAAAAAAACCATTACCATTCGTGATGAATCAGAAGCTCATTACGTGCCAGGTACTCAGGTTGAAGTCTTCACGTTGGAGAAAGATGAGAAAGTATGTGAGGTGAAGATTCTAGCGGTAGAACCCCTTCACTTTGACGATATCAACGAGTTTCACGCTGAGCAAGAAGCGATTGAGCTACCAAAACTTAAACAGCTGATTCGGGAAATCTACCCCAACACCGACGAGCTTTTCTTGATCACTTATGAACTGGTTGATGCATGATCGACTTTGATTTTCGCCCGGCTACACCGGGCGATTTCGACTTCTTATTCTCTCTCAAAAAGAATGCAGAATACGACGCGATAAAAGCAGTATTCGGTTGGAATGAACAAGTGCAACAACGTATTCACCTTGAAGAGTGGCAAGAAGACCAGCCCTCCATAGTGACTGTTAACGGTCAACCCGTTGGCAGCTTTTTGCTGCAAGACAAAGGAGAACACTTTTACTTTTGTCGTTTCTTCCTGCTCACCCAATACCACGGCAATGGAATGGGAAGCAAAATCCTGCAATACTGTATTGAGCTTGCCGACGCACAACGTAAGTCTATCCAACTGTGCTACTTACAAGGAAATCAGGTTGGTAGGCTATATGAGCGCTTCGGGTTTTATATCACTGGCGAAGACAACGCTTTTATCTACATGAAAAGAGAGCCTCTCATTTAACTCTCATGTTCTCAAAGTAATCATAGATGAGGGCTTCGTAACGTCCATCTTGCTTCATATCGAACAGTACTTGATCAAAGCGCTCGAGTAACTCAGAATGGCTGCGGTCTTTAGAGAACGCAATGTAGCTGGGTGTTGCTTCAACGGGAGGCGATAAAATATCAATATCACTATCCAACCCTTCTCTAACCAGAATGCTTCGGGCTCCAAATTCATTGTTCACCCAGATATCAGCGCGTTTAGTACGTACAAGGTGGGCACATTCTGAGGTGTTGTTTCTCTGGAAAACCAGCCGAAAGCGACCTTCCTTAATCTTCGCGTCCATCCGTTTTCCATAACTCACACCATTGACGACACACAAAGCGATTTTGGATACATCACCCGCTAAAATTTCCGCAGGTTTGTAGTCACTGCCTTTGAGCGCCATCAAACTGATGTTTTGGACGAAGAGCACATTCTGACTAAAATCGGCAAATTTCTCGCGCTCAGGATTTTTGAATGCGGTAAATATGCCATCAGCCCGACCACGCTTCACAAGTGTCAGTGCTCTTGCCCATGGTAGTACCCTAATGTTGACGGGAGTTTCAAGCTGGTGAAATACATACCTGACTAATTCAACCGCAACGCCTGATATCTGTTGTCCCTGCATTTCTATGTAGGGAGGATATTCCAGTGTGACCAAATCAACTGGCCTTGCCAAACAAGGTTTTACGGCCGCTAGAGCAAGAATGATCGTTCCTAAACGCAACCACTTCATCCTCTCTCCTTCATACAAAGCGATGACTCAATACGAAAGTTTAATGAAACTATCAGCAATAACTTCATTGCATAGAGTCAAAGACCTTCTACATTTACCTATCTTTAATAGTAATATCACTAAACAATATCGTTTGACTTTTTACGTCCATTCGGCGTTTTTCCATCATTCGAAGGGAACTTATTTAGTTAGTAATTGTGTGAGTCATTTTCACTCTGTCCAACTCTCGCCGTTCTTCTTTAGTATGCGGCTTAACCTTCAACAGCGCGGTAATTCATCCTATAAAATCTTTCTAGACGACTGGTCTAATTTGTTTTATAGTTCGCCCATGAACGAAAAAACAAACGACACTCGCCAACATATTCTCAATGTGGGTTACGAATTAGTGGTGAACAAAGGTTTCACCGCCGTCGGTTTATCTGAACTGCTTAAAACAGCCGATGTGCCAAAAGGCTCCTTCTATCACTATTTCAAATCCAAAGAGCTATTTGGTGAGGCACTGATTGAAGATTATTTCAGAAATTACCTAGCTCGCATCAATGTGATTTTTCATGCAGAGCAAGGGACTGGCTATCAACGTATAATGGGGTACTTCTCCCGCTGGCTAGAAGTAGAAAATGGTGTCTGTAATGCGAACCGATGTCTGGTGGTTAAGCTTAGTGCCGAGGTTTCTGACTTGTCTGAGCCGATGCGAATCACTCTTGCAAGCGGTGCGGGACAAGTCATTGATTCCATTGCTCAGTGCATAGAATCCGGTATCGAAGACGGTTCGATAAAAGCATTGGATGCGCAGCAAGTTGCGACCCAGCTTTACCAACAATGGCTTGGTGCTAGCCTTCTCAACAAACTGGTTCAGGATCAAGCACATCTTGAACGTAGTTTAGAGAGCACTCACTCTCTACTTAGCGCTTAAGTAACATATTCCCGTTTGATTCAACAAATCAACGGGAATTTTTTGAAATCCAAACTAGACGACTGGTCTAATAATAGGAAACGCAATGACTAACAACGTAAACCGCCGCATTGTTCTTGCTTCACGCCCTGTAGGCGCACCTGTTAGCGAAAACTTCCGCTTAGAAGAAACAGAAAAGCCTACGCCTGCTCAAGGTGAATTGCTGCTAAGAAGCGTCTATCTGTCACTTGACCCCTACATGCGTGGCCGCATGAACGATGCAAAATCCTACGCGGATCCTGTTGATATCGACGATGTCATGGTCGGTGGCACAGTGTGTCAGGTAGAAACCTCCAATCATCCAGACTACCAAGTTGGTGAATGGGTATTAGCTTTCACTGGCTGGCAAGATTATGGCATTTCAAATGGTGAAGGCCTGATTAAAATGGGCATGAGCCCAACTCACCCCTCTTATGCACTCGGTGTAATGGGTATGCCGGGCTTCACCGCTTATATGGGCTTACTGGATATCGGCCAACCAAAAGCTGGCGAAACCTTAGTAGTCGCAGCTGCAACAGGTGCGGTAGGTTCTATGGTCGGACAGATAGGCAAACTAAAAGGTTGTCGTGTAATTGGCGTTGCCGGTGGCGAGGAAAAGTGTCGTTATGCGGTAGAACAATTAGGCTTTGATGAGTGTATCGATCATAAAGCGGAAGATTTTGCACAACAGTTAGCAACAGCGTGTGAGCAAGGTATCGACGTTTACTTTGAGAATGTTGGCGGTAAAGTGTTTGACGCTGTGATGCCCCTTCTCAACACTGGAGCGCGTATTCCACTGTGTGGCTTGATTTCTCAATACAACGCAACATCGCTCCCTCAAGGCCCTGACAGAATGTCAATGCTGATGGGGCAGTTGCTGATCAAGCGAATCAAAATGCAGGGTTTCATTATTTTTGATGATTACGCTCATCGTTATGAAGAGTTTGCAACCGACATGAGCCAATGGCTTGCGGAAGGAAAAATTCATTATCGTGAACATTTAGTGGAAGGGTTTGACAATGCGCCAGAAGCATTCATCGGCCTTCTGGAAGGTAGAAACTTTGGCAAACTGGTTGTAAAAACTAACCGTCCACTATAAGC
Source organism: Vibrio neptunius (assembly GCF_000967495.1). Lineage (GTDB taxonomy): Bacteria > Pseudomonadota > Gammaproteobacteria > Enterobacterales > Vibrionaceae > Vibrio > Vibrio neptunius. The sequence goes on along the minus strand of NZ_JXXU01000043.1, from coordinate 49,946 downwards.
AGAGGTCAGCATGATTAAACTACATCACCTTAACCAGTCTCGCTCCAAACGTATTATCTGGTTGTTAGAAGAGCTAGGCATCGATTATGACATCGTACCTTATCACCGCGACAGCGTGACCTTTCTCGCGCCACCAGAGCTTAAATCTATCCACCCACTGGGTAAATCTCCGGTGATTGAAGAAGATGGCCGGGTCATTGCAGAGTCTGGCGCAATCACTGAATATCTTATCGATAAGTATGCGCCAGAGAAGCTTGCGCCAGCCAAAGGCTCTGATGACCACCTCGACTACCTGCAGTGGCTGCACTTTGCAGAAAGCTCTGCTGCTCTACCGTTACTACTAAAGGTCTTCGTTTCTAAAGATGGCGCTCAAATGAACTTCCTACCTGACTATGCTGAAGTCGAGTTGCACAAAGTGATGAGTTATGTCGACCAGCGTTTGCAAGGCAAGCGTTACCTAGTCGCCGAAAAACTCACTGGTGCGGATATTATGATGTCATTTATTGTTGATATTCTGACGAACTTTGGCTTACTTGAGCGCTACACCAATATTGCCCAGTATGCCTCACAACTTGCCAGCCACGATAGTTGGCAGACCGCCGAACAGCTTGAAATAAAGTTCAGCTAATTACTCGTGTACAGGGTTGCCAATCTTCGCTGGCAGCCCTGCCTCCCTTTTTAAATTTCCGTGATATTTTGCCTCTTACGCCATCGGTATGCATGAGATAGAAAACGTCTATCAATAACATAGCCACAACCAGTTTTATAAAAGCTCTCTCGCCATCTATCCTCAATGCTATCAAGTCATTCCAATGACGGATATTCAATCAGACGCTAGACCGATAGAAAACGTCCTTGGTTTTAACTGGCTAACCAATGATTCGATGGTCACCGATATAAGAAACATCAAAGTGGTGACCGTGAATAAGCGATACTAAAGGAGCAAATCATGGAACACAAAAACGTGAATACTGGCGGTAAATGTCCTGTCATGCATGGCGGTGCAACTTCTTCAGACTCATCTAACGTAGCTTGGTGGCCAAACGCCCTCAACCTCGACATCTTGCATCAGCACGACCAGAAATCGAATCCAATGGGCCTAGACTTTAACTATCGTGAAGAGCTTAAAAAGCTCGATGTTGAAGCCTTAAAGAATGATGTTAAAGCTCTGATGACTGATAGTCAGGACTGGTGGCCAGCAGACTGGGGCCATTACGGTGGCTTAATGATTCGGATGGCATGGCACTCTGCAGGCTCTTATCGTACTGGCGATGGTCGCGGTGGTGCGGATACCGGTAACCAACGCTTTGCTCCTCTGAACTCTTGGCCTGACAATGCAAACCTAGACAAAGCTCGTCGCTTGCTTTGGCCTATTAAACAGAAATATGGCAATAAAATCAGTTGGGCTGATCTGATGATCCTAGCTGGCAACATGGCTTATGAATCCATGGGCTTGAAAACCTTCGGCTTTGCATTTGGTCGCGAAGACATCTGGCACCCAGAAAAAGACATCTACTGGGGCGCAGAAACAGAATGGCTAGCAGAGAGCGGTGGTGAAAACAGTCGCTATTCGGGTGAGCGTGACTTAGAAAACCCGCTTGCCGCTGTCATGATGGGCTTAATCTACGTAAACCCTGAAGGTGTTGATGGTAAACCAGACCCACTAAAAACGGCTCAGGACATGCGTGTCACTTTTGAACGTATGGGAATGAACGATGAAGAAACTGTCGCACTGACCGCTGGTGGCCACACCGTGGGTAAAGCACATGGTAATGGAGACGCCGATAAACTGGGTGCCGAACCAGAGCGTGCAGAGCTAGATGAACAAGGTCTTGGATGGAACAACCATACCTCTCGTGGTATTGGCCGTGACACTGTGACCAGTGGGTTGGAAGGTGCGTGGACAACCCATCCAACTCAATGGGATAACGGTTTCTTCCATCTGCTGTTCAGCTATGACTGGTCTTTGCAAAAGAGTCCAGCGGGTGCATGGCAGTGGGAACCAGACAACATCAAAGAGGAAGACAAACCTGTTGATGTCGAAGATGCAAGTATTCGTCATAACCCAATCATGACTGATGCCGATATGGCGCTGAAAATTGATCCTGAATACCGCAAGATATCAGAACGCTTCTACAAGGATCCCGCTTACTTCTCCGACACCTTCGCTCGTGCGTGGTTTAAGCTGACTCACCGCGACATGGGGCCAAAATCCCGCTACTTCGGCCCAGATGTTCCGGCAGAAGAGCTAACTTGGCAAGATCCTGTCCCTGCTGGTCAAAGCAATTACGATGTTGCAGCGGTCAAAGCTAAAATCGCCGCAAGTGGTTTAAGCGTTAGCGAGATGGTTTCAACCGCTTGGGACAGCGCCCGTACCTATCGTAACTCAGACAAACGTGGCGGCGCTAATGGTGCTCGTATCCGCCTTGCGCCACAAAATCGTTGGCAAGGTAACGAACCCGAAAAGCTCGCTAAAGTCCTTTCGGTTCTAGAGGGTATCGCCTCTGAGTCAGGAGTAAGTGTCGCGGATACCATAGTTCTTGCTGGTAACGTTGGCATTGAGCAAGCAGCGCGCGCCGCTGGTATAAACATCTCCGTTCCTTTTGCTCCGGGACGTGGTGATGCAAGTGCTGCCCAAACAGATGTCGATTCCTTTGATGTGCTGGAGCCTGTCGCTGACGGATTCCGAAACTGGCAGAAGCAGCATTATGCGGTAAGCCCTGAAGAGTTGATGTTAGACCATGCACAGCTATTGGGTTTAACGGCCCCAGAAATGACGGTTCTGATTGGTGGTATGCGTGTGCTTGGAACCAACCACTCTGGGTCTAGTCACGGTGTATTCACTGATAATGTCGGTGCACTGACGAACGATTTCTTCATCAACCTGACAGACATGCGATACACATGGAAGCCAACTGGGCGTAACTCCTACTCTATTGTCGAGCGCAGCAGCGGTGAAGAAAAATGGACAGCAACCCGAGTCGACCTTGTATTTGGATCTAACTCCATCCTACGTGCTTACGCTGAAGTCTACGCTCAGGATGATAACAAAGAGAAGTTCGTCCGCGACTTCGTAGACGCTTGGACCAAAGTAATGAACGCTGACCGCTTCGATTTGAAACAATAACTTGCAATAACGCCCCACGGTTTTTGTGAGTCCGTGGGGTAGCAGAGATTTGATCTGGACAGATGTTTAACTCATCAACAATTTGGCAAAAAACTGTAGGTTGCACTAGTTTTAGATAGGTAACAGCAGTTAAGCAATGAAGCTCATATAAGACTTCACCAATCCATTAACCATAGATGTTACAAATGAGGAGAGTTGGCTATGAAAGGATTCGAATTCTTTAAGTTATTTGACACCAAAGAGCTGTTCATCTTCTACTGATATAGAGTATCCCGCTTGAATCAGTACTGAATTCCATACGCCGATCGCTAACCTGCACGCATCGGCGTATTGTTTGACTCAGCGCTTATTGTTTTTTCGCCACCGCTTTCATCAGAACAGAAGTATCCATACGCCCATAGCCATCTTGTTGTAGCTCAGCGTATTGCTCATCGACCTTCTTAGTTAACGGTAAATCTAGCCCGGCTCGTTCCGCTTCTTTCAGGCAGAACCCTAAGTCTTTGCGCATCCAATCAATAGCAAAACCAAAATCAAACTTATCTTGTGACATGGTCACGGCGCGATTTTCCATTTGCCATGAACCCGCTGCACCATGTTTGAGGGTTTCAACCACTTGTTTTACATCCAAACCAGATTTTTGAGCGAGTAGCAACGCTTCGCTAAGCCCCTGCAGAATACCGCCAATACAAATTTGGTTAACCATTTTACAGCGTTGACCCTGGCCATTTTCTCCCAGCAACGTCATTTGTTTAGCGTACACATCCATCACTGGTGAGATTTGTTCGAACACCACTTGATCACCGCCACACATAATGGTCAACACGCCATTCTCAGCGCCCGCTTGACCACCAGAAACTGGCGCATCAATAAACTGATTGCCGTTTTCTTTAGCTGCAGCCGACAATTCAACCGCTAGCTCAGCGGACGTTGTCGTATGGTCCACCAGCACAGCTCCTGCCTTCAATCCAGCAAGAACGCCATCTTCACCGTAAATCACACTGCGTACGTCGTCGTCATTACCGACGCAAACAAACACAACATCACAATCCTGAGCCGCTTGTTTAGGCGTCTCACACGCAACACCTTGGTATTCCTCAGCCCATTTGTCTGCTTTGGTTTTAGTGCGGTTAAACACTTTGGTGGAATATCCCGCTTTACTTAAGTAGCCTGCCATAGGGTAGCCCATTACACCCAAGCCAATAAACGCGACTTTCTGCTGACTCATTCTCATTTCCCTTTATCATTTTGTAATTAGGGACACAGTCTACTAAACATTACGGATCATTTTCACTATTCGTCATTCTTTGATTTGCGCAACGACGACAATCATCTGTCAGCAGCGAGGCGTCATTTAACCCTTGAAAATTGGACATTTACCAACCAATTCGAACGCAAAATAACCAAACTCATCACAAAATTCTACCCCTGTAGGAATTTTGTAAATTGCCCCCCTACAGAGTGTGACCGTAATCCAGTCTTCCATTTCAAGCACTATTAATAGCAATTTATAAAAATATCATTGCCCTGAATATCAATAACGAGAAACACCCTATGAAAAAAATAACAACTTTACTCGCTGCCACTGCTGCGCTCAGCGCACCGCAACTGACCTATGCCGACGCAATCCTACACGCGTTCAACTGGAAATATTCGGATGTGACAAACAACGCCCAGCAAATCGCCGCTAACGGATTCAAAAAGGTTCTAATTTCTCCCGCGATGAAATCTAGCGGCACAAAATGGTGGGCACGCTATCAACCTCAGGATTTTCGTGTTATCGACTCTCCACTGGGCAATAAACAAGACTTAGAAGCCATGATCGCTGCACTTAAAACACAAGGCGTCGAAGTCTATGCCGATGTTGTCCTCAACCATATGGCCAATGAGGCGTCAAAGCGCAGCGATCTCAACTACCCAGGCTCAGACGTACTTAACGAGTACGCTTCACGAAGTCACTACTACGCCAACCAGACCTTATTTGGCAACTTGAGCCAAAATCTTTTTTCTGGCAATGACTTCCACCCAGCGGGTTGTATCACCAACTGGAACGACCCTGGTCACGTACAGTACTGGCGACTTTGTGGTGACAATGGCGATACCGGACTACCAGATTTAGATCCCAATAACTGGGTTGTGTCACAGCAGAAAAACTACCTTCATGCCCTCAAGTCTATGGGAATCAAGGGGTTTCGCATTGATGCCGTCAAACACATGAGCCAGTATCAAATCGATCAGATTTTCACATCAGACATTACTGCTGGAATGCATGTTTTCGGTGAGGTAATTACCAGTGGTGGTAAGGGCGATAGCGGTTATGAAGCCTTTTTAGCACCCTATTTAAACAACACCGATCATGCCGCTTACGATTTCCCTCTGTTCGCTTCTATTCGCAGCGCTTTCTCTTTCAGTGGTGGATTAAGCCAACTCCATGATCCTCAAGCGTTCGGTCAAGCTTTAGAGAATTCACGTGCCATCACCTTCACTGTGACACACGACATTCCCACCAACGATGGTTTTCGCTATCAAATTATGGACCCCAAAGATGAGCAGTTAGCGTATGCCTACGTATTGGGTAAAGATGGCGGCACACCACTTATCTATAGTGATGAACTACCAGACAGCGAAGATAGAGATAATGGTCGCTGGGCTGACGTATGGAAAGACACCACAATGATCAACATGCTTAAGTTCCATAACTCAATGCAAGGTAAACCAATGACTGTTGTGCACAGTGATCAATGCACGCTGGTTTTCAAGCGTGGTAAAGCGGGCGTCGTTGGCATCAATAAGTGTGGCGAAGCAAAGTCTATAACAGTGGATACGTATCAACATGAGTTCAACTGGAACCTTGCTTACAAAGATACGCTAACTGGAGATACCACTGTCGTCACATCGCGTAACCATACATTCAATATTCCGGCCCGCACAGCAAGAATGTGGATGCTATAGTCTAAGTACAACTAGTAAAGGTCTGGTCAATACCAGACCTTTTTTCGGCGCTTTTACTATAATTTAGAAGTGTGCAAAAATGAGCGCCCGAACTGTTAATTAATATGCTGTACTCATGAAAATTCAAGCCGCTATCTTTGATATGGATGGCCTTCTGTTGGACACCGAGCGTGTATGCATGCGTGTTTTTAAACAAGCTTGCGTGAACGTCAACCTACCTTTCTATGAAGACGTTTATCTCTCCATCATCGGTCGTAACTCCGCAGGCATAGAAAAGATCTTTCGAGCCGCTTATGGGGATGACCTCGACAAACTCCACAATGAGTGGCGTCGCAACTACGATGCTATCGTCAAACACAAACCTATTCCAGTTAAAGACGGCGTTGTTGAACTTTTGGAATGGCTCAAACAACAGCAAATTCCAACCGCTGTGGCGACCTCTACTCAGCGTGACGTCGCAGAAGTTAAACTGCGCCTTGCGGGTTTAGACTCATACTTTGACAGCCTGACTTGCGGCTGCGAAGTGTCAGTCGGCAAGCCCGACCCAGAGATCTATCTACTGGCAGCCGATCGAGTCAATGCTCACGCCGAACACTGTATCGCATTCGAAGACTCCAATAATGGTGTAAAGAGTGCCGTAGCCGCAAAGATGACCACCTACCAAATCCCCGACCTAGTGGAACCTTGCGAAGACGTAAAAGCATTGGGGCATTATATTCTCCCCTCACTCCACTCAGCACTAGAACACCTTAAGCGAGCATAGTCTTACCACCCCTAGGGTAATATCAATGGGTTGCTTATCCGTCCATCTCCCTCCATTAGCAACCCCTTATTCAATTAACCGATTTGCAATAACCAAAGGTTCTAATAATCTGATAACGAGGGGTTTTTATCTCTTCATATCACCACCATCTAATCTAGTGCCGGATATCAATTTTGGACAAGGAATCATAATGACTAACCAATACGTACCACCAAAAGTTTGGAAAATGGATGACGAGAATGGCGGCCAATGGGCCAGCATTAACCGACCAGATTCAGGGGCCCGACACGAGCAAGCGCTACCCGTTGGTTCACACCCAATCCAGCTGCATTCTATGGGCACACCAAATGGCCAAAAAGTGACAATTATGCTTGAGGAACTTCTCGCCCTTGGGGTTAGTGACGCTGAGTATGACGCTTATTTGATAAAAATTGGCGACGGAGATCAGTTTGGTTCTGGCTTTGTCGAGGTGAACCCAAACTCCAAGATCCCAGCATTGGTTGACCGCTCAGGTGACACACCAATCAACGTATTCGAATCTGGTAATATTTTGCTTTACCTTGCCGAGAAATTCGGCCATTTCCTACCAACAGATGTTACAGCGAAAACAGAGGTCATGAACTGGCTGTTCTGGCTTCAGGGCTCCGCACCGTACTTAGGCGGTGGCTTTGGTCATTTCTACGCCTACGCGCCAGAGAAGTTTGAATACCCAATCAATCGTTTCTCAATGGAAGCGAAACGTCAACTGGATGTGTTGGACAAGCAGCTAGCAAACCATACCTTTATCGCTGGTGAAGAATACAGCATTGCGGATATCGCTATCTGGCCTTGGTACGGCAATTTAGTGCTGGGTAAGATTTACGACGCTGGCGAATTTCTTGACGTCGATAGCTATAAAAACCTTAAGCGTTGGGCTGAAGCCATTGAAGCTCGCCAAGCAGTCCAGCGTGGTCGTATCGTCAACCGTGCATGGGGCGAGGAGTGGGAACAGGTTCCAGAACGCCACAGCGCGGAAGATATCGATAAGGTACTTAAACTCAAACCTTAAGCCATAAAACACAATAATAAATCCTCCCATTCAAAATGAGAGGATTTATTTCGTTCCAACGCCCCCAACTAGAGCACTAATTGGGAAAACGCATTCGGCAATCACATCCTCGTTTCTGTACTACAACTCCGCCAGAGTTAAGTGTCACGCATCCATAGCTTCTTCCCAACCAATATCATCAGTAATAAGGAAAAAAACCGAAAGAAATCATCTCTTTTTTCCTTCCTAGATCACGATTAGCATTTCCTATCAAATACAACAACTGAGATGCAATTATGAACATTGAGCACGTTGCGCTCTGGACCAAACAGCTAGAGTTACTCAAAGATTTCTATATCAAGTATTTCAACGCAACGCCCAATAAAAAATACCATAACAGTGAAAAGAACTTCTCTTCTTACTTCCTATCGTTTAGCAGTGGTTGCCGGCTAGAACTGATGCAAATGGACAGCATTCCAGAGTCAAAAGATGACCTATATGACCAATTCACTGGTTTTATCCATATTGCCATTTCGCTTGGTTCAGAGCTTGCGGTAGAACAATTGACTCAACGTTTAGTTGCAGATGGCTACGAGTTACTTAGTGGCCCGAGAACGACGGGTGACGGCTACTACGAAAGTTGCTTCTTTGACCCAGACGGCAATCGGATTGAGCTAACGGTATAGATCAATCTTTTATCATCAGAATATGACAAAACATACTTCATCAATTTAACCCTAAAAACTGTCTGTATTTGTCGCTAGCGCTCTCCGCTATACTTCGCCCGATTTAACTCAAAGCTCTGGATTTACGCTCCAGTTCGCTAAAAGGAAAAAACATGACAGATTACGTAGTATGCGCACTTTATAAGTTTGTGCGTCTTGAAGATTATGTGGAACTTCGTGAGCCGCTAAAAGCGCTGATGGAACAACATCAGATCCGTGGCACTCTCTTATTGGCCAGCGAAGGCATCAATGGTACGGTCGCTTCTAGCCGTGAAGGTATCGACACTCTTCTCGCCTGGTTCAAGCAGGATTCACGCCTTGCAGATATCGTTTACAAAGAGTCATTCGACGCAAACCAACCGTTTAACCGTACCAAGGTTAAGTTGAAAAAAGAAATCGTGACTCTTGGTGTAGAAGGCATCGACCCTCGTCATGTCGTCGGTACTTACGTTAAGCCAGACGAGTGGAATGAGCTGATCTCAGATCCTGAAGTTTTCGTCGTCGATACACGTAATGACTACGAGATCGAAATTGGTACCTTCAAAAATGCCGTTAACCCGAAAACCGATACTTTCCGTGACTTCCCTGAGTACGTCGCTGAAAACATGGATCCAGCGAAGCACAAGAAAGTCGCTATGTTCTGTACTGGTGGTATTCGTTGTGAAAAATCTACGGCTTACATGAAGGAACAAGGCTTCGAAGAGGTGTACCACCTAGAAGGCGGCATCCTGAAGTATCTTGAAGAAGTGCCTGAAGAAGAAAGCATGTGGGAAGGCGATTGCTACGTATTCGATGGCCGTGTCGCGGTAAACCACCAGCTAGAGAAAAGTGGCTACGAGATGTGTAATGCGTGTCGTTTGCCAATTACTCAGGAAGACATAGAATCGGAAGCGTTTGAAAAAGGCGTTAGCTGCCCTAAATGTATCGACAAGCATACAGATGAGCAAAAAGCGCGCTTCCGTGAGCGTGAAAAGCAAGTTCAACTCGCTAACAAACGCGGCGAAACACACGTTGGAGGCGAGGCCGATCAGGTGATTGCTCAACGTCGAAAAGAAAAAATTGCCCGTAAAGAACAGCAAAGAAAATCTAAGTAACGCCTAGTCGTTCCGAATTCAATCCCCTCTGCATTTTTGCGAGGGGATTTTTTTGCACACTTGAAACGCTATCGATCACTAAAAGAACACATTAATTATTGAAATTATTGGAAATTTGATGAATAGCTATCAATTAGTGTCGAGCACATCACAGCACAAACCTAACTGTCACCGAGACAAACGCGTGATCACTCGCCTGCTTGTCCCGCTCAAAACTTGGATTTATGAGGTGATTGTCGAGCGTGGAATAGGATGTCACATCGGCCATTGAGTACTGCGAGTCGGGCTGAAACTCCTGCGACAATAAGATGTAGTCGAGCACGTTACCTTTTGCGAAATGATAGTGTGTGGGTGGACGCTCTGTCTCAGGCTGTTTGATAGCGAAAATGTCCCAACTGTCTCGCAGCTTAAGGCCTGATTCGCCTTCGATAGTTTTGGTCAGTAAACCTGTGATGTCACTGCTGATCGACTGATTCATATCTCCCATCAAAACAGTCGGAATCGGATGCTTCGCGTATTGTTGTTCCATCGCCAATCTCAGCATCACCGCTTCCCATCCTCTTTGCTGGCTTGAAAGCCATTGACCCACCAGCGGGTATCCTCCACCTTCTTCTATCGCTTCGGTGGCTCTCTGTGATTTTAGGTGGCTGACATAAACAGCTATTTCACCAATATCTGGAACTTCTACCACTGCAAAAACGGGCTGACGGCTAAACGCTGGCAGCGAGATTGAATAGCCTGCTAGCGATGATGCCGGTAACGTGACCGCTTCAACATGTGAGATAGGGTATTTAGAAGCCAGAGCCACAACGGGATGAGAGTAGATGTAATCACTTTCTATGTTTGGGCTATCTACACTGGCAAAATATGAGTAGCCCATTTCTTTGAATAACTGGCAGGCAGCATCAATACTAAATACTTCTTGAAGTGCCACTATGTCTGCTTCAAGGTTCTGAATGGCATTTTTTGTCCATTGGCATTTAGCTTGCCAAGCATCAGCATCATAAATATTCTCAAAGTCATAAAACGCACCGGGTGGTTCGATGAAATTGAACAAATTGGCGCTGGCAAATGTGAGTCTTTTGTCGGTTAGCAAAGTGCGACCTTATTGGTTCTAATTAGAGTCTGTTGACCTAGTGTTTAGTGTAAGCCTATCTATGGCAATCTGCTGATTGATAAGCCTGTTAAGCAAGCTAAGGTGACTTTAACTGTCACAGGTAATGTTTTACCGATTTCATCATTTTTTGAAATGAAGGGCAGTCTAGATGTGACCGCTCTGGACAATTTGCCACGTGGTTGAGACTATCCCGCACCGCTTGCAGTCTTTTAATCTGAGCATCGATTTCATGCGTTTTCTGAGTGAGCAGAGCCCTGTCTATCGACAACTCATCCTTGTCATCAAACATAACTGATATCTCATCAAGCGATAAACCTGCTAAGCGTCCTAGACAGATGATATTGAGCTTATTCAGTACGCTGGGGGCATATTGTCTTCGTAAACCATTGCGGCCAATTGAACGAATCAGACCAAGTTTCTCATAGTATCTGAGTGCAGAAGGCTTGAGCCCAGACCGACGAGACACATCCGCGATATCCATATTAATCACCCTTGACTTAAAGTCGACTTCAAGTTGTAGCCTAGATGCAATCTATCAAAACCATCAGCGAATACAACGAGGATATTCAAATGGAAACTCATATCTTGCTTCAAGCGACTCTGATCGGAATCGGCGCAACCCTCATCATGGACTCATGGGGAATCATGCAAAGACTGATTCTGGGCATTCCACCGCTCAATTACGGATTAGTCGCAAGGTGGATAGCTGGGATTCCAAAAGGGAAATGGATACATAAGACCATTATGAACACGCCATCGGTTTGGGGAGAAAACACCCTTGGTTGGCTACTGCACTATCTCATCGGGGTAGTTTTCGCCATCGGACATGTTTATTGGGCTGGAGAAACGTGGCTTACCTCTCCAACATTTACAAAAGCTTGGTTGACTGGCCTGGTAACCTTAACCTTCCCTTACTTCATTGTTCAGCCTTGTCTTGGATTTGGCATCGCTGCAAGCAAAACCCCAAAGCCAAGGCTAGCGAGAGCATTAAGCCTATTCACCCATACCGCCTATGGCGCCGGTTTATTCCTTTCGGCACTGCTCTTATCTTGAGGCGCCGCAGTAATCGCCGCTAATATCATCAGAAAACAGCACCTGATTGTGCGCCAGCGCACTGTCTGACATCCATACAGCAAACAGGGTTGATTCGAACACTCAAAGCGATAATAATTCTCATTACAAAAATTTTGAGGTCAGTATGGATAGCCAAAAACCGCTTTATAATGCTTTCTTTAAAGCACAAGATAGATTTGTTGATCGTTACACACCTTGTGGATTCGAACCCGATATCATTCACGACTACATACACTGGGCGATGACCTTATCTTCATTGTATGAACAAGGTACGGAGAATGAGAACCCACTACTGTGTGAACTTTATCTACGTCAGGTGTATTTTCATTTGATTGAAGCGATTCAGGATCCTGCGAGAAGCCGTACATTCCGACGGGTTTGCCTCGACGCAATCCATACTCCTCTACTCTGTTTAAAACGCTACTACTACCAATGGGAAGATGGCGATATTAAGTTTTTAAACCTACAACAACAATTGCAGCGTATCCAAACGCCACACGACTAAGTTCAAAAGGATAACCAATGACTCAATCTTCTGCCCCGCAAGAATTCCGTGTTGAAAAAGACAGCATGGGAGAAGTGAAAGTACCTGCGAATGCCCTATATCAGGCACAAACACAACGCGCAGTCGACAACTTTCATTTCAGCAAACATACCATGCCAAGCGCATTTATTCAGGCGCTGGCTTACGTTAAGCAAACGGCCGCTTTAACAAATGCTCAACTGGGTCTAATGGAAGGTGATATTGCCAATGCGATAGCCGACGCCGCACAAACCATTATTGATGGTCAGCACCTAGAGCACTTCCCAATTGACGTTTTTCAAACTGGCTCAGGCACCAGTTCGAACATGAATGCTAATGAAGTGATTGCGACGTTAGCCAGTGATATTCTTGGTGGTGACGTAAACCCTAACGACCATGTCAACATGGGTCAAAGCAGTAACGACGTCGTGCCAACAGCGATTCAGGTCAGCGCAGCCCTCACCGTAGAAAAACAGCTTATCCCAGCGTTAAATCACTTCATTACTACGCTACAGAGTAAGCGCAGTGAAATCGGCCATGTTGTGAAAACAGGCAGAACACACCTGATGGACGCCATGCCAATCACATTTGATCAAGAACTTGGCGGCTGGCAGTTCCAGCTTGAACAAGCGAAACAAGGGATTGAACAAAGCCTGATTGGCGTTAAAGCTTTGGCCCAAGGTGGTACCGCTGTCGGTACAGGTATCAATGCTGATCCAAGATTTGCTCAAGCCTTTGCAGATAACCTCTCTCAGGCAACACGTTTACAATTCACGTCTAGCGAAAACTTCTTCTATAACTTGAGCAGTCAGGATGCCTTAGTTGCTCTTTCCGGTCAGCTCAAAACGGCTGCCGTAGCGATTATGAAAATATCGAACGATCTACGCTGGATGAATTCCGGCCCACTGGCTGGCTTGGGTGAGATTGAACTGCAAGGCCTACAACCAGGCTCTTCTATTATGCCGGGCAAAGTCAACCCAGTGATCCCAGAGGCCGCAGCCATGGCAGCCGCACAAGTGATCGGCAACGACACCACCATCACCGTAGGCGGCCAATCTGGCAACTTCCAGCTTAACGTCATGCTGCCTGTGATCGCTTACAATGTACTGGAAAGCATCGAACTGTTAGCCAACAGCGCGCTGGCTCTGGCAGACAAAGCGGTCGCGACCTTCAAGGTACGTGAAGACAACCTTCAAGTCGCATTAGCGAAAAACCCGATTCTGGTGACGGCGCTCAACCCTGTTATTGGCTATTTGAAAGCAGCTGAAGTGGCTAAGAAGGCATACAAAGAAGGACGTGCCATTATTGACGTCGCAGAAGAAGAAACTGATCTTGATCGTACTACGCTAGAGCGTTTGCTTGATCCGGCGAAGCTGACTCAAGGTGGTGTTGCCGAATAAACCCGATAGCACACATCCTTGTGCTGTGTGCTCTGGTTTAGATCCAAGCCAGAGTAATGAGCAAAAATGGGACAGCAATCATTGATGCCATTTTTGCCAGTGACAACATCTCGCGAAGGACAATTTCACGCTTAGGTGACATCGTGTGCTTCGCATGATGCGCCACTATTGCTTGGGCATTGTTCATAGTTCCTCAAACATGCGCTTATGTTAGTGGAGACGCGATTCTAAAGCCTTATCTGAGGGACCGCAATGCCGATAGCCGTCAGAGTTTGGTTAAAACACCATCACATGATCCACCATGATTTTACCTTCACGATAAACCAAGACCATTTCAGCGACGTAATCTCCTTCAACTCGACTAAAACCTTGCTTCCAGACAAAGGCGGTTGAATCAGGGCGCTTGAACAGTGCTACCGGAACTCGGTCAGCGAACACGCCTTTTTGTGACTGATACTGTTTCACGACACGCTCGAAATAGTCCGGCTTTACGATATCGCGCAAGCGCGGGGTAAAATCCTGCACATGTTTCGCATGATTTATCTCTGTCGAAGCCTGCATTAAATTGTCCATTATTGGATTGGCTAGTTCCCAAAGAGCTTGATCACTCATTTGCTCAAAGTCCATTGCAACCTCTGTAATAACTGCATGAAGAAAAAGAACAAATCATACAAAATTAATCACTAGATTAATTTTGTATGAATTAAGTTTCTGTATCTATAGTTAACCGAGAATATATCCTATTTAGACAATCATTGGTATCGCTCCGCTTAGCGACACCTTCACCTTAACTTGCTGATTTGGAGTACTTTATGAAACGGTTCTTGATCGGTTCTGTTCTGATTTCGCTGTTAACTGCCTGTACACAAGATGACTCATCTCAAGCACTTGGTACGTTGGAAAGAGACCGTGTTACCTTCACTGCAACCGCCAACGAAATCATCCGTGCGTTACCTGCGACAGAAGGATCACAAGTAAAACTAGGCGAAGTGTTGGTACAACTTGATACCACTAGCCAAGAAGCGGTACTCGCCCGTGCAGTTGCTGAGCAATCCAAAGCAGAAGCTTACCTACTCAAATTAACCAATGGTGAACGCCCAGAAGACATTGCAGCTTCTCAAGCTCGTGTTAAACGTGCTGAAGCTCAATTAACTGAAGCCCAGAAAAATTACACCCGAAAAGCAGAGTTGGTTGAAAAACGCTTGATCAGCCAATCAGAGAAAGACACCGCACTTGCGGCACGTGACTCTGCGAAAGCGGAACTGGACTCAGCAAAGGAAGAATTTAGCAAGCTGACAGCTGGCTCACGTCTTGAAGATATCGAACAAGCAAAAGCCGAACTCGCGGCTTCTATGGCTGATGTGACTCTCCAGCAACAGAAGCTTAGCGAGCTCACCATTACCGCCACCCGTGATGGGGTGTTGGATAACTTACCTTACAATTTGGGCGAACGCGTTCCCGTCAATGGTGTGGTCGCCGTGATACAAGCAAGCCGCATCCCGTATGCGCGTGTTTATGTGCCAGCTAGCCATCGCATTGATTTCATACCGGGCAAATCCGTTTCCGTTACGGTAGATGGTGTTGAAAACCCAATCTCTGGAACCGTTCGTTGGGTTGCGAGCGAGCCCTCATTTACGCCCTATTATGCGCTCACCGAAGACGAGCGTTCTCGCTTGATGTATCTGGCGGAAGTTGACCTTGAATCCTCGGCTCAGCGACTACCATCTGGCATCCCAGCACAAATCGACTTGTCTAGAGAGTAGTGCCTATGGAATATGCGATTAAAGCAGAAAATGTGGTCAAGAGGTTTGGTGATTTCACCGCCATTAACGACATCACACTCAATGTACCCAAAGGCAGTATTTACGGCTTTCTTGGACCAAACGGCTGTGGGAAGTCCACCACCATCCGAGTGCTAACGGGTTTGCTCAGCCCAAGTGAAGGTGAGGTCGATGTGCTAGGGTTAGAAATACCACGCCAGTCTGAACTGCTGCGCCTCAAAATTGGCTATATGACGCAGAAGTTCTCCTTATATGACGATTTAACCGTCGAGGAAAACTTAGAGTTTATCGGTCAAATATTTGGTATGGGGTCCAAGCACCTCAAGCAACGTCTCAACGAACAGTTGAAAACCTACGGCTTGGACCAGCGCCGAAAACAACGTGTCAGTGGGATGAGTGGCGGCCAGAAACAACGTCTTTCCCTCGCGGCCGCCACTATGCATCAGCCTGAGCTCTTGTTTCTTGATGAGCCGACTTCAGCTGTTGACCCTGAAAACCGCCGCGAATTCTGGGAACAACTTTTTGATCTGTCAGACCAAGGAACCACGATTCTGGTTACGACTCATTACATGGATGAGGCTGAACGTTGCCACAGACTGGCCATCATGGAGGCAGGAAGAATTCGTGCCGATGGCGAGCCAGAGCAGTTAATGGCCGATATGGGTGTCAATATTGTTGAGGTCAAAGCAGACAATTTGCGGGCACTGAAGGAATCCCTTCTTGCCAGAGAGGAAGTGCGCTCTGCCGCGCAATTGGGCATTCGACTTCGAGTTTTGATTCATCAACATATCCAAGATCCGATTGCATGGTTACGCCAACAGTTTCCTGAGCTCAGTGAAGCGGAAATGAATCTAGCCAGACCGAGCCTAGAAGATGTGTTTGTCACCGTCACGGGAGAAGGAAGACAATGATCCAGTCAATCGCTCGCATGAAGGCGATCATGTTTAAAGAAATCCGTCAGCTTTCCCGTGACCGCATCACCTTTGGCATGGTTGTGATGATTCCCCTGATTCAGCTGCTGCTATTTGGTTTTGCGATTAACACCGATGTACGAAATATTCCTATTGGTGTCGTAGACCAAAGTCAGAGCACTGCCGGACGCGTCATAACAGAATCCGTCAAGGTCACCCAGGTGGTTGATGTCAAAGCTACATACCCGACTGCTGAACAGGCAGAACAAGCCATTCAGAACGGTGTTATACGTGCTGTACTGATTATTCCATCTGACCTCACGCAACGAATGACCCAAGGGCGAGTGCTAGGGCAATGGGTTGTCGATGGTTCCGATACTATGATCAGTTCAGCGATTCTTGCACTGCAGAATATGCCGTTAACGGACTTTGATTTTGAAATCCGTCCAGAACAACAAAAGACTTTTGAAGTCGCTTTGTTCTACAACCCAAGTCGCCGTTCTGCGGTGAATATTGTGCCGGGTTTGCTTGGTGTCATTTTAACAATGACGATGATTCTCTTCACCAGTGCAGCCATTGTAAGAGAAAGGGAACGTGGCAATCTGGAACTATTAATCACTACACCAATCCACTCGTTCGAACTGATGGTCGCTAAAATCATCCCATATATTTTTGTCGGCTTGATTCAAGTGTTCATTATTCTGGGACTAGGTCACTTCATTTTTGATGTACCGATTAACGGAGCTATTAGCCAGATCCTTCTAGGGACGCTGTTGTTTATCTCCGCAAGCCTTACTCTTGGTTTAGTGATCTCGACCGTAGCGTCCACACAGCTTCAAGCCATGCAGATGACCGTTTTTATCTTGCTGCCTTCCATTTTGCTATCAGGCTTTATGTTTCCCTATGAGGCAATGCCCAATGCGGCTCAATGGATTTCTGAAGCTTTACCCGCCACACACTTTATGCGCCTAATTCGCGGTATTGTACTGCGTGGCTCTGACCTAAGCGGTATGTGGCACGACACATTATGGCTGGCCTGCTTTACTGTGATTGGCCTATTGATCGCCTCGACAAGGTTCAAGAAGTCGTTGGATTAAAGGCACACGCCCCTCGATGATGAGGGGCGTTTTTACATTAACGGATATTTTGCGCGATTCGCCACAGCACGCCAGAAGGATCGATCAAACAAAACTCCAACATGCCCCACGGTTGTTCAATCAACTCTGTCACTTTACACTCAAAGTCCGTTTCGACACCGGACGCCTGAACATGACCCAACCAACCCATCGCATCCTCTACCAGTAAATGCATCATAGTGTTTTGTGCGTGTTCAACTTGATAGTAGTTCTGTAGTAGAAAAGCGGTGTGCTCTTTTCGCATGTAAGCAACGTCACCGAAGACTGAAGCAACCTCAAAGCCCAACGCCTGATAAAATCGTTGCGAAACTTCAAAATCTTTGCTGGGAATAAAGGATTTAATTTCCGTAATCGCCAAATTTGCCATAGTTACCATCCAAAGGCTGATTAAGTTAATCGGAGGGTAACCTAGCTAAAACCTTCACACAATAAGTTGAGAATAATAATCAATAACCAATCTCGGTTTTGATTAGAAAGTGGTCTGAGCCAGTAGGGTGAGGTGAACTTTGACGCTGGCAAATCTTTCTGCCTGAATTCATAGACTGTAGCCACAAGTGATCAATGGCGATCATCGAGACTGGAGGCGTATTAAAAGCCTCTGACCAATTTGGCCAACTTGCCACCGGAGCTTTCTGAAAAGTCGGGAACAGTTTTGCAAAACGTAAGCTGACCGCAGAGAGGTTAAAGTCCCCCAATATCATTACCTCATCGCTGGGGTAGAGTTCGACCAAGGATTCAATAGTCCTGATCAGAGCATTTCGCCGATACCACAACTCTTTGTTCCTCGGTGAAGTGGGATGGGCCACAATGAGCGTCATCGCGCTTTGATTGTGAGGATACCAAGTTCCACGAATGATGTTTTGTTGATCCGGTGTTGTAAACACTGACATATTTTTTAACGGGGAAACACTTAGTATCATCTGACTTGAAGGGTAACCTACCCCTTTTTGCCCTCCATAAAAATAAGGATAAACATCATTAAGCATTTGCAACTTATCACCAATGTTTGGTGCAACTTCTTGCATCACAACTAAATCAGCAGGTTTGGTGAGTAAGTAGTTAATAAATGCGTTAACGTCAGGGTTTTCATAGTAGAGGTTAAACTGTACTACTGAGACGGAGTTCGTGCAGCGTGCAACTAGCGTTTGATTGGACTTTGGCGCCATCAAGGCAAATGCACCCGCCAGTACAATACATATCGCACTTGGTGCCCACTTCATTCTTAACGCGAGAATCAGTGCAAACAATAGATAGACGATTAAAAACAGACTTGGGTAGGCGACCAGGTTTTCTACCCACCAATTCGCCTCTTTTAACGACAGCCCCGCCCACAACAAAGCTGGGCTGTAAACAATCAACCAGATTTTCCAACGCCTCACTGTAAGTCCTTTTAAAGTGGAGCTTTATTTAAGTATGTACCATGTTTCACTAAATGGTGCTTTTTATTGCTTCAGCCCATCATTCAGGCAACAAACGTGATGTCAGTGGCACTCAGTAGAAAATATAAGCATCAAAAAAGCCTCTTTGCCGTATTCCTTTACTGTACTGATGTGATTTCACCTCGCACTTCTCCGTGAAAAACTGAGGTGGATAGTGACTTGGTGTTCAAAAGAGTTTCCCTAAAACCACAATGCCAACTAGGCTATTAGTAAGCAATAAAACACATAAAAAATTTGCTATGAGAAAACAACGTCAACTTGGCATCGACAAGAAGCTTGTCATTGTCACCTTTTTCGTCAGCACGGCTCTGGCTTTTGCTATAGCGGGCGTGAGTTTGTTCGTCGATTACCGAACGGAGCAAGAGAACCTCGATAAGCAGATGTTGCAGGTCGAGGACAACTATGTGGTCAGTTTACAGAATAGCCTGTGGATGGAAGATCAAAAGCAGCTATTGACCCAAGCGAAGGGGATATTTCTATTACCTTGGGTAGACCGACTAACCATTATCGATAGCAGTAAGTCTATCATTGAACTTGGCACACCGACAAAAGGCCAAAAGATAACCAATACTTGGGATCTCACCTATCAGCAGGGCAACAAGAGCTTCACACTCGGCCAACTTAAAATAGAAACGGATCTTGGTCCCCGTTATGAGCTACTTTGGCAAAAATTTTGGCTTGTTCTTTCCTTAACTTTTGCCCAAACCCTTATCGTTGTGGCCTGCTTAATTTGGATTACCCTCAGGCTTATTACAAAACCCATTGCTAACCTCTCTTCCGCCATGGCGGACTTCGATGATGGCCCCACTCCAAGCAAGTTGACGCCCCCCAAGCGAATGTTTAGTGATGAAATTAGCGTGCTCATAGAGGACTACAACAACTGTGTTCAACAACTGCAGAATAAATACCAACACATTTCCGAATGCAAACAGAAAGCGGAAATCGCCAATGTAAAAAAGAGTGAGTTTTTAGCCAACATGAGCCATGAAATACGGACCCCAATGAATGGCATCGTGGGAGTGGCAGAGCTGCTGAAAGAAACCAAACCCAACGAAGTACAGCGCAATTATGTCGACATTCTACTCACCTCTTCCCATACCCTACTCGATATCATCAATGACATCCTCGATTTTTCTAAAATCGAAGCCGGCCACTTTGAATTAGACCCGACTGAATTCGACTTAAAGCTACTGATACAACAACAAGCCAACGAGTACAGTATCAGAGCCAAACAGAAAGAGTTGTTCTTCGATTGCAACATCGATCCGGCTGTACCTCAGAAAATTGAAGCCGATTCAATACGTCTCAAACAGGTCATCAACAATCTTATCGGGAACGCTCTTAAATTCACCCAAAGGGGTTACGTCGAACTCAATTTAAAGATGTTAGAGAGTGAGTCCGGTCAGCAGCTACAGTTTGAAGTCAAAGATACGGGGGTAGGCATTGCAAAAGATAAATTGAGCTCAATCTTTAACAAATTTCAGCAAGCTGATAGCAGTATCACACGACAGTACGGAGGAACAGGTCTAGGGCTAGCGATCAGCCAGAAAATCGTTCAAATGATGGGGGGTACGCTTGAAGTAACTAGCGAAGTTAACCTCGGCAGCAGCTTCTACTTCTCGATACCAATAGTTCGAGCCGCGTTAGGGCGAAGCGTATTCACTCAACCTTCGCCCAACTTGGTTGAGTTTCCGGCCTCTTCAACTACTCAGATGAAAAAGCTGGTACCGAAATACACCACTGGCCTCAAAGTGTTAGTCGTCGAAGACACACGAGTTAACCAACAAGTGATACAGGTAATGCTGAATCTGCTCGGACTTGAAGTCGACATCGCCCAGAATGGCCAGGAGGCATGGGAATACTGTCAACACAATAAAGTGGATGCTATTTTGATGGATTGTCACATGCCGGTTATGGACGGCTACGAAGCGACACAAAAAATACGCCAACTCGAAGGTTGGGCCGCTTATGTGCCAATTATCGCCGTGACAGCCAACGTGATCAAAGAAGAACGAGAACGTTGTTTTGAAATTGGCATGAATGGTTTCTTATCCAAGCCGATAAAACCAAAGGAAATAGAAGAAGCACTCATTAACTATGTTCCCGCCTATCAAAGCGCACAAAACAAAGCAAAAGTGGCCAATGGCGCACCAGCCTCGACCAAATAATGTATGACCGTCAAGGTGACAGAGTCGGAATGCTTTTCCAACAAGGCTAAGAGGTTGCTCAAACAAGCGCCCATTCATTAATCTTTGTCAGTCAAACTACTTATTACTTAAATTGTCATCTAAATTTGAAGATAGGGCATAATAAGAGGGCGAAGCATGAGTAGACTATTCACATCAGTATTGTTGATTATACACTCATCACTATGTCTCGCTCAGAGCAATGAACGCACCGTGACATTTGTTGTTGGAGACTGGGAACCTTACACAAGTAGCCAGAATAATCCCGAATACAAAATGGCAGAGGATCTCGTTACCGCTGCCTATGCAACTCAAGGCTATACAGTCGACATTAAGTACCATCCTTGGAGCAGAGCGTATCGATATGCCGAGATTGGCAAGTTTGACGGTACTTTTCCTTGGTTCAAAAATAAGCAACGCACTTCAATTTTTGAATTTTCCGAACCGCTCTTCACTCAGAAAGTTGTTTTTTTTTACCATAGCAAAAGTTACTTCGACTGGCAGAATATGTCGGATTTGAACAACTTCCGTATCGGCGCAACACAGGCATATGAAGTCACACGTTTGATGGCCTCAAATGGGGTCAAGCTGGAAATAGCCAATGAGGATCAAAGCAATTTTATTAAGTTAGCCAAACACCGACTCGATGCTTACCCCGCAGCCATTGAACGAGGGTACTACATGATGGGAACCTTGCTTACGGCCACCCAAATTGGACAGATACGAGTCCACCCAAAAGCTATCATCGAAAAAGACATGTTTGTGATGTTTTCCAAGCACAACCCAAACCGCAATCAAAAACTGAAGAGAGCCCTGAAATTAGGCATTCAGGAACTGTTCGAATCTGGTGAATATCAGAAAATCATCAGTGTCGATAGTCAAATTTCGCTCCCTGAGAAACCTGTCCAACAAGTTCAACGTTAAGTGCAAACAAACTGTCATACTTGTTCGCTAATCTGCCTTGCCTCCAACACTTACTCAGCGAGAGTCCAACATGTCTACTTCCCTCTACGTTTTCGATCTTGACGAAACATTAATCCATGCTGACAGTGCCATGCTATGGAATGAGTTTCTGGTGGAAAAAGGTATCGTTAAGACAAGCAGTTTTCTAAAAGAAGATCGACGCCTAATGCAGTTGTATTCACAGGGAAAACTGAACATGGATGAGTATCTCCAATTCGCTATGCTTCCGATAGCTGACTTACCAATACAAGAGGTTGAATCACTGGTTGAAGAATGTGTCGATAAGTGGATTGCACCCACGCAATTTCCCCAGTCTATTTCCTTGTTAAACGAGCTACATCAACAAGGCAAACAGACCCTGATCATCTCCGCTACCGTGAGTTTCATTGTAGACGCTGTAGCAAAACGTTTGGGGGTCAACCATTCAATGGGGATCGACTTGGTAACTCACAATAACCATTACACTGCGATAGTGGCGGGAGTTGCAAGTTACCGGCAAGGAAAAGTCACTAGGCTGGAGCAATGGCTTTTCCAGCAAACTGCTCACTACTCAGACATTCATTTTTTTACCGACTCAATCAACGATCTGCCTTTGTGCGAACGCGCTGATTTCGTTTACTTGGTTAACCCATGTTCTCAGTTGAGAGCTCTTGCTGAGCGCCCTAACTGGAGAGTGCTTAATTGGAACTCGCAGAAACTGCAAGGTTAACAGGTTCAGTGTCACCTTTGATGGACGACGGCACAAAGCGGAGTCCCAACATGGTACATCCATCTTCATAGTAGCGGTCTGTGAAGACTTTAAAGCCATGGGCACCATAGTAATCTTTAAGATGCTGCTGAGAGGATATAAAAATCGAATCTTGGGGATAAATTTCTCGGATCGTACTAAAGCTCAATGCCATGAGATCATGCCCGATACCCTTTCCGCGGTGACTTTTCGCAATGATGACACGACCGATACACACGTCCTTATCGTTGGCCTCGATAAACTGTTGCACCTCTGGGGGGTAGCCCAGTCCTTGAGCCATCAATCGGCTATAGGCTACCAGTTTATCACCATCGAACCCCATAACATGCCGAGTTTCCGGGTCAACATCCTTGCCGTCCAAATCACTATAAGGTGCCTGCTGCTCTACGATAAACACATCCACTCGCAAGCGTAAACATTCATAAAGTTCATAGACCGATAATTCTGAAAAAGTTTTGACTCGCCACTCTAACATTCTACTTCTCCTGTTTTTTTCAGAGCTCAAGATTAATGCTCATGTCATCAACAATCATTAACCTTTGTTAAGTAAAATCACCTCACTTTCGATCAACAGTGTTGACATAGGGGTTACAAACTCCACTGAAAAACCGCTAGAATTTCAGAGAATCCAACGCCAACACGAGTCCACCAATGCGCCAATATTACCTGGCTATGTGTTTTGTCATGCTATTTCCTCTCTGCTCTCAGGCACAGAGTGTTCAAGACAAATGGCAATCACTTTATCAACAGAGCTGGCAGTCGGCGGATTTATCTGTAAGTCAACAGCAACTTAGTCGCTTTCCAGTCGAACTACTCAAGGAAAGTGCTCGCTACCCAGATTTTTCGCATTACTCTTGGCAAGAGATTGAAACAGTTTATAAGGTATCTCAGGCCTGTCGTTCAGAGGGCTCTACGGCTGAACATCTCAAAGACGCGGTTGAGTTCGAATTGGCAATGTGCCGCAGTCAAAGTCTCAACCCACGGTGGTTTACCGACCGAGCTCTGCGCCATCCTGCTGGCGGAAGTTTTGCTGATCGCTACCTTGCACTGCAGCCCGACGCTGAAAAAGCGGACCTGCTGCCCTTCCTGACCATTGGTAATGTGAAACACCCTTTGCATCATGCCCTATCGCAACTTTCAGGAAAAGGACGAGAAGCCTTACTAAATGGCTATCGAGCTTGGATGGAGAAGGATAGGCTTTGGCTAAGTGGCGAGCAAGGCTGGAAATCCATACCAGCGCAAACATGGCAACCACTGGCGCGCAAGCTCAATATGACGCTTTCAGGCCCAAGCTGCACGTTGCGTTATAGCAACCTTTGTATCAGTGAGATCCCGGAAAACATTCTGGCATTGCGTTTGTTTATCGCTGGATTGTCCTTGCTAACACTCTTGATAGCAGCAAGAGCACTATACGCCAAACGTCGACAAAGTCGGGAAAGACGTTTCATTTTGCAGTTGCTCACACATGAATTGCGAACGCCAATCACCAGCCTTGGGTTGACGGTAGAAATGTTTCGTCATCAGTTTGATCACTTACCCAAAAGCGCTCAAGAAGCCGTTTGGCGTTTAATGTCCGATCACCAACGATTAGCGCAATTGACGGAGAACAGTAAAATCTACCTGAGCACACAACGTTCTGATCAATTAATGAAACAAACGGCTTACGTTAGTGATTGGCTTGAACATATCTGTCAAAAGCACCAGCTAGAATACCAGCTAAACCAAGATAGAGAGTTGACCTTGCCTTTCTATTGGCTTTCCATTTGTTTGGATAACCTAATCAACAATGCCAAACAACACGGGCAAGGCAAGATACTGGTTAACGTCATACTGAGCCGCACTTTGGTTATTGAAGTCATGGATCAGGGCGACTTTCTTTCTCCGATGAGGCGGCTTATCGCCCGAACAAGGCAATCCACCAGTGGCGAAAATATGGGAATAGGTTTGAATATTGTTGAACATCTCATCAAATTGATGGGTGGAAGGTTGCGCATTCAGCGTCGCCCTACTCGTTGTACTTTGGAGTTACCGTTGTGAAAACCCTACTATTGATTGAAGACGACCTGTTGCTTGGACAAGGGCTGGTGTCTTTGTTTGAATCAAACGGCTACCACTGCCTCTGGGAGCAGGAGTCTCATAGAGTCGAGCAACAATGGTTTAAAGCGGATCTCGTCATCCTCGACAGGCAGCTGAGCGACGGCGACAGCTTAAGGCATTTGCCGCACTGGTTGCTGTTAAAAGCACTACCCGTCATTATCCTCACTGCAAAAGTAGACACGTCACAGAAAGTTGAAGGTTTGATGGCAGGAGCCAAAGACTATGTCACTAAACCCTTTTCTCATGAAGAATTGTTAGCTCGAGTAGTAAGCCACCTAAGACCATTAGGAGATAGTTCACTGAGTTATGGTGGCATTGAAATCCACGTAGCAAAACGCGAAGCGAGCTTCAACAACCAAATTATTACCTTTAAGCCGAAAGAATTTCAGTTATTGGTCTTACTTGTGCAACATCAAGGGCGAGTGTTTCACAGAGATGAGCTGCTCAATAAAGTTTGGGGATATCAAGCATTTCCTAGCACTCGCACCATAGATAACCATGTGCTTCGCCTGCGCCAAAAGCTGCCAGTATTGAACATTGAAACCCACCGTGGGGTCGGCTATCGACTCAATGAGGCGACGTCATGATTTATAGACTGTTGTATGTGTTGTGTATCTTGTTCACTCCACCCAGTGTGTACGCAAACTGGTTTGACAACACGCCACTAGCGCGAACCTATGAAGCACTGCTCAGAAACCAATCTCAGCTCGCTTGGCAAGAGCTGCATCTCGCACTCAATCAACACAGTATCAGCCGTGAGTTTTGGCTGCCCATAAAGCAAGAAATTATGCAGCGTTCTCAATGTGGGCGGCAACTCGTCAGCTATTCAAAACCGTTACCTGCTGATCTTAGCCTTAGCTTTGTTCGTCGTTCCGGCCTTTCCTCACAAGGGTTTCAAGTTAAGTTATCCGCTGAAAATGTAAACTCAGCGTTAGAAGTTGAGCTGATATCACCCGTAAAGAAAGCCATCCTGCGGGGCTTACTTTCCGCCCAGCCAAGCTATCAGGAGATCGAAAGTAAAGAAATGCTTCAGGAACCTAAAGCAGGCATCTATCGACTAAAGCTTAATGGCAATGACTACGATTTAGTCGTCGCGTTACCGAAAAATAGCCACTGGTTAACGCTAGACAACATAACTCAGCAGGTCATTATTACCCCACCCGTCGTGGTGAATAGTTGTGCCAAACCCGTTGCAAACTGGCAATGGTTTAGTTATGACTATATATTGCTCAACAAACGTACACCAATTCAACAGTTCAACGTTCCGTTTCCTGATAAAACCCAGCAACCCAAAGGAGCCAAACACCTCAGTGCGTCGGTCTCTATCTTTGAGTATCAACAAGGACTTAAAGTTGAATACATACAAAGACTTGCCATTCCCTTTTCACCGTAAAGGTAAGCTCGAAAGCCAGTCAATTGAGACATATGGGTGACATTAATCCTTCGATCGTGAGCTCTAATGAATGTCTCTAACGACCCATAGGAATTTGTCATGCCTACTAAACTCAACCCTTTGACCACTCTGGCTTCATTCTCTTTATTGGCGATAAGTTTCGCCGTCACAGCCCAAGATGTGATACTGAGTGACCAAGCCAATCACATCTCTATTTCTCCACAAGATTTAGGCATCCGTTGGAATAACCTCATCGTTAACAGCGCGTCGTTGCGCGTGAATGGCCAACCTCAGACAAGTTCGCAGTTCAAAGCAGAGTCATCCAATCAAGCAAATTGGATCTTACAGCCAAGCGGTCTCAAGACCTCTGCAGTACTAAAAAACGGCGCATTGGAGCTCAGTTTCTCTGTCACTAAACAGCCACCAATCTCACGAGGCAAACCCTTAGCTTTAAGTTGGTTTGATCTCGCACAAACTCAAACGGATACGCTTTACCTACCGTTTAGTGAAGGAATGCGGATCCCGACAAACAACAAGATTTGGGCCAATTATCTGCAAGAAAACCACTCAGGAGCTAACACGACTCAAGACTTAAAAATGCCATTCTGGACGGTTCAACAAGGTGAACAAACCATCAGTTACCAGTTGATCACCCCCACTAACAATATTCTGAGTTTCTCCAGCTCAGAGCCTAACGTTGACATGAAGGCGAAACATCAGTTCACCTCACTCAACCAAAATCAAGCCTTCAAGGTGCGTATTACAGTGGGCAACGACTGGCTGGACGGAGCGAAGGCTTACAGACAATGGCGAATTGACCACAATCTTTCATCCACTCTCGCAGATAAGGCAAAGACTAACCCTCAATTAGTGAAGTTGATTGGAGCCAGCCAAGTTTACCTGTTCGGTAAAGACATGATTAGCACAGACGATGTCAAAGACTGGTGGGGCCTTAAAAACTGGTACTTTAAACAAACCAGTCTCACTATACCTCGCTCTGCAACAACACAGCTTAAGCCGCTAAAAAAAGGGGTGGACCTGATGAATCATTATCATAAACAAGTGCTGGTCGACTCGCTGAATTCCTCTTTACACCTCATGTATTCGGCACCAGCGCCATCACAAAACAACAATGCCATTGCAGATCAATTTCAGGTGGCTCAGCAACGAAAACGCTGGCTTATCCAACAGGCTTCGCCATACCTGATCGCTCCCGATAGGTGGGGACAAGCATTATCAAGCGATATGCTCGCGAACATGAACAAAGCCGGGCTGAGCAAACTTTGGCTCGGTTTTGACAACTGGATGCCCGCCTTTTATCAACCAAAGGTCATTGATGCCGCAAAGCGTTCAGGCTATCTGGTTGCCACTTATGATTCCTATAACACTGCCATTCCGCGAGGCTTAAACGACACATGGTTAACCGCACAGCTACCAGAATCGATGAGAGAGCAATGTGCGATTGAACAAGCAAACGGCAAAAAGAAAAAAGGATTCCGTGGGCATGGTTACTACCTAAACCCGAATTGTCAGTTAGATTATGTTAAGCAACGAGTTAAGGACATTGTTAAATATGGTCGATTTAACAGTTTGTTTCTTGATGTCGATGCCACAGCCATGGCAAGAGAAGACTATCGAGATCATAGTAGTGAAAGCGCTATGTTAAATGCCTTCAATCAAAGAATGGATTGGATTGCCGAACAAAATGATGTGGTACTTGGATCAGAAGATGGGAATAGTCTCACCACAACCGGAATCGCTTTTGCTCATGGCCTTGAAACAGTAGGTTTTGGCTGGACTGATAACGAAATGAAACACGATCGCCACTCACCTTACTTTCTCGGACGCTGGTATCCAGATCATAAGCCAGAGTTCTTTTTTAAGCGTGCTCAAGTAAAAGAACCCTATAAAACGTTACTGTTTATGCCACAGTTCAGGGTGCCTCTTTATCAAACCGTCTTTCATGACGAAGTGATCAATAGCCACCACTGGCACAGTGACAGCTTAAAGTTCACCAATGTTCAGGCAGAGCGTGATTTGACTTCCATGCTTTACAATACGCCACCAATGGTTCATCTGACACGAGATGAGGCAAGCGAACCGAATAGCCCGAGACTCGCAGCACTTGTACACTATCAGCAGGGTTACAAACCAATCCATGAACAATTGTGGGACAAACAGCTCTTGGACTTTAATTGGCTAGATGAGTCAGGCCAAATTCAGCAAACCGTGTTTAGTGACGGCAGTACTATTACCGCTAATTTTGGCCCCAAAAGCATCAACTTGTCAGAGATCAAAATATCACCCTATTCCATAGTGGCAAAACTGAGCAATGGCCGTCAGGTCAATTGGCAAGCAAATCCGAATCAATAAACCCAGAGCGGTGTATGCCGCTCTCATTTATCCACAAAGAGACTCAATTGAGGGACACAGCAACCAATAGCGCCCCTTGATATCGTGCAAAGTTACCCTCTATTTGTTGCACGAAATTTTCATAAATGAAATTTATATTTTCATATTTAACATTTAAACAAAAATAACATTAGTGTTACTTTAAACGACGTTGGTTACACTGATACAAAGTCATTCTAAAGACAACGAATACTTTATAACAGTTTGGATATGGACATTTTGACCAACAATCTCCAAACTAAAAAATTTAAATTGTTGCCCTTGTTTGCCCGCACAGTATGCCCACTGTGCGGGTATTTTCTTTCCGTACCACGCTACACGTTTAACTCGCTCACAATAATCAATGAATTCATCACATGATTAAATAGTGTTGAATTTTTTAACTATCGAGACCCAGAACATCGCTCTATAATTAATCACCTGTTTAATATCTAAGGCATTAATCGTGGCTGAATCATTCAGAAAAGCGGGCCGTCCGAGTACAAAAATCGATGCGCGAGCCAAGCTTATCCAGCACTCTAGAGAGCTCTTTACAATGATGACTTATGACAAAGTCTCGACCCGATTAGTGGCTAAGCGAGCAGGGGTGAACGTCGCGATGATTCGATACTACTTCGGTAGCAAAGAAGGGCTGTTTGAGACCATGTTGCGTGAAACACTTGATCCGATGAAGCAACAACTCAGAGCACTGGCTGCCGATAGCAATCAGAAAAACTTCCTCGATCTGATGCGCACCTATTATAGGGAAATGGTCAAAATACCCCTGTTTCCTAGATTAGTCGCACAACTCATGAATATGCCACCGTCCGAAACACAGCGAAAACTACTGGAAAAAGTCTTCGACGACATCGCTCAGCCGATGCAGAACGTCGTCTTCGACCAACTGGCTAACAGCGGTGTACTACGTAAAGACGTTGATCCGACCTTATGTCGTGTTTCTTACGTTAGCTTAATGGTCTTTCCCTTTATTGCTCCGCAAGCCTTACTCAATATTCACGGTATTGAACTCAGTGAAGAATTCTTAAACCGTCTGTTCGAGCATAATATCCAACTCATGACACAAGGCTTTCTGCAAACGTAAAACACAGCGGATTGGTTTGATGACACCCTCCCCCAAAGCCATACTTTGCGCAGTCGTTTCTATTTAGACTTTTTTGCAACAAACATTTGGTATCGACTTGCTGTGCCAGTTGAAAAATTCGATCAATGCTTCACCCTTATATTGATATCAACACTATAAACTTTGAAGCTCTAGACAGCTCGACAAAGAAAACTAGCCTAGGTCATATATAAGAAAAGGGGCTTAATTGCCCCTTGTGTCTGAATTATGGTTCAACAACCTCGGCTGTCGAGCGGCGAGTCAGTTTCTGTTTTATCCAGCGGAAGATGCCCTTAATGTCATCCAGCATCAGGTACAAGCAAGGAACGAGTACTAACGTTAATAAGGTAGCAAACAACACGGCAAAACCTAAAGCAACTGCCATTGGAATGACGAATCTTGCCTGCAAACTCGTTTCAAACATAATGGGTAGAACGCCAACGAACGTAGTGATTGAAGTCAGTGTAATAGCACGGAACCTTGCACAACCGGCTTCAATCACAGCCTCCTTAATTGCCACCCCACCGGCACGCACATGATTGACGTAATCCGTCATGACTAAGGAGTCATTCACCACGACCCCAGCCGCCGCGATCAGGCCGAAGGTAGACATCATACTAAGGTCCAAACCAAACCAATAATGTCCCCAGATTGCACCCGTGAGGCTAAACGGGATGACGGACATGATGATAAGCGGTTGGGTATAACTCTTCAGCGGCACGGCCAATAAGATATAGACGATGATCATCCCTGCAACAAAGAAGATTTTTTGCTCATCTTGCTGAGCTTGTTGTTCTTCAATCGTGCCACCAAGCTCGCTTGTCACACCAGGGTAATCTCCTATGATGTCTGGAATAATCTGCTCATGGATTCTGCCAATCACCTCGTTTGGTTCTACCAACTCTTCGTCAATAGAACCATAAACATAGACGCTACGGTAGCCTCCTTCACGACGAATACTGCTTACCCCTGGTTTCTGGTTAATGTTGACGACATCCCCCAGCATCACTTTCTTGCCTTCTGGGGTAGTGATCACCGCATAGCGCAACGAAGCAAATGCTTCTCTGGTCAGCTTAGGGTAACGAACCATCACTTTGATCTCTTCACCATCACGCAGCACACGTTGTGCCTCGCCGCCATAAAAGCTTCCGCCAACTTGTAATGCAATATCAGAAAGGTTAAGCCCCAAATCATAGGCAACTGGTGCGAGAGACAACAGAACTTCCTGACTGCCAGAATCAATTGAAGACGAGATATCAAATAACCCTTCCTGCTGCTTGAGTTCAAGGATCAATGTCCTTCCCGCAGCGTTGAGTGTCTCGATATCGGCACCGTATAAAAGGAAACCGAACTCATCGCCTTTCCCATCATCGTTAACATTGTCTGCAATAGTCAGCATTTTCAGACCGGGTATCACGGGCAACGATTCACGCCAGCGACGAGCCAGCTCAAACGTATTAAAAGGACGAAGTTCTTCATCCACTAGTGGGATCACCAAACGACCTTCTTTACGACCCTGATTAAACGTCAGAACGTCCCTAATCATGTTCTGACCGGTCTGCTTCTCCGTTTCCTCATCAATTCTTAGCACCGTACTCTCAATCAGCTTCAAGGCGTCAATAGTCTGTGCACTTGACACATTATCGTTCATCACAAGCTTAATGCTTGGGAAGTCATGTGGTACTTTCGGCGATGGTATGATTCTCACGTAGTTCGCCATAACCAAAGCAATACTGATCACAAGCAAGGCTGAGAATCCAGCAAATACGCTCCAGCGCCAGTAAGTACAAGCGGTAACAAAGCGCTTGTACGGGCCATGAACAAAACTAAAGAAACGCTGGTTGAACCTATCTCGCCAACTTCCCTTTTTAATCGGCTTAAAGTGCGAATGTGCCAGATGTGACGGCAATATCAGTTTGGACTCAATCAAGCTAAAGATGAGGCAGAGAATGACAATTGCTGCAATACCAAAGAAGAAGGCACGTTCAATGCCCTTAGACATCAAAAACGGCGCGAATACGGCAATCGTAGTAAGGACGCCAAACGTAGCTGGCGTTGCTACGCGCCTAACGCCACGTACCACATTATCAACTCCGCCGCCGCTTTTCTCGATCTCAGAATAAGCACTCTCACCGATGACAATAGCGTCATCAACAACTATGCCTAACACCATAATGAAAGCGAACAGGGAGACAATATTGATACTGACACCAATCGCTGGCATTAACATCACCGCCCCGAGGAAACAGACAGGCAAACCTATCATGACCCACATTGCCAGTTTGACGCGCAAGAAAAGGCTGAGCATTAATGCAACCAAAACAGCACCTTGCAGCAGGTTTTTCAGCATCATATCGAGGCGTGCATTGAGGTAATAGGTCATGTCGACCAAAGTTTTGATCCTCAAGTCTGATGGCAATTGCGCATTCTTTTGTTCAATGTAAGACTTCACTGATTCAGCAACCGTCACCATATTTTGGTCTTTCGTCGCTTTTACAGAAAGGTAAATGGCATTGTCACCAGAATACTTGAAGTATCGATCATCCTCTGTAAAGCCATCTTTTATAGTGGCGATATCCTGAAGCAATACCTTTCCGCCATTCGCTCCGATTTTGACAGGGATATCGCGAAACTCATCGCCGTTGTAGTACTGATTTTCGATACGAACCGAAATCATCCCTGTATTCGTTCTCACCTCTCCTGCTGAGTAGTTCGCGGAATAACGCTGGATCGCTTGTGTGATATCGTTAAGCGTTAGGTTATATTTGCGCAGTATCTGCGGCTCAACTTCAATCGCGATTTCATAGTCCGGCGCACTAAGCTCGACCAAAGCGACATTCTGTAGCTGCAGCAGTTCATCTTCGATCTGCTTGGCTATCGGTTTGAGCTCTAGAAGCGAGCGGTTACCAACCAACGCCATTTCAATCACATCCTGGCGAAACTCAAACTGATAAACCTGAATAGGCTCCATTGCAGCGGGAAAATTAGAGACCGAGTCCACCTTCTGTTTGACCTTATCCAGCACGTCGTCAACATCTTGATCGACATCTACCTCTATCTCTATCGCCCCACTGCCTCGCGATGCCGTCGTTACTGCCTTTTTGATCCCTGTAACATCTTTGAGCGACTCTTCGAGTTTGATGAGAATACTCTCTTCGACTTCCTGTGGAGAGGCGCCTGGGTACTGAGCACTCACATTGATGTAGTTAACTTCAATATTGGGGAACATTTGACGTTGAATAAAGAAAAAGCTGACCGTTCCGACAATCAGCACAAACACCATAAGAAGGTTGGCAGCAACTGGATTGTGAGCAAAGTAAGCAATGAGCCCTTTTTGTTTTGAATCGTCCATGTGTCGTCCTTATTGCTCAGAGTCTGTTGGAACGACTGCGACTTCAACTTGCATCCCTTTTTGCGGATACTCAGGAACGGTTAACACGATCTGATCCTCGTCCGTCAAGCCTTCACTGATGAGCATAAATTCTTTCTCTGCTCGCAGAACATTGACCGTACGAGGTTCCAGTTCATTGTTCTCGTTGACTACCCATACCTGCCGATTGTTCACCAACTCTTGTGGCAAACGGTAAATGTGCTTCAGTTCCTTGCCAACAAATTGCACTTCAACATAGGAGCCAAACTGGAGTGGAGAAGCATCGGTATCAATCGCATATGGGTCATCAATACCAACGACCATATTGATCATTCGAGTCGTGCTATCAACAACGCCAAGGTCACGTTTAATCACCCCCTCACGTTGAATATCTACAATCCCTCGCTGAATCACATTGGCAGAAAGACCAGCGTATTGCTGCGGTAAAAAGGCACTATCAAATCCAGCAATGGGAATATGTATTTCAGCCGCTTCAATATTGTTTAACGTCGCTACATGCGCTCCAGCTGAAATGTACTGGCCAACACCAATATCCCTCGCTACGACCAAAGCATCATAGGGGGCAACTATTTTGCAATTTTCAAGATCTCGATTGGCGCGCTTGAGCGCAGCCTGCGCAGATTTCACCTGAGCCATGGCACTTAGTACCTGAGGTTTGCGCAAATAAAGGTCCGTCACCTGCTTAGCTGGCAGGTTTTTCGCCTGTCGTTTAGCCACCTCCGCTTTGGCTTTTTCTTCAATCAGCGCAGCTCGGGCACTCGCCAAGTCAGCCTCTGCTTGAAGTACTGCGGCTTGATAGTTGTCACTTTCAATTGTGAATAGAGTTTCGCCCCTTTTCACCACACCACCAGCAACAAAGTTCGGATGCCAATCAATAACCTCACCTGAAACCTGAGCTGAGAGCTGGGTCACTTCTACAGGTATCAATTCACCATGACTAGTAATAAGCACCTTGTGATCACTTGAGTGAACGGTTGAGACTGTAACAGTCAGAGGTTTCTTGTCAGGTTTCTGATCAGCATCTTCGGGAGCACTCGACGCAATCGCGGCATAGCCAGCGTAAGCGCTTCCAAGAATAACGAACGGAAGCAACCAACGTAACGGCTTAATGTTCATAAATAATCCTTATTAGAATGACAGCCTATTATTCTTACCTGATCATTAAAGTCAGGTACTATGTTATACGTGTAAGCACTAGCTTTGACATCATGGAGGTACGAAATATCCATAATATTATTGGCTTTTATTGATTGCCACATTCAGCTAGCCAACACTGAGGTAAAAAATGGTCAGCAAAGAGAATGCCAAGATAATAAGCACATAAATACATAGCCTTAGAAAGAACAGCGACGGAAATTAATACTATAGCCAAGGTAAATACATCCACATTTCGGCGAAATTTACCTCTAGAGTGATAACCATCGATGGGAAATCACTAGGACACAACGTCACGGAGAGAGCAATGAACAAAATCTATCTATTTGATTGGGGCAATACGTTGATGGTCGATTTTCCTGATCAGCAAGGAAAAATGTACTTGTGGCCGAATGTTAAAGCAGTTAAAAACGCGGAATGTACGCTCAAAGCACTTAGCCTTCAGTATCCGATCTACGTAGCAACTAGTGCGCAAGATTCATCGGAACAAGACATACAGCAAGCATTTCAAAGAGTGGGGTTGGATCCGTATATAAACGGTTACTTCTGTAAAGCGAATTTAGGGTTGGATAAAAACAGGGCCGAGTTTTACCTCGAGATAGCGAAAACTCTATGTCATCCACCACATCAACTAATCATGGTTGGTGATGCGCTTGAAAAAGACATTTATCCAGCCAACGAAGCTGGGTTGCAAACCATCTGGTACAACCCAAACAAGCGCCCAGTAGCAGAAAACATTGACAGTATTCAGGACTTGAAGGAACTGTTAAATGAGGCTCTAGACCGAACCTGATACCAAACCATTCAACAATGCCCGAATTGGCCTGAATTTAAAATGAGGCGAGTGGTAGCCTATAGCGCTATGCCTCATGGTACATTCACTGTATACACTGGGTTGCGAATCATGTCTAAGCGAGAGACGAAGAAGAGAACCAAATGTTTAACCAACTGGTCATTTCTCAGCAGAGCCTTGCAGTAACCTTGCTTAGATCACGCTAAGCTCATTATCACTTTAATCATTGATAGAGGTTAATCTGACTGATTTCGATCCTTTCTTGCACACTGTTGTTTTGCCATCAAAACACGCGGAACCCGCCATCTTTTTCGCTCGATACATCGCCTCATCCGCCACACTTAGCAACGCTTCTTTATTTTTGGTTTGATCGGGGAAATAACTGACGCCAATACTGGCACCAACTTTGAGCGTACGACCATTAAACTGAATCGGCGCGTTAATCACATCCAGCAGTTGCTCAGCCTTTTTAGGTACAATATCAAAGTCATGTAAAAGATCGAGACAGATGACAAACTCATCTCCACCAAAGCGGCCAGCAAAATCAGATTCACGAATTGCCGCTGTGATACGATTGGCAACCTCGACGAGAATAGCATCTCCCGCTTCATGACCGAATGTGTCATTCACCGATTTGAAGTCATCTAAATCAATAAAGAAAATCGCCAGCTTACATTGAGTGCGGTTAGCTTTAACGATGGCATTCTCTAAGGCTCTATCAAATGCTCGTCGATTAACCAGATTGGTCAGAGGATCATGCTCAGATAAGAAGATCAATTGTTCTTGCTTGTGTTTAAGCTGCTGCGTCTGGCGCATCACCTCTTCTTCCAACTCTTGCTTAGTCACTGTGGTGTCACACAGAGACAAAGTCATCTGGTTAAAAAATTGCGCCATGACTCGGAATTCGGTGTCCATTTTCACTGCTTCAACTTTCGAGTCTAATTTCCCTTCAGCCAAATCGAGGATCGCATTTTTCATCGCTTCAGCACCCGACTTGAAACGAAACGAGATTAACCAGGCCGTTGCACTGACTAAAATGGAACAGATGATCAACCATGCTGCAGCATAAATCATCACCTGATGCAGACTTTTCGCATTGCGATTAAGTACAGACTGATGAACATACGCCAGCTCTTCCGTCATGTTTTGTACAATCATATTGTAACGTGAATGAAGCAGACCACGTGAATTGATATTCGCCAAGCCTTGGTCATCTAGCCCATTAATTGATAAAAAGTAGACTTGTTTCTCTTTGTTGAGTAAGGCGTTTAAACTCTGATTCATCCGCTGGATGTTGCCTAGCTGACTATTATTTTTCTTATAAGCGGTTAACTTAGTCGCCAATTCGGCTTGGGCTACATCCACTTCGCTGAGACTCGCTTCGTCACCATATTGAAGAAAAACCCACAACTGGCTTCTCAGTAAATCAACAGACAATTGTAAATCAATGATCTGATCTAAATCGGCTTTGGTTACGCGTTGTTCTTGAGCTACTTTGGCAAAAGAAACAATGATGAACAACGTCAGCATTAGGGTTGTGGTCGACAATACAAAGAGCTTTTTAAACAGTGAATCCAGCATAGTCTACTCTCGCAAAGCAATAATTTGTTGATAAGGTTGAGTAAAAAACAGATCTCTGAAATCGGGCTGTTCGCCTACGACTAAGCCACTTTCTACCGCCCACCTAGCTTGTAATTGGAGATTAGAAAGTAATGAATTGCCCAGCGATAAACGGAAAACGTAATCTTCCCATGACCACTTCACCTGATTGGCAGGAATATTGAGGCGCTTAGTGATAATACTGAGCGCCTTAGCCGGGTTGGCATTGATCCATGTTACAGCTTCATCAAGCGCACCGAGCAAATACATCGGCTCTTTGCCCGCAAACGCCAGATAAGGCATCGTCGATAACAAGTTAAATGACTGCTGATAAATCCCCGGCGTGCCGAGGTTTTTCACTTCAGCAGCGGATAAAATATCCGCTTTATATCCCATAGGCTCCCAAGCCGAAATCGCATCGACACGGTAGGACAAAAGCGCTGGGACCAACTCATGAGGTTGAAGGTAAACTTTTTCTACGTTCAGGCTTTTGAGATTGTTAGCAATCAGCACTGAATCAAAGTAAAACTCGCTAGCACTACCTTTGACAACGCCGATCTTTCTCCCTTGTAAAGATCTCACATCGTGAACTTGAGATGGATTTAGCGTCAGCAGCTTAAGATCATTATCTGATTCAACAAAGCTCACCAGTAGTGCCAAGTCCTCACGTTCAAAACTCTGGAACATCACCACAGATTCAGAAGCCGTAGCGTATTCTACATCTCGGTTTAACATCAAGTGAGTACAAGCAACACCACTTGAGCACGGATAGAGAGTAACATCGAGCCCATAGCGTTCAAACAGACCGAGATGTTCAGCGATCAAAAAAGGGGAAGCGAGCGGTGTCAAAGTGACACCAACCCTTATTTTGGTGTCACCCTTCTTGTCTCGCCACTCGTGCTGGCTGGCAAAAAGAGCCGCCACACCAATCAATAACGAGCCGAGACCTAAGACCATTAAATTCCGTTTAACAAGTGGCATAACATACACACTCTAAATTAAGAAACCTAGCACATATAAAACTAGCTTATAGAATTATGACTTTAGAAGGGAACTCCGCTTTTTATAGAAATCTGTGTAAGTCTTTGCTATTTGCGTGAAATTAATCACACAAATCAGCGACTAAAGCATCACAATCCTCAAAAAGAAGCGCTAAATAAAAAGTAATCAGACATTAATCTCTCTCAACTTATCAGCCGTAAAAAGACGAGAAGTCGAACTTATACGTCTTATTCTCTCTACACGCATCTAAATCCTAGGGTAAATCATGAAAGTACTTATTTTGGGCGGAAACGGTGGTATCGGGCACGCAATTTGTCGCAACTTAGTCCAACACTACCCGGACATGGAAGTGCATGCTTCTTACAGAAAGCATCAACCCATTAAGGCCGCCGAATCTATCATTTGGCACCAGTTGGATGTCACTAACGAAGCGCAAGTCGAATCACTAGCAGGCGAAATCGAGTCTGTAGATTGGATTATAAATGCCGTTGGAGTACTCCATGATGAGTGTCATGGGCCAGAGAAAAACCTTAAGTCATTTGACCCAGACTTTTACATCAAAAATATCATGCATAACGCTCTACCAACTATGCTGATCGCCAAACATTTCCAACAGTCTTTAAAACAAAGCCAGCAGCCTAAATTCGCCATTATCTCTGCCAAAGTCGGCAGCATTAGCGATAATCATCTGGGAGGCTGGTATAGCTATCGCTCATCGAAAGCAGCACTCAATATGCTTCTTAAAACCCTGAGCATTGAATGGGGAAGAACAATGCCTAAAGCGTGTGTGCTTTCTCTCCACCCCGGGACAACCGACACCGCGCTATCAAAACCCTTCCAGACCAACGTACCGGAGGGAAAACTGTTTGCCCCTGATAGAGTGGCAGCAGACTTGGTCAAGATCATTGCTGAAGCGACACCAGATAATAGTGGTCGTTTCCTAAGTTATAATGGAGAAACGCTCCCTTGGTGAACGCGATGTCTTCGACAACGCTCTGAGCAATACTTGACCTCTTGCCAACAGCGGCGCCATTTATGGCGCCATGTGAACGGTCTGTGGCAGACCAGACATATTTTTTGTGGTAAATGCTGTTTTTTCATTTAACTAATGACGGCTCCGCCTTAATCTTCTTTTAATGTTGGCTTCTTTGACCATGAAATCGAACAATGGAGCGAACAAATTTGCAAAGAGAATAGCCAGCATTATCCCTTCGGGGTAAGCCGGGTTGAGCGCCCTAATACCTATCGTCATCACACCAATGAGAATACCATAAGCCCATTTCCCTTTGTTGGTAAACGCTGCTGAGACAGGATCTGTCGCCATAAAGAAAGTACCAAAGGCCACCCCACCCAATACAAAATGCCAGTGGAAAGGCATCGAGAACATAGGGTTGGTTTGAGAGCCTATTACGTTGAGCAAAGTCGAAGCCACAGCCAACCCGACAATTACCCCTGCAACGATCCGCCATGACGCGATTCTCATCGCAATGAGAAACAAGCCAGCCAGCATGATCAACAACGTAGAGACTTCGCCCATCGATCCGGGTAGGTTACCCAAGAAGGCATCGATCCAGGCCAACACTTCACCCGTCATGTTGTTAATCAAAGCCCCCTGCCCACCTTCATACCATTGACTAAGAGGTGTCGCACCGGAATAACCATCCGCCGCGACCCATACTGCGCCCCCAGACATATTGGCTGGATAGGCAAAGTAGAGGAAGGCTCGCCCTGCTAACGCTGGATTTAAAAAGTTTCTACCGGTACCACCAAAAATCTCTTTTGCCACCACAATACCAAAGGTGATACCAAGCGCCGCTTGCCACAGGGGAATGGTCGCTGGGAGGATAAGAGAAAACAGCACAGAGCTTACAAAAAAACCCTCGTTGACCTCATGCTTTCTCACTACAGCAAACAAAACTTCCCAAAACCCTCCAACAATAAACACGGTGGCGTAGACGGGTATGAAGTAGGTGGCTCCTAGCAACATCTTACTCATCCAGCCTGCATCGGCTACGCCCTGTGCAGAGCCGAAAGCCATCATTAACCTCCAGCTCTCGGCAACCACGGACTCCAACTCAGCCGCTGAGTACACACTAAGCAGCGCCATGGAAGACTGGTTGCCGATATTGAACATCCCCCAAAACATTGCAGGGAAAGTCGCCAACCACACCATGATCATGATGCGTTTCAAGTCTATGCTGTCACGCACATGAGTCGCGCCTCGGTTCACCAATCCTGGCGTGTAAAAAATTGTCGCCGCGGCCTCGAATATAGGATAAAACTTTTCGTATTTGCCGCCGGGTTCAAAATTGGGGGCCATGGCATCTATTCTACTTTTCAAGCTCATATCTTTGCTTCCGAATTGACTTGTTTATTCTATTTACGAGCGTTCCCACCAATTGGCGCACTACTAATTTTCTCAGGTTATGAACAATCATTGACCGGACATCGTACATAAAAGTATGTTCACCGCGAGGAGCGTGTCATGGAAACGCTGGCAGTTGATTTAGCAAGATTCCAGTTTGCATTTACAGTCTCTTTTCACATTATTT
This sequence comes from Vibrio neptunius, assembly GCF_000967495.1. GTDB lineage: Bacteria > Pseudomonadota > Gammaproteobacteria > Enterobacterales > Vibrionaceae > Vibrio > Vibrio neptunius. Next base: position 9,490 of record NZ_JXXU01000043.1, on the reverse strand, counting down.
TCCCGGCTTTTACTATTGGCCTAGCAAGCTACTTGGCCGTGCTGGAAGGCTTGTGGTTGAAAACGAACAGTGAAAAGTATCTTCAGTTGTACAAGTACTGGCTGAAAATCTTCGCGATAAGTTTTGGCATGGGGGTAGTCAGTGGAATTGTACTTAGCTATCAGTTCGGTACAAATTGGAGTGTTTTTGCCGACAAAACAGGGCCGATACTCGGACCTTTGATGGGCTATGAAGTGTTTACCGCCTTTTTCCTTGAAGCAGGTTTTCTCGGTGTCATGCTATTCGGAATGGACAGGGTCGGGAAAAAGCTCCATTTTGCTTCAACTTGCGTTGTCGCTTTCGGCACATTTCTTTCTGCATTTTGGATACTTTCCGTTAATAGCTGGATGCAAACGCCCGCGGGTTATTCTATCAATGAAGTGGGTCAATTTATTCCAGAGAGTTGGTTTGAAATCGTCTTCAACCCTTCTTTTCCATACCGATTAGTTCATATGCTACTCGCAGCCTACCTAACCACAGCTTTTGTCGTTGCCGCTGTGGGTGCCTATCACTTACTCTCAGCCCCACACAACCCTCTCGCTCGGGCAATGTTTTCAATGGCGATGTGGATGGCAGCGATTGTCACGCCAATACAGATTGTTGCCGGGGACATGCACGGTTTGAATACCTTGGAGCATCAACCAGCCAAAGTCGCGGCGATGGAAGGTCATTACCAATCACACAAAGGCGCGCCGCTAATCTTGTTTGGTATCCCCAATGATGAAACTCAGGAAGTGGAATACAAAGTCGAAATTCCCAAACTTGGCAGCCTGATTCTGACGCATGACTGGGATGGCGAAGTCAAGGGGCTTGATGCGTTTCCAGCGGATCAACATCCTCCTGTTGGTATCGTGTTCTGGAGCTTTAGAGTGATGGTAGGGATTGGTTTTGGCATGCTCTTCATCGGTCTGTGCAGTTTGTGGCTACGCAAACGCAATGCTCTCTTTAAAACGCCTTGGTTCCATAAACTGTGCGTCGCCTTCGGCCCAGCGGGCTTTATTGCTGTATTGGCTGGCTGGATAACCACTGAAGTCGGCCGCCAACCTTATACGGTGTACGGGTTACTCACTACTGCCGATTCTGCGTCGCCTATTGACGCCGCAGCGATAAGCGTTTCCTTAACCGCGTTTATCGTTGTGTATTTTGTTGTCTTCGGAGCTGGATTCTTTTATCTGTTGCGCTTGATGCGTAAATCACCAACAAAATATGAAGAGTCGTTGGATAGTCGCCTCCCTGATGGCACAGATTCTCCACCTGCTTCTCATTCCAACCATCTAACATGAGGAAGGCGCTATGGATTACGCACTAATATGGTATGGACTAATCGGGTTAGCTGTCCTCATCTATGTGATTTTGGATGGGTTTGATCTGGGAATTGGTATTCTCTACCCCAGCGCTCACAGTGAAAACGAACGGGATCTCATGATGAACAGCATTGCGCCTGTCTGGGATGGCAACGAGACATGGCTAGTTTTAGGGGGCGGCGGATTGTTCGCCGTGTTCCCTCTAGCTTATGCCGTCGTCATGCCAGCACTTTATGCGCCGCTGATCCTCATGCTGTTGGGCCTGATACTACGAGGGGTTTCGTTTGAATACCGCTTTAGAACCAAACGAGGCAAATTCCTGTGGGACGGCGCGTTCTTTATAGGTTCATTACTGGCAACAGCGATGCAAGGCATTATGCTCGGCGCCCTTCTCCAAGGGATCGATGTTGAAGGACGTTCCTATGCGGGTGGTTGGTTTGACTGGTTAAGTCCCTTCAGCCTCTTCTGTGCCCTGGCTTTGGTGTGTGCATATGTACTTTTAGGGGCTTGCTGGTTGATAATGAAATTACCTGATGACCTTATTAGCCGATACTACACGATCGCGAAGCGATGGGGGCTGGCATTAGTTTGCTGCATCACCATCGTCAGCATATGGTTACCTCTGAGTAATGGATTGGTATTTGAACGTTGGTTCAGCTTCCCTAACACCCTGCTTTTCCTAGTCATTCCAATCACTGCTGCGATGTGTATCTGGGCACTTTTTTCCGCTTTGTTGCAACACAAAGCCCTCAAGGCTTACCTTTGCGGAATTGGGCTATTTGTTATCTCAGCACTCGGTTTTGGTGTCAGCACCTATCCCTACTTGGTCCCTTTTGCCCTCACGTATCACGAGGTCGCTGGGCCAGATTCCAGCTTAGCATTCTTATTAGCTGGAGCCGCTATTTTGCTGCCCATGATCATCGCCTACAGCGCTTATTCTTACTGGGTATTCAGAGGAAAGCTCAAACACGGTGAAGGGTATCACTGATGAAGCAGTTAGGATGGTTTGTCTTAATCTGGTTGGCGAGTGTCTTTTCACTCGCCGTTATTTCAATGTCAATTCGTTGGGTACTGTTTTAAAGTTGCCATTTTTAACCAAGGACTATCAAACCAAACGGCGACAGCAGTTGTTCTTGCTGCCAGTCACAGATCTTCACACCATGGAGCGAGACACGGCGCATGTCTAGCCCCTCTAAATCAACATGAGTTAGGTCTGCGTTCTCTAGGTTGAATGTGCCCCACTGCTCCTTACTGAACTCACCTCGCGACAAATCTGCCCCCTGCATACTTGCGCCGAAAAGATTGGCTCCCCTCCAACGGTTTTCAAATAACTCGCACTTTTCTAACAAGGTACGCTCAAAGTTAGCGTAAGTCAGGTTACAGCCGGTAATGTAGGCTGAACAAAAGTAGGCCGAGTGACTGATGCGATTAACAAAATTAGCCCGTTGAAAGTTCGCCCCTTTTAAATCACAGTGCCTAAACTCAATACCAAAACACTCCGCCCCGACGAACTGGTTCATAGCTAACATACAGTTTTCAAAGCTGGCATCCTTGAGGTTAGCATATTGAAAGCTGCATCCTTCCAGTGCTTGTGCTTCAATGAACTTACAATTGATAAACTTAGCATCACGCAAGTCTGAACGGTCAAAGCAGCAATTGATAAACTGGCAACCCTCATATACATGCTGCTGTAAGTCTTGGTGCGAAAAGTCCTGCTGATGATAAATATGATTCTTTATAGACATGTGTTCTCCTTAGTTGCCGCAAGACTAGCACTCTAAGCCCTTGTTTTTCCATAAAAACAAACCCTTTGATATCAACAACTTAAAACACCCCAAAATCGCCAATTTAAGGCACCAAATCATCATTTTAAGGCTATGATTTTTAAAATTTCAAAGGCAGGTATGCAGAAAAAAGTTTAAACCGTTAAATCAATGCTCAAGCGAGAGTGATAAAAAGTAAAAAGAGATAGAGCTATAGGCGCTGTTTTGCTCTAATTAAGTGGCAGTTAATCTCGAGAGATCATGTAATGGAAGAAATCTATTTTGCCGGTGGCTGTTTATGGGGTGTGCAAGAGTTTATGAAGCACCTGACTGGGGTATCAATGACCGAAGCTGGCAGAGCTAACGGTACCAATCAAGATACCAAAGGAGAGTACGACGGTTACGCGGAATGTGTCCGCACTCAGTTTAATCCAGAAAAAGTGTCCGTTGAGGAGCTGATGGGCTACTTCTTTGAAATAATCGACCCCTATAGCCTCAACAAACAGGGCGAAGATGTCGGTAAAAAATATCGCACTGGTGTTTACAGCCAAAATCCACAACATTTAAGTGATGCCAAAGCATTCATTGATGCTCGACCAGACCGTGATCGGATTGTGGTCGAAATTCTGCCACTTACCAATTACGTAACAAGTGATGATGAGCATCAAGATCGTTTGACTCGTAATCCACACGATTACTGCCATATCCCTTTAGACCTACTGCATAAATACAGGCACAAATAACGGAAAAGGCCAGAGTATCAGTCTGGCCTTTCCCGAATCTCTAAACAGTATTTACACTTGAAACTTGTTGAGGTTCTTATGCAGGTCAATCACGTTTTTGGCGATCGTTTCACTGGCTACCGCTGTGCTCTTCGTTTCGTCCGCGGTTTCTTCAGCCAAGCTCTTGATATTAGTTAGATTATTATCCAAATCTTGAGCCACGGTGGACTGCTGCTCTGCAGCTGCCGCAATTTGCAAGTTTAAGCCCGCTATCTCATTGACCGACTCAGCAGCCATAGAGAAGGTGTTGGCAGACTCAGAACTCTTCTCCAAACAGAGTTTGGCGGTATCTGTGCCTTTCTTCATACTCGACACCGCGTTTTTCGCTTCCGACTGCAGTGTGTCGACCAGTTTTTGAATATCTACTGTTGCTTCCTGAGTGCGCTGAGCGAGCGAACGAACCTCGTCTGCAACCACCGCGAAACCGCGTCCTGTTTCCCCAGCGCGTGCTGCTTCGATAGCCGCATTCAACGCCAGCAAGTTAGTTTGTTCAGCGATACCTTGGATAGATTCCAATACTTGCCCGATATTATTGGTTTCAGACACAAGGTTTTCAATCACCCCGGATGAGGTGGTAACCTCATTGGCTAGTTCTTGGATAACTTCTTGAGTCGCGAGGGCTTCTTTCTGCCCTTCCATCACGTGCTTTCTCACTGCATCAGTCACTGAAGAGGCGTTTGCGGTACTGTTTGCTACTTCCTGTGTCGTCGCATTCATTTGGTTAATCGCCGTCGCCACTTGCTCAATATCACAACGCTGCTTTTCTACATTCTGCAAAGTACGCTGCATGGCAGAAACCGCCACTTCAGAAGACTGTCCGAGCTCTTCCGCCTTAGCATTGATTTGAGTAATGGTCCCCATCAACACACCCAAGAACGTATTAAACGCGTTCGCTACGGTACCCGTTTCATCTCGGGAAGAGTCATCCAATCGAATGGTTAAGTCTCCGTCACCTTCCGCCACTTGCTTGAGCCTGTCGATGAGATTCAATATCGGCGTCCGAATAGCACGAGTGATTAGGAAAGGCATAATGATGCCCAGCACAATTGAGGCAAAAGCAATGACCGTCATCCACTTTATCGCGTATTTCTCATCCTGTTCAGCTTGTAGAGCACTGGCGAGAGTAAAGTTTTGTACCTCATCGAGAATCGCAATCAACGCTTTATCGATTTCATCTTCGTGAGCTTCAACTTTCTTTGAAAACTTGAGCATCTCCTCAATATCACCATTGCTGCCATAGTCCATTGTTTTGTCAACTTCACCAACGAGCGAGCTGTAAGACTTCTCAACAGCTTTCAGCTTGCCAAGAAGATTCTTGAATTTTTCTTTTGCCTCAATTGAGTGCAATAACGGAATCGCTTTCTCTATGAAGGATTCAACGTCGTAGAGCTCTTTTTCGGTTTTGACCGTCAGGTCATGAACCTTTTTCTTGGCCTCTTCGAATAGGCTCTTCTGGGCCATACCTTGCTCAACACGGATCGCCTTAATGAGAGCTCTCTCGAATAGAATCGCTTGTTCCAGCTGATGCTCTGTTACCAAGGTCAACATTTTGGTCAACGGGATGTCTTCTTCCGCGATATCAGTTAGCTCTCTACCAATTTTGTTCATTTGATTCAGGGCAAACCCGCCCATGATTAACATGGCAAGCAATTGGCTACAGCCGAGCAAATACACTTTTTGGGCAATGGTTAGTCTTGATAACATGCCTGTTCTCCCTTCAATCCTTTTTAACGAAATGCTTGATCATTCGCATGGCAAAGCTTTTGTGCTCCAGCAGATAATTGAGATCGCCTTTGTGAGCCATAAAGTCACTAAAGCCGGGAAATGATGACTCAAGATGCTGATCAAGCACTTTAAAACCCATTTTCCAATCAGGGAAACTGCGAGACTCTATGTGATGAAAACCAATACGGTTAATGTTGGTGTGTCGAGTGTCTTTCTTTATTTTAAGAAACAGGGATTCGACGCTGTCTTCAGGCCCTTCTAATACTTGAATAAAGGTGCCGTAGCCGTCGTACAACAGAAGGCCGGTAATGTCGTTGTTGGTGTTATTTTTGCGTGCCTTGGACAGAATCTGTTCCAATTGCTCTTGCTCAAGCCGTTGAACCGCTTTACTGACATACACGAGTTCAATCATTTCCATTTATGGCTCCCTTCACGGTTGTGTCCTAAGACAACATATTCATTTTTATGCCGCGGACATCGTGTGTTCTGAACTGATTTTGCTCCATCAAGACAACAGGTAAAGACTCGTTAACAGATTATTATCAAAAGCATTTGTTATTAAGGCTTGCTCTCAAGAGCCTCTGCTTAAAAGCCCCACCACCCGATAGGTAACTCAATATTAACAAAATCTTTACAATTTACATGCCAAGTGGGAAAGCGCTAACAGCGATGAGATTTAAGCGAAAAGAGAGGAGAATATCCATTAAGTGCATATTGTAAGTTGCACATTGCAAAAAAAATCGCAATATGCAATTGCAATGTGGTTAGAGCCAACAATAGCCACACAAACATTATGGAAAAGAGATGCTTAGATTTTTTGCTGACTTTTTACGGTTGGCATCAATGCTCTAATCCGTCAGTCAAATGTTACGCAACATACCGCCATCGGTAACCACCAGCTCAACCGACTTAATGCGAGCAATAAAAAACCGAGCCTGTGAACTGGCTCGGTCTCTTATCTGGCATTTAAAATTATGCCAAACCTTGTTCTACCGCCATTTTATGCGCCACTTTTGGTCCCTGCCACAAAGCAGGTAGCAGAACAAATGATACTGGTACCGCAGTAATCACAATAAACGACTGCAATGAAGAAATACCACCATCACCCAATGCGATAAGAGCAATAGCAACCATACTCATCATTACCCCCCAAAAACTGCGCATCACTTTATTGGGGTTTTCTTCTCCGCTTATCACTGAGCTAATCGTATAGGTCATTGAGTCGCCAGTGGTAACAATAAAAGTCGTTGTCAGGATCAGAAAGAGGACAGCAATAACGGTTGGATAAGGCAGCTGACTTGTAATCGCAAGAAGAACAGCGGGCAAATTGAACCCTTCAAAAGCGGCAGAGATAGAACCCGGATGACTGAGTTCAAAAGCTAACCCACTGCCCCCGACAATACTGAACCAAAAACAAGTAATCAAAGGCGCTGCGATACTGACAGATAGAATCAACTGTCGAATTGTTCTTCCTCGGGAAATTCTCGCGATAAAAATCGCCATCATCGGGCCGTAGCCAATAAACCATCCCCAAAAGAACACGGTCCACCAGCTAAGCCACCCTGCATCACCACGATATAATGCCATAGGAACGAAATTATCGACCAAGCGACCTACGCCTTGAAGATAGCCGTCGACAATAAAGCTGGTAGGGCCGAACACCAGAATAAAACCAATTAGAGCTGCTGACAGGATAATGTTATACCGACTGATGAGTTGAATACCCTTACTGACACCACTCAATGCAGATAGCGTATAGGTAACCATCGCCAACAAGACGACCATTGTTTGTGTCACAAACGTATCGGGAATGGCAAACAGCGCATTCAACGCATAGCTAATTTGCAGACCTAAAAACCCGATCGGCCCGACTGTGCCTGCGGCGACAGCAATGATGCAGCACGCATCGACCAAATCACCGATCCAACCGTGAATCGCCTTATCGCCAAAAATCGGATAAACCAGTGTACGGGGCTTCAGAGGTAAACCTTTGTCATAGTGGAAGTGCATTAACACCACGGATGATAAACAGCCCAGTATGGCCCAAGCTAAAAATCCCCAGTGCATAAACGATTGTGATAAAGCATTGAGTGCAGCGGATTTAGGTGACGCTTGACCGAAATAAGGAGGGGCCGTTACAAAATGTGCAATCGGCTCAGCGGCAGCCCAAAATACACCACCACCCGCGAGCAGAGTACATAGGATAATAGATAGCCATTTAAAACAATCGAGATCCGGTGTCGATAAACCACCTAAACGCACACACCCGGTGCGCGATATCGCCAGATAAAGGCCAATCACAAAATTGAGTAATAACAGAACCTGCCAATAAGCACCAAAGTACTCAATCGCGTAAGAAAAGCCACCGTTTACCCACTTTGACAACAAAGATGTATCAAGTATTGCCAGCATCACGAAACCAATCAGAAAACTTCCACTCAACCAGAAAACTGGGTTGTTAAGTTGAAGTTTTTGAACAAAGTTGAGTGAGGGGGAAGTAGCCGGACGGTCAGTGCAATCAAGGAGACAGGTTTCTGCTCGGTCGACTGCCTGAGTCATATTAGACATGTAAAATTCACTTATATTGAGGCTGAATGCGAGCAAACAGCATGTATCGCTCTCACAATTTTGTCATTTATTTGTGAGATTCATCACGCAAATGCTAACACAGGCCTCAACAGAAGTAGACTGTTAATCTGTCCTGTCGGCAACAGCTGAAATAAAACCACAGTCTACTTAGTCATTAAACAGGCTTCTTCACAATGACTTAGCATATGTACTGACAGCTAAACGAACCTGTGATTTAGGTGTGACAATCAAACTGATGCCAATCAGAAACAAAGCACTGGCGATCACTTGAGGTACAGACAGCACTTCCCCATAGATGAAAAAGTCAGTATTTAGCATGGGCAAAAATACGACATCGGCCCAAAAAAGCAGCTGATAATCTGAGTATTAGGTATTAAACAATGTAAACTGCACCGCAAAAGCCATTTTGTCACCCAAAGACAAGATCCGTACATTTCACTAACCAAACCGCCTTATCACCCACCATTTTAGGCACTAACGTTACCCATTTAGTGTATTCCTCAGCCCCACTATCGGCTTGCACCTTACTTTTGCAAGGTGGCGTTATCTAAATAGCTTGGTACAGTTCATTCAACTGAGATGCATGTAGTTTTGTTGCAGATGATAACTTATCTTCACAAGAGTGAAACTGTATGGCGAATGATATTGAGTTTACCTTTGAGGTCTCCGATGTTGTAGAAAGGTTCAAAGTAGAAAGTTTTTGTGCTCAGGAAGCCCTGTCTACCTGGTTTGAAATCAATTTGACGGTGTTATCAGAGAGTAAGGAGATGACCTTTGATGCACTGAGTAGAAAAAACGGTGTGCTGAGTCTCTTCGGTCAAGGTACCGCGACAGCTCGTCATTTTCACGGTAGCATTTCTCAACTCTTCTACTTAGGCACGGGTCGGCGTTACTCTCGCTATCAGATTACCCTAGTACCGCAGCTGTGGTTTTTAACCCAGCGCCAAGATTGCCGGATTTTTCAAAATAAAACTGCGCCAGATATTATTCGCCATGTTTTTGATGACGCGGGGATGCACGATTACCGCTTGGAACTGACGGCTCACTATCAGAACAAAGACTACGTGCTCCAATACCGTGAAAGTGACCACCATTTTGTTCAGCGTCTTTTAGCCGAACACGGCATGTGGTTTTACTTTGAACACAGTGAAACCTCTCATACCATGGTGATTGTCGACAGTAATGATGCCACTCCTGAGCTGATAAGCACGTATCAGAACGCGTCCTATCTTGGGCCCATCCAGTTTCATGCTCACGGTGGTGGTGTAGCCGATAGAGAGCATATTTT
>NZ_JXXU01000042.1 GCF_000967495.1 Vibrio neptunius | reverse complement strand
TGGAGGGGTTCCCGAGTGGCCAAAGGGATCAGACTGTAAATCTGCTGGCACTGCCTTCGATGGTTCGAATCCGTCCCCCTCCACCATTTACAGAAAACCAGCTCAATGAGCTGGTTTTTTTGTACTTATTGAAAATCTAATCACACCTCTATCTCTCTTCTCGCAAGTACAAAAAAGCCCCGACCAATAGCCGAGGCGATAACTAACATCAAAGGGGGAAGTTAGTTGTTTAAAAGAATAATACGTGTTTCATAAGAGCGAAGTACTTGATGCTGAGATACCTTCTCACCAGAAAGCTCATAGTTACATAAAACGTATTGTGCTTTATCGCAATCAAACTCTTCAGGTAAGACGCACTCTGTTTCGTCTGCGTAATAGTTATTCAAACAAATTAGGGTCTGATTTTCTGATTTACGTTGATAACCGAATATCGCCTTATGTTCTGGGTAAAGATCGGTGTAGCTCCCAGTGGTAATCACTTCAATCTCTTTGCGCAATTGAATCAACTTCTGGTAGAAGTAAAAAACCGAGTTACTGTCATCAACGGCTTTAGCTGCGTTCACTTGAGGATAATTTTCTGCCACCGCCAACCAAGGTTGAACCTGAGAGAAGCCAGCATACTGCTCGTCATTCCATTGCATTGGCGTACGTGAGTTATCGCGGGATTTCTGAGCCAGGATATCGATCATTTCTTCGTTGCTGACACCTTGCTGGTTGACCATGATGTCATACATATTGGTACTTTCCACATCGCGATATTGCTCTATCGAGGTATAGCCGGGGTTGGTCATCCCAATCTCTTCTCCTTGATAAATGTATGGTGTACCTTGCATCATATGGACAGAGGCTCCCAACATTTTGGCCGACTCCACTCGATAGTTTTGGTCATCGCCTAAGCGGCTAACAATACGTGGCTGATCATGATTACACCAGAACAGTGCTCCCCAACCTTTGCCGTTCAATCCTGTTTGCCAATGGTTGAAAATCTGCTTTAGTTGTGAAAAGTCAAAAGGCGCTTTGGTCCACTTTTCGCCATTTGGGTAATCCACTTTTAGATGGTGGAAGTTAAACACCATCGACAGTTCTTTGTTATCCAGAGAGGAGTACTGTTGGCAATGCTCCAATGTGGTAGACGACATTTCACCCACCGTAACGCTGCCATATTTTTGGAACACAGCTTCGCTGATTTCCTTTAAGTATTCATGTACACGAGGGCCATCTGTGTAAAAGCGGCGACCGTCACCAATATCATCATTCGGGAAATCTTGCTGCTTAGAAATTAGGTTAATCACATCAAGACGGAAGCCATCCACTCCTTTCTCAGCCCAGAAGCTGATGACCTTTTTCACTTCCTCTCGAACTGTCGGGTTCTCCCAATTAAGATCCGCTTGCTCTTTGGCAAAGAGGTGCAGAAAATACTGGCCCGTTTGCTCATCCATTTCCCAAGCACTTCCGCCAAACTTGGACTGCCAGTTGTTTGGAACGTCACCTTCAACCGGATCTTTCCAAATATAGTAATCTCGGTATGGGCTGCTCTTATCCCCCAGCGCAGATTGGAACCAAACGTGTTCAGTGGAGGTATGGTTAACCACAATATCCATAATGATGCGAATACCACGCTGGTGCGCTTCACTAAGCAAACATTGAAAGTCTTCCATGCTGCCAAACTGAGGGTTAATAGAGTAGTAGTCTGAGATGTCATAACCATTATCAATCATCGGAGACTGATAGACTGGCGTCAGCCAAATAGCATCAATACCGAGCAATTTTAAGTAATCGAGCTTAGAAATGATGCCCTTGATATCCCCTGTTCCCTTACTGCCGCTATCACAGAAGCTCTTCGGGTAAATCTGATATATCGAAGCCGTTTTCCACCAGTTCGCATCATTTGTGATTGTTGTCATTGCTAAACTCACTTACCAAAAAATAAAAAATCGAAAAAATAGCAGGAGCGATCGCGGGAATGCGATCGCTCTTTTTTGTTTGCACTTAAGCGCTTGCAGGCTCTAGCTCACCTTTCATTTGTGCACGCTTGTAGAAGAACAGGGTCAATACTGCCGGTAGTGCAATCGCCACCAGCATTGCAATCGCGTAGATGCCCCAGAATTGTGGTTGGATAGATAAGATACCTGGTAGACCACCCACACCAATACCGTTCGCCATAACACCCGCACTACCACAGATCGCCGCTGCAATTGCACTACCAACCATTGCGCTTAGCATTGGGAACTTGTACTTCAAGTTAATACCGTACATCGCTGGCTCGGTGACACCTAGATAAGCAGAAATCGCCGCAGGTACTGAGATATCGCGTTCACCGTGTTTCTTACTGATGATGATAATACCGACAACCGCTGATGCCTGAGCAATGTTAGACAGTGCAATCAAAGGCCAGATTGGAGTACCACCTAGGTCTTGCATCAACTGCAGATCGACAGCGTTGGTTGTATGATGAATACCGGTAATCACCAAAGGTGCATATAGGAAGCCAAACACCATTGAGCCAATCACTGCGAAATCACCCGTCATTGCTGCTTTTGCGGCGAATGCCACGCCGTCACCCAGTACGCGACCGAACGGGCCAATCAGAGAATGCGCTAATACCACAGAGACGATGATAGAAACGAAAGGAACGACAACCAGATATAGGTAAGAAGGAACAATACGCTTAAGGTTCGTTTCGATAAACGCCAACGCGATACCTGCTAACATGGCTGGAATAACCTGAGCCTGATAACCCACCTTCTCGATAGCAAATAAGCCAAAATCCCATACTTCTGGCACTTGCTTACCTATCAGATACGCATTCATCAGTTGAGGAGAAACCAAAGTGACACCAAGCGTAATGCCGAGGATCGGTGTACCACCGAGTTTTTTCACTGTTGACCAACACACGCCAACAGGCAAGAAGAAGAAAATGGCTTCACCAATTAGCCATAGAAAGCTATGGACAGTCGCCCAGAATTGGCTAATTTCTGTCAATGATTGACCATCAAACATCTTGATGTCGCCAATCACATTACGGAAGCCCAAGATCAGACCACCGGTAATAATTGCAGGTAACAGTGGTACAAAGATCTCAGCAAGATGAGAGATGCCACGTTCCAAAATGTTCATGTTCTGACGTGCAGCCTGTTTGGATTCATCTTTCGATGCTTCAGACTTACCCGACAGTTCAATAAGGACCTTGTACACTTCATCAACTTCAGTACCGACAACAACTTGAAATTGACCCGCATTAGTGAAACAGCCCTTCACCAGCGACAGTGCTTCCAGTGCATCTGTGTCGGCTTTACTTGTGTCATTTAACACGAAGCGGAGGCGCGTCAGACAGTGGCTGACACTGGCGATGTTTTCGCGACCGCCAACCAGTTCTATCAGACGCTCAACTTCTTGTTTCGCAATCTTACTCATATCCTTGTCCACCCTAAATTGGTTTCTCGTTCAGATCAGAAGTCTCTGATCAAAAAGGTTAGTTATAATTTATTTGGGAACATTCCCATTTGTATTTATTATATTGTCAAATCTATCGAAATAGATAAATGGGAACAATCCCATTAATTGAATGAGATCACAGTATAATTTTAAACCATAGAGAAAAGAGAGGGTTAACTCAAAATTGGTTCCTGAGTGAGGTGTACGAGTTCAGATTCTCCATTGAGCTGAGAAATCAGAAGCTTGGCCGCCCTTTCTCCAGCCTGAGCATAACCCGGGTCGATACTGAATACTCTCGGAAATAGAAAAGACAACAGTTCATTGCCACCAACACCTGTGACCATCACATCTTCCCTATCCAATTCTTGAAGACGTTTAATCACACCCAATGCCAAAGTATCACTGGCGCATACAATCGCCTGTGTGGTTTGAGTCAACACTTTATCCACCAAACGATAAGCGCTTTCGTGATGCAAATGGCCTGTTTGATAGTTGGGGGACAATCGATGCTCTGAACACCAATCTAAGTAAGCATTGAGACGAATCTTCCCAGTAGTTCGGTCTGAAGGATCAACACCAATAAAAGCAATCTCGCTCACCGATTGGCGCTGAAGGTGTTCCAGCGCATAACGAATAACACCTGTATTATCGTAGTTGATCGATGACGTTTCATCAGTATCCATGGCAATCACCAGCGAACGATGCTGCCAGCTAGAAAGACGCTCGATGTCAAAATCACTAAAGCCAAACACAATCACGCCATCAACATTGCGCCTGCGCAAAACGTCGAGGTGTTCATTGGTCATCTTGCGGTCAAACTGACTTTCCATGATCACCGCGTCATAGCCGTTACCGTAAAGAACTTGCAGCATACTGCTAACAGCTTTGTTTTCCGAAGGCGAATCAAGACGCGAGATGATGACCCCAACAACTTTCTGACTGCCTCCGCGCATCGCTTGCGCCGACTTAGACGGAACGTAGCCAGACTCTTCAATCACACGCTCAACCTTGGCGCGAGTCTCGGGTTTGACTTTAGGATCATTAGTCAATACACGGGAAACCGTAGATTTACCAACGCCAGAAAGTTTAGCAATATCAAGAATGGTCAGTTTTTTATTCATAATGCAGTGAGTTCGCTCAAAAGACAAAGCAGGTTGTACCAGAAGACTAACGCTATTGTGTTTTACAGTTTTTGTAAACGACTCTGCCCAATTCTAATCGGGCATCATCACCTTTGGTGTGTAGCGTCACTGGATTGAGAATCGGTTTTGTTCCATTATCTAGGATATATTTTGCACCAGAACCAGATGGGACCTGAGCGAGGCGGTAGTCGTGTTTAGGTAAACGCAAAATCGCCGCTTGTTCTTTAATTAGGTAAGCGACCTCAAACTGTTTGTTCGATGCACACTGGTAGGTCACGAATGGTTGCTTTTCATCGGCTTTGCGTTCAATCGCCGAGTAGCTGCACCCAAATAATGTCACTCCTGCCAGCAACCCTAACAACGCTTTCATTTTCATCCACACTCTCCAATAGAAAAAGGCCGCCTCAAGCGACCTCTTTTCTCGGTATTTTACTTAGCTAAATAGGCAGGGACTTCTTTGATACTGTCCAGTACAACAGAGGCAATCGCCTCACCTTTTTCCGTAACAGGCTTACCAGTACGTACTAAAATACGCGTACCTACTTCAGCGGCTTCTGCTGCCATCATATCTTCAGCTTTATCACCGACCATAACAGAATTCGCCATATCGATTTTGAGGAAATCACGCGCAGAAATGAACATGCCAGGCTTAGGTTTGCGGCAATTACAATCTTCTTTGTACTTACCCTGACCATGTTCGGCATGATGTGGGCAATAGTAGAAGCCATCAAACTCAACATCATGATCAACAAAATTCCAATCCATCCACTGCGTGAGTGATAGGAAACGGTCTTCACTGAATTTACCACGAGCAATACCCGACTGGTTAGTCACCAATACAAGCATGTAGCCCATCTCTTGGAGCTTTTTAGTCGCTTCAAATACGCCATCAATAAATTCAAAGTCGTGCTCGTCATGAACATATCCGTGGTCAACGTTAATTACACCATCACGATCCAAAAAGACTGCTGGTTTCGCCAAAATTTGCTTCTCTATCTACTATTTATTTCCAGAATTATTACACGCTTTATTTCTTTCATCACTATCTAATTACTAATCTGTTTGGTTGCAATGAACGTTTAGACGTCTAGCCGTAAAAATATCTATTGACACAATTAGTGCAAAACCATAGCATCCTCTACTAAATGAGAGGTAGTTCAAAATTATCTACTTTTTCCCAAAAGCAGTCTGATAGTGGATTTCTCAATGATAGAAATTAATCAAGTAAACAAAGTATTTCTTCAAGGAAATAAAGAAATACATGCCTTGAAGGACATCAACCTTCATATCTCACAGGGAACAATCTTCGGTGTAATTGGCTCATCAGGAGCAGGGAAAAGTACGCTTATTCGATGTGTCAATATGCTGGAAGCGCCAACGTCAGGCTCCATCATTGTCGACGGTATTGATCTTACCAAGCTGTCAAAATCAGAACTGAGCGAAACACGCCGTAACATCGGTATGATCTTCCAACATTTTAACCTACTGTCATCTCGTACCGTATTTGACAACGTTGCCCTGCCACTTGAGTTAGCGGGCAAAGATAAGGCGCACATTAGCGCTAAAGTGACTGAGCTGCTCAAACTGGTAGGCCTCTCTGATAAACATGAAAGCTACCCATCGAACTTGAGCGGTGGTCAAAAGCAGCGCGTCGCTATTGCACGTGCCCTAGCTTCCGATCCAAAAGTGTTGCTGTGTGACGAAGCAACGAGTGCATTGGATCCTGCAACAACACAATCGATACTTGAGTTGCTCAAAGAGATCAACCGTAAACTGAATATCACTATGTTGCTCATCACCCACGAAATGGACGTGGTGAAAAGTATCTGTCATGAAGTGGCAATCATTGGTGGCGGGGAATTGGTTGAGAAAGGTACTGTTGGTGAAATTTTCGCCCATCCTAAAACTGAACTGGCGCATGAATTTATCCGTTCTACGCTTGATCTGTCTATTCCGGATGATTATCAGACACGCCTGCAAACGACCCGCGTTGAAGGCAGTTATCCATTGGTGAGACTCGAATTTACCGGAGCTACTGTAGATGCACCGCTCGTCAGTCAGATTGCTCGTCAATTCAATATCGATGTCAGCATTCTGAGTTCTGATCTTGATTACGCTGGTGGCGTCAAATTCGGCATGATGGTCGCAGAGCTGTTTGGTAACGAGCAAGATGACAATGCGGCGATTGAATTCCTCCGTGAACACAATGTAAAAGTAGAGGTACTGGGTTATGTCCTTTAACACAATTTCAGAGTGGCTAAGCCTTAACAGTAGCCTTTTAATTGGTGCGACTTGGGAAACCCTCTACATGGTCTCAGTCGCAGGTATCGTTGGCTTTGCCGTTGGTATTCCATTAGGTGTTATCCTTCATACCACCAAAAAAGGCGGCCTACTTGAGAACACCAAGCTCAATAGCATTCTCGGTGCTATCGTCAACGTCGGTCGCTCGGTGCCGTTTCTAGTTTTAATGGTAGCCATCATCCCAGTCACTAAAGTTCTCGTCGGCACGTTTATCGGCACCACGGCGGCTATCGTGCCACTGACTATCGGCGCCATCCCATTTGTTGCTCGCCTTATTGAAGGGGCACTACTTGAAGTACCAACAGGCTTAGTAGAAGCAGCTCAATCAATGGGGGCAACTCCAATACAAATCATCAACAAGGTACTGCTTCCTGAGGCAATGCCAACCATAGTGAACTCAATCACCATCACATTGGTCACCCTAGTGAGCTATTCCGCTATGGCCGGAACAGTTGGGGGTGGCGGATTAGGTGATGTCGCGATTCGCTACGGCTTCCATCGCTATGATGTGGTCATCATGGCTGTAACCGTGGTAATGCTCATCGTCTTGGTGCAAATCATTCAGTCTATCGGCGATGCAATTGTTCGCCGCGTCGATCACAGATAATAAATTTACAGATACAGAATAAGGAGAAAGTCATGAAATTTGGATTAAAAGGTTTACTCGCCATTGCAGCAGTCGCTTCGTCACTTGTGCTATCCGGATGTGGTGAAAAGCAAGCAGCAGACACCAGCAAGATTAAAGTCGGTGTTATGGCGGGCGCTGAAGCTCAGGTAGCAGAAGTCGCCGCTAAAGTTGCAAAAGAAAAATACGGCTTGGATGTGGAGCTTGTTACTTTTACAGATTACGTGACGCCAAACGCAGCATTGGATGATGGCTCTATCGACATCAACGCATTCCAGCACAAACCATATCTAGATCAACAAGTGAATGATCGTGGTTACAAACTAGCAATCGCTGGCAATACGTTTGTTTACCCCATTGCTGGTTACTCTAAACAAGTGAAATCGGTCGATGAGATTCAGGAGGGTGCTCGTATCGCAGTACCAAACGACCCAACTAACTTAGGGCGTTCTCTACTGCTTCTTGAACAACAAGGACTGCTTAAACTACGTGATGGTGTTGGTCTACTAGCAACCGTACGTGATATTGCTGAAAACCCAAAAAACATCACTATTGTTGAACTAGATGCCGCTCAGCTTCCACGCTCTCTTGACGATGTAGCCCTGTCTATCATCAACACAACTTACGCAAGCTCAATTAACCTGACACCACAAAAAGATGGCGTATTTGTTGAAAACAAAGAATCTCCATACGTAAACATCATTGTGGCGCGTGAAGACAACGTCAAAGCTGAAAACGTGCAGAACTTCATCAAGTCTTACCAAACGGAGGAAGTGTACACGGCTGCTTCAGACATCTTTAAAGGTGGCGTAGTTAAAGGTTGGTAATAACTTACTGAGTTGAACAAAGGCTGACGTCATTGCGTCAGCCTTTTTCTTTGCTTTTTTGATTGATCATAGGAATTTCTCAATCAGTATTTCATCGATGTACCGACCTTTCACATAAGCGTGCTTCTTTGCCGTTCCTATCACCTCAAAACCCTGATTAAGATACACAGCTAAAGCCGTTGGATTATCTTCTCTCACGTAAGCAAACAGCTTTTCATATCCCTTATTTCTTGCCGACGCAAACGTCTCAGCAAATAAACTGCTGGCGATCTTCATCCCTCGAAACTGCTCATCTACATAGGTACCGATCACTCCAACATGAGCGAATGCCTGAGTATAGGACGCGAATGGTTCGACATTCTGAAATCCTAACACCTGTTGATTCTCGGACACAGCAACTTTGAAGACGCCTCGCTGAGGAAACTGACGGATAAAAGTTTGCTCGTCGACGAGTGAAAATGGTGTATCAATAACGGTAAATTTACCTTGCTCAATGATTGGATTTAATACACCACGAACACCATCGGCATCCTCTATTTTGACTTCTCTGATTGTCACTTCCATTACTAATCTCTTGCCCCTAGCACTAGATACGGTGAATTTTATAGTCTTAGATCTACCCACAATACCAAAAACAAAAAACCGGAGCACTTGGCTCCGGTTTTGTCGTTCGATAAGACGTTATGGCGCGTAGTAGGTCGCCGCACCAGGACCGACTGGCAAACCAAATACGAATACCCATAGGTAGAACAGTAAACTCCAACCCACGATAAAGCAGATTGAGTACGGTAGCATGGTCGCAATCAGCGTACCGATACCTAGATTTTTCATATAACGCGATGCAACAGCGAGAATCAAACCAAAATAGCTCATCATTGGTGTAATGATGTTGGTCGTGGAGTCACCGATACGGTATGCCGCTTGAATCGTTTCAGGCGCATAGCCGACTAGCATCAACATGGGAACAAAGATTGGCGCTGTCACAGCCCATTGTGCAGAAGCTGAACCGATCATCAGATTGATGAAACCACACATCAAAATAAAGGAAAAAAACAACATAGGACCAGTCAGACCAATGCTTTGTAGAAAATCTGCGCCTGCTACCGCGAACACTTGACCAAAATTAGTCCACTTGAAAAACGCAACAAATTGAGCAGCAAAGAATACCAGTACAATGTACATTCCCATTGAAGACATGGATTTAGACATCGCGTCAATCACGTCGCGATCATTCTTCATTGTGCCAACTACTCTACCGTAAACCAGACCTGGGATAGCAAAGAAAACAAAGATGAAAGCCACAATACTTTTCAGGAATGGCGAACCTGCAACCGTGCCGGCGTCTGAGCGAAGAATTCCATCTGCAGGAACAATTGTCCAAGCAAGTAGAGCAGATACAACCAGCACGGCCAGTCCAGCCATTTTCAAACCTTTCTTCTCAACGTCAGTTATCGTGCCCATTGAGTCATTCGACAAATCTTCTGCTGCATCTTCTTCGTTGTATTTGCCTAATTTAGGCTCAACGATTTTCTCCGTTACGAAAGCACCCATACCGGCGATGAAGAAAGTAGAAACGAACATAAAGTACCAGTTAACTTCTGGGCCAACAGTGTAAGTAGGGTCAATCATTTGTGCTGCCGTTTCTGTGATCCCAGAAAGCAGTGGGTCAACAGTGCCGATCAGTAAGTTTGCGGAATAACCGCCAGATACACCTGCAAATGCAGCGGCGAGACCGGCAAGAGGGTGGCGACCCAAAGAGTGGAACAGCATAGCCGCTAGTGGGATAAGTACCACATAGCCTAGTTCAGATGCTGTATTGGAAATGATACCTGCAAATACCACCGTGATGGTAACCATGCTCTTCGAAGCACCCATAACCAAACCACGCATTGCCGCAGACAGTAAACCTGAATATTCCGCCACTGCAACACCCAATAGTGCAACTAATACGGTGCCTAAAGGCGCAAAGCCGACAAAGTTTTTAACTAGATTGGTAACAATCAACTCAAGACCGTCTGCATTTAACAAGCTGACAACCTGAATCATTCCGTCAACGGCACGACCTGGAGCGCCTTCTGGACGAGGATCTGCTACCGCCACTTCAAAGTAACCTGCAATACCGGAAGCGATTAAAATCGCAACACAGAAAATGGCGAAAAGCGTGATCGGGTGTGGTAACAAGTTGCCCAAATATTCAACGGTATCTAAGAAACGAGTAAATATCGGCCTCTTAGGCGAGTTTTGTTTAATCGAAGTAGATGAACTCATCTCTTCCCTCCTTGTTGTTGTTAATCCTGCGCGTCATTGTGCCAAGCGGCAACAAAGCTCGCGCAGGTTACTCGACAAAGAGGTCAATTAGAAATCAAAAATGTAATAAAGTGCTATCTTGATCAATATGATTAACGATAAAAAAACAAAAAATCAGCAGCTTCATCTACATAAGTGACAATCGTTAGAATTATAAATTACACCAAACAATTGAAATTAATAATGCATTCACTATTTCTGAACAGCTTTGAATCTGGGATTGGTTTTACATATTACGTACAAACGCCCTCTCCTTTTTACTATCTGACAATCAGGATGGCGACTTTTAGCACTTTTAAGAGATTTTACGACCTTCATTTACTTGTCCCCTTTAGAAAATTGACCAAATCGACGCTTAAAGTTAGCGACACGACCTTCCTGATGAATGACACGCTGCTTACCTGTGTAGAAAGGGTGAGATTTAGAAGAAACTTCAATCGTAAAGTACGGGTAGGTTTTGCCATCTTTCCACTCAATAGTGCGGTCAGTTTGCAATGTTGAACCGATAAGGAAGTACTCATCAATGCTTGTATCATGGAAAACCACGGTTCGGTATTCAGGGTGAATGTTGGGTTGCATAATTACCTCAATAGAAACTGTTATGTTATAACATTTTAAATAATAATCATTATCAACAAGTTTTACTACTCTTTTTTGTGATACTTTTTCCTCATCACCAAATTGAGAGAAAAGAGATGTATTCCATAGAGCCGATCGGTTTTATTGAAAGCCCATATAAAGAGAAGTTCGCCGTTCCTCGGCAGCCGAGCTTAGTACCCGCTGCTCGCTCGCGAGTAAAGCTAGTTGGAGAGGCGAATAGTCCCGAAGCAGTGCGCGGGTTGGAGCAATTCTCCCATGCTTGGTTATTGTTTCTGTTTGACCAGAATTTAGCGGCAGGATGGAAGCCTACTGTCAGACCACCTCGACTGGGTGGCAATGAACGTGTAGGTGTATTTGCTTCTCGTTCGACGTTTAGACCCAATGGGATTGGACTGTCAGCGGTTAAAATTAAAGGGGTCACAAAACAAGGCGATCAGATCTATCTCGATCTGGGCAATGTCGATTTAGTTAATGATACTCCTATCATCGACATCAAGCCGTATATCCCTTATTCAGACTCTATTCCTCAAGCGCTAGGAAGCTACGCAGAAGCGGAACCAGAAAAGTCTCAAGTCCTATTCTCGTCATTAGCTATAGAGCAGTTAGATACCCGCGGATATCTTGACTATCAAAAGACGGTAATTGAGCAGGTTTTAGCACAAGACCCTCGCCCAGCGTACAAAAAGAACAAGCCTGATAGTAAAGAGTATGCGGTAAATTTGTTCGATCTGAATGTGAAGTTCACCGTTAACGATAACTTAATAACGGTTACTGCGATTGAAAGCTTTTGACAACGGCATTTGGCTGATATTATAAGCGGCTAACAATTTTCCCCTCGTGGGACTTCCATACTCCTGTCCATTCTGGCTTGAGTATCTAACTTTAATGAACGGATAAGTTAAATGCGTACCAGTAATTATCTTCTTTCTACTCTGAAGGAGACTCCAAACGACGCAGAAGTAGTGAGCCACCAGCTCATGCTACGTGCAGGTATGATCCGTAAGCTGGCTTCAGGTCTCTACACCTGGCTACCTACTGGTCTACGTGTACTGCGTAAAGTCGAAAACATCGTTCGTCAAGAGATCGACAATGCAGGCGCAGTCGAAACATTGATGCCCGTTGTTCAGCCGTTTGAACTATGGGAAGAGACAGGCCGCAGCGAGAAGATGGGTCCTGAGCTACTTCGCTTTACTGACCGACACACTCGTCCGTTTGTTCTTAGCCCAACAGCTGAAGAAGTGATCACTAGCCTAGTGCGCAATGAAGTGAGCTCTTACAAGCAGCTACCGCTAAACCTTTACCAAATCCAAACTAAGTTCCGTGATGAGCGTCGCCCACGTTTTGGCGTAATGCGTGCACGCGAATTCTGCATGATGGATGCGTACAGCTTTGATATCGATAAAGAAGGTCTACAGAAGTCTTACGATGCAATGCACGATGCTTACTGTAAAGCCTTCGACCGCATGGGACTTGAGTACCGCCCAGTACTGGCTGACTCAGGTGCTATCGGTGGTAGTGGTTCTCAAGAGTTCCACGTACTTGCAGAAAGTGGTGAAGACCTAATTGCCTTCTCTACTGAGTCTGACTACGCAGCGAACATCGAAAAAGCCGAAGCACTCGCTCTGGCTGACGAAGCTGCGGCTCCAACTCAAGAAATGACGTTAGTTGACACGCCAAACGCAAAGACAATTGCTGAGCTTGTTGAACAGTTTGAGGTGCCAATCGAGAAGACGGTTAAGACGCTATTTGTTAAAGCATCTGATGAAGTTGACGCTGACCTAATCGCGCTTATCATTCGTGGCGACCACGAACTGAACGAAGTGAAAGCGGAAAACCTTCCTCAAGTTGCAGCCCCTCTAGAGATGGCAACAGAAGAAGAGATCCGTGCCCTAATCGGCGCTGGCCCTGGCTCACTAGGCCCTGTTGGTCTTAAACTGCCATTCATCGTTGACCGCACTGTTGCTGTAATGAGTGACTTTGGCGCAGGCGCTAACGTAGACGACAAGCACTACTTCGGTATCAACTGGGGTCGTGATGTTGAGCTTGGCCAAGTTGAAGACTTACGTAATGTAGTTGAAGGTGATCCAAGCCCTTGTGGTAAAGGTACCATCGCACTGAAACGTGGTATCGAAGTAGGCCACATCTTCCAACTAGGTAATGTTTACTCTCAAGCAATGAACTGTGGTGTTCTTGGTCCAGACGGTAAAAACGTTATCCTAGAGATGGGTTGTTACGGTATCGGTGTTTCTCGTGTTGTTGCGTCTGCAATTGAGCAGAACCACGACAAGTACGGCATCATCTGGCCAGACGCACTTGCACCTTTCCAAGTCGCGATCGTACCAATGAACATGCACAAGTCAGAAGAAGTGCAAGAAGCGGCTGAGAAGCTGTACGCTGAACTGACGGCAATGGGCATCGAAGTTCTATTCGACGACCGTAAAGAGCGCCCTGGCGTAATGTTCTCTGATATGGAGCTAATCGGCGTTCCTCACACTATCGTCATTGGCGACCGTTCAATGAAAGAAGGTAACTTCGAGTACAAGAACCGCCGCACTGGTGACAAGACACCTGTTGCGATGGCCGATATCGTTGAACACATTAAAGCTCAGCTAGCGTAAGTTAGCACCTAGAAATATAAAAGGCCGATGGAGACATCGGCCTTTTTTGTGGGAAACGGGAGATTTTATAGAGTTGGCACTTTTCATCAGCTCTTTTGTTTCAACAGTTTATCTAGTCATCCTCAAGAGCAAGGAACGAGCGAGTTGGGGATCTCTTCAAGCGACTAGATAACTTATTGAGATTCCCTACTCCTTCCTTCGTCAGTCTATGGAATGACCAAACGAAGTATTTGTATTCTATCTCGCAGGGCAAAGCCCGCTCCTGTTTTCCATAGGACGAAGTCCGTTCTCGCATCTCGCGGGCGCAGCCCGATCTAAGAGCGCAGCGATTCTATTACTCCAACGGCTCAGTAGGCGCCTGACTTTCAACCTTTTTCGGAGCAAATGGTGCATCAATAAGCTCATCGGCATTACCATCGACAATCTCACCAAAATGTAAAATGCCAAATTCTCCCGGTTTCATTCGATGCCATTCTTCATTATCAGTTAGCGGCTGCGTCGCGATGACTGAAACCACATCATTAGGTGTCGTTTCTTCCTGAAAATTAATCTCGACATCTTCATCAATTAAAGAAGCTTTGCCAAATGGCGCACGACGAGTAATCCAGTAGAGATGGTTGGTACAATAGGTCATAACGTACTCACCATCTGACAACAGCATATTGAACACCCCTTTACTTTTCAGGGTTTCACAACATTTCGCCACAAAGCGGAACACACCTATCATATCCTGAGGCGGTTCTGGGAATCGGTCTTCCATCTGCTTAAGCAACCAACAAAACGCCAATTCACTGTCTGTCTGGCCCACAGGTCTATGACGCCCAGTATGCAGCTCTTGATAATCAGACAACTGACCATTGTGAGCAAAAGTCCAATAACGTCCCCACAATTCGCGGGTAAATGGGTGAGTGTTCTCTAGATTGACGCCACCACGATTCGCTTGACGAATATGGCTAACTATTGCGCAGCTTTTGATCGGATAATTTTGAACCAATTCAGCAATTTTTGACTTGCAGCTTGGATTCGGATCTTTAAACGTCCGAAAACCTTTACCTTCGTAGAAAGTGATCCCCCAGCCATCGCGATGTGGGCCGGTATTGCCGCCACGCTGCATCAAGCCAGTAAAACTGAAACAAATGTCTGTTGGTACATTGGCGCTCATTCCGAGCAATTCACACATGGTTTATAAAACTCCCTTGCACTACCTAAGTGCCAGCATAAACAACACTGGCACTTGCTAAACCAGTTTGAAAATTACTTTTCCATTTCCTTTTCGATCAACTGAATCACAATATGGATGATTTTAATGTGGATCTCTTGAATACGGTCAGCGTAACCAAAATGAGGAACACGAATTTCAATATCCGCTAGACCCGCCATTTTACCGCCATCTTTACCGGTCAGAGCAATCGTCTTCATGCCTTTTGCCTGAGCCGCTTCAATCGCTTTAAGAATGTTGCCAGAGTTTCCCGATGTCGACAAACCAAATAGTACATCCCCTTTAGCACCAACCGCTTCTACATAGCGAGAGAACACATACTCGTAACCAAAGTCATTACTTACACAAGATAGGTGGCTTGGATCGGAGATAGCAATACCTGGCAAACCCGGACGATTCTCACGGTAACGACCTGTCAGCTCTTCAGCGAAGTGCATAGCGTCACAGTGAGATCCGCCGTTACCACAAGAAAGCACCTTGCCCCCCTGCTTAAATGAGTCAGCGAGCATCTTGGCCGCCGCTTCGATTTGCGCAATATTACTTTCATCGCTAAGGAATTTATTCAGTACGTCAGCAGCTTCGGTAAGTTCGTTTTTAATCAGATCCTGGTACATAGGTTTTTCTCTAATTATTTTGTATTAACAAGGCCGACGCTTATCGTCGCCAAGGTGATAAACAGAGTTTACTCAAACAATTCTCACTGTCGATAGCTGCCCGCAAACAATTGCGTCTTTATTCCGTTTCTGCACCATCAAAAATAGCTCTCCTCTTCATTTTTAGAATTTACCCCCTACCAAGATCACTTTTTGAACACATTTGGGTTTTACATTTCTTTAATATTTTGATTACACTCTAACTGGTTGGACCTCTTACTAGATAACGGCGTAATCTGAATTTCAAACGCCGAACAAGGAACATTAACTATGGACATCTTGCTCTCTATACTCGGATTTGCTACAGCCCTGGCGATCTGTCTCTATCATCGTACTTCGCTGATGAAATCGATAGCTGCTCTTACCGCCACACTAGCAGTGCTTTCTATATTTGGCTCTGCAGGCTCACTCAGCTGGATTCTTTTCATCGCTGCCACTGCGGTAATCGCGATTCCTTCCATTCGCCAATCTCTGATCAGTCAAAGAGCGCTGACTTTGTTTAAAAAAGTCTTACCAGCGATGTCACAAACGGAAAAAGAAGCCCTCGATGCTGGTACCGTTTGGTGGGAGGCTGAGCTTTTCAAAGGCAAGCCAGACTGGAACAAACTGCATGCGATTCAAAACCCTAAGCTCACAGCCGAGGAACAAGCGTTTCTTGACGGCCCAGTAAACGAAGTGTGCGCGATGGTGAACGATTACCAGGTCACTCATGAACTGGCTGACTTACCCCCTGAAGTGTGGCAGTACCTTAAAGACAACAAATTCTTCGCCATGATCATCAAAAAGAAATACGGTGGCTTAGAGTTTTCTGCTTATGCCCAATCTTTGGTGTTACAGAAATTAACTGGCGTGTCAGGTGTTCTTTCTTCTACTGTGGGGGTTCCTAACTCTTTGGGACCAGGTGAGCTGCTGCAACATTACGGTACTAACGATCAAAAAGATTACTATCTACCCCGCCTTGCAGAAGGTAAAGAAATCCCTTGTTTCGCCCTAACCAGCCCTGAAGCTGGCTCTGATGCCGGTTCAATCCCTGACTTCGGCGTGGTATGTAAAGGCAAGTGGGAAGGTAAAGAAGTGCTGGGGATGCGCTTAACTTGGAACAAGCGCTACATTACCTTGGCACCCGTTGCTACGGTTCTGGGCCTTGCCTTTAAACTGCGTGACCCTGAAGGATTACTCGGTGAACAGGAAGAACTGGGCATCACTTGTGCTCTGATTCCTACCCATCTTAAAGGTGTTGAGATTGGTAACCGGCATTTCCCTCTGAACGTGCCGTTCCAGAATGGTCCAACTCGTGGTGAAGACTTGTTTGTGCCACTCGACTTCATCATCGGTGGCCCTAAAATGGCTGGCCAAGGCTGGCGAATGCTGGTTGAATGTCTGTCAGTGGGTCGTGGTATCACGCTGCCTTCTAACTCTACAGGTGGTATCAAGACGGCAGCACTCGCTACCGGTGCATATGCACGCATTCGTCGCCAGTTCAAACAGCCAATCGGACAGATGGAAGGTGTGGAAGAGCCATTAGCGCGTCTAGGCGGCAACGCGTACGTCATGGACGCAGCGAGTAACCTAACTGTCGCTGGCATTGATTTGGGCGAAAAGCCTTCCGTTATCTCCGCAATTGTAAAATACCACTGTACCCACCGCGGTCAGCAAAGCATTATTGATGCAATGGACATCGTGGGCGGTAAAGGTATCTGTATGGGACCTTCCAACTTCTTGGCCCGAGGCTACCAAGGTGCGCCTATTGCTGTAACTGTAGAAGGGGCCAACATCTTAACCCGTTCAATGATCATCTATGGTCAAGGCGCTATCCGCTGTCATCCTTACGTTCTTGAAGAAATGAATGCGGCTTATTCAGACGCTTCTGATGCACTAGATAAGTTTGATGCTGCACTTGCAGGTCACGTCAGCTTCACAATGAGCAACTTGGTACGCAGCTTCTGGCTAGGTCTCACTGATGGTCGACTCTCATCTGCACCCGTCAAAGACACGACCACCCGCTACTACCAACAACTCAACCGCTACAGTGCAAACATTGCATTCCTGTCAGACATTTCAATGGCCGTATTGGGCGGTTCGCTGAAACGTAAAGAGCGCTTATCAGCGCGTCTGGGGGATATTCTCAGCCAGCTTTATCTCAGCTCTGCAACACTCAAACGTTATGAGAGTGATGGCCGTATCGCTGACGATCTTCCTCTGGTTCATTGGGGATTACAGGACAGCATGAAGCAGACAGAAGAAGCAATTGATGAATTCCTTGCTAACTTCCCGAACAAGTGGCTGGGTAAAGTACTGCGAGTGATGATCTTACCCTTTGGCCGCGTGCGTAAAGCACCAAGTGATAAAATTGATAGCCAAGTTGCTCAGATTCTTCAAACACCATCAGCGACACGTGATCGATTGGGCCGCAATCAATACTTCCACGCGAGCGAGTTCAATCCCGCCGGTAAGATTGAGGAAGCACTGCATATCATTCTTGAAGCAGAACCAGTGTTTAAGAAAGTCTGTAAAGCCATCAACGAACGACGTCCATTCCTACGTCTCGACTTAATCGCTGACATTGGTCTAGAAAAAGGCATTATCGATTCTGCCGATGCACAACTACTACGTAAAGCAGAAGAACATCGCTTATATGCAATTAACGTGGATGACTTTGACCCAAAGGACTTAGCTGCCAAGCCTCTAGAGATAACACCTCAGATGGATGAAGTGGCGTAAAGTTCACACTGACTAAAAAGGGCTGCCAAGTTGGCAGCCCTTTTTAGCAAGTCTGATTTATCTTATTTCTTCGGCATTTCTAATTGCATTTCAGGCATCATTTCCTTCTTGGCTCCTAACTTACGCATCACAAACCAAACCGCTAAACCAAGAATAATCATCACCACATTTCCGACCCCAATCATAATGAAGGTTTGGGTACGTTTCTCTTCTCGCATTTGAATCAAACGCATTTCCTCGACTAATTTCTGTTGCATCATACGCTCTTCTTCTTGCAATCGGCGTGTCTCAGCAAAGTCAATCTCTTCAAGAACACTGTAAGTATGTTCTTTGATTGGAAAAGCAAGTGGACGACCCGCTCCCATTTCAGTCGCAAAAACCTTCCCCATCCAAGAATAATTACCAATATCGTCGTTGTAAGGGATCGCCAGTACTACTTTATCTGATTCTTTTGAGGCACTCTCTGCTACGGAAATTTCGCTGGCATCTGGCGACTTATGTTCGATTTGCGCGGCCAAACTTCCTGGTTGAATCATCCCCTGTTCACCAGAGATGACCAACTGATGCTCTTTGCCTTCTTCACGACTTTGGATAAAGGTAGTTTCTACCGGTGTTGGGTAAATCAGTACCTCCTGCTCCTGAGCACGGAGGAACACACCGTTGCCTGATGTAATACGAACGCGATATTTACCCGGTTCAGGAGATATATTCAGAGAGACGGTAAACACACCATCTCCAGCCACTTCGTCCAACCCACGGCCATCATCAGAAAATTCACCAATCGTATATGGAATTGGTCTTGCTTCCTTGATCAGCTCCTCTTCGTTTTCAACATATTTGGTAAAAGTCACCATCAATTTGACTCGTTCAAGGAAGTCTCTGAGCACCAAAGGTTTACCATCAGCTGTTAGACGAGCGGTAAATTTCATTTCTTCATTTTGAAATAGCCTTGCCGGCATGGTGTCAGTTGACAGTTCAAGGTGGGAGATCAGAATGATTTTATTCTTAGGCGTGACTTTACCGATTGCCTGCCAAGGGCCAGGCATAGGATTGTCAATCGAGATGATGTCCATGGACGATTCTTGATACCAACGGACATTGTCTGGGCTACGCCACGCGTAGTACTTTTTCCCATCTGGGCGTACCAGAACAACTGGGCGAGAGCGCTCAGCACGATAGATGACAAAGGTAATTTGTTTTATGGTAGGGTCGACTCGAAAACGGTTGTCGAGCAGCGACATGGAGGATTCCTCAGCGTATCCTAAGGTACTGACCAACAAACCCAGTAGGGCAAACCAAATCCTCAACATTCCTTCTCCTACTGACGCCAGAGACAGCTTCCGCTCTTCTCCACCAGATCCAATCTATTTTGATGTGCTTCTAGTTCATCGGCCGTTGCACGGATAACCTTTAGCGATTTTCGCCCACCAGCAGCCCGTTTTATTGATTCACCTCCCACATTACCTTCTGCACTGCCCGGGTTAAATTGCAGTGATGTCTGGCCACCTGTCATTAACAGATAAACGTCAGCCAGTATCTCAGCATCGAGCAAAGCGCCGTGGAGGGTACGGTGAGAGTTATCTATACCGTAGCGATCACATAATACGTCAAGGTTGTTTCGTTTGCCGGGGAAGATTTTCTTCGCCATGGCAAGCGTATCGGTCACCTTACAGTAATCGTCAGTTTTACCGATCGTAGGATCGAGCATACCAAACTCGTAATCCATAAAACCGGTATCAAAGGGCGCGTTGTGTGCGACTAATTCAGCGCCTTTAATAAACTCGATAAATTCCTTATGGACATCCTGATACTCTGGTTTGTCGACCAGAAACTCGTCAGTGATACCGTGAACTTCAACAGCGTCAGGCTGAATCTCACGATCGGGTTTGATGTAAACGTGAAAATGACGTCCGGTCAGTTTACGGTTGATGATTTCCACCGCTCCGATTTCGATAATACGGTGCCCTTGATAATGAGGACCACCTTCACGGTTCATACCTGTGGTTTCGGTATCGAGTACCACGATGCGATTGTGGTTGGAATTGTTGCTGGTATTCATAACAAATTGTGTGTCAGACTATGCCAATAATGTGCTTAACCCAATAGTATCAAATCATGACGAAACAGGTGGAAATTTTCACAGATGGTTCTTGTTTAGGCAATCCAGGTCCTGGCGGATACGGCATTGTTTTGCGCTACAAACAAGTAGAAAAGACATTATCGAAAGGTTATACCCTCACTACCAACAATCGTATGGAAATGATGGCAACTATAGTCGCACTGCAAACTTTGAAAGAGCCTTGTGACGTCATACTCACCACTGATAGTCAGTACGTTCGCCAAGGCATTACTCAATGGATCCACAACTGGAAAAAACGCAACTGGAAAACATCCGATAAAAAACCGGTTAAAAACGCCGACTTGTGGAAAGCACTTGATGCAGAAACAGGTCGCCATAAAATAGACTGGCGTTGGGTCAAAGGCCATGCTGGCCATCGAGAGAACGAGATGTGTGATGAGCTAGCCCGAGCTGCCGCTGAAAGTCCAACCGACGAAGATACGGGGTATCAGCCTAGTTAGAACGGCTTCACTTACTCGAAACTTTATAATTGACGCCAATCGGCGTCAATTTTCGTTTTAGCTTCCAATGTGGCTTGATTGGTTTAAGTGGGTAAGTGCGTTTGCGGGCAACAATAAAGTACAGGCTGCCCATAGGAGATGCCAAATCCCCTAAACTATTTTCCAGCCAAGTCCACATTGTGCGGTATTTTTGCATTGGAAACAGGGCATAGCTGTCACATTCAATCACCTGATAGTTCAAGACACTCAACCAGTCGCGGATGCGATTCGGGGTAAACATACGCCCACTCCAAGGCAAGTTATTCTTGCGCCACGGCATCAGGCTCGCGAAACCAGTGAGGCTGACAGGATTAAAACCCGTAATGATCAAATACCCATCGTCGATCATCACCCGATCGACTTCTCTCAACATGCGATGGGGATCATTGCAATAATCCAGTTGGTGCGCCATCACAACAGCATCGAAACTTTTTTCGAGAAACGGAAGGTCATAACCATCTGCAATCACATTGTGCAAAGGGTTCTGGATATCGAGGTTAACTTGGTGTTGAATGTTACAATTAAAGCTGGTTAACTCACAGCTCAGCCCTCCCAGCTTAAGCATATGATAGCCAAATAATTTGGGGCACCATTCATCGATACGAGTTTGTATGGACTCATTAACCCATTGGCCATTTTTAAGCTGAGACCATGAATGAGGCTTTTCAAGCTTCTTGTTACTGCGTGCTGGCTTCATACTCAACCTGCTTCACTCTTGGTAATCGGAGACACAACTATGTTAGAGATCAAAAGCATACCTGCATTTAATGATAATTACATCTGGCTGATTCAAAATAGCGATCAGAGTTGTGCTGTTGTCGATCCGGGAGAGGCAACCCCTGTACTAGAGTACCTTAAACAGCACGAGTTAAGCTTAGAGGCTATCTTAATTACTCACCACCACAACGATCACATCGGCGGTGTCCCAGAGCTTGTCAGGCAGTATCCAGATGTCGATGTGGTAGGCCCAGCCAATGAACCAGTACCTACATTAACTCACGCCGTCGAGGCTGGTGACCAACTTGAGTTGTTTGGTGAAATATTTTTTGTTTTGGGTTTAGAGGGACATACTCGCGGACATATCGGCTATGTCGGGGATGAAAAACTGTTTTGTGGTGACGTTCTGTTCTCAGCTGGTTGCGGGCGGGTCTTTGAAGGTACGATGGAACAGATGCACACCTCCCTCGCCAAACTTGCCGCTCTGCCAGAAGAAACCGAGGTCTACTGCGCACATGAATATACTGCAAGTAATGTTGCTTTTGCTCTTGCAGTAGAGCCCGACAATGAGCTTCTACAGCAGTATCGTGACGAGGTTAATCGTCTCAGGGCACAGAACAGACCGACTCTACCAACCACCATTCGCAAAGAAAAATGGATTAACCCTTTTCTACGTACAGATCAGCAAAGCGTCATGCGTTCAGTGGCTAACCGGACTCAACAAACGGACTCGCTCGCCATTTTTACGGCATTACGTGAGTGGAAGAACGAATTTTAACGTTTTGCAACTTGTCACCCCCATATTTAGACAAGTATTATCAGCAGCCAAATAGAAAAAGGGCTGTGAAATGCGAGTAAAACACAGCTGGGTATTAGCACTACTACTAACAGGATGTCAGCTTACCCAGCAGACAGAGAGCGATCAATCCGCCTCTACGGAGACCAATAGCTCACCAGCAGTAGCGTCAAGTATGCCTGGTGACAAAACTTCAGAATCGTCGGAATCCTATAAACCAATCATGACACCCCAGTCTCAGGATGATGTCTGGCAACGTATCGCAATGCAGTTGGATTTCCCGATTCCTGACGATAAGATGGTCGATTACTACCGCACTTGGTATCTTAAACACCCTAACCATCTTAAAACAGTTTCCGAACGTGCCCAGCCATTTCTTTACCTGATCACAGAAAAGATTGAGCAACGTGGCCTACCGCTAGAGCTTGCACTTCTACCTATCGTTGAAAGCTCTTTTGATGCCTTTGCATACTCTCACGGCAGCGCAGCTGGACTATGGCAGTTTGTTCCCGGCACAGGAAAATATTACGGTTTAACGCAAAACTTCTGGTATGACGGCCGACGTGACGTCGCCGCGTCTACAGACGCAGCGCTCGATTACCTAAGCGCTCTCAATAAACGATTCGAAGGCAACTGGAATCATGCAATTGCTGCCTACAACAGCGGCGGTGGTCGTGTCTCTAGCGCGATAAACAAAAATACGAGATTGGGTAAACCAACCGATTTTTTTTCTCTTGATCTTCCAAAAGAGACCAGTGGTTATGTGCCAAAACTACTCGCATTGGCTGATATCATTGCAAATAAAGACAAATATGGTATTGATATCCCAGCGATTGCCAACCAGCCTGTTGTCGAGCTTGTTGATCCTAAAGAACAACTAGACTTAGCCATTGCAGCAAACTACGCCGGCATCAGCGTCAAACAGCTGCAAAGCCTAAACCCCGCCTACAACCAATGGGCAACCGCACCAGATGGCCCACATCAGCTTTTACTGCCCGTTGCAAAGATTGATGTTTTCAAAGCCAAAGTCTCTGAAAATCGGGGAAAAGGGATGAAGGTGGTCCGCTATAAGGTTAAATCAGGTGACAACTTGAGCGCATTAGCCAATCGATATAACACGACAACGAAAGTCATTCAGAGCGCTAACAACCTGAGTGGATACAACATCCGCGTCGGACAACACTTGATGATCCCAACATCCACTAAAGATGATCGAGCTTATACACTCAGTGCCACCAACCGACTGGCAAAAACTCAGGCTAAGTCTCGTGGACAATATAAGCTCACTCATACTGTACGCTCAGGTGATAGTTTATGGAGCATTGCTCGAGCCAACAAGGTCTCTCACCAATCTCTTGCAAAGTGGAATGGCATGGGGCCAAGAGATACACTTCGTGTTGGACAAAAGCTGGTGATCTGGAAAAACAGCTCTGAAGGCGCCATTATCCGTACCGTTTTCTATAACGTAAAGGCTGGTGACACCATCAGCGCTATCGCCAACAAATTTAAAGTGAAATCCCAAGATATCGTCAAATGGAACGGGCTAAGCAAAAAGAAATACCTACAGCCTGGTCAGAAACTCAAACTCTATGTCGATGTAACTAAGGTAAGTGTATGACGCCTTCCTCAAACCCTCTCGTGATGCTAGTTGATGTATTTCGTTCACCCAGTGCATGCTTCCTCGCACTATACCAACGTGGAGCTTGGGGCTGGCAAACCTACATCGTGTTAATGTTATCCCCATTTCTCTTTTGGGGCGCCTACTTTGATATTGTGGATTTTGAATGGCTGAAGCAGGGCTTGTCCACTCAACTCGCCCAAACCAATCCGAAGCAATTGGCGCTCCTTGAGGCAAACACTTTGATGGCAAGTGAGATCATCAGTGACGTGATAGGCCGGACTCTCACCATTGTGATGTTGGCGTTCTGGTTCAATTTAGCGACGAAACCCAGCCAACATCAACACGGCTTCTGGCGCTGGTTTGCTGCAAGCACTGTTGTCGTATTTCCAGCGATCATTGGCGATCTAGCAAGTTACGTCAGTCTGCTGCTCAAGCATGGTCAGGTCATGGTGTATGCGGCCGATCTCAATAGTCTCAATGGCCTCCTAAAACTGCCTCTGACCAATGAGTGGTCGCAATTTGCGAGCTCATTCCCACTGCTCTTACCTTGGTATATCGCTTTAGGCTATGCAGCTGTCGGAACTTGGACGGAATTCGAACGTGGTCAAGCGTTGGCAATTTCAGCGCTCCCTTGGATAGCGTATTACATTATCTGGGCGCTATATATCGTTATCAGCTAGACGAAACATGACTTCAAGAGGATTATGGTCAGAGGCGTCGGATTCCGGCGCCTCTGCTTTTATCAGGGCTAACCCACGATAAAAAACATGATCGAGCGCTAATCCGGTTATAAATTGAGTACGATTATCAGGGTGATAGCTCACTTCTTGTACACCAAGCTTGTCTAGTGCACTCTTCATTACCGCCATTCTATCTGCACTCCAACTATTAAAATCACCGGCGACGATAATCGGACCTGAATGCTTATTTAGCTCGGCGACCAGCGCATCAAGCTGCCTTTGGTACTCGTCCGTACCATAGGTAAAGTTCACCGCATGGATATTAACCACCGCCAATAACTCACCGTCAGACAAGGGATAAGTCGCATAAATAGCAGATTTAGGTAAGCGCAACCATGGTTCCAGTTCAGTGTAAGCGCAAGCGAGCTTGGGCAGAGACTTAGATAAATTCAGTACGCCAGCACTGCGTTCAAACGCTTTAAACGCGTCCACTTGGTTACCAAACCAAAACGGCTGTTTTATCCACTCCTTTAGTTCAGCGGTCATACTGGCTTCCTGCAGTAAGACCAGCTGTTTATCTTCAGAATATTTGGTCAGTTCTTGCGACCAATTGTCGCGATTTTGTTTATAAATATTCCAAACTAGCAGATTTATATCACCATTGTTGTCAATGGACTCTACGTTAGATGCATGTGCACAACGCAATGACACATCTTCCCCTGACGGAGAAATAGTCGATAGTTGAGGCTGCTCAGGAAGAGAAAACGTTAGTTGGAAACCTCCAACCACGACGGCGATAACAACAATAGGTAAGATCAACAGGCGCTTTTTTTTCACTTGACACTACCATGAAGAAAAAAGAGCCTTGCGGCTCTTCTAAGA
Source organism: Vibrio neptunius (assembly GCF_000967495.1). Classification (GTDB taxonomy): domain Bacteria; phylum Pseudomonadota; class Gammaproteobacteria; order Enterobacterales; family Vibrionaceae; genus Vibrio; species Vibrio neptunius. Next base: position 26,240 of record NZ_JXXU01000042.1, on the reverse strand, counting down.
AAATCAGGTTAGATTGCGTCTTCGTCTTCTTCACCAGTACGAATACGGACAATACGCTCAATATCTGTGATAAAGATTTTGCCGTCACCAATTTTACCGGTTTGGGCCGTTTCGACAATGGTATCAACACATTGCTCTGCCACATCGTCTGTCACAACAATCTCAAGCTTCACCTTAGGTAAGAAATCCACCATGTACTCTGCACCACGGTACAGTTCCGTATGCCCTTTCTGACGACCAAAGCCTTTCACTTCAGAAACCGTCATGCCAGTGATACCGACTTCCGCCAATGCTTCACGAACGTCATCCAATTTAAATGGCTTAATAATGGCTTCGATTTTTTTCATGTTCATCCCTTAAACTTCAGCAATTTGTCTCATTATCCCATGATAAAAAGGCAATAAAAAGCCCGAGCTTATGATACTCGGGCTAAACACTGTTGCCGATGCCTTACTTTAGACTCGCATAGTAGGCCGCTAAATTAGCAATATCCGCGTCACTCAGCATCGCAGCTTGTGCCTGCATAACAGCAGCTAATCCACCATTGCGCTCTTTGTTTTTATAGGCATTAATTGACGTCACGATGTACTGTTCATTTTGGCCTTTTAGGTTCGGGTAACCAGGAATAACAGCGACACCATCTGCACCGTGACACGCTGCACATACCGCCGCTTTTGTTTTTCCAGCTGCAACATCGCCTGCAGCCATTGCTTGCCCAGCAAACCAACTCATTCCAACCACTATTCCAATCGCGATTTTTTTCATTGCTCTTCCTTATTAATTCCACTTTATTTGTGTGTTTTTATGTATACAATTTTGACACAAATGGGGCTGGCTTGTCCCAGACAAGTTCACAGTCTTGGCCTGCAAAGTGATGATCAATAAAGACATCGGCGACAGCAGCAACCTGATCTCCACACAGTAAAATGGGTACACGGCGCCGCAACCAACTTGGCACTCCATATTCCTGAAACAATTTTTTCAATTTTCGGCTATGGTTGCGATCAGTAGGCTTCGCGCTCAAACCTTGAGGCTCAAACGTAACGGATAATGGCCCAGTTTCAAGTTTAGCTAGTGAAAGCTGCCCATGATGACTAGGCTGGAGTAATAAGGTACCCAATAAATCTGGCAAGTTCAGCCTTGTACCGATGGCGACACCCCGCTGCCAGCCAGACAACTCTCGCCACTGTTCAACCAAGTACAAGCGCCGTTCAAAGCGGCGGATTTGGCCTCCTGCTATAGACAGTTCAGGATTGGCATCTTGACGGCTGATAGCCACTTCCTGCCACATCTTTTTCAGTTGCTCGCGGCTCGGCATGCGTACATGATGATGGTCGAGCCACATCCTGAGCAGCCGAACGCGCATCAATAGCGTCATATTCTGTAAAGGCTCAATCCATAGGCTACCGTCTTGATGTAACACCTGTGCTAAGCGCTCAGCCAATAATTGATCAAGAAGTTGCTCTTGCTCAGCACACAATTCGGCACTGCGTTGCACAGCCTTAGAGAAATGTGGCCAACGCTGCGTAATGACAGGCGTCACCTGATGACGAATAAAGTTGCGATCAAATCGTATGTCTTGGTTACTTTCATCTTCAACCCATTGCAACTGCTCAGCTACAGCATAGGCTTTTACATCTGTTCGACTTACTGCTAGCAATGGCCGAACAAGTAGCCCTTCACTCAAAGGCATTGCCTGAGCCATAGCGGATAGCCCTTTAGGCCCACTGCCACGTTTTAATGCGAGCAAGAATGTCTCGAGCTGGTCGTCGCTATGCTGCCCTGTCAGTAGTAAATCTCCCTTGGAAACATACTGACTTAGAGCCTGATAACGAGCCTCTCGTGCGCTTTCTTCAATGCTTTTTCCGTTTTTTTCCAGCGTCACTCTTTCGAGGTTAAAAGGAATACCATCTTCTGAGCACCATTGCTGACACTGCTTGGCCCAATTGTCAGCATTACTGCTTAAACCATGATGGACGTGTACTACTAGTCCCTCTTGCTGATGCTCACGGCAGTATCTCGCCATTAGTGACAGTAGAACTCTAGAATCCAGACCACCACTCAAAGCTAGCACTAACTTACCGCTAGGCAGCCTGTGTTGGTCAATGACAGAAGAAAATGTCTGATATAAATTCATACACAAAGAAGAGAGATTTCAATGCTGTTAGTTTACCACTCATAACAAAAAAAGCTGAACCTAAGTTCAGCCTTTGTTTTTAATCTTGCATGATTAACAGTAACCGTAGCTCATTAAACGCTGGTAACGGCGTTCAAGCAGAGCATCGTTGTCAAAATGTTGCAGCTCATCTAGTTGCTTGACCAAAATCGCTTTCATATTTGCCGCCATTTGGATGTGATCACGATGTGCTCCGCCTAGAGGCTCTTCGATGATTTCATCGATAAGTTCCAGCTCTTTCAAACGTGGAGCAATCAGTCCCATCGCTTCCGCAGCTTGTGGTGCTTTATCTGAATCGCGCCAAAGGATTGAAGCACAGCCTTCAGGTGAGATAACAGAATAAGTCGAGTATTGCAGCATGTTCACGTAGTCACCTACACCAATCGCCAGTGCACCACCAGAACCACCTTCACCTACCACGTTACAAATAACTGGCACTTTAAGACCTGCCATTACTTTCAGATTTTTCGCGATAGCTTCAGATTGGCCGCGTTCTTCAGCACCAACTCCTGGATACGCACCTGCAGTATCAATGAAAGTTATGATTGGCATGTTGAAGCGCTCAGCCGTTTCCATTAAGCGAAGCGCTTTACGGTAACCTTCCGGCTTTGGCATACCAAAGTTACGTTTCACTTTCTCTTTCGTTTCACGACCTTTCTGATGGCCAATAATCATTACTGGACGACCATCAAGACGAGCCATACCACCAACAATCGCTTTGTCATCTGCGTAAGCACGATCCCCTGCTAACTCTTCGAACTCTGTAAAGACATGCTCAATGTAATCTAGTGTGTATGGGCGCAGTGGGTGACGAGCCATCTGAGCTGTTTCCCATGCCCCCAGATCGCTGAAGGTTTTTTTCTTTAATTCTAAGCTTTTCTTTTCTAATTGTTCGATCTCTTTGTCCAGATCAACGCCAGAGTCACCACCGTGACGAGAAACACTACGAAGTGCTTCAATCTTAGCTTCAAGTTCTGCAATAGGCTTTTCAAATTCTAAAAAGTTCAGGCTCATCTATAGATCCTTTCTGATTCGGCATTCGACTGCCGAACTTAGTTAAATTCGAGTTCTACCTGGCTCTTACCAAGCAGTTGTTTCAAATTGTCTATTAATTCGTCACTAGGCGTCACACGCCATTCGGTACCTAACGTTAAGCGCGCTCGCGCGTCGCTGCGTTGGTAATATATATGGACAGGAACCGTTCCTGCCTTGTAAGGCTCTAGTATCTTACTAAAGCGCTCAAAAAATTGATCATCAATTTGAGATTGTTCAATGGACACCGATAAGCCACGGGCGTATTTTTCACGCGCCGTGCCGAGATCCATAACCTCGCGCGCGGACATTTTAAGACCACCATTGAAATCATCAAAGCTGACCTGTCCAGAAACGACCAAAATTTTGTCTTGTTCGAGCAATTCAGCGTAGCGTTCAAGCGCATCGGAGAACAACATAACTTCCATACGACCACTACGGTCATCCAAGGTCATGATACCGATACGAGTACCACGCTTGGTTGTCATCACTCGAGCCGCAATAACCAGACCAGCAACCGTGACACTCTGATCACGTCTTGTTGGTGTCGCATCTTTTAGTCGACAACTGGTGTACTTACCAAGTTCCTTTATGTAGGCATTTATTGGGTGTCCGGTCAAATATAAGCCAAGTGTATCACGTTCTCCTTCCAGCCAAACTTTTTCTGGCCAAGCAGGTACCTTGGTATATTTGTGTTCAACTTCTTCTGGTGCTTCAGTCAGAACACCAAACAGGTCACTTTGACCAAACGCTTCCGCTTGATGGTATTGGCTGGCGGCTTTTACCGCATCATTAAGTGATGCCATCATCGCTGCGCGGTGAGGGCCAAGTCGGTCAAGAGCGCCTGCGTAAATAAGCTTCTCTATCACACGCTTGTTCACTTTCTTAAGGTCAATACGAGCACAGAAATCGAACAAGTCTTTAAAGTGACCATCTTTGTTGCGCGCTTGTAGAATGGCTTCAATCGGGCCTTCACCAACTCCCTTGATCGCTCCAATACCGTAGACGATCGCACCATTTTCATCGACGTTAAAACGGTATAAACCAGCGTTGATATCCGGCGGAAGTACCTTGAGCTTCATACGGAAACATTCATCTACCAGGCCGACCACTTTTTCGGTATTGTCCATATCGGCGGTCATTACTGCTGCCATGAACTCGGCTGGGTAATGCATCTTCAGCCACAGCGTTTGGTAAGACACCAGTGCATAAGCGGCTGAGTGTGATTTGTTAAAGCCGTAGCCAGCAAACTTTTCTACCAAGTCGAAGATTTTCATCGCCAACTCGCCGTCGACGCCGTTCTTTACCGCACCGTCTTCGAAGGTCGCACGCTGCTTGGCCATTTCTTCCGGCTTTTTCTTACCCATCGCACGACGAAGCATGTCCGCGCCACCAAGGGTGTAGCCAGACAGTACCTGTGCGATCTGCATTACCTGCTCCTGATAGAGGATAATGCCGTAAGTTGGATCGAGGATTTCTTTCAGCGATTCATGTTGCCACTTTTCATCTGGATATGAGATTGCTTCTCGGCCATGCTTACGGTCGATAAAGTTATCTACCATGCCCGACTGCAACGGACCCGGACGGAACAGTGCCACTAATGCGATGATATCTTCAAAACAGTCCGGTTGCAGGCGCTTGATCAACTCTTTCATGCCGCGCGATTCAAGCTGGAATACCGCGGTGGTTTCCGAGTTTTGTAGCAAACGGAATGATGCCGCATCATCGAGTGGAATCGATTCGATGCGAACGGGATCTTTGCCTTCACGCTCAAGACGTGGATTAATCAAACCAAGAGCCCAGTCGATGATGGTTAGAGTACGTAGACCTAAGAAGTCAAACTTGACCAGACCAGCAGTTTCTACGTCGTTCTTATCGAACTGAGTAACCGGGAAGTGACCTTCCGAGTCAGCATAAATCGGCGCGAAATCAGTAATGGTGGTGGGTGAAATTACTACACCACCCGCGTGCTTACCGGCGTTACGTGTACACCCTTCAAGGATGCGACACATATCGATAAGCTCTTTCACTTCTTCGTCAGCTTCGTACAATTCAGGTAGCGCTGGTTCTGCTTTGAATGCCTTTTCCAGAGTCATTCCCGGATCAGGCGGCACCAGCTTTGAAATACGATCAACGAAACCAAACGGGTGGCCTAGTACACGTCCTACGTCGCGGATTACCGCTTTCGCCGCCATAGTACCGAAAGTGATGATCTGGGAAACCGCATCACGGCCATACATTTCTGCAACGTGGTCAATTACTTGGTCACGCTTGTCCATACAGAAGTCGACATCGAAGTCGGGCATGGAGACACGTTCTGGGTTGAGGAATCGCTCGAAGAGCAGATCGTATTCCAGCGGGTCAAGGTCGGTAATTTGCAACGCATAAGCCACTAACGAACCAGCACCCGAACCACGCCCAGGCCCAACAGGAATATCATTATCCTTCGACCACTGAATGAACTCCATTACGATCAGGAAGTAGCCTGGGAAGCCCATATTATTGATAACTTCCAATTCGATTTTTAGACGCTCATCGTACTCAGGACGTCGCTTCGCTCGCTCTTCTTCGTCGGGAAACAGAAATTCCAAGCGTTCTTCAAGGCCTTCCTCTGACTTTTTGACCAGAAATTCGGTTTCCTCCATTCCCTCTGTCGGGAATGCAGGCAAGAAGTACTCGCCCAAACGTACCGTCACATTACAACGCTTAGCAATTTCAACACTATTTTCCAGCGCTTCGGGGATATCGGCGAACAACTCGCACATCTCTTCTTCGCTACGTAAATATTGCTGAGCACTGTAGTTTTTAGGGCGGCGAGGATCTTCTAGCGTGTAACCGTCATGAATTGCCACACGAATCTCATGTGCCTCGAACGTCGTTTCATCTAGAATCACGACGTCGTTAGTGGCGACAACAGGCAGCTGCTCTTTCTCTGCAAAGTCCAAGGCAAAGTGAAGATAAGTTTCTTCATCTGCTCGCCCGGTACGCGTCAGTTCTAGGAAAAATCGGTCTGCAAAGTGTTGATGGTAAAAATCAGCGCAGTTTTGAGCAACTTTATGGTTCCCCTTCAGTAACGCTTTACCAATCTCTCCACTTTTTGCCCCTGATAGAACAATAAGCCCTGCCGATAGCTCAGCTAGCCATTGTTTATCGATGACAGGTTGATGCTGAACATGACCACGCAGATACGCTTTGGAGATCAGCAAGGTTAAGTTTTTATACCCCTCATTGTCTGCTGCCAGAACAGTGAGTTTAGTCAACTCTTCACCAAACTCTTCTGACTGCATCGCAAAATCAGCGCCAATAATTGGCTTCACGCCACATCCATGAGCTGTTCCATAAAACTTCACCAAACCACATAAGTTGGTGAAATCAGTTAATGCCATAGCTGGCATTCCCATTTCAGCCACTTTCTTAACCAAAGGAGGCACTTTCGATAGGCCATCGACCATGGAAAAGTCACTGTGAACTTTTAGGTGAATAAATTTAGGATCTGACATCAATGATTCCGCAGTTTTGCTTATTCGGAGAGATTACTGGGGTATTTTACGTGATATAAAATCTTAGATATACCCCAGTCAGTGAGGGTTTCTAATCTAAACCCAACGCTTTTTTGACTGGCTTGAAGCTCTTACGATGCTGTTCAATCACACCGTGTTGCTCAATGGCCTCAAAATGGGCTTTGGTTGGATAGCCTTTGTGCTTTGCAAAACCAAATTGAGGATGAAGCTTGTCGAGTTCTTCCATCTCTTGATCTCGCACCACTTTAGCAATAATCGAGGCAGCACTGATCTCTGCGACGCGCATATCACCTTTAACCACTGCCTGAGCATCCATATTGAGCTGAGGTACGCGATTTCCATCGATGAGTGCAAAGTCCGGTTTCACATCCAGCCCTTCAATCGCTCGTTGCATCGCGACCATGGTTGCTTGGAGAATATTGAGCTGATCAATTTCCTCCGCAGAGCAGCGCCCGACAGACCAAGCGAGTGCTTTCTCTTTAATCTCTGGCAGCAATGCAAGCCTCTTCTTCTCGGTTAATTTTTTCGAGTCATTGAGACCTTCGATGGGATTGCTGGGATCCAAGATAACGGCCGCAGTCACCACATCACCGACCAGTGGGCCACGCCCTACTTCATCCACACCGGCAATCAATCGATACCCTAGAGGGTACTCAAATGGTGGCAGTTCTTTTTTTTCTTTTGTCATGATGACTATTTACCTATCAACTTCAATACAGCACTGGCAGCTTGTTTATCTGCATCTTTTCGAATCCAGTGATGCATTTCTGTAAACTTCTCGATCATGCACTGCCCTTGCTCGCCGAGTAGTTTTTCAACTTCGCTCTCTAGTTTTTCAGGCGTGCAGTCTTCTTGCAACAACTCTTTGACCAGTTCTTGATCAGCCAGAATATTGGGTAAAGAAACGTATTTCGTCTTGAGCATTTGGCGAGCAATAAACGCAGTCACAGCATTCACCCGGTAACCCACCACCATTGGTCGCTTAATCAACATACACTCCAATGCCACTGTACCCGATGCCAGCATTACCGCATCAGATGCAGTGATCACATTTCGGGCAGTATCATTGACCAATTTGAAATCTAATTCGGGAGCCAGTTCTTGCCAAGTTTGCTCAAATTGCTCACGGCGTTTTTGGTTGACCAGCGCGACAACAAAACCTAAATCTGGATGTTTCTGGTGCAAACGTCGACATGTTTCAATAAAGGGACCAGCAAGCATTTTTAACTCACTACCACGACTCCCCGGTAGGACTGCAAGCCACTTTTTATTCTGCTCAAGACCTAGCAGCTCACGGGCCGGTGCTTTTGGAGACTCCAGAGGAATCGCATCGGCTAAAGTATGGCCAATAAATTCGCATGGTACCTGATAGTGATCATAAAACGCTTTTTCAAATGGCAGAAAAGCCAGCACCAAATTGGTAGCCGCTTCGATCTTAAAAATACGTTTCTGACGCCATGCCCAAACAGAGGGGCTGACATAATGCACGGTTTTGATTCCCGCTTTTTTTAGGTCAAGTTCAAGACGCAGGTTAAAGTCTGGAGCATCAATGCCGACAAAGACATCCGGTGGGTTTTCGGTGAAATAGCGAACTAACTCCGCTTTGACTTTCAGTAAACGAGAGAGCCTGCCTAGCACTTCCACGAGCCCCATAACTGCGAGCTCTTCCATATCAAACAGAGACTCACAGCCCTGAGCGATCATTTTCGGGCCACCAATTCCGACGAACTCTGCGTCTGGATACTGTTGTTTAACGGCTTTGATAAAACCTTCACCTAAAGTATCACCAGACAACTCCCCTGCAATGATACCAACGCGAAGTGGTTTTTTATTGTCCATAATCCCTAACCTCAAAAACACAAAAAGACCGCAACCTAGGGCCGCGATCTTTTCAATTTGGGTTCAGTGACAGTTAGCGAATAACGCCACGCTCTGAACTTTCTACAAAATCAATAAAGTGCTTTATGGATGGCCATTGTTGCGCCATTTCTAACAATACTTCTTTGGCCTCTGCCTGTGTTTTACCCGCTCGGTAGAATTCTTTATAAGCGTTGCGTAATGCGCGCAATTCGCTCTTTTCAAAACCATTACGCTGCAAGCCCACCAGATTTAACCCAAAAGGTGTCGCATGGTTACCTTGAGCAAGCACGTATGGCGGCACATCTTTTACAACCGCTGAACAACCACCAATATAGCTAAATGCACCTACTTTACAGAAGGGATGAATGGCAGATAAAGCCATCACACCAGCATGATCTTCAACCGTCACATGCCCACCTAAGATAGCATTGTTGCCGACGTGAGTATGGTTGCCAACAATCACATCGTGAGCAATGTGTGCATTCACACACAGTAAATTGTCATCACCAATGACTGTGGTCGCTTTGTCTTGAACAGTACCACGATGGATCTGCACCGCTTCGCGAATCACATTGCGGTCGCCAATAACGACGGTTGTATCTTCCCCACCATACTTCTTATCTTGGTTTTCTTCACCAATCACGGCATGCGGGAAAATACGGTTATCTCTACCAATCGTGGTATGGCCTTTAATCACCACATGCGACATAATTTCTGTACCTTCACCAATTTCAACTTTGCCTGAAATGTAAGTAAAAGGACCAACAGTCACGTTAGCGGCAATTTTCACATCTCCTTCAATCACTGAAGAAGGATGCACCTGAGCGGTTTCATGAATCATATCAAAACTCTCGACGAGCACACTTAAGCTCTGCAGAACACACCACGTCGCCATCTACTTTCGCAACACCGTTAAACGCTGCAATACCACGACGCTCTTTAATGAATTCTACTTCAATAACCAGTTGATCGCCTGGCGTGACTGGCTTGCGGAATTTCGCACCGTCAACGCTTGCAAAATAGTAGAGCTCGTTGTCAGAAGGCGCACCAAACGATTTAAATGCTAGAAGCCCCGTAGCCTGAGCCATCGCTTCTAAGATAAGAACACCCGGAAAAACCGGCAGTTGAGGAAAATGACCTGTAAACTGAGGCTCATTCACTGAAACGTTTTTGATCGCCTTAAGGTATTTTTCTTCTTGGAAATCGATAACACGATCGATAAGCAAAAATGGGTAGCGATGGGGTAACAGTTCTTGGATCTCAGTGATGTTCATCGTTTTGTTTTCAGTAGTCAAAGTCATGTTCCTATCTTGAATGCTAAATTAACTGGCGGGCATTATACCCAAGTCATCTCAATATGCTAAGCACGCACTGCGATGTTGTTGTATTGAGTCCACATAATCAGTCAGAAAAAAAGACCCGCACATCGCGAGTCTTTTTATTCACAATCAGACTAAGTGTCTTCACCCTGCTCCAGCAGTTTTTCAACCGCTTTAAGACGCTTGTTCATCTCATCAATTCGATGAACACGAGTCGCGGTCTTACGCCACTCTTTATTTGGCTGCAGTGGGATGCCAGAAGAGTACATGCCCTTTTCTTTAATGCCGCGCATGACCATTCCCATACCGGTAATAGTAACGCCATCGGCAATTTCGATATGGCCATTGATAACAGTACCACCACCAATAATACAGTATTTGCCGATTGTAGTGCTGCCGGCAATAATCGTACCACCAGCTAGAGCTGAACCATATCCGATGTGTACGTTATGAGCAATCTGCATTTGGTTGTCGATGATCACATTGTCTTCAATCACAGTATCGTCTAAAGCACCCCGATCTATCGTTGTACAAGCGCCAATTTCAACACGATTGCCAATGCGCACCGTACCCAGTTGAGGGATTTTAACCCACTCACCTTTGTCATTCGCATACCCAAATCCGTCAGCGCCAATCACTGTGTTCGCTTGGATAAGGCAATCAGAACCAATCATTACATCATGATAGATACTGATATTGGACCACAATTTGGTATTTGCACCAATTTGGGCATTTTTACCGATAAAGCAGCCAGCGCCAATCACAACGTTGTCAGCTAATTGAACACCCGACTCAATCACGGCGTTAGCGCCAATAGAAACATTGTTGCCAAGCTGAACATTATCAGAGATCACCGCAGATGGCGCTATTTCATAGGCTGGGAGCGGCGTGGTGTCCAAAGCTTGTGTCACTTTGGCAAAAGCGATGTAAGGATCGTCAACTACCAGCACATGACCAGCGCACAACTCTCGCTGCGCTTCCTTGACCATAATGACAGTCGCCTGACAGTCACCAAGATGCTTAGCGTATTTAGGATTAGATAAGAAGGTCACATGACCTTCCTTCGCTCTGTCCATAGGCGCTACCATGGTTACGACTGCATCGGCGTCACCATGTAATTCCCCGCCAGTAATTGAAGCCAGTTCGGCTAGTGTGATTGCTGTCATAGCCAATTATTTCAGTGAGTTAATAACTTGTTCAGAGATGTTGTATTCTGGCTTACCGTATTGCATGGTCTGAATATCAACAATCATGTCATAGCCTTCTTTTTCAGCGACTTTCTTTACCGCTTCCTGAATTACTTTGAACAGTTTCTGTTTTTCTTGCGCTTCGCGACGAGCTGAAGCTTTTTCTAGGGCCTGAGCTTTGATTTTGTATTTGCTATCAAGCTGAGCAACTTCAACACGTAGCTTTTCAACTTCTTCTGGTCCTAGTAACTCGCCATCGCGTTGCAACTTTTCAATTTTTGTTTTAGCTTCAGCCTGAATAGATTTTAGCTCACCCGCTTTATCTTTGAACTCTTCCTGCATTTTTTGCAGTACGACTTCGCGTTGAGGAAGTGCTTGGAAAACTTGAGCTGTATTGATATAGCCAATTTTTTGCGCCGCTTCTGCTGCATTAGCAAAGAATGAAGACGACATTACAACAAGGCTAAGACCAGCCGCTTTAATCATTTTGTTCACTGTATTTTCCTCTGTAAATATTTAGAAGGTTCTGCCGATTGTGAAAGTGAAGAATTCTTCGTCATCACCTTCATAAATTTCAATTGGTTTGGCAATTGAGAACACCAAAGGCCCCATTGGCGACATCCACTGTAGAGCAGCACCGTAGGACGCACGATAGTTGGTTGGATCCGAGTAATCCTCGTAGTATCGAGTACCTTGGTAAGCTGAGTTGTAATTAAACTCTGTATCCCACACACTCGCGGCATCGACAAATAGGCTGGTTCGGATCTGGCTACGTGCTTCATCTGAAGCGAATGGAGTCGGTACAATTAACTCCATACTCGCCAGAGCAATCGCATTACCACCCACAGAGTCATCGGTTGCACTCACACAGCCATTATTTCCGCAGCTTCCACTGTTGGTTGTATACACTGCTTTTGGACCGGCTGAGTTAGAACGGAAACCACGTAATGAGGTGAAACCACCCGCATAATAGTTTTCGTAGAATGGGTATAGATTGTCGTTACCATCCGTTTTACCGTAACCATTTCCGTAGCCCAAACGACCGCGCATCAATAATGTAAATTCATGCTTTTTAGTAATTGGAACATACTGTCGTACTTCATATTGAAGCTTAAAGTACTGTGCATCAGAACTCGGGATCGTTGCTTTAGCAGACGCTCGCTGATAGTTCCCCGCCGTCGGGAAAAAGCCTCGGTTTAGATTGTTTCGAGTCCACGAAACATTCAGGTCAAAATCATTGGTTACAATATCACCTTCAGGTTGGCCAATACTTTGGGCAAACAATTGTGCCTGATCATAGTTAGGGACATTACCGATCTTATTGTGCGTATAACCAATGCCAAATTCGATGTTATTTAATTCGTTGACTGGGAACCCCCATGTCAGGCTAGTACCATAACTTTCATTGGTATAGTCAACAATGCCCGCTTCAGATGCTTCAAACGTGTTGTAGAACACCTTACCACCTAAGCTAACACCATCTAGGTTCCAGTATGGGTCTCGATAATCAAGGCTGACATTCTTTTGGTAGTCATTCATCATTGCACTGACACCAACGCGATTGCCTGAGCCTAGGAAGTTATCTTGTTGCAAACCAACCTGGAAGCTCACACCTGATTCAGTACCATAGCCGATACCAAAGTTGACGCTACCCGAGTTGGCTTCTTTAACATTGTAAACAAGATCAACTTGGTCTTCACTACCTGGCACACGTACAGTCTGAACGTCGACAGTTTCAAAATAACCAAGGCGATTGAGACGTTTTTTACCTGTTTCAATTGATTTAGAGTTGAGCCAACTGCCCTCCATTTGACGCATTTCCCGGCGCAGCACTTCATCTTTAGTAGCATTATTGCCAACAAAGCGAATATCGCGTACATAGATACGTTTACCCGCTTCAACGTTTACGACTAAAGATACTTGCTGAGTTTCGTCATCAAATTCAGGAATAGTACGCACTTGAGGATAAGCGTAACCAGCTTCCCCCAGAACTCGTTTAACGCCTTCTTCCAAGCTTGTGACTTGAGAACCGTTGTAAACATCACCGTCTTCAAACGGAACCAAAGCTTCAAATTCGGCTTCTTTGCCAATCAACTCACCGCGAAATTTGACATCTTTAACACTGTACGGAAGCCCTTCGTCAACTGCCAAGGTGATATACACACCTTTCTTATCCGGAGAAATCGAAACTTGTGTAGAGTCCACTTTAAATTTGAGATAACCACGGTCCAAGTAGTACGACTTAAGCGCTTCAATGTCTCCCGCTAAGACTTGTTTCTGATATTTATCATCAGAAAGAAAATTCCACCAAGCGACGTCGACATTAAGATTGAAGCGACTCAACAACTCATCATCAGTAAAGACTTTGTTACCGATAAAATTGATTTGTTGGATTTTTGCTGACACACCCTCAGAGAAGACGAATTTCAAGTCAGAACGATTGCGAGGAAGAGGGGTTACGACTGCTTTTACAGTTGCGTTGTACTTACCAACACTATAGTAGAAATCTTCCAGCCCTTTTTCGATGTTTGACAGCGTGGTGCGGTCCAAAGCCTCACCCACTCGAATACCCGATGCGTCAAGGTTTTGCTGTAATTGCTCTTCTTTAATGGCCTTGTTGCCAGAAAACGAAATATTCGCAATCGTTGGTCGCTCTTTAACCTGAACCAATAGCTGGTTACCGTCACGCAAGACTTTGATATCTTCAAAATTGCCAGATGCATACAAAGCTTTAATAATATCCGACACATCTTGGCTATCAACCGTATCACCAATGCGCACTGGCATCTTAAGTAATGCAGCTCCCAGCGCAACGCGCTGCAACCCATCAATTTGAATGTCTTCAACAACAAAGTTTTCGGCACCGTTTGCAACAACGCTTGTTGCCAGTAGCGTTGCAAACAGAATTTTTTTCATCGCCATATTTGTTTTAGTTATTCCTTACTACAACCTTTGCCCAGCTACAGACGAGCAAAATCATTAAATATCGCCACTGCCATCAGAGAGAAAATAACTGCCCCGCCGATGCGGTACCCTATTTCCTGAATGCGTTCAGGCACAGGGCGTCTGATCACTGCCTCGATAGCAAAAAACAATAAGTGTCCGCCATCCAACATAGGTAATGGCACAAGGTTAATGATACCTAAGTTAACACTGATCAACGCGAGAAAACCAAGAAAGTACACCAATCCATAATCGGCAGTCGTTCCAGCTCCTTTTGCTATCGAAATAGGCCCACTTAAGTTGTTTAATCCAACATCTCCAACAATCAGCTTTTTCAACATGCTGATTGTTAGATCAATAATTTGTCCAGTTTTATCAATCGCTTTACTGACTGATTCAATTACACCAAACTGAAGCTCGAAGCGATAGCTTTCTGGCCACTCTGCGACTTCAGGTACGATTCCTGCAAATCCTATCGTTCGCTTATTCGCTAGCTCACGGCTGTCAGGGGTTAACGTTAGATTGATCAACGCCCCAGAACGCTCGATTTGCAAATCAATGGCTTGATTTGGATGACCTTGAATCAGCTCAACCACTTGTTGCCAATTGGTAAGAGGTTCATCATCGGCCGCAATGAGTACATCCCCAGCTTGTAAACCGGCCGCTTCACCCGCCCCGCCCTCTGAAATCGTCATCAATGTCGTCGAGATTGCAGGAGTAAAAGGCTTGAAGCCAAGTGCTGACATAGCAGACTCAACTTCAGGATCAAAGTTCCAAGAAGTTAAATCAAGCGTCTTCACTTCTTCAATGCCAATATCATTGGCCGGCGCGACTGTCATGGTTAGTTTATCGTCGCCAATATGAGCAATTAACCCCATATTGACTGATTCCCAATCCGGTGTTTTGACGCCAGAGACCGCTTTTAGTTCCATGCCAGCCTCTAAACCTGCATTGGCAGCGATAGAGTGCGCTTCAACCTGCCCTACAACAGGCTTAACAGCCGGTACGCCGATCATAAAAACTAGCCAGTAGGCAAATACGGCAAACAAAAAGTTAAATGCAGGTCCTGCCGCTACTATCGAAGTTCGCTTCCATAAAGGTTGTGTATCAAAAGCATGCTTTTTCTGCTCTTGAGGCACTTCATCCACGCGTCCGTCAAGCATCTTGACGTAGCCACCTAATGGGATGATTGAAATACTGTATTCAGTGCCGTCTTTACCTATTTTGCTCCAGATTGATTTACCAAAACCAATCGAGAATTTTTCGACTTTGACACCACAACGGCGAGCGACCCAGAAGTGGCCATATTCATGCACCGCAACTAAAATTCCTAATGCGATAATAAATGATGCGAAATTCCACAATATTCCGGTCATAATGCACGCTCTTCAATGATTTCGACGGCCAATGCTCGGGCCATTTTATCCAGCTCTAAGATGCTTTCCAAGCTATCACAATCAGATTGGCTACTCTTAGCGCATACCAAGTTAGAAACTCGTTCATTGACAACAGCGATATCAGTAAAGGCTAACTGACCGGACAGAAATGATTCAACCGCAACTTCATTTGCCGCATTAAGTGCAGTTGTCGCGTGCTGCCCCTCATAACAAGCATCTATTGCTAGCTTTAAGCAGGGGTAACGACTGAAATCGGGCTCTAGAAAGGTCAGTTCTGCAAGTTTAGTGAAATCCAAAGCAGGGACTCCAGCAGAAACACGTTCAGGATAAGACAGAGTTAAAGCAATAGGTGTTGCCATATCTGGCTGACCCATTTGTGCTAGCAAAGAACCATCTTTATATTGCACCATCGAATGAATCACAGACTGCGGATGGATTAAAACCTTAAGCTGTTCGCGACGGGTGCTAAATAACCACTTCGCCTCAATGTACTCTAACCCCTTGTTCATCATGGTAGCTGAGTCAACTGAAATTTTCGGCCCCATAGACCAATTAGGGTGCGCGACTGCCTGCTCAGGTGTTACGGCAGATAAAGCACTAATATCGCTGTACCTGAAAGGACCACCAGATCCTGTCAACAAAATGTGCTGAATACCATGATCTTCTATATTGCAGTCACCAAGGCTGGTTTGAATAGATTCAGGTAAGCATTGAAAGATAGCGTTATGCTCACTATCTACTGGCATCAGTTCTGCACTATGAGTTTTCACGGCATCAATAAACAATTGTCCTGACATGACTAATGCTTCTTTATTCGCCAACAATACTCTCTTACCAGCCTGGACTGCAGCCATTGTCGGTAACAAGCCTGCAGCACCCACAATCGCAGCCATAACAGTGTCGACTTCATCAAGCGATGCAACGTGACTCATCGCCTCTTGTCCTGCCAATACTTCTGTCGAAAGCTTGAGTTGTTGCAATTGGCTTTTAAGCTTCATAGCCGCATTATCACTCGCCATGACAGCATATTTAGGTTGCCACTTTTGACACAGTTGGCGCATTTTATCAACGTTATTACCCGCAGCAAGAGCGACAACTGAGAACTGCTTAGGGTTTTGTTCAATAACTTTAAAAGTGCTATCGCCAATCGAGCCAGTTGCACCTAATATTGTGAGCTTACGCATAGTAAGAAACCAGTAAAAATTAAACAGGCAGCACTCAGGGCTGCCTAAAACTAGAAAACGAAATAAAGAAGAGCAAATACTGGAAATGCTGCGGTCAAACTGTCAATACGATCCAATACACCGCCGTGTCCTGGGATAATATTGCTACTGTCCTTAATGCCAGCAACACGCTTGAACATACTTTCAACCAAATCACCCAACACCGAAATCACTACAGTCACCAATGTAATCATAATCATCGCAATTGGGCTGCTAAACTCAATTTCAAACCAGTGAGCAGTCGCCCAACCGACGATAATAGCAGCAATAACGCCACCAACTAACCCTTCAATGGTTTTATTCGGACTGACATGCGGTGCCATTTTTCGTTTGCCAAAACTTTTACCCGCAAAGTAAGCACCGCTATCAGCAGACCAAACAATGAAGCAGACAAACAGCACCAACTTTGCACCATGGTAAGTATCTTGGTTAATGCCCTCGGCGCGAAGCAATAATACACTCCAAAAGAAAGGAAGCAGTGTCAAGATACCAAACAAGTGGCGAAGTAAGTTCGAGTTTTGCCAAAATTTGGCTGAAGTCGGGTAAGTAATCGCTAGACAACTGGATGTAATCCACCATAACCCGCCAACCAAGAGAACAGCTAAATGGCTGTCCGTTACTGTACCTAAGCTGAGGGCATCAAATGGAATGAAACCCAGCATTGCCGCACTCACGACGATACTTGGCATTAGTGCTGTAACACGCGTTTTACACTCAACAAATTGAGTCCATTCCCAAAAGCCGATAGCAGTAACGATCGCTATGGCAACCATGAATAAGGGCAGAGATAACTCAAAAATACCAAGTATCACTATCGGAGCAAGGATAAGCGCGGTTATAATTCTTTGTTTCAAACTTGGATCCTTTAGTCGCTTTCCATCAATGCCTTGATTTGTTCACCGGTGCAACCGAATCGCCTTTCTCGATTAACAAACCAAGTCACTGCTTCAATTAAGCTGTTTTCGTCGAATTCAGGCCAGTAAATTGGCGTGAAGTACATTTCTGCATACGCCATTTGCCACAACATAAAGTTACTGATTCGACATTCACCGCTGGTTCTAATCAGTAGGTCCACTTCTGGCAAATCTGACATCGTCAAATGCTGAGTCATTATGTCTTCGTTGACATCACCTGCGTGAATCTCACCATTTGCGACTTTTGTGGCAATTTCTTTCGTTGCTTCTACGATGTCCCACTTACCACCATAGTTAGCGGCTATGTTAACAACCATACCACTGTTATCCGCAGTCATTGCTTCAGCCTGAGCTATTTTCTTTTGTAAACGCTCATTAAATCGGCTCATGTCACCAATAACACGGAGTCGTAAGTTATTCTTGTGTAGCTTTTTAATTTCTGTCGAGAGAACCGTAATGAATAACTCCATCAGTACACCGACTTCTTCTTCAGGACGGCGCCAGTTTTCACTGCTAAAGGCAAATAGCGTGATCGCCTTTATGCCCAATTTTGCAGAGGTCGAAATAGTTTTTCGGACAGCAGCAACGCCATTTTTATGACCAAACACACGCGGCTTACCTTGGGCTTTTGCCCAGCGCCCGTTGCCATCCATGATAATTGCAATGTGTTTAGGAAGTGATTCTGGTGAGAGTTGAGAGTTTTGCATACAAGGATTTATGATTACCAGCAGGGGACAAAGATTAGCATAAAAAAACGCTGTGCTGCGAGCACAGCGTTCTCTGTATCCAGAGTCTAGATGGAATTAAACTTCCATCAACTCTTTTTCTTTTGCCGCTAACACTTCATCTACTTGTTTAACAGCTGCGTCAGTGATTTTCTGAATCTCGTCTTGACCTTTACGATCTTCATCTTCAGAGATTTCTTTGTCTTTCAGTAGGGCTTTTAGTTCACCGTTCGCATCACGACGGATATTACGGATAGCCACACGACCACCCTCAGCTTCGCCACGAACGATTTTAACGAGATCTTTACGACGCTCTTCCGTTAGCGGTGGAAGTGGAACGCGAATAATCGTGCCTGCAGACATAGGGTTTAGACCTAAGTCAGACATCATGATCGCTTTTTCAACTTTTGGCGTTAGCTCTTTATCGAATACTGTGATTGCTAGTGTACGAGCATCTTCTGCTACTACGTTCGCCACCTGGTTTAGAGGTGTTGGCGCACCGTAGTACTCTACCGATATACCAGAAAGTAGGCTTGGATGTGCACGACCTGTACGTACTTTAGAAAGGTTGTTCTTTAGCGCTTCTACGCTTTTTTCCATGCGCTCTTGAGCGTCTTGTTTGATTTCGTTAATCACAATATCACCTTAATGTGTCATTCTTTTTAGAAGAAAGCCTAATCAGGATCCTTCAAAAGGCAATGCCACAGCATGAATTAGTCACGCTGTGGTTGAATGAATTATTCAGCGGTACTAATTAGAGTGCCTTCTGCTTCACCCATTACCACGCGACGTAGTGCGCCTGGTTTGTTCATATTGAATACTCGGATTGGCATTTTATGGTCACGAGCCAGTGTAAATGCTGCTAAATCCATCACTTTTAGTTCTTTATCAAGAACTTCTGCGTAGCTCAGGTTATCATACAGCTCTGCGTCAGGGTTGGCTACTGGGTCAGCCGTAAATACACCATCAACTTTTGTCGCTTTTAGAACTACGTCAGCTTCAATTTCAATTCCGCGTAGACATGCAGCAGAATCGGTTGTGAAGAATGGGTTACCTGTACCTGCTGAGAAGATAACAACACGGCCTTGGCGCAGTTCGCGGATTGCATCTGCCCAGTTGTAATCGTCACACACGCCTTTCAGTGGGATTGCAGACATAACACGAGCATTGACGTATGCACGGTGCAAAGCATCACGCATCGCCAAACCGTTCATTACTGTTGCTAACATACCCATGTGGTCACCAACAACACGGTTCATACCCGCTTCAGCAAGACCTGCACCACGGAACAAGTTACCACCACCGATAACCACACCGACCTGAACACCCAGTTCAACCAGTTCTTTTACTTCTTGAGCCATACGATCCAAGATCGCAGGATCAATACCAAAACCTTCTTCGCCTTGAAGTGCTTCACCACTCAGTTTTAACAGAATACGTTGATACGCTGGTTTAGGGTTCGTAGTCATGGAGTTTACCTTCCAAAAGAGAGTTGTTGTTGATTAACAGTCATGGATGGACAAAAAGTGCATTTTCTACTCTAGAAACACTGACTTCTTACCCATTCATCACGGTTAATCGTTTAAACGCCAGTCGTAAAAAGACCGCAGCCTTGGCTACGGTCTAAACTTTATGCACTGGTCTAAGGATTAACCTTTTTGAGCAGCTGCTACTTCGTCAGCGAAGCTCATTTCTTCGCCCTTATCGATACCTTCACCTACTTCTAGGCGAACAAATGTAGCTACTGAAGCACCACGTTCTTTCAGGATTTCGCCTACAGACTTCTTAGGTTCCATAACGAAAGCTTGGCCAGTCAGAGAGATTTCGCCTGTGAATTTCTTCATGCGGCCAACAACCATTTTCTCTGCGATTTCAGCTGGTTTACCTTCGTTCATAGCGATTTCAACTTGAACAGCTTTTTCTTTTTCTACTACGTCAGCAGGTACATCTTCTGGGTTTACGTACTCTGGACGAGAAGCCGCTACGTGCATTGCAACGTGCTTAAGAGTTTCAGCGTCGCCTTCACCTGCAACAACTACACCGATTTTCTCACCGTGGCGGTAAGAAGCGATCGCAGTACCTTCAACGTACTGAACGCGACGGATGTTGATGTTTTCGCCGATCTTAGCAACAAGAGCAATACGCTCTTCTTCGAATTTAGCGACTAGTTCTTCAACAGAAGCTTTAGATGCTAGAGCGTCTGCTGCAACTTTCTCTGCGAATGCAGTGAAGTTACCATCTTTGGCAACAAAGTCAGTTTGGCAGTTAACTTCAAGAAGAGCAGCAACACCGTTGTCTTCTCTGATGATGATTGCACCTTCAGCCGCAACGTTACCTGCTTTCTTAGCAGCTTTCGCAGCACCTGATTTGCGCATGTTTTCGATTGCTAGTTCGACGTCGCCGTTAGTTTCAACAAGCGCTTTCTTACATTCCATCATACCTGCGCCAGTACGGTCGCGCAGTTCTTTAACTAGAGCAGCAGTAACAGCCATTCTCTATTCCTCAGTTTAAATCTGGATTTGGTAAAAAACAGGGGCCTAAATTTTGGCCCCTGCTGATAACTATAACTCAATTTAAGTGGCAACTAGATTGCACATAAACCAAGTGTGACGCGGAGCCGCTATTATTCAGCTTCTACGAAACCGTCTTTTTCAGCAGCTGCAGCAACATCTTTGTTACGACCTTCAGTTACTGCAGAAGCAGCAGCGTTTAGGTATAGCTGTACCGCACGGATTGCGTCATCGTTACCAGGGATAACGAAGTCAACGCCATCTGGGTTAGAGTTAGTATCAACTACAGCGTAAACTGGGATACCTAGGTTGTTTGCTTCTTTAACTGCGATGTGCTCGTGATCAGCGTCGATTACGAATAGAGCGTCAGGTAGACCGCCCATATCTTTGATACCACCAAGAGATTTCTCTAGCTTCTCCATTTCGCGAGTACGCATTAGAGCTTCTTTCTTAGTTAGCTTGTCAAAAGTACCGTCTTGAGACTGTGCTTCTAGGTCTTTTAGACGCTTGATAGACTGACGAACAGTTTTGTAGTTTGTTAGCATACCGCCTAACCAGCGGTTGTTAACGTAGAACTGGTTGCTTGCAATAGCAGCTTCTTTAACAGCTTCAGATGCAGCGCGCTTAGTACCTACAAATAAAACTTTACCTTTCTTTTCGCCAACTTTAGCTAGTTCCGCTAGAGCGTCGTTGAACATTGGTACCGTTTTTTCTAGGTTGATGATATGAACTTTGTTACGAGCACCAAAGATGAATGGCTTCATTTTTGGGTTCCAGTAACGAGTCTGGTGACCAAAGTGAACACCAGCTTTAAGCATATCGCGCATTGATACAGTTGCCATTTTAAAATCCTCTATGGGGTTAGGCCTCCACATCCCCCATAACTCCGACTAAGCTTCTGCCCAGCACCCCGGAATATGTGACGGAATGTGTGTGATTTAAAGATATAAGTTAGTTGGAAGTCATCAGCTTCGCCGTATGGTTTCACCAAACAGAGAGAACAGACGACATTTCCGGCGCGCTTTATACCACATTTTAGCCCTTCATGGCTAGGAAAAAAAACGATTATTCATTGCACAGACTGGCTATCTCCGTGCTTATTTACGTATAGGACTACATGAAGAATCATTCTCATTATGCACGGTTCCTGCTAGAATGCGCCCATTCGCACCATAGAGTGCCACTGAATGAAATAGAGAAAGCCGATGTCAATCAAGATCAAAACCGCTGAAGAAATCGAGCGCATGCGAATCGCAGGCGCACTAGCCGCTGAAATCCTAGAAATGATCGAGCCTCACATCAAAGAAGGGGTAACGACAGATGAATTGAACCAAATTTGTCATGACTATGGGATCGAAAAAGGCGCTTACTCTGCCCCTCTTGATTACCACGGATTCCCTAAATCCATTTGTACTTCAATCAACCATATTGTGTGTCACGGTATCCCAGCATCAGAAGATGAAGTAGGCAGCAACGGTCAGCCAAAACCTGCCGTTCTGAAAAATGGAGACATTATCAACGTTGATATTACTGTCATTGTTCCTAATGATGAAAACGCTGACCTCAGCGTACGACCGCAAGGTTATCATGGCGACACATCGAAAATGTTCTTTGTTGGCGATGTATCTCCGGCTGATAAGCGCTTATGTATGGTCACTCAAGAAGCACTGTATGTAGGAATGCGCAAGGTAAAACCAGGAGCAACTGTCGGTGACATCGGTACTGCGATTGAAAAGTACATCAAGGAAAACAACAAAAAGAACCCACGTAATAAGTTCTCTATTGTGAAAGACTTCTGTGGTCATGGCATTGGTAATGAGTTCCATGAAGAGCCCCAAATTGTCCACTACAAAAACAATGATCGCCGTGTTCTGAAAGAAGGCATGTGCTTTACTATCGAGCCAATGATCAACGCTGGTAAGTTTGGCGTCACAGTTGACGCTGAAGATGATTGGACGGTTTATACGGGCGATGGTAAAAAATCAGCACAGTACGAACACACCCTTCTAGTGACCAAAACAGGTTGTGAAGTCATGACGTTGCGCAGCGATGACACTATACCGCGTATAATGAACAACGTTTAACCTACCTGAGTACAATAAAATATCCCCACATCATCGGGGATATTTTTTTATCTGCTCCGTTTTGATAGATTGGTATCTAATGGATGTTTAGCACGGATTTGCAATATGCCCTTTCAGTCTCCTTTGACGTTTGCCGATGAGCAGATTTCAATTAGTATTCTTAAGTATCAGCTTGAGCAATTTCATCTCTATCAAAAGCAAGAGTTTCTCAGTCATCATTCAGTAACAACTCTTGTGCTGGGGCGCTCAGACTACATTGATTTACTTCTCAATCGGCTTTGGCAGCATTTTGGTTTTTCTGAGAAACCAAATATCAGCTTAGTAGCCGTTGGCGGCTACGGGAGAGGGGAACTGCACCCGTTGTCTGACATCGATATACTTGTCGTGTCTAAACATTCCCTACCCGACGCTTTAGCCAACAAAGTCAGTGAATTTATTACGTTACTCTGGGACCTTAAGCTCGAAATAGGCCATGCGGTACGAACGGTTGAAGAATGTGCAGCTATTGGTCGCGACGACCTCACTGTGGCGACCAACCTCCAAGAAGCAAGACTTCTATGTGGCTGTGAAGACACGTTCCAGAAACTGAAATTGGAAATTCACGCTGAATCTTTTTGGCCAAGCGAAACCTTCTATAAAGCCAAAGTTCAAGAACAACGAGAGCGCCACGCTCGTTATCATGATACAACTTATAACCTCGAGCCCGATATAAAATCCACACCAGGCGGATTGCGCGATATTCATACACTCAGCTGGGTAGCACGCCGTCACTTCGGTGCAACTTCTTTGCTAGAAATGAGCAAATATGGCTTTTTAACCGATGCTGAATATCGTGAACTCGTTGAATGCCAAGATTATCTCTGGCGAGTGCGCTTTGCACTACACTTACATCTGAAAAGGTACGACAATCGCCTTACTTTTGCCCATCAGGCTCAAGTCGCAGATTGTCTAGGCTTTGAAGGCGAAGGGAATCGCGGCGTTGAAATGATGATGAAGGAGTTCTACCGTACGCTAAGACGTGTCGCTGAACTCAACAAAATGCTGCTTAAGCTGTTTGACCAAGCCATTTTAAACAATGGCATTGAGTGTCAACCTGAGATCCTTAGTGAAGACTTTCAGCGTCGTGGTCATCTAATCGAAGCTCGCAAACCTGCATTATTTCAAGCTCGTCCAGAAACCATTCTCGATATGTTCCTGCATATTGCCAACGACTCAAGTATCGAAGGCGTTGCGCCACCGACACTACGTCAGCTCCGCACGGCACGGCGACGTCTTAATAAGTTCCTACATACCATTCCTGAAGCACGAGAAAAGTTTATTGAGCTTTGCCGTCATCCTAACGCGCTACACAAAGCGTTTAGTTTGATGCATAAGCTCGGTGTTCTCGCCGCTTACTTGCCACAATGGAGTCAAATTGTCGGCCAGATGCAGTTTGACCTGTTTCACGTCTACACGGTTGATGAGCATAGTGTAAGGTTGCTGAAACATATCAATACTTTTGGCAATTCAAACAACTATGACAAACACCCGATATGCTGCGAAGTGTATCCACGTATTCAGAAGAAAGAATTACTGATCCTCGCTGCGATTTTTCATGACATAGGTAAGGGACGTGGTGGTGACCACTCGGTGATTGGCGAGACAGAAGCCTACAACTTTTGTATTGAGCATGGACTCTCGAAACCTGAAGCCAAATTAGTCGCTTGGTTAGTAAGGCATCACTTACTGATGTCGGTCACTGCACAGCGCCGTGATATTTATGATCCAGAAGTCATTACTGATTTTGCCAAAAAGGTGCGTGACGAAGAGTATCTTGAGTATTTGGTTTGCTTAACAGTAGCAGATATTTGCGCTACTAACCCAGAGTTATGGAACAGCTGGAAGCGAACGCTATTGGCAGAACTTTTCTATTCAACCCAAAGAGCCCTGCGCAGAGGCTTGGAAAATCCCGTTGATGTGCGAGATCGTATTCGTCATAACCAACAGCTCGCGTCTGCCCTACTTCGCAAAGAAGGCTTCAGCGCACGAGAAATTGAAGTACTGTGGCAACGTTTCAAGGCTGATTATTTCTTACGTCATACACACAAACAAATTGCTTGGCACTGTACCCATCTACTTCGCCATGACGACCACTCCAAACCCTTAATACTGATCTCAAAGAAAGCGACCCGAGGCGGCACCGAAGTGTTTGTCTACAGTCGAGACCAGCATGCTCTATTTGCAACCGTTGTAGCAGAACTGGATAGAAGGAACTTTAACGTACACGACGCTCAAGTCATGACCAGCAAAGACGGCTATGTACTCGATACCTTCATGGTGCTGGATCAACATGGTCAAGTGGTTGACGAAAGCCGCCACAAAGCGGTCATTAAACATCTAATGCACGTACTTCAAGATGGACGACCAACGAAGATAAAAACTCGCCGTGTACCCAGAAATTTGCAGCACTTTAAAGTTAAAACCTGCGTAGATTTTCTGCCGACAAAGAGCAAAAAACGCACACTAATGGAATTTGTTGCATTGGATACACCAGGTTTACTTGCCACAGTCGGAGCAACGTTTGCTGATTTGGATCTTCATCTCCATGCTGCAAAAATTACTACCATTGGCGAACGGGCAGAAGATTTATTTATCATCACCAGCGAGCAAGGTAGTAAGTTAACCGAAGAGCAAGAAACTAAACTTCGAGAACGTCTTACCGCTAATGTGGCCGAGCTGGCACCGTAAGCGATCTTGCCCACAAGTTGCAAAGCTGTTCTAAAAATCAACTATCTACAACGTGGTTAGACTGCTACATTATTGATGTTAACAATATTTGTTCACTCTGAGCACAAGAGCACAGGGTGTTTGTAATCAACACAAAGAGGTAGCCTATGTTCCCACACCTCACTGGTTTAGGTATTCAGGATCCTAAACAGATTGAGCGCTATTCATTACGACAAGAAGCGCACAAGGATGTGTTAAAAATCTATTTCCACAAACAAAAAGGCGAGTTATTCGCTAAAAGCGTAAAATTCAAATACCCGCGTCAAGTGAAGAATGTTCTGGTTGACAGCGGCAGCCATAAGTATAAAGAAGTCACTGAAATCAATCGTAACCTTACATTAGTGATAGATGAACTGAATAAGCTAACTAAACCGGGGAAAACCACTGAAGTCGATGTCAAACAGAAGATCCTTACCGACTTACGTCATTTAGAGAAAGTGGTTTCAAGTAAGATTGCCGAAATTGAAGCGGATTTAGAGAAGCTGAAGTAAAGGAACGCTGTGCTTCGGGAAGTCTAATTAGTTCAGAGGGTTGATGTGAGAACATCAACCCTTTTTGTTTGCGTGTCTCGTCCTGAAATGTG
>NZ_JXXU01000041.1 GCF_000967495.1 Vibrio neptunius | reverse complement strand
AGCGATGACTTTAGCGACACAGCCAGCCAAGATACGTTAAGCGCCTTGGTCGAGGACTACCGCAGCCCAGATACCAAATGGTTGGCGGATAAGAACAAAGACAAACCCAGTCAATACGGTTTGGATGTGTTTACCACAGCCAACAATTATCACCTTGCTGCTGATGAGCTGGCTGAAATCATGCAAAAAAGCCACAGTGAGAAAAAAGACGGTACCTTAGTGGTGTTGTTTGACCCGGTTGGCCGCCAGGCAGATATTGCATTATCACTATCAATGCTGTTTCTCGCAGAGAAAGCCTTTGAAGCAAGTAGAGTTTATCCAAAGACTATTGGAGATATCATTTTACAATTACAAAATAACGGCAGTGAAGCCGTCAAAGAATCTATTAATGAAAATGTTGACCTGACGGAACTAAATAACTTTTACCAAGATAACTCTTTTGTTAAAGAGAAAGCGACATCGCAAAGGACAAAAATCTTAGACCTCTATTCCTCTTTTGCTTATAAGGATCTTGCTGATAACTCCTTAGGTTCTTTAAACGCTTATTTCGACCTTTATTTTTATTCTCTATCACCAAAGGATAAAGTGAAAGAGCTTGAAAAACTCAGTAAAGTGATGCAAACCACATTGGATGGAATAGAAGGGACCGAAGAAGGCCAAAAAGTTGTCTTTTATATGGTGAGTGACGAGGCTGCAGAAGATTCTGCCTACGTAACGTACCAACGGCATTTGGAAGCAATTCTACTTCAATGTCAGGATGGTGTTGATTGGAGTGATGTGACCCAAGCACTGATTAAAAACACAGCGAATATTTTAGAGTTTGTTTATTGTTGGATCTATTCATCTGCAAAATATGTACAAAAAGGCACGATAACGTCAGCACTCATTTTAAGACCGCTCGCTTTCACCAAACTATTAAACTTCATCCCTATCTTCTTTGAAAAAGGGTTCGGTATCAAAGAACTCGACGGAAATGTAAGAATCACTCTGGATAAACTGGCAGAAGTGTTAGCCAAAAACATTGATTCTGTTGGGAAAAATGACAGCCCTTTGAATAGAGTACTTACTGCTCATCATCATGGTAAGAAAATGATTAATTGGGCAAATAGTCAATGGAAGAACCGAATCCCTGAAATGGAATCAAGTGCCAAAAGTGCACAATGGCCTGAACTTGAAATTCCAAAGTTTGGTGGGCGTCACTCTAATTTTACTGCTGAGTCATCACTGGAGCTACTGGGTAAAGGAGGAGATGGCGTTATCGCTATGGTTTCATTACGCGCCAATATCGATGTACTTATTCAGCTACTGCAAAATAGTGCATTCGAGAACGCCGATCCTCTCAAACGTGGAACAGAAACGGATTCGATGCTCGACTATGCAAAATTAGTTGCGGCTTTGTCTGCGGGCATTACCGATTATGTGAGTGTTTCCCGTGCAAATCTACTCCTGCAAAAGAGATTGATAAATTCAAATCGCGTTTATTATGCATTGAGGTCTGGTTTACCCCAGTTATTTGCGGTAACGACAATTGGAGCAAGGAACGCGATAACGGCGAAGATGGATTCAATTATTGGAGGTTTAGAGAAAATTTCAACTGGAAAAGCGGTCTCTAAGCTAGTTGTGATTTCTAACTTGGCAGTCATGGCGTCATCTGGCCATGGAGCTTATGATGCCTATCAAACGGGCAATCGAGAATTATTTAATGGCCACATTTACACAATACTGAGTTCTGCCTTTTTCTTAGCGGGGCCTGTTATCGCGTTAAGAAATATGGCGACGATAAGATATGGTAATGCCTATTTCTTCCTCTTTGGCATGGTATTTTTGCTTGCGGCAGATGCGGCAAAAAAAATTGGCCTTAAGTCAGATTTTGATAACTTATTATATCGTGGGTTTTGGGGGAAAAGTAGAAAATATTCATTCTGGTATTTTGAAGGTGGTGGAAAAATTAAGATTCCAGATCGCCTATCAGAGGCTGCCAAAAATTTTCATGATGAAAAATATCAGCTTGCATTGCAAATTGAACAACAAGAGTTTTTAAATTATTTTTACCAGCCACGCATGCTTGTGGAGATCTCCGAGATATCTAAAACCAAAAAGTGTTATCAATACGAGTTTAGACTACCGAGCTTTACGCTTGGTCAATCAAATATCATTGCAGCGGTTTACAGCAAAAGAGTGATCAATTTAGGGCACACTTATCCAGCAACTAATGGTATGCAAATAAAGGCTTCTTTAAATACAGAAGCCACGCAAGCTTTTAGAAAAGCATTCTCTGAGGCGGAGACCGACTTAGAGAGGTTTCCACAATATAGCCCGCCTGAACTCTGTCAAAATTTCAATATCTACTTTTCGGTCATAATGGAGAGTGAACCTGGAGAAACACTGGAAGTTCGCTGGTATTATGAGCAAAGCCCGGGTGTCACAGTACCCAAGCGTATGGTCACAAATGATGGTAATTTAGTCACAACCTACCACGGTATGATTGATGGTAAGCATAGCAATATTGAACAGGATTAATCGATGAGCAGAGTCAATAGCGAAGAAACCCTGGTTAGGTTTCGGTATGCACAAAAGTTGGTGGATGGACGAGATGAATTTGTCAATCAGAAAGCTATAGCGCCTACTGATCAACCACCAGAGCCATTTATGCAGGTGACTGACGATATTATATCCATTCGTGATGCAAGGCATACTATTCGCTCCGTTTATCTTGTTCCTGTTGTGGTGGTCGTGTGGTTTCTCTTTATTTTTATACTCAGTGATTTGGGCTTAAATTCAGCTTCTATATCTCATGGGAAAGAGCAATTTAGTCGCTACCAAGAAGAAGAACAAAAAGGAGCTTATTTTGATGATTATGACCGAAGGAAGTATTCATATTATCAAACAATGTTTGCTAATAATGGAGATTATTCATTAGTCAATTATATTATAGCTGTCTACAAATATGGTCATGAAGGATTACGTGAGGGCTTAGAAATAGAATTAAAAGCTACAGGTGTGTCGGCTTTGATCGTTTTTCTTGTGAGTATGTTTTTCATAAGAACGTTAAGGCCTACTGATATTTTCTTTGATCGAAAACGCGGGATTGTATATACGTGGTTCTATGGACGTGTGGCCGCTTGTCGATTTGAACATTTGGGGTTCTTAGAGAAAAGTACGGGTATTGTTCTCTACTTATACGCTGAAAATAGAAAGGGTAAAGATGGCTACGATATGGTGCCGATCAGAATTCAACCGACGGGTAAAATAATTCTTAATACTGCCCGAGACAATAATGAGTTCTTTCAACAAATCTTCAACTTTATGGAAAATGGCAAAAGTACCGTCATTACCGGTGAGAAGTTTTACCGCCCTCAACCTAAAACATATTTTATGATTGATAAAAGACCAGAGCCTTTTGAAGCACGATTGGAAAAGCTTTTGCAACAAGAACACGTTCTTCCCAAATTGTATCGGTATTTACAAGAGTAGTGCGGCCCACAGGCCATGCAATACCGTCACGAAGGATAGATAGGCGTGCAAAGGGATTAATCGATGAGCAGAGTCAATACCCAAGAAACCCTGGTTAGGTTTCGGTATGCACAAAAGTTGATGGATGGGCGAGATGAATTTGTCAATCAGAAAGCTATAGCGCCTACTGATCAACCACCAGAGCCATTTATGCAGGTTACTGACGATATTATATCCATTCGCGATGCAAGGCATACTATTCGCTCCGTTTATCTTGTTCCTGTCGTAGTTGTATTTTGGTTGCTATCTATCTTTTTTATTAATGACTTGGGCTTAGACTCTTCTACTGTGCGATTTAGTCAAAAAATGCTCAACCATTATAAGTTAAAAGAAAGTGAGGGAGGGTACTTTAGCATTCATCAGAATCAGGAATACTCTTTCTATAAAACAGTATTTGATGAAGAAGGAAGCTATTCAATTATTAGCCATATTAAAGGGGTTCGTCTATATGGAAGCGAGGGTCAGAAAAATGCGCTTCGAAAAGGCCTTGTAGCTACTAGTATAACGGTTTTTTTTACCATTTTAATCACTTTATTTTTGATAAGAACCCCAAGGCCTGAAAATATTTTTTTTGATAGAAAACGTGGGATTGTTTATACGTGGTTCTATGGCCGTGTGGCCGCTTGTCGATTTGATAATTTGGGGTTCTTAGAGAAAAGTACGGGTATTGTTCTCTACTTATACGCTGAAAATAGAAAGGGTAAAGATGGCTACGATATGGTGCCGATCAGAATTCAACCGACGGGTAAATTAATTCTTAATACTGCCCGAGACAATAATGAGTTCTTTCAACAAATCTTCAACTTTATGGAAAATGGCAAAAGTACCGTCATTACCGGTGAGAAGTTTTACCGCCCTCAACCTAAAACATATTTTATGATTGATAAAAGACCAGAGCCTTTTGAAGTACGATTGGAAAAGCTTTTGCAACAAGAACACGTTCTTCCTAAATTGTATCGGTATTTACAAGAGTAGTGCGGCCCACAGGCCACGCGATATAGCGGTGATAGCAAAATGGAGCGTTGATGTATTTAAGCCATTGGCTCCGATGTTTTTGGCTAGTAAAAAGCAAAAACTAAGCAAAGCCAATGACGTTTTTATTGCTAAGGGTTTATCTAATCAACTGGGTAAAGCGACTAATCGGCAAGCAAACAGTCTGCAAACTGTTCCATGTCACCATCGACTTGCTCTAGTTTACCTTCGGCGAGACAGGCTAAATAGAAAGTATCATATCGTTTAAGCTGTTCTAGCGTATTACCGACACGATACTGAAAAACCTGATGCGTCTGCTTTAGTGCTTTGGCTTTGCAGTCACTCTCGAAAGGAACAAGTGTTTTATGGCAAGCTTGCGCCGATTCTATATTCAGACATTGATAGAAACGTTCGTCATGACACAGCATATTGGTTCCATCGATGACGCTATCGAATAGTGTAAATGATTCCTCACGCTGAGCGGCGTCGACGAACACTGACTCATCGTCGGTTTGTACAACAAAATTATGCTCTGCCAACACACGCTGTTGGTAAATGATTTCAAAGGTCCATACGCCTGCAACCAATTCTTCTGGGCTGGAAAATTGCCATAACGCCTGATTACGGTCATGTTCGAACATGGTATCCGGCCAACTGCTCACAGTGAACGCTTTCTGATTGCCTGCTGACTTAATTGGCGGATGAGTAACTCGGACTGTAATAGGAAAGGTTTCTGACCTACCATGATTGCTATTGGTGGTAACTTTATATTGAAAGCCGATAAAGTCACCCAATTCAGGGGCAATGATTTGGCTATATAGCGGCCTAAAGTTATCTTTAATGGATGGCTTCTTACCACCTTTTAGCACAGTTACCGTCGGAATGACGGCCCCTAATGCATCGTCCTCAAAGTGAGCTTTAGCCACGGGTGTACCCTCAATCGACAGGTATTTGATCTCTTGGTCGTCGTCTCGTGTAAAGCTTACCAAAGGGTTGTTGAATGCCAGCAAGCGTGTCAGTTGTTTGTTGTATTGAACATCTAACTGACTAATATTATTGTTGTTCAACTCTGCATCATGAAGTAGCGGAAGTGCCGATAAATTGATAGCCGAGAGTTGGTTGAAGCTGGCCATCACTCTATTGACCCTGCTAACGCCTGAAAGGTTGATATCTTGCAACTGGTTGTTGCGTACATTGAGCATAACCAACTGAGGATGCGTCTTGAGTATTATCTGTTTGAGCTGGTTATTCGGCAATTCCAAATGCCTGAGGCGAGTTAAATGAGAGACGTCCAACTCCTTTAAATTCGCCCCAGTGACAATCAATTCTTCAAGCTTATGGCTTTGGCTTAGGTCAAGCTCGGTTAGCTGACTTTGGCTAACACCAAGACGTTTCAGCTCAGTAAGATGTCCTAGCTCCAGTTCTTCAAGCTGAGTTTGATAGGCATATAAGCCAGTTAGTTTGCGGTTATTGCTTAGGTCGAGCTCGGTCAACGCGTTTCTGGAGATATTAATAAACTCAAGTTGAGGGTTGGAAGTGACATCGATGGTCGTTAAGCCATTCCCTGATACTGTTAAACGCTTGAGTTGTGGAAGTGAAGACAGATCAATACGCTCAATATTGTTTTCAACAAACTGAACATCTTGAGCTTGGGTAAAATAGCCCAGTTCACTGACGTCTTGAATATCACCGTAATTACAGATGATATGGGTGACTTGAGCGACTTCTTCAACATCAAGTTTTTTAATACAGCGCTCGAAAGCACTGTCTTTAAACTTGATCTCATTGATCAGTACGGGCTTAGGTGTGCTATTGCATCCTGATAAGGTCAATAACAGGGTAAGCAGCGAAATAAGGGGCTTCATTGAATTCCTAAAAATAATTATTTAACAATAGGTTATTGATGAATTCTATAGTATGCGGGTGTCATATGCGACCATAAGCATCACAAAATGCGCTAAGGAGAGCGAACGACACTGTTAACCAAAGACCGCATCGACTGAGCGTCACTATAGAGTGAGATGTTGCCTATTGCGTATCATCAGCGTTGAACGTTTTAGGGAGTGGCAAAGGGTCACTCTATATGGTTTGGTCCAAAATATATGGTCTTTGCACTTGATAGCGTGTAAAGAAGGAGAAGGATGACCTGATGTCATGCCTGCCTGAGTGGTATTTTGTTATGAAAAACGGTGGCTAAATCTGTCAAAACTCACGGTTAGAAGGGGCACAGCCCAGATACTGAAGAAGAACGTAGATACTTTCCTGAGAAAGCGCGACTCTACGAAACAAATCAGCGAAGGTGTCATCACCACCAAAACAGGTTTGAATGTAATGGTTAATCTCATGTTCTGCATAGCCTTCCACATACATGGTGCGAACCCATTGGTATTCGACAGCTTTTGGGTTAGACAGTGTTGTTTCGCTAAGTGTTGTTTGGATGAGGTTCACACCATCTCCTTCCTTCTACCTAATCGATTGCGGATTTAATCAAATAAAGATGAAGGAAAAATGACAGGTTAGCCGTGTTGACATAAATTTGACCAATAAAGGCCAAAAAGAGGCATTTAGCCTCTTTTTTACGCAGAATAATTACTTCAAATACTTTACATGCGCTTCCATTTCTTCACCTATTTGTTTGCGCATGTTCATCAATCGAATCGCTGAATCCCGCAGCTCAACGTCGTCCTCGGTTTCGGGTACCCATTCTGGCACAGGTGAAGGTTGTCCTTCCCCATCCACCGCCACCATGATGACAATACAATGCGTTGTTAGGCGATTTTTCAGCTCTTTTGGATCACTCGCTTGGACATCAATGGCAATGTGCATTGATGTTTTTCCTGTGTAAATGACCTTGGCGCTGACCTCAACCAAGTTACCGACATGTATCGGCGCAACAAAGCGGATACCCCCCGCATAAGCGGTGATACAGTACTTGCCACTCCAAGCAGCAGCATTCGCATAAGCGGCCAAGTCAATCCATTTCATGACGGCGCCACCGTGGACTTTACCACCGAAATTGACATCCCCAGGTTCAGCTAGAAAGCGTAGTGTTATATCGCGTTGACCATTGCTCATCTGTCAATCCTTCGTTTTTATGTGTTTGTTAAAACTATTAACAAACACTTCAATAAACTTCAATCAATAATTCCAGCTTAGTCGAAAAAACGTAGGAGCCCCAGAAATAAAGGGGTGTTTACCTATCTTGATACGTCAGAAGAGGGGGGGCTGGTGATCAAATTCGAGCAGCCATAACAGAGTCCATGATTTGCATGCTCTCAACGAAGTAAGGGTTGTATGTTAGACGCGCATGAACTTTGCCTGATTCATTGTAGCCCCAAGCCGAGTACCAAACTGGTTCACCTTGTACACATTTTTCTGCCTGTGCTTGTTCCTGACCATTGGAACAGATGACGTTCGTGCCGTTCACGCCATAGTTAGGGTTCTCCGGAGAGAACAGGAGTCCCATGTGAGAGCCATTGGAAATTCGTTGCTCTGGTAGCTTCATGCTGAAACGTGTCGAACGCGGTTCCGGAAGATCTTGCTCGCCTTGCCAAACCAAACGATTGTTAGGGTTGTGCATTCGGTGGGAGAAGATGTCAATCGAATACTGAGTGTTGATCACACGATCGCCTTCACTCATGAGCATAAAAACGGGTTTGCTGTAGTGGGTGGTAGCGAGCTGCTCTCTCACGACGGCAGACGTTTGATAGTAGACGGCCGCTGCATTCATTGGCAAGGAGTTATAACGTAATGGATTATCTTCAGGATCTTGGTCTGCCCAGGTAACGAAGTAGCTTGCTAACTCAGCAAACTTAACGGTAGACGAACCGGGTTCAAAAGCGGGAGAAAAAAGCAGAATACCGTTGATGTCTTGGTCGTTCAAAGCTTCAGAGGTTACAAGGTTTGCCCCTGTTGAGTAACCACCAACCCAGATGGAATCGGTCTGTTTTTTTAGGAGATCAATATGATGCTTTACAACGCCTTGCCAATCAGCAAGCCTAGGTAACTGAAGGTCTCCAACTTTGCTTGCATGTCCGGGAAGCAAAATGGTTCTGACTAGATAACCCTGTCCCGCGAGGTGAGTCGCGATGTCAGTGAAAGAATAAGGTGAATCTCCTAAGCCATGAACCAAGAGTACACCTTGGCCGTTCGGCGAGGCTGGGCGATATTCGTGTGGTAGGACTTGTGCCAATTCCTCTTGATGATCCGCTGTCATAAACAATCGGTTGTCCGTCAGCCATGCTTTTGTGTCCGCTACATAGCTTTCAAAGCTTGTTTGTTGGTAGCTGGGTAGTGTGTCCGCCTTTTCATACGCTGGATCTTTGGACGGCGAACTGCAGCCAACCAGTCCTGCTGTGACTGCGGCTGCAACATAAAAGACCAAGGCAATTTTTTTACGCATCATGTATTCAAGTTTGTCTGTTTTACTTTGATACGTCTTCATACTCTCCCTCCAGCACTGAACCTTTTGATTGTTGCTGAGCCGTGTTGGCGTTTTTCTTAATCGCCCTCTCAATCTTCTTTCCAGTAATCAGTGCCGCGATAGTAAGGGGTATCGCGAGAATCAGGCCAATGATAATGGTAAAGAAGCCAATAAACAGCGCAAGTACGCTCGACATCACTCTATTCATAATTGATACCTCTCTTTTAATACAAATACTAAACAATCGGAAATGAATGAAAGATGAATGAAACACTCTTAAACAAAAAAAGCCGTTCTCAGATGAAAACGGCAAGTACGGGGGTATATCGTTATAGTTGTGTTGTGGAGGTTTGCCCCTGATTGAACTCAGGGGCGATATTCGGTTATTTGGATGGGTAAGTTTTGTAACGAACACCCATCATCTGTTCCATACAGTGGATAACTTGGCAGCTGTAGCCGAATTCGTTGTCATACCAAATGTACAAAACACAGCGGTTGTCTTGAGCGATAGTCGCAGCACCATCAACCACACCAGCAAAACGTGAGCCGACTAAGTCGGTAGAAACGACTTCGGTTGACTCTGTGTAATCAATTTGTGCAGACAGCTCAGACGCCAGCGCCATTTCACGCAGGTAAGCGTTCAGTTCTTCTTTGTCTGTGCCTTTGTCTAGGTTTAGGTTAGCGATCGCCATGGACACGTTTGGTGTTGGGACACGAATCGCATTACCCGTCAACTTACCAGCAAGTTCAGGGAGCGCTTTTGCTACTGCTTTTGCAGCACCTGTTTCGGTGAGTACCATATTCAGAGAGGCACTACGTCCGCGACGTTCACCTGAGTGGAAGTTATCGATTAGGTTCTGGTCATTGGTGAATGAGTGAACCGTTTCGATATGACCAGAGACAACGCCATACTTATCGTTCATTGCTTTCAGAATTGGCGTAATGGCATTAGTGGTGCAACTTGCCGCAGATATGATGGTATCTTCGGCGTCGATCACCTTGTCGTTAACACCGAATACAACGTTCTTGATGTCACCTTTACCTGGAGCAGTAAGAAGGACTTTTTCTGCACCGTTACATTCAAGGTGTTGACTTAGCCCTTCTGCGTCACGCCAAACGCCTGTGTTGTCGACAACCAGAGCGTTGTGTATGCCATAGCTTGAGTAGTCGACGTCTTCCGGTTTGTTGGCGTAAATAAATTGAATGTAGTTGCCGTTAGCAATGATCGCTTTGCGTTCTTCGTCGACGACGATGCTGCCATTGAACTGACCATGCACTGAGTCACGGCGAAGTAGGCTTGCACGTTTTTCTAGGTCACCTTTTTTACCGCCGCGTACTACGACAGCGCGGAGGCGCAATGGGTAGCCCGGGCCACTTTTTTCGACTAATAGGCGAGTAAGCAAACGGCCAATACGACCAAAACCATAAAGTACGACATCGCGAGGCTCAGTGACGGTTTCACCGTTCATTGCGCCCATCAGAGAAGAATGCAGGAAGTCTTTGACACCGTGTTCGTCATCGCGACCTTTCCAGAATTGGTGCGCTAATTGGCCCACATCAATACGACATGGCGATAGCTCCATTTCTGATAGTGCTTTGATCAGCGGTAATGTTTGCTCCGCTGAAAGTGGCGTTCCTGTATAGCGACGAGCAAGACGATGCGTTTTGATAATGTCTATGGTCGCTGCATTCACCAGAGTTTTACCAAACAGTAGAACTTCGACGCCTTTCTCGCGATACAGTTGACCAAGTAGGGGAGAGATAGTTTCCGCAATCGTTTGGCTAGTTTGCCAGTCAAGGAGGTGTTTCTCTGGGCTCATTGTTTGTTTGGACCTTTCACGTTTTGGGGACTGACTCTACTTCACTGTGTAGGGGGAGTGAGTAGAGATAAAAAAGTGTTTTATTTATGTAATTTTTATGCGGCAGGATTGTAATGCCTAAAATCTTATTCTGCTAGAAAAATTAATTACAGAGTAAATCGCTAACATCATGGTCTAGAATACGTAAATTACGCTTAAATTAACCTATTGACATTTTTTAAATCTATTACTTAATTTTCGTAGAAAAATACTTGAAGCTCAAAAATAATGAAAATTTTTAAAATTGAACATTAGATAATTTGAATTGGAACATGTTAACAACTGAAAAAGTAAACAAAATTCTGGTGAATTGAATTTAACTAGTTAAGTAAACGTTTCACTTGTTTTGTGAGGCAGTGTGCATTGACTGTTGATCACGTTTTTTGACCTGCTTCCCTTTGCTCCTCAATAGATTTATTAATTTAGTGCGTGAAATAATACTAGCCGAGCACTTTTCAGGCTGATCGGCTTTGACGCGTGAAATAACCCCTTTGTACTGGGTTGGTAGTTTGTCTTAAAAATGCCGCTCGATATACCACGGCATGCTAGAGATGGAAAACAAAGAACGGTGTAGGACAGCGAACATTTGCGCAAAAAGATCCTGTGCCGCTCGAAAAATTCTCTCGATTTTGGTCTGGATAATAAGAACCAAATTTAATATCAACTAGTATTAACAGTCTAGTGGTTCAAAAAATGATTCGAAGGAACGAGTCTCCATGCTCCTCACTAACATATCAATCAAAAGCCGGTTGTTGATTTTATGTCTGATACCTACATTGGTGATCCTGATATTCACCGTGAATACGGTGACTCGTATTCAGGAGAGACTTTACAGCTACGCTGTCATTAGTGAGAAAAATAAGGCAGTCAGACATTTATCTGATTTTTCCAGATATGTGTATGAAGCGTTGGACTATCGAATTAGAGGTGAGAGTGCGGTGAGCGCGTTTGACATGGCGCAGCAATCTCTGAATTCAGCCGCCGAGGCGGCGCATACATCAGAACACGTACATTATGGCGTCAATGCCTCCAATAGAACTTTGAGTTACATTGAAAAGCTCAACGCATTGCTGCCACAACTGAAAACAGTGAATTCCCGTGAAAGCTTAGCGTTAGGACGGCTGATCTATGCGGCTTTGTATCAGTTATATAACGAGGTTCAATCGATAGAAAACAACAACCTTGAGCGCAAAGTACATCAGCTGGATCTTGTCTTGAGTGACCTGAACTGGCTGTATTTTTGGATGGAGCAGGAAGCTTGGCTCGCTCAGGAAATAAGAAGTGTTCGTCTCTCATATGCGGGCTATGCGGCGGACTATTTTAAGATCAGCGAGCGTCAACAATTTCACCTAGATAAGCTTATTGATTTGGGCGACGATTCCGAGCAAATCCATAGGCTACTCGATGTTCTTACCAGTCGCGATTTTCAGCGTGGGAGTCATTACAAGCAGCATATGTTGCTTACTCCCGGGAGTAAGGACAGGTTGGAGGATTTCGCGTTAGCGATTGAGCAGCGTAACGCGTTAGTGGAAAAACAACTTGCTATGTTTTCCGCTGAGCTTCATGAAGAACTCCAAATGAACATTAGAAAAGGCGAAAATGCGCTGTTGTCTTTAGCCATCGGTGGCTTCTTGGTGTTAGCCGTGATGTTTTTCTGGGGGACGAGTACCCTTTACAGAATCAATGCCAAGCTGGCACGGATCCTTGCTGTTATGGGGAGTATGCGCAACCATGGCCGTGCAGAATTTGTCCCAGAGGATGGTAACGATGAGTTTGCTAAGTTTGCCCGCAGCGTCAACTATATGATTCAAGCTCAGAAGGACTATGAACAGGAGCTGGTTATAGCCAAGGAAAGTGCCGAGGCGGCCAACCAAGCCAAAAGCGTATTTTTGGCCAACATGTCGCATGAAATTAGAACCCCTTTAAACGGTATCATAGGTATGACGGAGATTTTGTCTGACAGTCATTTAACGCCTTCACAGAAAGAGATTCTGAGCGATATTGATGTGTCTTCACATGCTCTGCTTATCCTTATTAACGATATTCTCGACTTATCGAAGATTGAGTCCGGTAACCTGACCTTATCGCCTAGCCATGCCGATGTTCGCGAATCTGTTTTTGAAGCAATGAATATGGTGAGTACCAAGGCGCTCAAACAACAGGTAGAGCTTAGCGTGATACTTTCTCCCAATATACCGGACAGTCTCTACATTGATGAATTTCGATATAAACAAGTTTTGCTGAACTTATTGAGTAATGCGGTGAAGTTTACTCAAGATGGCGCGGTATCAGTCACCATGACTATGGTGACTGAAGATGGAAAAGCGTATTTGGATTGCGGTATTTCGGATACGGGGGTGGGGTTCAATGAAGATAAGCTAGATGAGATTTTCCAGCCGTTTACCCAAGAAGATAGCAGTATTACTCGGCGCTATGGTGGCACAGGTTTAGGTTTGGCTATCTGTCGTCAAATTGCAGAGCTGATGGGGGGACGCATCACTGCTAACACCGCGCTCGGCGTCGGAAGCCGTTTTCATTTTTCTATTCCGGCCCATTCAGCCGTAGAGTCAAGTCGAGATAAAGTGAAAGGCAAAGCGTTGTGTATTACAAATGGCAGCCAATACACCTCTTTAATCGAGAGTGAATCTAACCGTTTCGGTTTGAGCGTCACCACTTTAAACACCACCAATGATGCGCTTGTGTTGGATGAGCCGTTTGATCTTATCTTCTATTGTTATCATGCCCATCATAGCTCTAGACGTGATCTCGCATCGCTCAGAGCGCGGTTTAATTTCTCAGAAATTATTGGTTTTCAGCATCACTTGTTCATGTTGCCTGATTCCGAGCCTCTTGTGTCATCTAATCTAACACTTCCTTTTTTGGGTAGCCGTTTTGAGACTGCGATTGACAAAGCACTCAACGGTATTCATGTGAATACCACTCAGATTGAACGGAGGAAAAGTAGAGCATATCACTCCAGTGAAAGCCGATGTATTTTGATCGTCGAAGATAATCTGATGAACCAAAAAATCGCGAGCTTCTTTCTCAGCCGCGTTGGGGTGGATTACCAAATAGCCAGTAATGGTGCTGAAGCAGTAAGTTTGTTTGAGTCAGGACAACAGTACACAGCGATTCTGATGGATTGTATGATGCCCGTCATGGACGGACTGACCGCAACGCGTCGCATTCGGGCGTTAGAAACGGAGCAGGAAATAAGCAGAACACCAATTATTGCTTTGACGGCCAGTGTTCTGCCGGAAGAGATAGACAGCTGTTTTGAGGCTGGAATGGATGCCTATCTGCCTAAGCCATACAAGTCACAACAGCTTTTTGATACTTTTGAGCGACTGCAGGTTGGCCTATAGGTCTTCCAGCGGTAGCCAGTTTACCTTTACGCCAGCTTGAAGGAACATATCTTGGCTTATTTTTATCTTATCACCCCAGCGTGACAGAAAATCTTCACTTTGTTCGGGACAGTGAACGGCTGAGATGCCTGTCTGGATGATTTTTGCTGCGCAGTTTGGGCAAGGGAAGTGCGTTACCCATATTTCACAACCATCCAAATCACGTTTGGCGAACAAAATAGCATTTTCTTCTGCGTGCAGTGTTTTGAGATATTTCATTTCCCTTTCATCGGTCATTGCACTATCGGAAATGCCGTGTGGATAGCCATTGAAGCCAACAGACACGATGCGATTTTGTTTAGTGATGACAGCACCCACTTGAGTAGAAGGGTCTTTACTCCATGAGCCGACAAGAACAGCCATTTGGTAAAAGCGTTGTGCCCATTTAGAAATCATTCAATCATTCCTCTAGGAAAGAAAACCCGGTGTAGGGGACTTATAAAAGTAGTGTGATACAGATCAGCTAATAATATCCTAATTTCCGCGGAGATAGTCCAGTAAAATCAGACTTTAGCTATGTTTGATTCAAGCCACTTCTATTTTATTTCGATAAGCCTCACATATCTTCGTGGCCATCTGGTTTTAGGATGGTCGCAAATGACTATTCTGCTTGTGCGATATCTCTTACAAATGCGTAAGTTTAATGACTGATAATGACATGGAGATTGTTGCTTTTGTTTTCTATGTGTATGTATTGTAAATGGTTTTAATTTTTTGTCGCTACGATGGTATCTACTAAGAGAAAAATCCGCCATTGTTAAAATTTGCCACTGGCATAATCTTAAGTTGTCAGCAGGGAGCAGACACGGAACAGGAAAGACCCAAGGATAGGTCATCTTCAGGACGAAGATTCGATTGTTTAGGAAGAACAATCGGCAAGGAAAGCAAAGGACATTAGCTGGACGCTAGTAACTAGGATGGTTACACCAAGGAAAGTTAATGGACGCTTAACGGACTAAGGCATTTTCTATCAGGATGATAGGTTCAGGGACACCGCTTAAGGAAAAAGCGATGGGAGTTAGCGAGGATAGCTAACGGGCTGGATTGCCGAGGACACCGCTAGGAAGGCGATGATACGGACAGTGCTGAAGGAATCAGCGTACTATCAAGGAATAGATGCAGGGAGCACCTATTAGTAGCCGGATTGCTGCGAGTAAGAATAAGCCCCACTAGGCGAAAGCTTAGTGGGGTTTTCTTTTTTATCACGACAAATAGCGCTAACAGGATTGAGCGATGATATTGCTGCCATCGATAGACAAGGGATGCTTGCGCCCCCCTATTCAGCAAGCTGGTATTAACGTTGGAAAGTAATCGTTTCTTCGCTCTCCAAGCAAATAGAAGTCGTCGCGGGTTGAGTTTGTGCGATCACTTTACCATGGCGGATCGAGTAACGAACGGGCACTTGGCGTCTGACAGCATCAAAGCCATTGTTGGCAGGTAGGATCAGCAAACTACCCGGTTTACCTTCTTCTAACCCGTACTTATGCTGGATGTTCAAAGTACGTGCCGAGTTGGTGCTGATGAGTTCCAATGAATTGTTGATTTGGTCATAACCCATCACCTGACAAACATGTAAACCCATATGGAGCACTTGCAGCATGTTTGCCGTCCCTAGTGGGTACCAAGGGTCGAAGACATCATCATGGCCGAAACACACATTGATATTAGCGTTGAGCATCTCTTTGACTCTAGTGACTCCACGGCGCTTCGGATAATCATCGAAGCGACCCTGTAAATGAATGTTGACCAAAGGGTTGGCGACAAAGTTAACTCCCGACATTCTCAACAAACGGAAAAGTCGCGAAGCATAGGCTCCGTTGTAAGAACCCATCGCTGTGGTGTGACTGGCTGTAACCTTATCTCCCATCTCATACTTTAGAGCGAGGGCAGCCAAGGTTTCGACAAAACGAGATTGTTCGTCGTCAATTTCATCACAATGTACGTCAATTAAGCGGTCATACTGTCTGGCCAACTCAAAGACATAGTGCAGAGACTCAATGCCATACTCGCGGGTAAACTCAAAATGCGGAATGGCACCGATCACGTCGGCGCCGATCTGCACGGCTTGTTCAAGTAACGCCTTACCGTTCGGGTAGGAGAGGATCCCTTCCTGGGGAAAAGCCACAATTTGA
The DNA here is from genome assembly GCF_000967495.1 of Vibrio neptunius. Taxonomy (GTDB): domain Bacteria; phylum Pseudomonadota; class Gammaproteobacteria; order Enterobacterales; family Vibrionaceae; genus Vibrio; species Vibrio neptunius. Next base: position 24,356 of record NZ_JXXU01000041.1, on the reverse strand, counting down.
ATATCTACCCACTCTTTCATCTCTTCGCGCAGTTCGACCATGGCTTTAAGTGCGACAAGGGTCGGGTCCGATACGTCGACATGAGTGCGTACGTGCTGAACACCATTGGCTATTTGCCATTTAAGAGTCTGCTTTGCGCGAGTTTTAACATCTTCCACTGACAGCATTTCTTTGCGTTCAGCCCAGCGTTCAATCCCCTCGAAAAGCGTGCCAGAAATATTCCATTTTGGCTCACCTGCTGTTTGCGTGGTGTCTAAGTGAATATGAGGCTCACAAAATGGAGCGACGGCGATGCCACCTTCTGCGTCTAACACCTGCCCACAGTGGTCAATAGCCATGTCGTTATCGACGATCCGTTGAAATTGCCCATGTTCAATCAGGATCTGCTTTACCCCTGCTTGGTGTTGTAGTTTGACATTTTTGATCAACAACTGAGTCATTGTGCGTCCTTACGCGATTTCTCGCTGAGTATTGTCTTGTTGATAAGAGGGTTGAGTACGACGTAGCGCAACGCGCTTCTTACACTACAGACATCATAGTACTTGAGCGTGCCATGATGCTAGAGGAGCCTAATTGTGCAGCACAAATGGCATTCTAGTTGGAGGTCCAGATATTGAGCCCAAAAGCGATGATAGCGGGAACATACAGTTTCTGGCATTAATTCAAGAGTAAACAAATCAGAGATTCATGAAGCGAATGCCGACAGCTGTGATTAAATCATGATGTCAGTGATTGGGAAGCTTTTAACGGATTTTTGTACTTTGGAATAATATTTTGCTGAAACTTGTATTTTTACATTTAAAGCCATTGATTTTTGGCGATAACAAGGAAGTGAAAAAATTCAGCCAGCCTCTGTTGATTTAAGTGAAAATAAGAAATTCATAGCAGTGACACATCAATGTAGTAATTTATAAAGAAGCTATTTGAGTGAGAGCAGGTAGAAAAAAAGCCAATCTCAATAAGTAAGATTGGCTTAAATAAGTGTGAACAAATTAGGTTCACTAACAACGTCAGTTGGCTAGGTGACCCTCGGCTTAAGAAGGGTCAATATTACATAAGCAGTATATGTGCCAACTTTTACAGTGCGCAATTGCTCAAAATTCGACCGTTAAATGGGTGTTTTAAAGCAACCGATTGCAATATGGAATTGCATTTTGCAAATCACCTCAATTTTGCTAATGATATTTAAGACAGTTTGAGTCTTGAGTTATCGTTATTTTTACTAGGTTGTGTTTGGAAAATGCTAGCTAAGCCACATTGGGGCTAAGTTTGAAACCATGGTCGTGTTTTATCTCTAAGAAGCAAGTGCGCTATTGAGTCATGCTAATTGGAGAGTACGCAAGAGTAATGACTGCACTCCAAAGCATGAAATTGGCTGAAATGACCAAACAAGGTGCTATGTGTATTTAAGTGCCCAAAAAGACAACTAAGCGGAGGGGACTATTTTGGGCAGATAGAATGGAAGCCGAGTTGATTTGGGCTTCCATATGTTAGGGGTTAAATCGAGTAGAAGTAATAGAGCTGAGATTTCATTCGAATGATGATACCTCGGATCACGTCAAGAAACGCCATGAAGCTAATCGGCTTCTCCCCACTGACCCAAGCAAGTCCAACAGAGCCGACAGGGATGTCATACTGGTCTGCTTCTTCAATCTTCAAACGCACAAAGTGATGTTTGTTTTGTAAGTTTTTGCCTGTGGTTGTGCGCACTGAATCATCAAAACCAAGTAGGTTACTTTGGGCTTCACCAGTCGCTTCGACGATGCCTTCTACTTTGGCCGAGAAAATCTTGCCCGGATAAACAGAGGTAGAAAACTCGGCACTTTGGCCCGGTTTAATGTTGCGGATCGCCTGATGGTTAACACGCATCAAGACATACTTTTCATCAGTGTACATTTGCAGTCTTGGCAGCATTGATACGCGTTGCCCTTCTCGCAATATAAAATTGGTCACAAAGCCATCAGCTGGAGCGTAAACCTTGGTACTGTCTAAATCCCATTTTGCTTTAGCGAGTTGTTCTTGCACTGTCTTCCAATCTGAATGCTTTGATTTGACAGCGAGTTCTGATTTTGCGATCGCCAACTTAGCTTTCTGAGTATCGACTTGCTTGGTTTTGAGTGTCGACTCTAAGGTTGTGACATTGTGCTGTGCTTTGGTGACGGCGGTTTCCTGTTTATCGATATCGCTTGCGGTGATGGTGTTATTCACAACACGATTTTGTTCTGTATAACGGGCCAACATTTTGTTTTGTAGACGGTAATCAGCCTTAGCCGCGGCCAGTTGGCTTTGTGTAGTTTTCAAATCCTGAACCATGGAAGCGTAGGTCGCTTGTGAGATTGAGATATCCTCAAATGCGACTTCAAGTTCAACCATCGCTGATTCTTCCGCCACTTTCGCTTGGTTATAAGCGATTTGATATTGTGTTGGGTCTATTTCGTAGATCAACTGTCCTTTTTTCACTTTTTGGTTGGGTTCGATGTGAATCTTGTCAACTTTGCCTGTGACGTTAGGCGAATCAGGGCGCAATTGAATATGAGGGGATTGCACGACTGAACCCCCTGATAAATCCATTGGAGTATAGTTAATTAGCCCGACCCAAACGAACATCAGCCAAGAGACCCCGCCGAAATAAGCGAACGATTTGGTCACCACATTCCAAGGCATACCAACAAGACGTAATAGGTAGATGAAAAGCGCCCAGACGGCCAAACCTTCTAACATTACAACTCCTCCTGTTGATCTTTCTCGTTTGGCGCGTGACGCCAAGTGTCGCGAAGATTAACGATGGCTTTTTCCATATCGACGAAGGCAAGTATTACTGCCACAACCCAAACCCAGTGCCAGATGAAACCAATCCATGTGAGTGCAGTGATCAAGCCGATTTGATGATGGTCTTTGCTGTGGGCTTTGTTGATGGGTAGTTCGTGAAACTTCCAGAATCCAAACAGCGCTGCACCGACAGTCGCGATTAAGACCACTGTCGCAACAACATGCAATGCCGTGTCTGCACCTGTTCCAACGAACGGGACACTCAATAAACTCATTCAAGGCTCCTTTATTTATAAGGTGTTGTATTGTGTGTCAGGTTTGAATAGTTGGATTAAATGTGACAGATTGATTCAAAATACATCCAGAATCGACGTGATTTGATTATGAATAAAGTGAGGTTTATGCGTGTGCTGGGAATTAGGCACATTCACCAAGAAGCGAGGCGGCGATACCAAATAGGCAATGAAGCGTTGGCGATACCAGAGTCGGCGTTTAGCAATCCGATGACATTGATACCTATGGTCGAAATCAATCGCTGGTTCGAGTCGCTAGAGAAGGTGACGGGCAATGCTGATGTCATTCTTGATATCAATCGTGATGTTGACGTGGGGCAGGTGGGGATGATTTCTCATTGGCTACTTTCTGGCAGCGATCTGGCCTCGACTATTCGTCGGGTGAATTATGGTTTTAGTAGTTTGCAAAGTGGTGCTTTTCTCTCAGCTTCTCTGAATGGCTCCCTGATAAAGTGGGCATACAGAAATCCCATGGTCGCCTCTGAATGTAAAGTTCACGATAGTGTTCGGATGGCGATGGCATTGATGAAGATCTTGCGTGCTTATTTGGGGCAAGATTTTTCACCACTCAGAGTACAGTTATCGGGTTCCCGTAAGAATACCACCAAATATCAAGCCTATTTTGGCTGTGAGGTAGCATGGAATCATCCGGCTACAGAAATATGGTTTCACTCGGAACTGCGTCTTGCGACTAAGCAGCAGACTAGGGTACAAAAAGGGCGTCTGGCGATGAATTTTGCAGACTTAGATGAACTGCTTAATATGCCCGACCCAGAAGATGAAGTGAAAGTCATCTACGAGATTTTCAATTACAGCCGTCACTATGGCTTGCCAACGGTCGATAATGTGTCGAACTTACTCGGGCTTTCAGTTCAGCAGTTTCAACGTCGGTTGCGTCATTTAGGTATGAACTTCACCACGGTGAGTGGTTATGTGTTGAGTAACATTGCCGTTGAAATGATGCGTCATGGTATCGAAGTGGCGGACATTGCGCCTCGCCTTGGGTATCAGAATATTGCAAGCTTTAACCGTATGTTTAAAAAGCATCGAGGTTTGACTCCCAATCAGTATGTTCAGCGGTACTACGCCTGATCCTTGCTGCGGATATCTAGTCAATCCATAGTGCGATGGTTCTCGCGCTTGCTCCATAGTTGGAATCGTGATTGTATGGAAGAAATATCATCAATTGAGGGAAGAATATGTGCCGCTGGTTAGCTTATCAGGGAGAGTCAATTTATCTGGATAAACTGGTCTATGAGCCGGAGCATTCGTTGGTGCACCAAAGTCTTGATGCAAGAAAAGCGGTGACGCGTGTTAATGCCGATGGTTTTGGACTCGGTTGGTACACAGAGCGGGATACTCCGGGGCAATTCCACGAAGTTCTGCCGGCATGGGGGGACGAGAACCTACGTTCTCTGACACATCACATACGTTCTCACCGTTTTATGGCGCATGTTCGCTCATCGACGGGGACACAGGTATCTCGCTCGAATTGTCACCCGTTTATCATCGATAATTGGATGTTCTTACATAATGGCCAAATTGGTGAGTTTGAGAAAGTAAAGTATGAGTTGCAAAAGCAGTTACCGGAATCGTTGTTTCTCAAGCGCATGGGCACTACAGACAGTGAACTCATTTTCTTGTTGATGCTCGAAAATGGTTTGCGAGAACAACCCGTTGAAGCGATACGCAAAACCATTCTTGATATTAGCCAGTTGCTTCAATCCAAAGGGATTGAAGAACCCTTAAAAGCATCGATTTGTATTTCTGATGGCGAGCAGTTTTGGGTGGTGCGTTATAGCTCAGATGATGACGCGCCAACGGTCTTTATTCGACAAGATGGCGCAAACATCGCTCTGGCTTCAGAGCCATTAGAGAAAAACGCTGAGTGGAAGAAAGTATCACCACAAAGTATTTTGTCAGTTAGGGGTGACAACGTCACTAGATACGCTCTTTAGCCTGACGTTGCTCTAGAGTTTGTCGCTTTCCCCATGGTAGAGATAGGAGGGCGAAAACAGCGACAGCATAAAGCATCGACCAACCTAAACAAATGAATACACCAGTGCATATGAGCAGTGAGAGGCCTGCTAACCATTGACTGATACCTGTCAGAAGTTTGCAGGCTGAAAGCATCGCCAAAAGGTAAACCAGTACGAAGATGCCATTGGCCAGTTTTAGGAAGAACTCCAGATCCAACCCTGAAATTTCTCCCACGAGACAGGAAAGGATGAGTACCACGCCGACCGCGAGTGTTGCATTTGCTGGCACACCACGAACTGAAACTCTGGCTAGGGCACTTTGAGGCTTGTATTCGCGCGCTTGTGACCAGACCATTCTTGAGAGGCTCTGTGTGTACAAATTCACGCTGGCAAAACAGGCAGCAAAACCAAGGACACTGATCAGCAGTTTCAATTGTTCACCAAACAGCATTTCTGATAGCCAAGGTATGGAGGCACTATCGAATTCGCTACTACCGTAAGCACCAAATTTAAGAATGACCACCGAACAGGCCCAATAGATTGCACCGGCAACAAAACAGCCGATGATGATCGCGATAGGGAAGTCCCGCTGCGGGTTCTTAAACTCTTCGCCCATATGAGCGAATGCTTCAATGCCAACAAAGCACCAAAACATCACGGCTAGTGCAGCCCCAATACTCCATGTCGATTCAGAGGTGAGCTCTGGCATCGTCAGATCTGGCGCACCCACATCACCTTTCCACCAGAAAGCCGCAACTAGAGTGAAAATACTGAGAGCGATGAGTGTCTGAAGGCGTCCCGATGACTTAGTACCAGCCAAATTGACTGCGATCAGAAGTAACACAGTGAGTAGTTGAGCGAAAATAGAAGAGTTAAGCGCTTCAGGCAGTAATTGCTGTAAAAAGCCCGCGGCTAGTGCCACCGCAGCCGGAACGCCAACTGGAATAACACTGACAAACAACCAAGCAACGCTTTTTTCTAGACGCTTATCAAACGCCTGACGAACGAAGTGGGCCGTGCCGCCAGCATTAGGGTAGCGCTTTCCGAGTTGAGCAAAGGTCAGTGCAATGGGACAGATGGCTACAAACAGAATCAGCCACGCCCAAAGTGAGAGTGAGCCGGCAATTCCGGCGGCAATAGCGGGTACCATAAATAGCCCAGTGCCCAGTAAGGTCGTTGACAGTTGTCCTATGCCCGAGAGTAATGTGATTTCTTGTTTTAGCTGACTCATGGTTTGCCTTTGCTGAAATTTTTTGTGACAGCTTAATCAAACTTATAGAAAAATACAGCAAGCAATGTGTCGTAGTTATATGTCAATTTGGCGGAAGTGAGGAGGGTGAATAGACAATTTGTACTCTTTCGCCGAGCGGACTTTTGTGTCACATTACCTGAAATCAACAGGATAAGTTGAGATATGACAGGAAGTAATATGGATAAGTTCGACGATCAAATTCTTAGTCTTTTAAAGCATGACGCCAGAGCCTCGGTCACGGATATTGCTCGGCAGGTCAACTTGTCACGTTCAGCCGTGACGGCCAGAATTCAGAAACTGGAACAGGAAAACGTTATTCTTGGCTATCATGCCAACATTGCACAAGATGAAACGGATCTGATACAGGCTTATATGGCGTTAAAGTTCGACATGTCTGAGTCTTCTCATTATTGTGAATATTATGCTGAGACTATTTGCAACATCGAGGGTGTGAAAGGGTGTCATGCTATCACTGGAGAAACCGACATGATGTTGTTTGTCGAAGTTCCGACCATGACAAGGCTCAATGAAATTCGTGATCAGCTACAAGCAATCCCCGAACTGCGTCATCTAATGACTCACACTGTACTTACGGAGTTCCTCAATACACGCCATGTCTCTTAACCATATCAATCTCAACTTGTTACGTTCGCTACAGGTATTGCTTGAAGAGTGCCATGTCAGTAGAGCCGCGAATAGACTCAACATTACCCAATCAGCTGTCAGCCGCCAGCTTGCTCAGTTAAGAGACTTGTGTGGCGACCCATTATTGGTCCGCGAAGGCAACGCGTTGGTACCGACACCAAGAGCGTTGGTCATGCAGGGGAAACTTAACCTCTTATTGGGTGAATTTGAGCAACTGCTGCATGACAAACCTTTCGATCCACGAACATGGAAGCAAGAATTTGTGCTCTCTTCCAGTGACTATGTCGCTCAATACATAGTGCCAGATGTGGTCGCGGTGATGGTCGAACAGTCGCCCAACGTCAACCTCGCTTATCGTCTTTGGCAGCCCGAATATCTGCTGAATTTTGGTGAAACCGGTATTCACTTGGCATCGACCATGCAGCCGGAGAAACCCGCTAATGTGACCAGTGTGAAAATTGGTGAAGACAAGTCAGTCTGTCTGATGCGAAAATCTCACCCATTGTCGGCCCTGCAAACTCTGACAGAAGAACAGCTGGTGGGTTACCCCCATTTAAAGGTCACTGGGGGGGGAGATAAAGACTCAAGCACAGATAACGTTCTCAAATCGCTTGGCTATGAAAGACGAATTGCTTTAAAAGTCCCGTTCTTTTCCGCAGCGGCCAACGCGTTGGTTTCCAGTGATTATCTGATGGTGGTGCCGGAGCATATTGCGTTGAACTTGTCGGCTAACTACCCTCTTGAATACCGCCCTTTACCGTTTGATACTGACGCTCATCAGTATTGGCTGATGTGGCACCCCAAATACGATCAGGATAAAGCGCATCAATGGATGCGTGAGAGGGTACTTCATGCCATGCGAACATCAAGTTACTCTGTGGGTATGATTTGACTTCATAGCCGATATAATAAACTTTGATTTCAAATCATTTATTGGCTGCGATAGTTTAGCGATATGGAATCAGCCTCAGGAAACAACAATGACACTCACAATCTGGCTATCACTTTTTACCATTTGTATTTTAGGAGCCATGTCTCCTGGCCCGAGCCTCGCTATGGTTGCCAAACATAGTTTGGCGGGAGGACGAACCAATGGTTTAGCAGCGGCTTGGGCTCATGCTCTGGGGATTGGCATTTACGCCTTTATTACTCTGATCGGCCTAGCGGTTGTGCTACAACAGTCTCCATTGCTTTTCAAAGCGATCAGTTACTCTGGTGCCGCGTATCTGGCGTACCTTGGTTACAATGCTCTTCGATCAAAAGGAGGTGTGGCCGCGAAGCTGGAATCGGGAGAGCACACATCGGCTTGGCAATCGGCTAAGGAAGGGTTTCTTATCTCCATGCTAAGCCCTAAGATTGCGCTGTTCTTTATCGCGCTTTTTAGCCAGTTTGTTGCCGTTGGGGACAGTTTAACCGCCAAAGCCTTGATTGTTCTGACCCCACTCGTAGTCGATGGCTTGTGGTATACCCTGATAACGTTCTTGTTATCGAGTCCCCGTTTATTGGACAAAATTCGCTCTAAAGCACAACTGATTGACCGTTTGTCTGGCGCAGTACTGATCTTTTTAGCAGTGCGAGTGGTAATGACGGTGTAAGATAGCGAACACGAACAAGAGTACTCTCAAAGGAGCCATCGGCTCCTTTTGTCATGATTGGAGACGAAATAATGATTAGACTTGCTGTGATTGGGACCAACTGGATCACTGATCAGTTCATTGAAGCGGCGTTGAAGACAGAACAATATCTTTTGGCTGGTGTGTATTCTCGCTCTATCGAGAAAGCGAAAGCGTTTGCTGAGAAATACGCATCTCCCGCTCTGTTTGATGATTTTGCAGAGCTAGCGGCGTCGAAGTCGATCGATGTCGTTTATATCGCTAGCCCCAACTCGCTGCATGCGCCACAAGCATTGAAATTACTCGAGGCAGGTAAGCATGTTATTTGCGAGAAGCCATTGGCTGCGAATGATACGCTAGCTCAACAGATGTATCAGACTGCGTTGGCGAATGATGTGGTTCTTTTTGAGGCTTTCATGTCGCCACATACACCGAATTTTAAGCGACTGAAAGAGCAAAGTCAGAACATTGGTCAGATCCGAAAAGCCTTGATTACCTACTGCCAGTATTCTTCACGTTATCCTAAGTATCTGGCTGGTGAAACCCCAAACACCTTTAACCCTGCCTTCGCCAATGGTTCGATTATGGACATTGGTTACTACTGTGTGGGTTCAGCGGTAGAGTTGTTTGGTGAACCTCTCAGTGTCAAAGCACAGGCTCAGATGCTCGACAGTGGCGTAGATGGTAGCGGGAGCGTCATCCTTGGCTATGACGGTTTTGAAGTGGTGCTTCAGCACTCCAAGACCAGTGACTCTTATTTACCGAGTGAAATTCAGGGTGAAGAAGGAGCGCTGCTAATGGAGATGATTTCAACGGGCAAAAAGCTGACAAAAATCACCCGAGGTGGCGTTGGTGTGGATTTGAGCGTAAAGCAAGACCCAAATCCGATGTATTACGAAGCTCTGGCGTTTGCTCAGCAATTTGAAACGAAAAAAATTGATCAAGCGTGTATGCAGCGCTCGCTGATTGTGGCTAAATTGTTGACAGAAATTCGCAAGCAAACGGGTGTCACATTCCCGACAGACGTATAAGAGAGAAAGATATGCAAGCCGAAGTAAAATGGGTCGAAGATTTTAAATTTCTTGGTCACTCTCAATCTGGTCATTCCGTAGTGATGGATGGCAATGGCGGTGCCACAGCACCCAGCCCAATGGAAATGGTCTTGATGGCCGCTGGCGGATGTAGCTCAGTTGACGTTGTGGACGGGCTTAAAGAAGCAGGACAAAAGGTCACTAGCTGCACTGCAAAACTCACGACAGAGCGACGTGAAACTGCGCCTCGTATCTTCACCAAAGTCAATATTCACTTTGAGGTGTCGGGAGACAATCTGGATACAGACATTGTCGCAAAAGTAACAGCAGACTCTTTGCAAAAGTACTGTTCAGTGTGTCTGATGCTAGGTGCTGGCGTCGAAATGACCCACAGTTGGGAAATCGTTTAGCCTGTTCAATTATGTGGAAAGCCGAGTTTACAACTCGGCTTTTTTGTAAATTAGGGAAAAGATCACCTGCGAGCTTTTCTCTTTTTCCTGCCTTCCATTCGCGTTATTTTATTTATTCTATTCAAGCAGTTAATTGGAAAACGTGATGACAGAGTTTGAAAAAATGGTGTCGGGTCAGTTGTTTAACGGCTCTGACGGTAGTGTCAATAAAGTTCGTGAGCAAGCCACTGGTTTATTGCAAGAGTTAAATCACAACACCAGTGATGCGCAGCGTGTCGATCTTTTCCGCCGGCTGCTAAAACGCTTTGGCGAAGCGAGCATGATTCGTTCTCCTTTTCTTTGTGAGTTTGGCCAAACCATATCCATTGGGGACAACACCTTTATCAATATGAACGTCACCATGTTAGATGGCGCTGATATAACCATTGGTAACCACGTACTGATTGGTCCCAATACGCAATTTTATACGGCAGGCCACCCTTTGGACTATCGTAGCCGACGTGGCTGGGAAACCACTTGCTTGCCAATCATCGTTGAAGATGATGTTTGGATTGGCGGCAATGTGGTGATCAATCAAGGTGTGACGATTGGTGCACGCAGCGTCATTGCCGCCAACTCTGTGGTCACACGTGATGTTCCACCAGACAGCCTGTATGGTGGAACGCCAGCAAAATTAATAAGACATTTGACAGAGAACGACAGTTAACGCTAGGTTAAGCTCCTTTGTGGTCAAATTGAGAGAGTTGTGTGAGCCAACATAAATTTACCTTGTGCGGTGTGTTAGCCATCCTACTATGGAGCAGTGTGATGGGGCTGGCTCGGACGGTCACCGAATTTTTGGGGCCGATTGGCGGTGCGGCATCGATTTATACCGTTGCTTCTCTGTTTTTGGTGATGGTCATGGGGTTACCCAGAATCAGAAGCTATTCACTGACCTACGTCATGCTGGGTGGCGGGCTGTTTGTTGCTTACGAAATATGCTTGGCGCTCGCACTCGCTATGGCGAACTCTCGACAACAAGCTGTGGAAATGCTGGTCATTAACTACTTATGGCCTGCTTTGACGGTGTTATTGGCAGTGACGTTTAGTCCGAAGAAAACCAATATCTTGGTTTATCCGGCGATTGCTCTGGCGTTTTTTGGTGTGGCTTGGAGTATCACTGGAGAACAGGGGCTGTCTTTCAACCAAATTGCCGCTAATGTGGCGACCAACCCGCTCACTTACGCGATGGCATTTGTCGGCGCGTTTCTGTGGGCGATCTACTGCAATCTCACTAAGCGAATTTCTAAAGGGCAAAATCCGATCACCTTGTTCTTTATAATGACCGCCGTAACGTTATGGATAAAGTACGCCATTAGTAATGAAACGGGAATGAGTATCCATCTTGAATCTGGTGGTTTGTTGCTCATCACGGGGATTGCGATGGGCAGTGGCTATGCGCTTTGGAACTACGCAATTATTGGCGGTAATATGGTGTTGCTCGCAACCTTGTCTTACTTTACACCTGTGCTGTCTACCGTTATTTCTTCCGTGATTCTTGGCCTAGTGCTCACCGATACGTTTTTGCAGGGGGTGGCGCTGGTGACGATAGGGTCATTGTTGTGCTGGTGGGTGACGAGGGAGAAAAAAGTGGCTTCGGTTGAACCACAGCCGTGTCAGGACTGAGGTTTACCAGCGGATCTCTATCGGTGTCCCTGTTTTCACTAGAGTGAGCAGTTCATCCATTTCTTCGTTAGTAATGGCGATGCAGCCGTTAGTCCAGTCAAAACTCTGTACAAATGTTGCGGGGCGCTGTTCCCCGTTTCTTAATCCATGAATCTTTATGTTTCCTCCAGGGTTGATATTGAGCTGCTCTGCATAGGCAATATCCCGTAGGTTGGGGTAGCTGATATGAATTGAGCGATAGAACTCCGAATCATCAAGCACGAAGTCGAGATAGTAGCGTCCTTCTGGTGTCCGATGATCCCCTTCCTGAGTTTTATGTCCCTTTGGATGCTTGCCAAGGGCAATGCGAAATTCCCTCACTACCTGATCATTGTCGATCAGGTACATGCGGCGTTTGGATTTATCAACCTTGACCAAATCAACTTCTGCGATGGCTGCAAAGGCAAAAAACAACGTGCCCAACATCCCAATTGTTTTAGAGGCAGTCCTTTTCATTATTGAATTGTCCGCTTAAAACAGAAAGGCAGCTAAGACGCTGCCTTTCGTGGCTAGATGATTAGATTAGGGAGAGATTGAAAATATATCTTGCTCCGCAAACCCCAGATTTTTAAACGCTTCTATCGCTTCATGACGACTGGACGCATCGACTTCAAATGAAGTCATTTGAGATCCATCAAAATAGAGGATCACATAATGAGTACTGGGATCTGGCTTTTCAATTGCCGACATCATTCCTCCAGTTATTCATTAGCGTAATGAATATAAACCTGGACAATGCCTCTATCTTGACTGTGCTAAAGCTTCGCTAATCTTTCCTCTGGCTTCCCTGTTGCGCGAGGCATTTTGTCCACCTTGTTTATTAGTTTAAGCAGTTTTGCAGCATTCCAGCCAGTTTCTTGCTGAGAAAAATGACACTTTTGCATTTCATCCAGTTCATTCTGGATCTCGTTAACAAGAGAAGGATCGTTAATTTGTGCTTCCATCAGCCATTTTGAGGCGCTGTGCTGTGCTTTAAAATGGTCTCCTGCTTGCAAAGCCGCTATCAAAGCGTCACTTGATTTGAGGGGAACGTTGATTTGCCTTTTATCTGACTCGATTGTTTGTGGACGTTTTGTTAGCCACAGCACAGTGCTGATTGCCCAAAGAAGAGCAAACAACCCGGTTAGATAGGGCCAGATGCCTGGGTCACTGACGGTGACCGTTTTTATGTCGGCTGGCGCTGTGTATGGAGAGGCCGGTACGGGAATGTTCAAGCTCTCACCGGGGCTGACATCCAGTGACAAACCATCCAGACGCGCGGTCTTTTGTTGTTTGTTCTGGCTATCCCACCAGTTGAGATTAACTTCCGGTAGGTCAACCTTGCCCGTTTGCTGAGGAATGAGGACTTGTTTTAATGTCATACGAGTGAAGCCATTATTCAGTTGCGCGAACTGGGGCTTTTCTTCATAAACGCGAATACCTTGTGGGTAAGTGATTTTCAGATTGGGGAATCGGTCAGATGACAGCCCTTTGATATCAAGCGTCAATTCACGAGTAATTGAGTCTCCAACTTTGGCTTGAGGCGTCGAAGAGGAGGCGATGTTTTCTCCATCGGCCGACGTCCATGTTTGGGCTAAATTAAGCTCAGAGGTAGGTAGCCATACCCCCGTGTAGCCTGCTGGCTTGTCTTCTACTTTGATATCAAATGTTTTCGCAGGGGTATCCACGGAAATGAGCTTGGTCGTTCCTGTGCGGTCATTTCCGTACACAACGGAGCCTTTGAAAGCCGCGCTGGTGAGCGTGTATTCCCCCGGCTCGTCTGCCGTGATGAGGTAGTTCTGATCAAGTACCGTGACTTCTACGCCACCCAGCACACTCTGGTACTGATTCGGTTCGCCAATTTGAGTTAAGGTCAGACCGTCGACTCGTGGAGGAACCACATTTGGGTTTTGCAGTCGTCTAGGATCGGCCTTGATAATGAGACGAGTTTGTAATGACGCACTCTCATTGGGGTAGAGCGTTGTTTTATCCAGTGAGCTGCGCAGTTCAACGAGATCGGATACCTTAGGCTCATCTCTGTTCATCGTGACTTGAATCGCGATTGGTTTCGAGCTCGCACCATTGATGGTAAAAGCGGGAATCTTTGCCACGCCGAGAGTCTGAGCGGCTAGTGTTAAGTTCCACTCACTGCGTGTACTGCGATTGCCATTGACGATATTGATCGAAGATCCAAAGCTAGGTCGACCCACATAGAAGTCTTTTTGCAATCCGCTGAAATCAATATCGTCGGAAGATACCTTTTCGTCGACCACCACGCGAAGTTGAAAGACTTCGTTCTTGACGACTTTATTCTTGCTGACAGACGCCCAGACGTTAGCCGCCATCGCGGGTTGGCTGAAAAAAGATAACGCCAGCGCTAAGAAGCTAATCAGTTTCATTATTTGTCGATTCATAGTTACCACTTCTTACCTGTATTCTGCGGTGGTTGTTTTTGTTGAGCTTGCAACATCATCTGTGCTCGGAGTAAACGGCTAGGGTCGCGCGCGCTTTCGACCTGTTCCAGTTTGCGAAGTGCAGGATCAATGTGTTCTAAATTTTGTTCCTGCTCTGCTGCGCTTTGTGGCGGAGTCGCGGTTTTGTTTTGCTGCTCTGGTGCTTGTTCCGGTTTTGGTGCGCCTTGCGGTTGTTTCTCCTGCTGTTGCTCTTGTTGTTGCTGATCAGCACTGGAACTCGAGGTTTGTTGCTTTTGTTGTTCGTCAGTCTCTTCCTGATTTTGTTCAGGCGTTTGAGAGGGCTGTTGATCAGATTGCTTGTCAGAGGATGGCTCATTTGACGAAGGATCTTGCTCAGATGGAGAAGAATTCTCTTGCGCTGATGAGCTGTCATCGCCAGACTTTTGTTGCTGTTGCTGTTGCTGTTGCTGTTGCTGTTGCTGTTGCTGTTGCTGTTGCTGTTGCTGTTGCTGCTGTCTGACAATATTCAGGTTGTGCTGTGCATCTTCGTGGTTTGGATCTTGCGTAAGGACATCCTCATAAAGACGAATCGCTTGATCAAACTCTCGGTTCTGAGCATAGGCGTTAGCGAGGTTGTATTTTCCGCGTAGAGTTTGTGAGCCTTTAAGCGCATTGATGGCCGCAGGGAAATTACCCGCCTGATATTGCGCAATGCCTTGCCACTCTTTGCTATCGAACAGATCAGCCGCTTGTTGATATTGCTCGGCATCATAGAGCTGCTTGGCTTGTTGATCCTGATTGAGCCAGGCTGAGGCCATTGCAGGTTTCGGCGTCAGTAGCGGGTAAGCCATAATGACCAAAGCAAACAAAAAGCCACGGCGAAACATAAGTAATGCTGGGATGACAAGCAAGGGGACTAACCAGATACCACTATTGACCCGATCGCTGATTTGTTGTGATTGGTTTAACTTACCAGTGCTTTCGATGCGGCTGGTATGATTGGCGATGGCGTCGATGTCACTGTTGTTAAGCTGAATGGGTGTAAAGAAACCACCAAGGGCATTGGTGACACTATTCATATTACTGAAGTTAGATTTAGCGACCACCGTTTGCCCAGCATCGGTTTTAAGCAGAGTGCCGTCACTGAGTTTTATCGGGGCACCTGAGCGGGTACCCACACCCAGAATAGACAGTCGCCAGCGAGTGCCTTCAACCAGATCTTCAATGCCTTGGGTTTCCGCATCATCTAAATCGTCAGTGAAGAGAATAATGTCACCGCGAGATAAACCTGTGTTTTTCATCATATTGATGGCCAAACTGACAGCCTTCACGGCGTCGGCACCCGGGTAGGGCATCAGCTCAGGGCTGAGATTCGGTATCAGGTTTTCGATGGTGCGCGTATCGGAGGTCATCGGACTGACGGTGTACGCATCACCAGCGTAGGCGACAAGCCCTGTAGTCCCTTCACGCCACTGTTTAAGTAAGTCGCTGGCCTTGTATTTTGTTTGGGTCAGCCGGTTAGGCTTGATGTCGGTCGCGTACATGGACATCGACATATCCATGATCAATACACGACCACTGTCGTTGCTGAAGCTCGGTCTTTCAGAGCTATTAAAACTTGGCCCAGAGAGAGCAATGATGGCGATCAAACCGCTGGTCGCAATGGCACTCGTGATGGCATTCCGTGCCGATTTTTGCTGTATACCCATTGCTTTGGCTAGATGAGGAGCGATCAACGTCTGGCTACGGCTACGTTTTGAGAGCCAGAAAACCAATCCACATAGTGGAACAAGTACCAGCAGCCACTCTGGGTAGAGGAAGCGAAAATCAGACATGATTCCTCCTAATGATAATCAGTACAAATAAGCCTGTCAGTGCTATCGCCAGTGGTACCCCGAACCACTCTTGTTGTGGTCGCCAGGTCTGCGTGGCTTGGCTAACAGGTTCTAGGCTATTAATGGTGTCATAGATGGTGGCCAGTTCTTTGCTGTCACGAGCGCGGAAATATTGTCCACCTGTTAGCTGGGCAATGCTCATCAGAGATTTTTCGTCTAAGTCTTGTGCAGTGTTGACTTTACGTGTCATGAAAAACTCTTTGACCATCATTTCTCCAGCACCGACGCCAACTGTGTAAATGGTGGCGTTGTACTTTTTGGCAATTTCGGCGGCTTCGATAGGATCCAGTACGCCCGCCGTGTTGCTGCCATCGCTGAGTAGTATCATCACTCGTTGTGGCGCATCGCTATCGACGAACGTTTTGGTTGCAAGCCCAATACCTTCACCAATAGCGGTTTTGGTCCCTACAAGGCGTAATACAGTTTGGTTTAGTTGCTCGGCGACTGTCTGTCTATCGAGAGTTAATGGTGTTTGCAGATAAGCGTGATCGGCAAACAGCACTAAACCCAATCGGTCTCCCTGACGTTTGGATATAAAGTCAGATAAGACGTGTTTGACGGCGCTTAAACGGTCGATGTAATCACCGTTGAACTGCATGTCTTCTTTACTCATTGAGTAAGACAGATCGACAACCAGCATCATGTCTCTATGCTTGGGTTGTGTCGTGACAGGATCGCCATACCAGACAGGTCTCGCGACTGCTGTAATCACGCCTAGCCAGACTAAGCTCGCCAGAACTTTAGCCAATAAGTTTCTCGGCGCACTGCCGACTGCTGAATTCGGCAAGTAGGGCATATAAACCGGCGATGACTGCTTAACCGGTGGCAGTAAAAAATAAATCAGTATGGGAAGTGGTAGCAACAAAAATGCCCACCACCATACGAATTCGATATTAGCCAACTTTGGCTCTCCTTCTTTTTGGGGGAAGCGCTTCGTCAACCCATTGGGCGCAATGGGTAATCAGTTCAGCGGCGTTCCCCACAGGCTGTTTTGAGTACAAGGCTTCTTGCCAAAGTTCATAGTTGTTAACGAACACGGGTGACTTCATCTGAGTATCAAGAAACGCGTACCACTCTTTGCCCGTGAGCTGCGCTACCTCTTCTCTTGGGTAGTAACACAGTGCGGCTTGACGTAATAATTCAATGGCTTCAGCCGGTTTGTCGCCGGCTTGAATCAGCTTTAGCGCGGTTTTCTTTGGTGCCAAACGCTTTTTGTTCCAGCGATAAGTCAACCAAATGATCAATGTGCCAAAGACAATCGCTCCTGCGGTTGCCCACCATCCCCATGCAAGTGGAAACCATGAAGGCACTTCCGGTAGTTGCATTGGATTGAGTGGTAATAGTAAATCCTTGTTATTGGTGCTCATTGATTACGTCCAGATAATTGTTGTAGTAATGACTCTTGGGTAGAGAGACGAGTAAAACTCAAGCCGTGGTGAATCGATAAGTCTTTCAGATCCTGCTGCTTTTGTTCAAAAACAGACTTAATTTGGTCGCGTGCTTTTTGTGAAGAAAAATCCATCCACAAGGTTTGACGCTTATCGGAAACTTGTTCGACGCCACGGTAACGAGTGATGCCTGCTTCCAAAGGATCGGAAATATGGACCAGTCGTACGCGGTTGTGCGCACGTAATCGAGTGAGTAATGGCTGGTTTGATTCTGAAAAGCGCAGAAAGTCACTGATAATAACCACTTCGCTACCTTTGGGACAAAGGCGATTCAGAGCTTGTAAGGCGTGGCCCATGTCGGTAGCGTGACCTGTAGTCGATTGATGCAGTGTGTCCTGGTGAAGCGTCACCAAATGCTGCATTAACGCGAGCGGACCTTGATGACGACTGGTTGGCTTGAGTTCAGTCAGTTGGCTACCAGTATCAATGATGGCACCGATGCGATCTCGCTGCGCGACAGACAACCATGCGATTAGGCTTGCCATATGAGAGGCCAACACCGATTTGAACATCAGCTGAGAACCAAACATCATACTGGCACTGAAATCGACATAAACAATAATGGGTTTCTCTCGCTCTTCCGTGAACAGCTTAGTGTGAGGTTTACCCGTTCGTGCGGTCACACGCCAATCAATGCTGCGAACATCGTCTCCAGCTTGATACTGACGGACTTCGGCGAAGTCCATACCACGACCGAGTTGCTTACTCTGATGTTGCCCCAACATTTGAGACCACAAACTCTTGGCAGGAGGTAACCACTTTATCGCTTGTTGCTTGTAGTAAAGCAGTTCATCAAGGCACAAGTTCACGCCGTCAGAGTGTGGGGATAATTGTTTATCCATCTGTTCCCCTTATGCGCTGCCCACCAGAGACAGAAGGCGGTTAACCACCTGATTGGCGCTTATACCTTCGGCTTGAGCCTGATAGCTGAGCAGAATACGGTGTCTGAGAACAGGGAAAGCCATCGCCTGCACATCTTCTGGAGAGACATAGTCACGACCCGATAGCCAAGCGTGAGCTCGAGCACAGCGATCTAATGCGATGGTGGCACGAGGGCTAACGCCCATTTCTATCCAGTTGTTTAGCGTATCGTCATATTGCGTTGGCTGTCGTGTTGCCATGACAAGACGGATAATGTAGTTTTCCACGCCTTCAGCCATATGAATATTCAACACTTCTTGACGGGCAGAAAACACTTCCTGTTGTGACAGTACAGGTGGGGTTACTTTTTCTTCACCCTTTGCCTCGCCTCGATTTAGACGCAGAATGTCCAGTTCACTTTCTGCATTTGGATAGTCCACCGCTAAATGCAGTAAAAAGCGATCCAATTGGGCTTCAGGAAGTGGGTAGGTACCCTCTTGCTCAATGGGGTTCTGTGTTGCCATCACTAGAAACAATTCAGGAAGCGGGTAGGTTTTTCGACCCGCCGTGATTTGCTTTTCTGCCATGGCTTCAAGCATTGCTGCCTGAACTTTCGCGGGTGCACGGTTGATTTCGTCAGCCAAAATCAATGAGTTAAAGATTGGCCCTGCTTGGAAAGTGAACTCGCCTGTTTCTGGACGGAATATATCAGTACCGGTTAAATCGGCGGGCAGTAAATCAGGGGTGAACTGAATTCGATGAAAATCACCGTCAATACAATCAGCCAAGGACTTTACTGCCCTTGTTTTGGCTAGCCCCGGTGGTCCTTCGACCAAGATGTGACCATCGGCGAGTAACGCGACTAAAAGTTGTTTAACCAGTTCAGCCTGACCAATAACTTGGCTCTCCAAGTATTGCTGAAGGTTGTGAAATGACTGAGAGTTCATTGGTGTCTATCTCCTCACTTTTTCACTTAGTGGTTTAAGCCGTGAAAAAGTTCATCCATTTTGACTTTATTGCGTTTTGTTTGCTGATTTACTCATCAACACAGCATTGCAATATAAGTGCTATTATTCAGTTATTTACAATATGGGGATTTTGACTCCTCATGCAAGTGTTCAATATCGAAAAATTGGTTTGCAAATCAGTACGAAATTGATGAATTATTCAGTAAAGAAATGTAATTTACATCCGATATAGATAGATGCGTCACTATTGAGCTTGGTTTGGCCCTCTCCGGAGCCAGTCAATCTGTGGCGATGATGAATTTTCATAATGACAAAGCGCTAGAAGGCAACGCGAATGATGAAACTAAACGCGATCAGTATTAAGCAAAAGGTTGTTGCGGGTATTACCTTTGCTGTTCTTGCTTCAACAATTATTGTTGGGGTGATGGCACAGCGTCAGGCACGCGAAGTTCTGGAGCATAGGCTGGTAAATATAGAATTACCCTCGATGCTAGACCAGATCAAGGGACAAATTGACTATGATGTGACTCAGCTACTGCGAGCTGCGGAGCAGATCGCAAACAATGAATTTATCAAAGATGCGATCAGCACGACCAACATTGATCCTCAAGTTGAAGCCAAGTTGGTCAAGGAACTGAATAACGTTCGTAACCAATACAATTTGAATGATGCTTCCGTTGCGAACCGTGAAACGGCGTATTACTGGAACCAAAACGGCTTTTTACGCCAATTGACCCAACAACAAGATGGTTGGTTCTTTGGTTTTACCCGCTCGAATCAGCGCACCATGGTGAGCATGTTCCAAGAGTCGACAGGGGAAGTGAAAATGTTCGCCAACTTCCAGTTTGTTAATGGGCTAAGTATGTCTGGCCTATCTAAGTCGATGGATGATATGGTCAGAATGCTGAATGGTTTTCAAATCGAAGACACAGGTTTTGTCTTTCTGACTGACTCTCAAGGGCAAGTTCAGATCCATCGTGAGAAAGATAAGTCCAGTTCGACGCTCTCTCAGCTCTATGGCAGCGACGCTTCCAAACTTCTCAATAAATCGGATTTCAACCTGATTGAAGCCAGCTACGACGGTGAACAAGTGTTCGTATCAAGCTTGTACATCCCTTCCATGGATTGGTTTGTGATTGGTGTTGCTCCTGTTAATGAAGTCTTCTCCGATTTAAATCAGGTGGCGAAGCAAATGACCATTACGACATTAGTGGTCGCGGCTTTGTTTATCTTTATGGGGCTATTTTTGGCAAACAGCATTGCCCGTCCTATCAGGTCGATCGCAGCACGCTTTACCGATCTTGGCCGAGGCGACGGTGACCTTTCACAACGTATTGAAGTGAAGAGCAGCGATGAGATTGGCCAGCTTTCTGAAGGTTTTAACGGCTTCATTGAGAAAATTCATGAGTCGATGAAAGAAGTGGCGTCAACCAGTGGGGCGCTACAAACCGCCTCTGACAGTGTTTCCCAAAAAGCCAACACGACACACGATAACAGCCAAATTCAGCGCGACCAAACCATTCAAGTCGTCGCGGCGATTAACCAAATGGGCGCAACGATCAGCGAGATTGCATCGAATGCGGCCACTGCCGCAGAAACGGCGAATCAAGCCTCTGATAATACCCAAGTTGGTCAAGATGTTGTCAATAAGGCCAAAGATGCGATCAGTCGTTTGGCTACGGACATAGAGAATACTGGTCAAGTCGTTGAGCAACTGGCATCGACAACACAGGAAATCGGCTCGATTCTGGATGTTATCCGTGATATCTCCGAACAAACCAACCTACTTGCACTCAACGCAGCCATTGAAGCGGCGCGAGCTGGCGAGCAGGGTCGTGGTTTTGCTGTAGTCGCGGATGAAGTACGAAACTTGGCGAGTCGAACCGCAGATTCGACGGAAGAGATCCAGAAGATGATCAACCAGCTACAAAGTGATGCCAAAGATGCGGTAACGGCGATGGAAGCGGGTAAATCAGTCACTCATGAAGGGGTATCATCATCAGATGAAGCGGTTGGCGTGTTGGTGAGTATTTCCGAGCGTATCCACGATATTTCTGACCGTAATACTCAGGTGGCGACGGCGACGGAAGAGCAATCAACGGTTGTGCATACCATCAACCAAAATATCGAAGAGATCAACGCCATCAATGAAGTGACAACCAGCACAGCAGAAGAACTGGCAGCCGCGAGTTCTGATCTGAAAGAGTTGTCCGAACGTCTGGATCGTATGGTAGGAAGCTTTAAGCTATAAAACCATTCGTAAACTAGAATAACTGGGGTTAAGTGGGTAAACTTAGCCCCAGTTTTTATATTGATTAGGTAAGTAATAGCATGAGTGATTTTGAAAAAGAGCTGGAGCAAATGTCACAGGAAATGAGTGATGAGCCTGAAGTAGCCCTGCCATCACTTGAAGAACAAAAAGCCATCGCAGCAGAACTGAAAAAGCTCGAAGAAGCGGGTGAGTTGACTCCAGAAATCCTAGAACAGTACTTCGGCAAGTTCTATTCGAAAACCGATAAGCCAATTCACTAAGTAAAAGATATCTTTCTAAGTTACTGATATTATTAATTTAAAAGGCCGAAATCTCGGCCTTTTAAATTGCCTATATAACCGTAGTAGCTATGAAGTGGCGGCAGGGCTCTCAGTTTTTTAAAGTGGCGATAGGGTTTTTTGATAGCACTTCGGACAAGTGTTCTGGAGCAAGTTCGTCTAACACAAGGACTTTAGTCGGTTATGTAGGTATACATAGTAACAAAGTGCTCTTCATCATTCTGAATCAATACATCAAAACCGTTATCTCGATATATATCAATAAGCTTATCCACTTTACCGCATTCCAGTATGATGGCTCTCCCACCAACTAATGCTTGAGCCGCTTCGATAATGGCATAAACCTCTTCTAAAATGTCGGGTAGAGATATTGGATTTTGCAGAATAGTAAAATTTTTACCGATTTGCCCAATAAGATAAGTTTTAACGCTCTCCGAGTGTTTATTAATGCCATCTAGTTTTTACTTGATTCTGAGACAGTTCGGCTTGTGTCAGAGAGACTTCTTTAAAGGATATCGAAAAATAGGCGAGAATATCAGCGTTTTCACTATCGAGTATTAGATAAGTGCGAGAATTATCGCTTTGCTCGAATCGTATGGATTTAGTTTTAGAAAGATTTCTAGCTCTGGATTTTTGGGGCAAGAAAAATCAGAGAAAAGCCGTTGGCAACCTTCTGTACCAACAGCTTCTAACAAGTCGCTGAGTTTGATAACTTCTGTACTAATCGCTGAATACCTTTTTCTTTATCAGACTCATAGTCGCGCTTCTTGACACTGATCTTGCGTGGATTTTTCGCTGCGTTTTTAAACTTTGCGATAGCCACTTCATCAGTCACAACGAAGTTCTTATCAAATGAAGTAGTAGCCATAGCTAGAACCTCCCTTATAAAACTTATACTCACTTGGAGTTATGAATCACGTAGTAGCTAGGCAGCTGCTACGTATTGATCATGCCTACTTTTTCGCCGCATGTCTGTTTACTAGTATTAGCCAGTTAGTAGCGCGACACCTCGCATTTAGTATAGCGGATAGTACCAGCAATGTGGGTAGTCAGTCTGTTGAGAAGACTAATGTATCATCAGAGTAGTAGGTGCAGTACAGGGCTTGTAACGCCTGTCCTTTAAAAGCTCCCTTGGCATACTAATAGGCCTCGCGTGATTCGAGGTCTTTGATTTTTAGGGCGTTCGACTAATGCCAATAGCCTTGGCCATTAAAAACAGCAGGATCTCTAGGAAGCTTTCTTAGTGTGTATTCATTCTTTAGGTACATTTTTCTAAAGTTTTCCCTTTTAGCCCCCCAAGCTGGCAATCGCTCGAGAATTCGAACAATTCCCTGAATCTCTTCTGATTCGAATGCGTATCCTTTAGCTAAAGAGTCGTTAAGAATAGGATAGATATCTTTGTAAATTCGATTGGAACTCTATTTATTATCAACTCTTTTGTTCATTAGCAATAATAAAGTAGTAAGAGGAGATGACTTACTGACTTCCTTTAATAAAGTTGCGCTCATCTGTAATTACCTTTGCAATATATAAGTTTAACAAAATTTGTAGTGATAATAATGTATAGTAATCACTAGGTATTTCTTGATTTGCATACAAAAATACAGGATAAAGCCCTTCCAAAATAGTAATTAAAACAAACCAGACAGCTAACACTTTCCTTACGTTTCTACCTAATAGATCGACACCTTTGAAAGACAAAAATAATGTGATTACAATGGGGTAATTAGTTAATGAGGCTAAAAAACCTATTACTTGTTCGCTAATGCTTGCTACCATCCCCAACGCATACATAAGAGCAGAAACAACGGTTAGTAACAGTAAGAGAATAAAAGGGCTTGATGTGTAAGTATTATCTCTCATTGACCTGAGTCTCATAGTCCTAAAAGTGTTAAATCAAAAAATACTATAACGGGGTTTTTAACTAATGAAATAGGTAAATCTCAGGACAAAAAATTAAAATTGATAAATAAGTATTATTTATTGCCGAGGACGATGAAAACCGCTTGTTCGTATTATTTCATTTTTTAGATTAAGGTGCATGCCCTTAATGCCCCCTGACGATCGATGAATCATTTATTTGGGTGCGGGCTTAACGATATTGGTTAACCTTCATAATGCTTGATGACGTTGCTGACCATAGCGGCCATATCAATGATTTCGGCACCGCCCAAATCAGCCATGATGTGTAAGAACACCTGCAGATTCTCTTTGGCCATAGCATCAACGGATTTTTTACCGCCCATAAATAGGTAGGGGGTAAAGACCATGACTTCGTCTTTGCCCACTGGGCCATACGTTTTGAGTACAGATGGGAACAAGGGGATTGAGTTGCTAATGATATCCACATCTGCGGGCTCTTTTATACCGAAAAAACTCTGTATCGCAGCATTGGCCCGCCCGCTCTGAATTTCATTTTCATCACCACTACTCGTTTTTATCCAGTTGAATGACGGCTTTATTGTCAATGAGTGTCCAGTATTTATTCCCCACAGATAAAGTTCGCCATAAGCACTTCGCGCTATGACATGGTAGTTGTCATAAT
>NZ_JXXU01000040.1 GCF_000967495.1 Vibrio neptunius | reverse complement strand
CTCGCTTCTCGCTTCTCGCTATTCAGCGCTTTCCGAGGGCGCTTCAGCGGTTTCTTCTTCTTTTGATTCAACCACAATTTCGACAACTTGGTTATCGATCAGGCGAGCTTTACCTAAGAAAGCAGACATTAGAATTACAGCTTGAGTGGTATCGGCAGTGATCGCTTGCAGCGTTCGAGCATCACGAATAAAAATTTCATCTGGCTGTAAGCCCGCGGCACGTAACTGGTCACTAGCGTCTTCAATGATTGAGGTATAATCATCACGCCCACCACGCATAGCACTGCTGATCCAACGCATTGTGCGAGACAAAACAGGGGCACGCTGTCGTTCATCAATCGTCAGTAGGCCGTTGCGTGAGCTCATCGCCAGACCATCCATTTCACGAACAGTGGCCACGCCTACGATCTCTATGTCCATGGCTAAATCTTCAGTCATCTTGCGAATCACGGCGAGCTGTTGGAAATCTTTTTCACCGAAGCAAGCAACATCTGGCTGAACGATGTTAAATAGTTTAGTGACGACAGTCGCAACACCACGAAAATGACCGGGACGAGAAGCACCTTCAAGGATGTTTGATAAACCAGGAACCTCAATTGAACTGTGTTTATCCAGACCTTCAGGGTAGATGATTTCTTGTGTCGGGGTGAAAACGAAATCTACACTTTCGGCCCCTAACTTAGTGAGATCGTCTTCTAAAGTTCTTGGGTAATTGTTGAGGTCATCGCTGCGTTCAAACTGCATTGGGTTGACAAAAATACTCACCACAACAATGTCAGCGTGCTCGCGCGCTTTACGAACCAGAGTGAGGTGGCCTTCATGGAGGTTACCCATCGTTGGAACAAAGGCGATTCTGCGACCATCACGCTTGTACGGTTTGAGCTGCTCACGGAGAGCGGCAATTTCAGCAAAAGTTTGCATCAGTCAAATCCTTACGCAATTGTGTGGGCTTCACCGGGGAAGACACCACTTTCAACTTCGTCTTTGTACATAGCGACAGCTTTACGCATATCACCTGTTTCAGCAAGGAAGTCCTTTGAGAACTTCGGCATATAGTTGGCTGAAATACCAAACATATCGTGCATCACTAGAATCTGACCATCGGTCGTATTACCCGCGCCAATGCCAATAACAGGGACATCACATACTTCTGTAATGCGAGCGGCAAGCTCGCTTGGAACACATTCCAATAGAATGATTTGTGCACCTGCGTCTTGAAGAGCTAGCGCATCACGAACCATTCGATCTGCTTTATCTTGATCGCGACCTTGGACTTTGAAGCCACCAAAAATGTTCACTGATTGAGGTGTGAGACCAAGGTGAGCGCACACTGGGACCGCGCGTTCTGTCAGCATTCTTACGGTATCGACTAGCCAATCGCCACCTTCAATTTTTACCATGTTTGCGCCTGCGCGCATGAGCTTTGCGGCGCTGTCGCAAGCTTGCTCTGGAGTGGCATAGCTCATGAATGGCATATCGGCCATTAACAAACAATTAGGGCTACCTGCACGTACACAACGTGTATGATAAGCAATTTCTTCTACCGTAACAGGTAACGTATCGCGTGTACCTTGCAACACCATTCCCAGTGAGTCACCAACTAACAGTACTGGCATCTCCGCACTTTCAAATAGCTGAGCAAAGCTGGCGTCGTACGCGGTGGAAGTCGCGAATTTACGACCTTCCTGCTTCCATTTCATCAGGTCGTTTATGGTAATTTTTTTCATGATTTTTCCTTTTAAGGAGTTGGCTATGATTGCCAAGTACGCAGACCGTTTTGTTTGACTACTTTGAGTAATTCTTCCAGTCTGGTCCCACATGGGAGGGTTAAATTTGGTGCGATTTCTGCGAGCGGATAAAGCACGAACTCGCGCTCCTTCATCCCATAATGAGGAACTGTCAGGCGCTCGGAATCAATCACCTCATTGCCATAAAGAACGATGTCTAAGTCGAGGGTTCTTGGTCCCCAACGCTCGTCTTTACGGACACGCCCTTGCTCTTGCTCGATCGCCTGTGTGCAATCAAGTAGTTCAAGTGGCGTTAATTCAGTGTGGATCTCTACCACCGCATTAATGTAATCCGGCTGGTCTTGTGGTCCCATCGGAGTGCTACTGTACAGCATAGAAGTCCGACAAAACTCAGATCTTGGTAGCTTTTTTAGAGCTTCAATAGCACTTTTTGCTTGAGCAACAGGTTCGGCAAGATTACTGCCGACAGCAATGTATGCCGTGATCATGATGATTGAGCCTTGCTCTTTTTTTTA
The DNA here is from genome assembly GCF_000967495.1 of Vibrio neptunius. GTDB lineage: Bacteria > Pseudomonadota > Gammaproteobacteria > Enterobacterales > Vibrionaceae > Vibrio > Vibrio neptunius. The sequence goes on along the minus strand of NZ_JXXU01000040.1, from coordinate 220,996 downwards.
CGAAATGGCTTGCGGCGTCGCTTTTTACCTGGCTCAGGCGAATCAACATCGAGATCGGCAACCATAGCTTGGCGCATGTTACGTCCAGCGTTTTGGAAGGTTTCCCACCATTTTGCTAGCTCTTCAGTTTCACCGCCTTCAATTTCTCCTCGCATTTCGAGGAAGTCATACCCTGCTCTGAACTTATTCAATTCCATCAAGCGGAAGGCGCGTTTGCCATTTCGGCGTGGCATGCGCAGTTGTAATTGCCAAATTTCTCGAATAGTGGCGGTATGACGGCGTGGAATGGCAATAGTACGAACCTGATCATCAAGAATGTAGTTGCTCGCTTCCATGATAGCATCGTAGTAAGGCAGTTTGCGCTTTTCCATTAGTAAGGCAGCACGATCCTGCAACGGATACCACAACATAGCAGCGAACATAAATGCAGGGTTGATACGTTTGCCTTCTTCTATGCGTTGATCGGTTGAATCAAGAACTAAGTCAAGCATCTGCTCCGTTTTGGAAGCATAGTCTGCAGTGAAATCAGCAGAGATGATAGGGAACAATTGCTGGAAAAGGTTGTATTCGCGCATCAGGTGATAAGTTTCTAGGCCATATCCTGATTGCAGCATTTTCAGTGACTCTTCGTACAGGCGTGCCGATGGAATATCACGTAGCAGCGGTGACATCTGTTCAATAGGTGCGGCCGTTTCTTCTTCGATATCGAAGTCTAGCTTTACGGCAAAACGAATGGCACGTAGCATGCGCACTGGATCTTCACGATAACGCGTTTCAGGGTCGCCAATCAGGCGTACTAATCGGTCTTCTAAGTCTTCATTGCCGCCAGCATAGTCATGAATCGCATAATCACCGATGTTGTAATACATTGCATTGATGGTGAAATCACGCCGCTCAGCATCTTCATCTATGGTGCCATAGACATTGTCGCGCAACAGCATCCCTTCTTTGGATTGTTGAGAGATGTTTTTACTGGTTTCCTGATGGTGACCACGGAATGTCGCTACCTCGATGATGTCGCGGCCAAACATGATGTGTGCAAGACGAAAACGGCGACCAATTAAGCGGCAGTTTTTAAACAATTGACGAATTTGCTCAGGAGTGGCATTGGTAGCGATATCAAAATCTTTCGGGTTTTGACCCAGTAGTAGATCACGTACGCCACCACCGACTAGGAAGGCCTCAAAGCCTGCACCATGAAGTCGGTATAGCACCTTCAATGCATTGTCACTGATTTGTTTGCGAGAGATATTATGCTCTTGGCGAGTAATAATGTTCAGAGATAGCTCTGGATAATTTTCTTTTTCGCTTGGTGTATAGTCGTTTTTATTCATGTGCTTTAGTGACTCGTCACGCTGATCTCTTTGGTTGTGAGCTGCGTTTGAGTGTGCCTAGTCAGGACTTGCTTCTGATTCTGTTTATGCCCTAGGGGCGGATTTGCGGCTAATGATAGCTCACAGTGAGCGATTTGAGAATATTGGTGTGATCTCAGTCGAGTCTGGTAACTGGTTAACTTGCCAGTTTGAGACTCCCCACTCAATGATTTCTGGGACATTAGCTTGCTCTATTTCCTTTGGCAACTCAAAACCTAAAAAACGCATTGCTTCGATTAAAGCTGGTTTAGGCTGGCAGTTATCAATGGCTGGTGCATGATTTTGCTTGGATAATTTATGACCATTCTTATCCAGTGCCAATGGCAAATGGAGGTAGCTGATAGGGGGGACACCCAACACGTTATACATACTTATTTGGCGACCTGTAGGCTCAATTAAATCTGCACCCCTAACCACTTCTGTGACCCCTTGATCAATGTCATCCAATACTACTGCAAGATTGTAAGCAAACAATCCATCTCGACGCTTTATAATAAAATCTTCATCTGCCAGTTGACTAGGGATACTTAATTGTCCGTGCTTTTGATCGTCAAAACAATAAACAGGATGTGTCATGGTTAAACGCACGGCACATTCTTTTTGATTGTCGAGTAGCCGATGACGACACGCTCCATTATAAAAGCCACCCATGGCTTTGACTTGCTTACGAGTACATTGGCAATAATAGGCTTGGTATGAGCCCAACCACTGTTCAATCTGGGCCTGGTATCGCTCATGTCGTTGGCTTTGATACACAACCTCACCATCCCAGTGGAGTTGGTACGCGTCGAGCGTACGAAGGATCAAGTCTGCAGCGCCTGGCATCTCCCTAGGCGGGTCGAGATCTTCGATTCTAACCAACCATTTTCCCTGTTGGGCCTTGGCTTGAAAGTAGCTGCCTAAAGCGGCGATCAAAGAGCCAAAATGTAATGGGCCAGAAGGGGATGGTGCAAAACGGCCTGTGTAACTCATCATTTATTATCGTATCAAAATCAAAAAGGGAGCGTATGCTCCCTCTTACCGTGTTTATTAACCGCGAAGTGCTTAGCCTTGCATCTGCTTTTCTTTAATTTCTGCCAGCGTCTTACAATCAATACACAGGTCAGCGGTCGGGCGTGCTTCAAGGCGACGAATGCCAATTTCGACACCACAAGAATCACAGAAGCCAAACTCATCTTCTTCGATTTTGTTTAACGTTTTCTCTATTTTTTTGATGAGACGACGTTCGCGATCTCGGTTACGAAGTTCAAGGCTGAACTCTTCTTCTTGAGATGCACGGTCAACTGGATCTGGGAAATTCGCCGCTTCATCCTGCATATGGTGAACGGTGCGATCAACTTCTTCCCTGAGCTGGTTGCGCCATGCTGTCAAAATTTTTGTGAAATGAGCCATTTGTTCCGGTGACATGTATTCTTCACCAGCCTTCTCTGTATATGGCTCAACCCCTGCAATGGCTAGGATGCCTAGCGCTTTTTTCTTCGGTTCTGGCATGCAGCATCTCCTACTAACACCTAATCAACTGCGCCCGCAGTTAGATTTTAAGGCGGCTATCTATAGCAAAAAGAACAATATGAGGCAAACTCTGGAGCGTAAACTTGTTGTCAATGTGAAGATGACATCATTTTTTCTCAACAGGTGAAATCGATGCGTTCCATCAATTTCATCTCAGTGTTTGAAAGCTTTGCTTTGTAGCACAAAACTTCCACCCCTTGCCCTTGTGCGCTTTTCAACAATTGTGAATATTTTGCGTCTATATGGTGTGCTGGAGAGACTTTTTCAATGCCTGAATGTAAAACAGTGAACAAAAGTACTGCTCTGCTTCCATTTTGTGCCATTTCTGTGAGCTCTCTCAGATGCTTCTGGCCACGAGTGGTCACTGCATCGGGAAAATAGCCCCGTCCCTGCTGTTCCTCATCGAACAGCGTAACACTTTTTACTTCTATATAGCACGTTGGTTGATGTTGTGACTTGAGCAAGATATCAATCCGACTATTTTCAATGCCGTATTTAACCTCTGTTTTCAGCTCTTCATAGCCCTGTAATTCACTGATAACTCCCGATTCAATGGCCTCTACCGCTAACTGATTGGCTCTCGCAGTGTTAACGCAAATATAGTGCCCATGCGAGGTTTGTGTTAGTTCCCAACTGTTAGGGTATTTGCGTTTCGGGTTGTCGGATGTGGAGTACCAAACCGTGTTGCCTGCAGTTGCACACCCTGTCATCGCGCCAGTGTTGGCACAATGGATAGTACGTTCGCTGTTATCGGGCAATAGGATGTCTGCCAAAAAACGTTTATAGCGTTTAATTAGGATTGCTGATTCGAGTTGGGGATCAAACTTCATTTGGGACTGGATTTATGTACAATACTCACATTATTACACCATAAGGTTTTTCCATTGTCACAGCTGCCTATCGAGAGCGTGATGCATGAGCTACTCTCAAGCGTGCGAACTCGTTCTCAAGTTATCCTCAAAGCTGCGCCCGGTGCCGGTAAATCGACCCGCTTTCCTCTGCAATTACTTCGCGAGAGCGTCGTGGATGGGAAAATTATAATGCTTGAACCTAGACGCTTAGCTGCACGCAATATTGCTCGTTATTTGGCTCAGCAACTGGGAGAAAAGGTCGGACAGCAAGTAGGGTATCGAGTGCGGGGAGAAACCCAGATAGGCCCAGAGACTAAATTAGAGATTGTCACCGAAGGAATCCTGACCCGAATGGTCCAGTCAGATCCTGAACTGGATGGTGTCTCACTACTAATTTTTGATGAATTTCACGAGCGTAGTATTCATGCTGATACCGCCTTGGCATTTAGTCTTGAGATTCAAGATGCTCTTCGAGAGGATCTAAAACTGGTAGTAATGTCGGCAACACTTGACCAACGAGCATTAAGACAACTGATGCCGGATGCGGCATATATTGAATCTCAAGGTCGCAGTTTTCCCGTTGAATATCGCTATCAGCCACTAAAGCCCAATGAGCGATTGGAAGAGGTGATGGCCAAACAAATTGCTTCGCTAATGAGCAAAGAATCCGGTTCTGTTTTGGCTTTTTTACCTGGTGTCGCGGCAATAAAGCGTGTTGCTGATAGAATGAGTGACCTGCCAGATAACGTCGAAGTATGCCCTTTATACGGGCAACTTGGTTTTGCTCAGCAGCACGCGGCCATTCAGCCAGCAAAAAATGGTAAGCGTAAGGTGGTGCTAGCGACCAATATTGCTGAAACGTCAATAACCATCGAAGGAATTCGCTTGGTCGTGGATGCAGGGTTAGAACGAGTCGCGAAGTTTGATTTAAAAAGTGGTGTGACAAAACTGGAACAAAGCAGAATTGCGCAATCTTCAGCGGTACAGCGGGCTGGTCGTGCTGGGCGTATTGAACCCGGAATTTGCCTGCGTCTGTATAGTGAAAGCCAGTTGAATCAGCAACCAGAAGTCCCACAGGCTGAAATTCTTCACTCAGATTTGGCAGCATTAGCATTAGAATTAGCACAGTGGGGCGCAGCGAATGCTGCTGAACTGAAGTGGCTCGATGTCCCTCCTCAGAATAGCCTGAATCAATCACGTCGTTTGCTCAACAAACTGGGACTTTTGGATGACAAATACCAGTTAACCGAACATGGCCGCCTGACAAATGAACTCGGCGTTGAGCCGCGAATTGCGGCGATGTTGGTGCACACTGAACTGCAAGTTTGGAAGAATACAGCCTCAGCGGTGGCTAGTTTACTAGAAGAACCGGAACATAACGTCCTCGATTTCATGCACAGTGTTGATCGCTTTAAGCGCGGTGTTCACAGTAAACAGAAAGTCGCGCAGCAACGTGGCCAAGTGTTAGCACGTAAATTGTCGATAAATTTTTCTCTTGAGGCTATTGATGAGTCATTAGTCGCCGTGATCTTGGCGACGGCTTTTCCTGACCGTATCGGTCAACGAAGAAAATCGCAGACGGGGAAGTTCTTATTGGCGAACGGTCATGGTGCTGAAATGGCCGATGATGAACGCCTCGCGACCGCTGAGTATCTGGTAGTCGCTGATCTGATGCGCAGCTACTCTGATTCCTCGAGAATTTTTCTTGCTGCAGAACTAGATATCGTTGCAATCGAGAAATGGCTTCCTCAATTGATTGTGGCAAAAGAAAGTGTCGATTGGGATGAGCGAAAAGGGCGGTTGATAGCAGAACATCAGCGTAATCTGGGGCGCTTAGTGATTGAGCGTTGTCCACTCCCTGAGCCAGACAAACAAAAAATGACCGAGGCTTTACTAAATTGTGTACGTCGCAAAGGGTTAGATATATTAAACTGGTCCGATAGAAGCAAAGACACTCTTGAACGCATCCGATGTGCTGCTGAATGGTTGCCAGAACATCAATGGCCCGGTGTTTCCGATGCAGAATTGTTGGAAAATCTTGAGACTTGGTTAGAGCCTTATCTGGTTGGAGTAAGTTCAATCAAAGCGCTAGCTAAAGTGGATTTGGGACCTGCTCTGATGGCCTATATCGCTTGGCCACTTAATCAGGAAATTGACCAATGGCTACCGACACACTACGTCGTGCCTACAGGTTCAAAGAAGAAGATACGCTATCAACAAGGCCAAGAGCCTGTGCTTTCTGTTCGTATGCAAGAAATGTTTGGTGAGCAGAGGTCGCCAAACATTGCTGATGGCCGCAAAACGTTGGTTATGGAATTACTCTCTCCAGCACAACGGCCTCTCCAAGTCACAGGTGATTTAGCGAGCTTCTGGTCTGGTGCATATAAAGATGTGCAAAAAGAAATGAAAGGGCGCTACCCCAAGCATGTTTGGCCAGACGATCCGGCTAACCATATGGCAACGACCAAAACTAAACGACAACTGTAATCATGACCAAGAAAAAAACACCTGCGAGCAGTAAAACCAAAGCAACGAAAAAGCCTGCTCGCAAGCGGGCAACAGTGAAACGTAAAACCACGCCAAATGGCCAACGTCGCTGGTTAAAAACTCTATGGGGGGTGACTTGGAAGCTAGGTTTAGCTGGGTTTGCTTTGTTATTGTTTGTCGGCATTTACCTAGACAGTGTGGTTAAACAGCGTTTTGAAGGACAGTTGTTTGACTTGCCGACCGTGGTTTACGCTCGCATTCTTAACCTTTCTCCGGGTGATTCGATCTCGATTCAGGAAGTTCGCAATGAACTCGATGTACTCAATTACCGTAAAGTACGTCAGCCCCGTTATCCAGGTGAATATTCGTCGTCGTCAACTAAAATTGAACTGATTCGCCGCCCGTTTGAGTTTACCGATGGGCCAGAGCCAGATCGCCATGTGATGCTGCACTTTGATGGTTCAGGCTTACTTCGTATTCAGTCGCTCGAATCAGCGGGAGACCTTGGTTATTTGCGGGTCGAGCCGAAGATGTTGGGGATGTTGGAGAAAAATCACGATGAACAGCGCCTGTTCTTAAGGCGTGATCAGTTTCCTGAGGTCATGGTGGATGCGTTGCTGGCGACTGAAGACAGAGATTTTTATCAGCATGATGGCGTCTCACCGTTTGCCATTGCCCGTGCATTAGTTGCCAACGTTAAGGCGGGCCGCACGGTGCAAGGGGGGAGCACCCTAACGCAGCAGCTCGCGAAGAATATTTTCCTCTCCAGTGACCGAACGCTGTGGCGTAAGGTCCGTGAAGCCTACATGGCATTGATCATCGATTATCGCTACAGCAAAGATCGCATTCTGGAAGGCTATCTGAATGAAGTGTATTTAGGGCAAAGTCGTGGAGAAGCCATTCACGGCTTTGGACTGGCTTCTCGCCTATATTTTGGACAGCCGATTCAAGAACTGCGCATTGACCAGTTGGCGTTGTTGGTGGGTATGGTTAAGGGGCCATCTTACTACAACCCAGTGCGTTTCCCGGAGCGAGCCAAAGAACGTCGAGACTTAGTGCTTCGTCTGATGATGCAGCAGGGGATCCTGAGCGCTAACCAGTACGACATGGCGGCGAGTCGTCCGCTGGATATTCAGGATAATCCGCGTATTGCGAGCCGGCAACCGGCTTACTTCCAGCAGTTGAAGATTGAGCTGAAAGAGAAAGTTGGTGAGGCGTTTCAGTCGGATATTGGCCTCAGGGTGTTTACATCTCTCGATCCAGTTTCTCAACAAGAGTTGGAGCAGGCCATTGCCAAGAAAATACCTCAGCTTAGTAAAATCGCAGGTAAATCGCTTGAAGGGGCTGCAATCGCCGTTGACCGCCATACCGGAGAAATTCGTGCTATGGTCGGAGGTAAGCGGACAGGCTATGACGGATTCAATCGTGCGTTGAACGCCAGTCGTCAAATTGGCTCACTAGCTAAACCAGCGGTCTATCTCACTGCTCTGGAACAGCCTGATAAGTACAATCTTGCTACCACTTTGCACGATAAACCCATCAGCCTTAAGGGTTCAAAAGGCAGCGTTTGGTCGCCGCGTAACTATGATCGTAAGTTCCGCGGGGATGTCCCTTTGTACATGGCGTTGGCAAAATCTCTCAATGTACCTACAGTGCAGCTGGGTATGCAGCTCGGCATTCCAAATGTTGTCAATACTTTGGAAAAGTTGGGGGTCGATCGCAATGAAATCCGTCCAGTGCCATCAATGTTTCTTGGTTCTTTCACATTGACGCCATTTCAGGTCGCGCAGATGTATCAGACGTTGACCAATTCGGGTAAGAAAGCGCCATTGTCTGCGCTACGCTCTGTGGTTGACTTAGAAGGTAATGCCCTTTTTCAGTCACTGCCGCGCATGTCTCAAACTATTGACCAGCAAGCCGCTTGGTTGACGACCTATGCTATGAAACGGGGCGTTTTGGAGGGCACTGGCCGTTATCTCAACAGCCAGTTTGGCTGGGCGGCGTTAGCAGGGAAAACCGGGACCAGTAACGATACGCGTGACAGCTGGTTCGTTGGTGTTGATGGACGCGAAGTGACAACTATCTGGCTTGGCCGAGATGATAATAAGCCAACCAAGCTTACGGGCTCCAGCGGTGCGTTAAGAGTCTATGCGGAATATCTCAATCACCGCATACCGGAAAAGCTGTCGCTACCTTGGCCAAAAGGAGTCAGCACCCTCGGTTTTGCATCCACAGAACAAGGCAGCCTGCAACTGGACTGTAAGAATTCGTTTAAGTTACCCGTTTGGGATAAAAATGGTGTGCTTCAACAGCAATGTGACAGTCAGCCTACTCAGTGGATAAAGAACATATTTAGTTGGTAAACAGTTGCTTGTGTCAATAATATAAAACCATCGACTTCTGTACGTATGCGAATAATACGGGAACTCTAGAGTGAAAAAACTAGCCTGGCTTTTATGTACATCTGCGTTTGTGTTACCGCGCATGGTGCTTTCTGATACAAGAGAACATGCCGTACCAGAACGGCCAAAAATCGCGGTGGTTCTAGCTGGTGGTGGCGCCAAAGGGGCGGCGCACATCGGTGTTTTGAAAGCGCTTGAAGAGCTCAGAATTCCAGTCGACTATATCACGGGCACCAGTATGGGGGCTTATGTGGGTGGCTTGTATGCAACAGGCATGAGTGCGGATGAAATTGAAAGCCTGACTGAGACCATCGATTGGAACCGTGGCTACCGTGATCGGGTTGATCGTAGCCAGCGTCGTGTGCGTGACAAAGAATACGAAGACAGATTCCAACTGACGACAGATTTAGGTCTTGGCTGGGGGGAAGTACGTGCTGCCCGTGGCATTGTGCAAGGGCAGGGAATGCTCAAAATCCTACGTGAATCGTCTGGCAACCTTCCACCGTTTAAATCCTTTGATGAACTTGCCATTCCTTATCGCTCAGTCGCAACTGACATTCTTGAGCTCAAACCTGTTGTTATCGAAAATGGTTACCTTGTAGATGCCATGATGGCTAGCATGTCGGTTCCTGGAGCGTTACCTCCCTACGAACTCAATGATCAGCTTCTGGTGGATGGTGGGGTAACCAACAATATGCCTGTCAATGTTGCACGAGATCTCGGCGCAGATATCGTTATTGCAGTTGATATCAGTACTGATTACAAAGACGAAGATGATTTTACTACTCTGTTCAGCGTAGCGGATCAATTGTCGAATTATTTAGTGCGCAGCACGACTAATCGCCAAGCGAAGACGCTGACGGAAGACGATGTGTTCCTTAAGCCACAAGTTGGCGATATGGAAACGACAGAGTTTAACAAGATGCCCGAAGCGTTTAAAAAGGGGTATCAAATTGCCATTCAAAATCAAGCATCACTCAAACGCTACAGCGTGTCTTCATCTGAGTATCAGGATTACATTGATCACAAAGAAGATGTACGTAGAAAACTGAGATATGGCGATGAAATTCTGGTCGATAAAGTCGTTATTCATAACCACACTCATTACAGTGATGATGTGCTGAAAAAACACTTGGGTCTTGATTCGGGTCATCGCTATAAAACGTCCGAAGTCGAGCAGGGTGTTCAGAACCTTTACGCGCTGGATCGTTTTGAGTTGATCACTTATCGCTATGATAAAATTGACGATCAGGACGCTTTAATTGTAAACGTCAAAGAAAAGTCTTGGGGTCCTAACTATGTCAACTTCCGTTTCTTTCTCGAAGATGACTTTGATACTGACAGTCAATACGCAATAGGGGTATCGACCAATTTTACCGATATTAATGAGCTTGGCGCTGAACTGACTCTTAATGTTGAGATGGGCACAGATAAACTTATAGAAGGGGAGTTTTATAGCCCAATTTTTTCCAGTTCTGACGTGTTCACTACTTTGGGCGTCACGTTCAGCAATGAAAAGGTCAATGTGTCCAAGGATGGAGGAGAAGTACCGTCACTCAAAGCGACTCAAGATTTTTTCCCGATATCTTTCACTGAGTGGGAATCCGAGTGGGCTGTTGGGTATCAAGATACTTTGTGGCGACGATTTAAAATCGGTGTCAGATATACTGATGGCTCAGGAGAACTCGCGTCGCTGCCATCATTGGGTGACGTCTCATTTAAGCGATTAGGTGCGTTTGCCAATTATCGCATCGATACCCTAGATAACTACAGTTTGCCCAATAGAGGGCTGTACTTGAATCTGGATTACCTAGTGTCACATGATGAAAGTGTCGGCAGTTCAGGTAGTGTTTTCGCTGGTCATGATGAAGATACGGCGTATGAATATGGTGCTAAGATCGTCTATGCCAATAGCTTCTCGCGTCATACTTTGGTTGCGAATCTCGATGTTGGAGTGGTAGAAAGCAAAAATTCTTCTCTTATTATCGACCCCAAAGAGCTTGGCGGCTTCCTCAATTTATCTGGTATCCCACGTAATAGCTTGATTGGTCAGAACAAAGCGTTTGGTAGTCTGGTGTATCGCTACCGTTGGTTCGACAATGACTTTGGATTATTTTCTTCACCATTTTATTTAGGTGCGTCTTTTGAATACGGTGGTGTTTGGTCAGATCCAAGCATCAAACTCGATTCGGCGCCATTGTACGCTGCAGGTTCTCTGTTTGCCGGGGTTGATTCTCCCGTTGGGCCAATCATGTTTGGCTATGGCAGAACAGAACAAAACTACGATTCTATATACTTGATTATAGGGACAAGTTTTAAATAGCCATTCAATAATTCATTCAATCAATCATCTATTGTCAAAGCAGGGAATTGATGAAATTAAGCAAAGAAAATCATAGAACTTTAGTCTTAAGTTGCTATGTTGGTCAAAATGATGAGATTTTAATTTATCGTTAAATTTGCTATCCTACTGCCCACAGTTTGGCCTCTCTGGCACTGTTTCTCACTCAAGATGAATGAAAAATATGGCAAAAAGGAGAGCCAAGTTTCCAAGGATGTTCACTTCGTTACGTTGAATAATAGTAATAATAACGGAGGAACCGCAATGAGAGGAAAAAGTCGTGCTTGAAGCCTATCGTAAACACGTCGCAGAGCGTGCTGCTGAAGGAGTTGTTCCTAAACCACTAGACGCCGAGCAAGTTGCTGGTCTTGTCGAACTTCTGAAAAATCCCCCTCAAGGTGAAGAAACCGTAATTCTTGACCTACTAGAAAATCGTATCCCACCTGGCGTAGATGAAGCTGCATATGTCAAAGCAGGTTTTCTGACGGCTATTACCAAAGGCGAAGTGGAATCGCCACTGGTAAGTCGTGAAAAAGCAGCTGAGCTGTTGGGTACGATGCAGGGTGGCTACAATATCGCTCCGCTAGTTGACCTTCTTGATGATGACGCGTTGGCATCTATTGCTGCAAAAGCACTATCTCACACTCTACTCATGTTTGATGCTTTCTATGACGTAGAGGAGAAAGCGAAAGCAGGTAACACTTACGCACTGCAAGTACTGCAATCTTGGGCTGATGCTGAGTGGTTTACCTCGAAAGAGAAAGTTGCTGAGAAAATTACCGTTAAAGTATTCAAAGTCACTGGTGAAACTAACACCGATGACTTGTCTCCGGCGCCTGATGCATGGTCGCGCCCAGATATCCCAGTGCACGCGAAAGCGATGCTGAAAATGGAACGTGATGGTATCAACCCAGACGAACCAGGAAGCGTTGGTCCTATCAAACAAATCGAAGAGCTACAAAAAGATGGTATTCCATTGGCTTACGTCGGTGATGTCGTGGGTACCGGTTCTTCACGTAAGTCAGCGACTAACTCTGTACTTTGGTTCATGGGTGAAGATATCCCATTTGTACCAAACAAACGTACAGGCGGTATCTGTTTAGGCGGTAAGATCGCACCAATCTTCTACAACACGATGGAAGACTCAGGTGCACTACCAATTGAGCTAAACGTTCAAGACATGAACATGGGGGATGTGATTGAAATTTACCCATATGAAGGTGTTGTGCGCAAAGGTGGCGCAGAAATTTCAAACTTTGAGCTGAGCAAGGTACTGCTTGATGAAGTGCGCGCTGGTGGCCGTATTCCATTGATCATTGGTCGTGGTTTAACAAGTCGTGCTCGTACTTCTCTTGGCCTAGAAGAAACCGATCTGTTTGCCAAGCCGATTGATCCTTCCGCATCAAGCAAGGGTTACACACTGGCTCAGAAGATGGTCGGTAAAGCATGTGGCGTTGAAGGTGTTCGCGCGGGTCAATACTGCGAACCTAAGATGACGACAGTTGGTTCTCAGGATACAACTGGCCCTATGACGCGTGATGAGCTAAAAGACCTTGCGTGTCTTGGCTTCTCAGCTGATCTAGTGATGCAGTCATTCTGTCATACTTCTGCGTATCCAAAACCAGTCGACGTCAACACGCACCATACGTTGCCTGATTTCATCATGAACCGTGGTGGTGTCTCTCTTCGTCCAGGCGATGGCGTTATCCACTCATGGCTAAACCGTATGCTTCTTCCTGATACTGTTGGTACAGGTGGTGACTCGCACACTCGTTTCCCTCTGGGTATTTCATTCCCAGCTGGTTCTGGTCTAGTTGCATTTGCTGCAGCGACAGGTGTTATGCCGCTTGATATGCCGGAATCAATCTTGGTTCGTTTTAAAGGCGAAATGCAGCCAGGTATCACGCTACGTGATTTAGTTCATGCGATTCCTTACTACGCAATTCAGCAAGGTCTATTGACAGTTGAGAAAGCGGGTAAGATCAACGAATTCTCCGGCCGCGTGCTTGAGATTGAAGGTGTTGAGCACCTAACGGTTGAGCAGGCGTTCGAGCTTTCAGATGCTTCTGCAGAGCGTTCAGCGGCTGGTTGTACAGTTAAATTGTCTCAAGAGTCGATTGAAGAGTATCTAAACTCGAATATCACCATGCTTAAGTGGATGATTTCCGAAGGTTACGGTGACCGTCGTACTATCGAGCGTCGTATCACTGCGATGGAAGAGTGGTTGGCGAAGCCAGAGTTGATGGAAGCAGACGCAGATGCGGAATACGCTCACATCATTGAAATCGACCTAGCAGAAATTGATCAACCTATTCTGTGTGCACCAAACGATCCAGATGACGCTCGTCTACTTTCTGAAGTTCAGGGTACCAATATCGATGAAGTCTTCATTGGTTCTTGTATGACTAACATCGGCCATTTCCGCGCTGCAGGTAAGCTACTAGAACAGTTCGGTGGTCAGTTAGATACTCGCCTATGGGTGGCTCCACCAACGAAGATGGACCGCGATCAGCTAACCGAAGAAGGTTACTACGGTATATACGGTCGTGCTGGTGTTCGTATTGAAACGCCAGGGTGTTCACTATGTATGGGTAACCAGGCACGTGTGGCAGATAAGGCGACAGTAATGTCAACGTCGACACGTAACTTCCCGAACCGTTTAGGTACCGGTGCTAACGTTTATCTTGCTTCTGCTGAGCTTTCGGCGGTTGGTGCGATTCTAGGTAAGATTCCCACTAAGGAAGAGTACCTAGAGTACGCGAAGCAAATCGACGCGACAGCCGCAGATACCTACCGTTACTTGAACTTCCATAAGATGGATCAGTACACTAAGAAAGCGGATTCAGTGATTTTTCAAGAGCCTGCATAATCCCTTGTCATATTTGATTGAGGCATAGAATTGAGAGCGTCTACTTCGGTAGGCGTTTTTTTTGTTTCTAAAGCTACCAATTTCCAAATTGATTGAACCTGTCATTCCATAGACTGACGAAGGAACGAGTAGGGAATCTCTTCAAGTATGTCGTTGTTTTAAAAGATCCCCAACTCATTCGTTCCTCATTCTTGAGGATGACGAGAGTGAGTTGCAATTAATCATAAGAATGGACTTTGTCGTCTATACCTCGCCTCACACCTTTAGTCCTTGTATACTCCCGCCCATTGAGTTAGGCAGAACCGCAAGAGGTGCCCTATGGAATTTGAGTTCATTAGAAACACTTTAATGGGCGAGTACTACGTTAAGTCGAGTATGGGCCATGAAATTGCTGGTCGCTGGTTGCAGGAAGAAATCGGTAAGGATTGGCAGAAGATAGAGCAGGTCGAGTCTATGCTAGAGGCTGTACACCAGTCTCCACTTCAGGAACACACCATGCTGGGTACTGAGATTTCCATCTCTATTCATGGTGATGAAGTCACCATTCAAGAGAATGTATTGGCGCATGGGGAAGCGATGGCTGAAGACAGCGAGTTTAATTTTTATGACAGTGAGAGTACAGCCAGTTGTGGCTTAGATGACTTTGAGCTGCTGATTGAACAATGGAAAGAGTTTCTGACCACCAAATAAATCTGCACTGATATAGTGAAGAATGAAATTATTGCCTCATTATTGTGATAAAGGCGCACCGTTATGGTGCGCCTTTTTGTGTATTTGGCCCTCTGCGATTAATAAACCATTAATTATCAAATGCTTAATAAGTTGGCATGTCACTTGGATTATAAAGATAAAAAGGATGACAGCTTCAGAGAGGATGCGATGAAACTTATTAATGCGATTATCAAACCATTCAAATTAGACGATGTTCGAGAGGCACTAGCTGATGTCGGTATCGAAGGTATGACGGTATCCGAAGTGAAAGGGTTTGGACGTCAGAAAGGCCACACCGAGCTTTATCGTGGTGCAGAGTATCAAGTGGATTTCTTACCTAAGGTGAAACTCGAGATAGCAACACAGGCTGAAAATGTAGACCGCGTGATTGAAGCTGTATCCAAAGCGGCGCACACAGGAAAAATCGGTGACGGAAAAATCTTTGTTTATGACCTGAGCCAGGCAGTGCGCATTCGTACTGGTGAAATGGACGCTGAGGCGCTTTAAGAATTCAAAGAACTGGAGATAAAAAAATGGAATTAACAACCACAGTAACCGAATTACGTTACGCACTAGACACTTTTTTCTTCCTCATTTCAGGTGCGTTGGTCATGTGGATGGCGGCTGGTTTTGCCATGCTTGAGGCGGGTTTAGTTCGTTCAAAGAACACCACTGAAATTCTGACCAAAAATGTTTGCTTATATGCAATTGCATGTACCATGTACTTGGTCGTTGGCTACAACATCATGTATGTCGACAATGGTGAAGGCGGCTGGCTACCTTCATTGGGTACGTTGATTGGAACACAAGGGGAAGGCGCAGACCACTCTCTAGAATCTGACTTCTTCTTCCAAGTGGTGTTTGTTGCGACAGCTATGTCTGTTGTGTCTGGTGCGGTCGCAGAGCGAATGAAGTTATGGTCATTCCTCATTTTCTCCGCGGTACTGACGGCGTTTATCTACCCAATGGAGGGTTACTGGACTTGGGGAGGAGGCTTCTTGGCAGAAGCGGGATTTAGTGACTTTGCTGGCTCAGGTATTGTACACATGGCTGGCGCAGCCGCGGCATTAGCAGGCGTGTTGCTACTAGGTGCTCGTAAAGGTAAATACGGGAAAAATGGTGAGATTTACCCAATTCCAGGTTCGAACATGCCCCTGGCGACACTGGGTACCTTTATCCTTTGGTTCGGTTGGTTTGGTTTCAACGGTGGCTCTCAGTTGATGGTTTCTGACTTTGAGAATGCAACGGCAGTAGGTCAAATCTTCCTTAACACAAATGCAGCAGCAGCGGCTGGTGCGATTGCAGCTCTTCTGGTGTGTAAAACGACGTGGGGTAAAGCAGACCTGACGATGATCCTCAACGGCGCACTGGCTGGCCTAGTTGCCATCACTGCCGATCCGCTGTCTCCATCGCCAATCTATGCTGTGGCCATTGGTGCAGTATCAGGTGCGCTAGTTGTGTTCAGCATTATTGCTCTTGATAAGCTTAAAATTGACGATCCAGTGGGTGCGATTTCGGTGCACGGTGTATGTGGTTTCTTCGGCCTGATGGTTGTGCCACTGAGTAATGGTGATGCAACGTTTGGTGCTCAGCTATTGGGTGCGGCGGTTATCTTTGCTTGGGTGTTCGGTGCAAGTCTTGCGGTGTGGGCAGTGCTTAAAGCAACGATTGGTATCCGAGTGTCCGAAGATGAAGAATTGGAAGGTATGGACATGCACGACTGTGGTGTTGGTGCCTACCCTGAATTTGTTACTGTGAAGTAAGTCAGAACAAGACATAGACTGTTACAAATAAAATACTCAAAAACCTGCCAACTCCGGCAGGTTTTTGCGTTTTACAGCATTGTTTTCTAAATCATCATGAATATAATAACGCAACTGATAAACGTTATCATTACGAAGTTAAAGGACTGAACCAATGAAAAAACTGCTGACTCTTTCTGCTTTAGCATGTGCAACATTAGCACCGACTGCGATGGCTGCTGAAGAAGTGAACGTCTACTCTTACCGTCAACCTTTCCTAGTTGAACCTATGTTCAACGAGTTCACTAAAGAAACAGGCATCAAAGTAAACGTTAAGTTCGCAAAGAAAGGCCTAGCAGAGAAACTAGCTCAAGAAGGCGAGTATAGCCCAGCTGACGTGATTCTGACGGTAGACATCAGCCGTTTGTCTGAGCTAACTAAGCAAGGCTTGGTTCAGTCTGTAGAAAGCGCTGTTCTTGAAAAGAACATTCCAGCTCAGTACCAAGATGCTGACAATGAGTGGTTTGCTCTGACAACCCGTACTCGTAGCGTTTACTCTTCACGTGACCGTGTTGGTAAGCTAGGTGATGATTTCACGTACGCTGATCTTGCTAAGCCTGAATTCAAAGGCAAAATCTGTACTCGTAGTGGTAAGCACCCTTACAACGTTTCTCTAGTCTCTTCCATGATTGCTCATAAAGGCGAAGCGGAAACTAAAGAGTGGCTAGAAGGTGTTAAAGCTAACCTAGCGCGTAAACCTCAAGGTAACGACCGTGCACAGGTTAAAGCGATCAAAGAAGGTCTATGTGACGTTTCTCTGGGTAACAGCTACTACCTAGGTAAGATGGTTAACGATAAAGAGCAGAAAGCGTGGGCTGATGCTGTTTACATTAACTTCCCTAACCAGAACACAACTGGTACTCACGTAAACATCTCTGGTATGGCAATGGCTAAGTACTCTCCAAACAAAGAGAACGCACTTAAGCTAATGGAATTCCTAGCGGGTGATAAAGCTCAAAGCATGTACGCTGAAGTGAACTACGAGTACCCAGTGAAAGAAGGCGTTAAGCGTTCTGACCTAGTAGCGTCTTGGGGCGACTTCAAAGCTGACACGATTTCTCTCGATGAAATTGCCGACCACCACGCAGCAGCAATCAAGCTTCTTGATGAAGTGAAGTTCGACCTGTAATCGTTTGACGCTTTATATACACAGCCTCAAGTCGCTCTTTTACAAGGGTCACTTGAGGTTGTTTGTTTATAAGGGTATAACAGACCCTTAAGCGTATTAAAGGTATATGAGATGTATTAGCAAGTGCATTTAAGCGATGTATACCTGTGATTGTTAGGCGATGAAAGAAAATAATTATTTATGGAAAACCAGTAGTGGGACGTTGGCCCTGCTACTGGTTTTGCCGATCTTAGCGATATTCCTTACCTCTATCGGCGAGACTGATGACTTATTCTCGCATCTGATGTCGACGGTAATGCCAACCTATACCTTTAATACGGTCGTCTTGGCCGCAGGTACTATGGTTCTGTCCCTAGTTTTTGGTATCCCGTCTGCTTGGATTATGGCCATGTGTCGGATACCCAGCGAGCGGATTTTACAATGGGCTTTAGTGTTGCCTCTGGCTATGCCGGGTTACATCGTTGGTTACATTTTTACTGATTGGCTCGACTTTGCCGGACCAGTACAAATCTTGCTGCGTGATTTAACAGGTTGGGGACCCGGAGATTATTGGTTTCCTGATATCAGAACGTTGACTGGTGCTATCATTGTGCTGGCATTGGTGCTTTACCCTTACGTTTATCTGCTGTGTCGTGCTGCATTTATGGAGCAAAACGTTTCTTTGCTGCAATCAGCGCGCTTACTAAAATGCTCTCCTTGGGAAAGTTTCTGTCGCATCTCGCTTCCACTTGTCCGCCCCTCCATTGCCGTCGGTCTGTCGTTGGTTGCAATGGAAACCATTGGTGATTTCGGTACGGTGAGCTATTTTGCCGTCAATACTCTGACCACGGCGGTTTATGATACCTGGCTCGGTTACTCAAGCTTGACTGCGGCCGCTAAGATTTCGGCCATTATGTTGGTGTTTGTGATTCTCCTGCTTAGCGCAGAGCGCTACAGTCGTCGTAAACAAAAACTATTCCAGAATCAGTTCAGTAGCCGAGAAGACTTTCGCTACGAGTTATCAGGCTGGAAGAAGTGGCTGGCGTTGACTTGGTGTTGGGGGTTAGTCGCAATTGCCTTCTTGCTCCCACTGTTGCAATTGGTGATTTACGCTTTCAAGTATTTTGTACAGAGCTGGACTCCGGAATTCCGAGAGTATGCGCTCAATAGCCTCTACGTTTCTCTATCGGCCGCCGTCATTGGAGTCATTGTCGCCATCACAGTGAATTTTTATAATCGCTTAGCAACCAACCGTCAGGGACTGGCGTTCATGCGCTTGTCTTCGATGGGGTATGCGGTACCAGGGACAGTATTAGCGATTGGGGTAATGGTTCCCGTTTTGTTTATGGATCATTTGGTCAATGACATTGCTAAGTTTATGGAGTGGGGTAGGCCGGGGTTAATTTTTTCAGGCTCAATGTTTGCGCTTATTTTTGCATTGGTCGTCCGATTCTCTGCAGTCGCAATCGGCAGTATTGAAAGCAGCCTAAACAAAGTCTCACCTTCTCTAGATATGGCTTCTCGCACTATGGGGTGTAATTCCAATCAGATGTTGTGGCGAGTGCATTTCCCGCTGATTCGTCGTGGAGCTTTGATTGCCGGTTTGTTGGTTTTCATTGAATCAATGAAAGAGCTGAATGCAGCGCTGCTGCTTAGGCCCTTTAACTTCGAAACACTGGCAACCTATGTCTACAACTTTGCCTCTGACGAACAACTTGAGTTAGCCGCTTTACCTGCGGTGCTACTGGTATTAGTTGGATTGATTCCCTTAGTTATGGTTAACCGTTCACTGGAGCATACACACTGATGAGCTGCGCATTATCAATCAATAAGTTAACTTGTAAGTACGATGAACAGACAACCGTATTGGAATCACTATCACTAGAGGTGGAACACGGTGAGATTGTTTGCTTACTGGGCGCGAGTGGCTGCGGGAAGACCACTTTACTTAAAGCGATTGCGGGCTTAATACCGCTCAGTTCTGGCTCAATGAGTTTGAACTGTATGACAATTGATGACGGTAAACACTGGCTGCCGCCTGAGCAGCGTAATATTGGTATGATTTTTCAGGATTACGCTCTTTTTCCGCACTTAACCGTTGAGGAAAATGTGGCTTTTGGTCTGAAGGCGTTGGCTAATGGTGACAGAAAAGCCAAAGTGGCAGAAATGCTTGATCTGGTTCACCTGACAGGGTTCGAAGAGCGCTATCCACATCAGTTGTCCGGTGGACAGCAGCAGCGTGTTGCTATTGCTCGTTCATTGGCATACAAGCCTGACTTATTGTTGTTAGATGAACCTTTCTCTAACATTGATACTCAGGTTCGCCATGAGTTGATTGCAGAAATCCGTAAGATCTTCAAAAAGCATGGCGTCACGGCGATATTTGTTACTCACAGTCGGGAAGAGGCGTTTGCCTTCGCTGATAAGATGGCGGTGATGAACCACGGCGTGATTGAACAGTATGGTACGGCGAGTGAGCTTTACTATCAGCCTTCGAGCAAATTTGTTGCGGATTTCTTAGGAGGCGGCAGCTACTTGATCGCGAAGCGTGTGTCTGAGTCTGAGTTTGAAACTGAGTTAGGGGTGGTTGAGGCGCAAGCTCAGCAAGAAATTCAGCTACAAGCAGAATGTGAGCTGTTGCTGCGCCCACAGCATGTTCAGATCAGTGCTACTGAGGAGAGTAGTGTGACGGTTTTGGAGCAACAGTTTATGGGTGACCATTGTCGTTATGTGATTGATGCAAGCGGTAGTCGATTATTGGCCAGCTCCTCAGAGCCACTGTCGATAGGTCAACCTGTTGCGGTTAAAGTTGAAACGCAAGGCGTATTGGCTTTTTAAATGACAAAACACCCAGCAAATCGCTGGGTGTTTTGATCTCTAGGCTAGTTATAGTTGTAAGAATGTTTTGAACTGCTCAACGATGCCTTCTGCGGTCTCCTTGTCCGCCATCTCCGCAAAGATACGCAGAAGAGGCTCGGTACCAGAGAATCGGGCAATGACCCAGCCGCCATTTTTGAAATAGACTTTAGCGCCATCTTCGTAGCTCACGTGTTCAATTTCAAACTCAAACTGTGGTAGTTGCTTCTCGACATATATCATGTGATGCAGTGCCTGCTTTTGCCCGGCTTTAAAGCTACAGTCTCCTTCTGCCGTATAGGCATAGCCGTATTTGGTATAAATTTCATCAAGAAGCTCAGAAAGCTTTTTACCTGTTACTGAAATCATTTCAACCAATAGACTGGAGGCGAATACGCCATCTTTACCTTTGATATGGCCACGAATCGTCAAACCGCCCGAGCTTTCGCCACCAATCAGCGAATCATTGGCTTCCATTTGTGAGCTGATGTGCTTAAAGCCCACGGGTACTTCAAAGCTCTTCTCACCATGGTCTGCTGCTATTTTGTCTAGAATATGAGTGGTCGCGATGTTACGAACTACGGAACCGGACCAGCCTTTGTACTCAAGCAAGTAGTAGTAAAGCAGGATCAACACTTCATTAGGGTGAATAAAGTGACCTTTTTCGTCGATGATGCCGAGACGATCAGCATCGCCATCGGTGCCAATACCAATGTCGTAACCTTGCTCTGCAACAAGATGTTTTAGACGATACAATGTGGCAGCGCTGGGAGATGGCATCAAGCCACCAAAGTCAGGGTTTTTGCCATCGTTAATCACATCAACGTCACAGCGACCATTGATCAATACCGTTTGCAGCGCGTTTTTAGCCACACCAAACATGGGATCAATCAGTACACGTAAATTGGCTTTTCTGATCGCTTCTATGTCGATAAAGTCGATGATCGAGTCGACGAATTCGTTCATTGGGTTAATGATGGTAATCAGTTTATCTTCAACCGCCTGCTCAAACTCTACGCTTTGCACTTTATCGCCAGTTAAAGTTACAATTTGAGTTTCGATCTTTTCAGTGATTATCTCATCGGCATCACGGCCTCCTTCAATAAAGACTTTAATACCGTTGTAATCTGCTGGGTTGTGGGACGCAGTAATGCATGCCGAGTAGGCACAACCCATCGCTTTGGCTTTAAACATCACAATTGGCGTCGGAACAAATTTGTCGATGAAGCTAACGGGAATATTGTTAGCGGCAAGCACCTCGGCGAACCAGCGACCCGCTTTGTCAGATAAAAAACGACGGTCGTAACCAATAATGAACCCTTTGTCGGCGACTTTCTCATGGTTGATGATGTTTGCCAGCGCTTGGGCAACCAAGCGAACATTATCTTTGGTAAATTCTTCACCGATAAATGCGCGCCAGCCACCAGTACCAAACTTAATCATTGCTTTAATCCTTTATTGAACAAAAGAGCCTCTGCGAGAGAGGCTCATTGGGTAGTTAACCAAGTACAACGACGACGTCGTTAACGCTGCCTTTTGGCTGTACGGGTATCGCGGAGCCAGACACTTCTTCTCCATTGACTAGGATCGATTTGACCCCTTTGCTCACTGAGTCTGGGTTCTCCACTTTGATGTTGTACGTTGCCTCTAGCCATTGACGAGTCACTTCGAAACCCGGCCAGTTGGTTGGGATACACGGATCAATCGTCAGTCCGTCAAAACCTGTACGTACGCCGAGAATAAAGTTGGTGACTGCGAAGTAAGCCCAACCCGATGTGCCAGTTAGCCATGGGTGATTCGCCCGCCCGTGATCTTGGTGGTCACGGCCCATAATGAACTGTACGTAAGAGTAAGGTTCTGCAATCCGTTTTTCGATGATGTCGTTTTGGTTGTATGGGTTGAGTGCATCGTAGAATTTCATTGCACGGTCACCACGCCCCAATTTTGCTTCTGCAACCCAAGCCCATGGGTTTGGGTGTGAGAAGATAGCGCCGTTTTCTTTCACGCCTTGATAAACGCGAGTCACGAAGCCGATGTCATCGTTAGGTGTTGCGAAAGACGGCGAGTTGAGGTGTAAGCCATATTCAGAGAACAGGTTCTCATCTACGGCATCCATTGCTTTCTCGCCGCGTTCTTGGGATACCGCGCCAGAGAGTACAGCTAAGGTGTTTGACTCAAGGTGTACACGACCTTCTGCTTGTTGTGCTGTACCGATTTTGTCACCGCTCTTGGTTAGGCCGCGGATGTACCAACCGCCTTCATCATCCCAAAGGTGTGCTTCACATGCTTCGCGGACATTTGCTGCCATCTCGGTATATTTCTCAACGTCAGAGTCTTTACCTAGATATTTCGCTAGGTCGATGAACTCTTGCAGAGCCCAGAAATGGAGGAACGACACCATTGAAGATTCGCCACCGCCTAGGTTTAGACAGTCGTTCCAGTCTGCGCGTAGACCTTTACAAATACCGGTTTGACCTACGTATTCAGCAGAGAAGTCTAATGCTGCTTTCATGTGGTCATAAACGCTGGCATCGCCACCATCTGCGTAAGGGATCATTTCGTCGAAGAAGTTGTGCTCACCGGTTTCCATTACGTATTTACAGATGGTTGGCACTAACCATAGGTGGTCATCCGAACACGTGTCTTCAATGCCGTGGATTTTGTCTTCGTCGGATGGGGTAGGAACAACCGTTGGCGACTTAGACGGTTTCACATCTGCTTTCTCTGGATCGAACCAGTCTGGATCGAATAGGTGCAGACCATAACCCGCTTTCACCTGACCGCGCAGTAGATCAACGATACGCTTGCGTGTCATTGCTGGGTTGGCATGAGGGACTGAAATCGCGTCCTGTGCGGTATCGCGGTAACCAAGGCCAGTACGACCACCCACTTCGATAAAGGATGCAAAACGAGACCACACGACACAGGTTTCTGCTTGGTATAGTGTCCATGCGTTGATCATGGTGTCTAGACCTTCGTTTGGTGATTTCACTTGGAACTTGCCACAACGCTCATCCCAGTGGGCTTTGATACCAGCGAAGGCGTTATCGACCTCTGCTAGGTCTTGGTATTTAGCACGTAGGCGCTCACCATTGCCTTTGCCGATACCTAGAATGTAAGCAAAGCGAACTTCTTCACCTGGTTGGATGGTAAATTGCTTGTGTAGAGAACCGCAGTGGTTGTAACAAGTCTGAGCCGTGTTGGAGCATTGGCCCTTTTCCACGGCGATTGGGTTGGCTTCGTCGCGGTAAAGACCTAGGAAGCTGTCACGCTGACCGTCGTAAGAATCTGGAGAAAACGTCGAAGCAAGGTAGTAGAAACCTTCGAAATCGTTGGTGTTGTAGTACAGGTCGTATTCAATTACACCTTCATTGTAAGTCGTACCTGCGGAGTACAGAGACATCTGATGGTTTTGGTTGTCAGATTGGATATGGCTGAATGAGAATTCAACAAAAGAGAACGCGCTGATGGTACGTGGTTTTTCAGAGGTGTTCTTGAGCACCACATCCCAAATTTCAGCGTCTTCGCCTTTAGGGACGAAGAGTGTTTTCGTCGCGGAAATGCCGCTGTATTCACACTTGAACTTAGAGTATGACAAGCCATGACGGACTTCGTAGTTTGCTTCATCTAGGCTTTTGGCCACTGGTTGCCAAGAGATTGACCAATAATCACCTGTTTCATCATCACGCAGATAAACGTAATGTCCTGGGCGATCGAAGGTCGCATTCGGGCGGAATTTAGTAACACGGTTGTATTCTGGCGAGTTGTAGAACGAATAGCCCCCCGCATTGTGCGAGATAACCGTACAGAACTTCTCAGTGCCTAGGTAGTTTGTCCATGGCGCAGGTACGTCAGGGCGAGTGATGACGTATTCACGATTCTCGTTATCGAAATAGCCGTATTTCATGTTTTATTCCTTTTCCTACAGCCACTGAAACGGTGGCTTAATGTATTTGCTAGAGAAAACTGCTAAGGGCTATGGCCGCCAGCAAAAGTTATTTCCAAGGGTTGCGATAATTGATGCCTTGTTTATCGAGTAAAGATAAGTGGCCTTTCAACCTTGCTTGATAGTCGTACCAGTCGCGATGTTGTTTCATTGTCCAGCAAGCTTCTGCTATGGCTGTCAGGCGAGGGAACACCATGTAGTCCAGCCGTTGCTGGTGGGAGACAAGTTCACACCATAGCGCGCACTGAATGCCGAGAATACGTTTACGGATAGGGTCTTCTTGTGGAATGTCAGCCAGAGGTTCATAGCGATACGCGCTTTCGAGAGGAATGACATTCGCCCAGTCGACGCCAGGTTCTTCAGGGGAATAATCCTGTGCCATATCTAGATAGGTCGATTGGGCTGGTTGTAGGACAACATCGAAACCTTGTTTGGCACACTTGAGGGCTGCCTCTTCACTCAACCAAGAATAAATTACGGTATCTTTGCTGACTTTATCTCCGTGCTGAGCTTCTTCCCAGCCGACCATACGCTTGCCCAAAGAGCGTAATTTTTGCTCGGCATATCGCAGCAGGTGCCCCTGAAGTTCTTTAGTATTCTGGTATCCTTCAGATTCCATTAATGCTTGGCAATTCGCGCTCTGGAGCCAAACGCCATCAGGCACTTCATCGGCGCCAATATGCACCCAAGGGGCTGGAAACAGACTGGAGACTTCTTCAAGCACTTTATCGAGAAACTCGTAAGTACCTGGTATTGCAGGAGAGAGAACATTATCGGTGTAATGCTGAATACTGCGATATGCCGATTTGTCGCTCGGATCGAGCAGTAATTCTGGAAGGGCTTTAATCGCTGCTCGGCAGTGACCCGGAATATCAATTTCAGGAATGACGGTAATACCTCGCTCTTGAGCATAAGCAATCACTTCTCTTACCTGATGCTGAGAATAATACCCGCCATATACTGGCGAAAGATGACTAAATTGCGGCTTGAGTGCCGAGTCTCTTCCCCGAAATGCCCCTACTTGCGTGAGCTGAGGAAAAGCGTTGATCTCCAGTCTCCAGCCTTCATCATCGGTTAAATGCCAGTGAAAAGTATTGAACTTGTAGTGAGCGAGTTGGTTAATTAACCGTTTGATATCGTCGATTGAATGGAAATGGCGAGCGCAGTCGAGCATCATGCCTCGGTATTTAAAGCGAGGCTTATCCACTACTTTGACATAAGGTACTGATAATTGGTCGTTATCTTGTTTTATGAGTTGCATTAACGTGGCACTGGCATGTACGAAACCTGCAGCCGATGCCGATTCAATCCTGACACCTGTAGCGGATACGATCAGCTGATACTGACTTTCATCCAAGGTTGGATTATTGCGAAACAGGATTTCGCTTTGACCAATGGCCTTGGCCTGATAGCCAAAAATAGTAGTTAGTTCTGTCTCTAGCCAAGTCGCTGCTTTTTCGGCTTGCGCAGTTTGCAGGGTAATCTGGCTGGAGGCCGATAAATGAAAGGTTCCACCCTGATAACTGATCTGGTTGGGTGCCGGGATCAGTGAGTGCTCCGCAGCAGGTATCGGGTCAAGTTGGGTGCGCTCTTGATAGGGGGAGGCGATAGCAATAGGCGTCAACGTCACTGCTAACTCATTAGCATCATTGTCACTGACAATCAAAGCATCTTTGAGGCCGTCAGTGTAAAAGCGCAATGGCGCTGTATTGATGCTAAATTCGCAGTAATAATGCTGATTTGCGTCGAGTGTGTAGCTATCCGGAGTAACAACGCAAAAGCTGCCTGTTTGTTTGATCGAACCGTGACTAAAGCTATCAGGAAGGATGTAGCGGTCAATGATGAACTGCAAATGCCAATTGTTTAGTGCTTGATCCGACAGGTTGTGTAGCGTCAGACCAAAGCGACAGTATTGCTTATGCTCAGACAGAACGGTGAGGTCAATACGATAACTCATGGTATCCCCTTTAATACAGGTTATGCTCTGGTTTGCCAGCAAACATTAATGCCCCTTCAATGGCATCGAACTGGGGTTCAACAATCCACTGTTGAACAGGAGGCGAAAGCCAGTCATGCATACGCTCTGCTATGCTGCCCATTAGGCAGATTCGGTTGGCACCTTTCTTATGTAAGGCGAGAATGAACATTTCAATGTCGGCTGCAGTTTGTTTAAGCAACGAGATAGCTAATGAATCGGCTTGGGCCGCATGGCGAAAAATCATTGGCGAAAACTGGCCATAGTCACGGGGTAAGGCGTTTTTCGACCAACTCACAATTTGGTCGACATCGTTGGAGAAGTGGGTCATCACTTCTTGGCATAAAGGCGTTTTTTCACCAATACCATCTTCAGCAATAAGCACTTTTTGAATTAATGTCAGCCCCATCATGGCGCCACCGCCTTGATCGGAAATAGGAAACTCTCGCCCCCCTACAACATGCTGCTCATTACCGGACAAATAAATGCCACAAGATCCTGTCCCAGCAATCATAATCGCTCCACTGTCGCCATTGTGAGCGCCTAAGCACGCCCCATAAGCATCAGTGTTGAGTACGATAGAAGCGAAAGGGTGGGCTTGAACCATAAACTCATGCCAAACCGACCTTTGTTCTGCACCAGCCAAGGCTAACCCTAAATGCATGTGTTTTAGTTGAGATGAGTCGAGTTCGGCTTTTTGCGCAGCGATTGTTACTGCGTCAACAATAGAATGAAGTGCCACATCGACCCCTAAAAGAATATTGGCGCTGCCACTTTTACCTTCTCCAAGTTGCTTACCGTGTTGATCTCTGATGCGTGCTCGGCAAGATGTGCCTCCGCCATCTATTCCGACAAAATACTCAGTCATGTTAGTGCTCCTCTATGCGACTGAAATGAGCTTGCTGAGCCATGATGGCAAGTAAATACCATGCACTATGAGGAATCCATTGCTCGCCCCAGCGCCAGTTTTGTAGCATGTCGTCTTTTTGCCCTACTGGGTTAAATGCAATATCGTCTGAATCGTCGAAGCCTGCCGTTATGCCGTTACAAATCCCTCCTTTGGCATTAAAAAATCCAAGGTGTGGTAAATAGTCGGGATTGTTGCGTCCGTGTCCATCTAACATGCACATGTCATACGGGTTAAGGCCGAGAATCCAATTGAGAGCATTTTGGGCAAACTGGTTCAGCTTGTTTTTTTGCTCAGCGTCGCATAGATGCCGCTGAGCGAGGTACGCCATTGCAGACAATGACGCTAAACGGGCATTTTCTCCCTGCCACCAATAGCCACTCTCATTATCCTGAGCGATGAAGAAAGCGTCCTTTTTTACTTGATTGACGCCTTTAACATACTGACGTGGATAGCCAAAAGGGTTGGCGACTTTAGTGGAAACCGTCAGTTCAAATTGACAGGCATACGTGATGGTATCGACTGTTGATTGGCGTTGTTGTGAGTCATCTTCGATCTCTAAATACAGGCATAGAGCAATGACAGGTAAGCCAGCTTCCGCCGCATGATAATAAGGACGTGAGCCGTCCTTATTCGCTGACCAGAAGTTCTGGATAAGTGCATCTGACTGCTGTCGCTGCGTTAAACGTGCCGCCCAGTATCGGCTTTCTTCAAGATAGAAATGCTTTTGCGTTGTTTTGTACAGTTCTGCGCAGGCCATCAGTGCGCAATACTCATCAATAATGTTTTCTTCGCCATCATTGAGGTAGTGACAATTGAGTTCTTTTAGGTGGTGGTAACCGGACTCAGCAGCATTCAGGTATTGCTGCGTGGTAAAGTCGCCATGGGTATCCAAACGTGCAGCTGCCGCTAATGCTGCGATGGCGATGCCACCACCTTGACGAAAGCCAGCCTGAAAGTCATCTGATTTGTGGCCGTCTTGCGTTGCGTAAGAGCATATTTCACGCTGCTCTGGGTCTTTCGACCACTTATCAAATACTGTGGTATAGAAATATCCCGATTCGTGCTGCATCCGGACTAGAAAATCGGCACCAAATAAAGCTTCTTCTTTGAGACGTAACTGAGTAAAGCCTGCCAGCTTTGCGTTGGTACTGCATAACTTAAGACCTTTGAGTATATTCCACACCACCATTGGAATTTGTTGTGGGTTCAGATAGTTGGCATAAGAGAGATGACTTAAATATTTGCTGACGTCACCAGAGGCATCGTACCAGCCTCCACGAACGTCGACAGTTTGACTGCTGTTTAGTAGCGGTATGTTTTGATCCTGATGATCGTAGATGCCGCTGCTGCGTTGGGATTTAAAATAGTGCAGTACGTCAGACAGTGTGGAGGTGAAGAGCAGATCTTGTGCGATCGAAAAAATAGAAGACTGGCAACTATTGTACTTAAGGTAATAGCGCCCTAGTGTTTCCACGCTGGAAAAATCAATGCGAAAAAAATACCCCTGGTGCCAATTTGCCACTCGAGTCCCAATCTCAACATCCAGTGATGCAACAGTCTGATGGCTATCTGCACAGACCAAAAGGGCAGTGGAAGATGGTAGGTTGGGAACATCTGCCATCAAAATAGCCTGTTTTGGTCCCAGAGATTCATAACCAATATGGTTCGTAAGTAGCAGCATTAAAATCTCCCAGCAAATCTGATGAGCCAAGTTTTATAGGCTGGCTTCAACATGGTGTTAGCTTTGATACAAGTAACAACGCACAAAGTGGTTGTCTGACAGTTGAGTGACTTCTGGCAATTGTTCACGGCATTGATTGGTTGCATGCTGGCAACGTCCAGCAAACGGGCAGCCTAGGGAGTTAGGTGTCCAAAGAGGGATCTCTCCTTTCTTGCCTTTAAGCTGTTCATGGATCGACTTGCTTGGATCCGGCACAGCGGAAACCAGTAATTGAGTGTATGGATGCTGGGGAGTGTGAATGATCTGTTCTGTATCTCCCCATTCGACCATGTGACCGACGTACATTACGGCAAGATCTTCTGCGATGTAGCGCGCGGTTGCGATGTCATGAGTGATGTAGAGAAGTGACATCTGTTTTTCAAACTTCATCTCTTCCATCAAGTTAAGAACGCCCGCGCGAATCGAGACATCCAACATGGATGTTGGTTCATCCGCGAGTACTACCTCAGCGCCAACAGCAATATTACGAGCTAGGTTGACCCTTTGGCGTTGACCGCCGGAAAGTTGGTGCGGGAATTTTTGCGCGGTTTCTTTAGGCGGAATGAGTCCTACTTGCTCAAGCAAGTCGTAAACACGTTCTTCCAATTCCTTCTTATTGCCCGGTTTGACCTTTTTATGGATCAGCAATGGACGGGCAATATGATGGAAAATATTATGGGTTGGGTTTAGAGATCCAAAGGGGTCTTGCCAGACCATTTGCACGCCTTCGCGATAGGCCATTAGATCAGAACGAGAGCCAATGCTCTGGATATCACGCCCCTTATATTCAATGGTGCCGCTGGTTGGGGCATACATCTTTGCGATCATCTTGGCAGTGGTCGATTTGCCTGAGCCTGACTCGCCAACCACTGACAAGCCGCGACTTTTGTACATTTTAAATGATACGTCGTTTATCGCGCGCATCATGGGTTGCTGCAGCGCATTACTGTTAATAGGAAAGTCTTTAACGAGGTTTTTCCCTTCCACTAGTAGTTCACCAAATTCTTTGCTCATTATTGTCTCCAGTAATCGTTATGTTTTTGTCTTCCAGCGCTAGAGTTTGGCTTGGACTATTGGCTCACCATATAGGTGGCAGTTTGAGAAACGACTTGGTTCTATCTGTTTCAGTTGAGTTGGTATCTTGGTACAGGCTTCGTGGACACGATCGCATCTTGCTTGGAATCGACAACCTTGTGGAATTTCCAGCAGGTTGAGTGGGTTGCCAGGGATACCAGTCAACTTGGTTTTTGGACCAGTGAGTGGAGGGAAAGAGCTTCCCAGCCCTTTGGTGTACGGGTGGTAAGGGCTTTCTAAAATTTGCTTTGATGGCGCGACTTCGATCAATTCACCGGAGTACATAATGCCGATGCGATCTGAGAATTCGACCATCAGCGAGAGATCGTGGGTAATGAACAAGATAGAGAAACCAAATTCTTCTTTCAGAGCGTAGATCTTCTGAAGAATCTCGCGTTGGACCACAACATCCAAAGCAGTGGTTGGCTCATCCATAATGATCATTTTAGGATTGAGTGCGAGGGCAATGGCGATAACCAAACGCTGGCGCATTCCACCAGAAAACTGGTGAGGGTAGTCAGTCAAACGGCTTGGATGAATGTCTACAATTTCTAGTAACCCTTCTGCGCGTTTACGTGCTTGCTCACGCGTCATGTTGGTATGACGCATAATCACATCGCAAAACTGTTCTTCCATGGTTAGAACGGGGTTCAGCGCATTCATCGCACTCTGAAATACCATTGACATTTCGCTCCAGCGAAAGGCTTGCATTCTTTCATCGCTGTAGTTGAGAATGTTTTCGCCATTGAAGATGACTTGGCCCCCGGTAATAAATGCAGGCGGCTTGTGCAGTCGCATTAACGAGAACGCGACCGTTGATTTTCCGCAGCCTGATTCGCCCGCTAAGCCAAAGACTTCACCTGGAGCGATATCAAAGCTGACATTGTTACAGGCTCGCACGTCGCCCGCTGCTGTAATGTAATCAACACATAAGTTACGGATAGAAATGAGTGGGGCTGTCATAATTATTTATCTCCGCTCCAAAGTGCATTTTGTGGTGCCAGTTCTGGCTCACGTTCTTTTTTGTCT
Organism: Vibrio neptunius; assembly: GCF_000967495.1. GTDB lineage: Bacteria > Pseudomonadota > Gammaproteobacteria > Enterobacterales > Vibrionaceae > Vibrio > Vibrio neptunius. Next base: position 190,030 of record NZ_JXXU01000040.1, on the reverse strand, counting down.
TGCTGGGCTAGTTTTTTCCAACGCTTCATCCCTTTGTGCGAGCGCAGCTGCGGGTTAGCAATTTCGTCTACAGCGAAGTTAAGTAATGCCAATCCAGTCACAAGTAAGATAAGGGCCGCACAGGGTGCAAACAGTTCCCACCAAGCGCCAATAAGCATTGAGGATGAAGTTTGAACGTTGTACAGCATGATGCCCCAGCTAACGGTATTAGGGTCACCTAAGCCAAGGAAGGAAATGGTCGCTTCCATCATGATGGCGTACATCACTGAACCAATGAAACTTGCGCCAACAATTGGAATTAAGTTAGGTAGGATCTCGACAAAGATGATGCGCCAAGATGATTCGCCGAGTACTTCTGCGGCTTTAACGAACTCTTTCTCACGCAGAGCTAAAGTTTGTGAGCGAATGACCCTAGCTCCCCAGGCCCAAGCAGTTAGGCCAATGATCACGGCGATGGTTAATGGTCCGGCCTCGCCAATGAACGCGGCCAATACGAAGAGTAGAGGATACTGTGGAATAACCAACATGATGTTCATTGCTGCGGTTAAAAAGTCATCGATGCGACCACCGAAATAACCTGCTGAAATGCCGATCACAGTGGCTAGAAAGCACACAGTAATACCAGCACCAAAACCGACGGCAAGTGATACTCGAGCACCGTGGACAAACTGCGACCAGACATCACGTCCCATGCGGGTGGTCCCCAGTGTGTGATCGGCTTTTTTCGACATCAACAGCGTGCGGCGGTCTGTTGCTAGGTTTTCTGCCACCCAGCCGTCTGGGTTGGCTTGCGCTGATTTCACGATGAAAGCTGGGTACTCGTGTGGGTTACCTGTACGTTTGTCCGGTGCGTGTTTACTGAGCAGAGGTGCTGCAAGTGCAATAAACAAGAAGATGCCGATGATGATGCTACCAATCAAAGCGATTGGGTTACCTATGATGAGTTTGATGAATCCCTTCATGATTATTTGCCTCCCTTACGTAGGCGAGGGTCAAGAACGACATAAAGCATGTCAGCCAATAAGTTAAAGAACAGCATGAATAGCGTCATGATCAGTAGCTGGCCCTGAAGAACTTGATAGTCACGAGCTTTAATCGCATTGAAAAGTACTGAACCTAAACCTGGGTAGTTGAAGATGATTTCGATGATCAACTGACCACCAATCGCCATACCTAGCGCCATGGATAAGGCGGTTACACTAGGTAACAAAGCATTTCGTGCTGCGTAATTGAAGACCACACGGTTCTCACTCAAGCCTTTGCCTTTGGCCATTGTGATGTAGTCTTCTGCTAGCAGGTTAATCATGTTGTTGCGCATATTGACAAGGAAGCCACCGATCTGAACAACAGACGCGCAGAAAAGAGGAAGGACAGCGTGATAAGCCACATCTTTAATGAATGCCCAACTCGTCCAATCTGGAGAAGTACCGGCGGTATACGCATAGCCAGTCGGGAACCACTTCAAGCCAATAGCAAATATGAACATTGCAATCATAGCAATGACGACTTGTGGTACGGCTTGAATGATTAGCATGCCCGGTGTAATGAATGCGTCGTACTTGCTACCGCGCTTCCAAGCCGCGTAGATGCCCAGAATAGAACCGATAGAAAAAGACAGAATGACCGCTGTGCCCGCCAAAAATAGTGACCAGCCAAATGCGCTACCTAGCAAGTCATTAACGGCGAGTGGGTAAAACTGGATGGAAGTCCCCAGTTCCCAACTGAGTATGTTTTTCATGTAGGCGACGTACTGGACAAAGAGCCCACCATCAACAAAACCCAGCAGTTCTTTCATTGCGGCAATGCGCTCAGGCGTCACTTGGACAGATGCGTTAGCAAACATCATGGTGACCGGATCGCCCGGCATTGCCCGTGGAATGATAAAATTAAGTGTCGCGGCTACTAAAAGTGCGACAAAGTAAAATGACAAACGTCTTAAAAAATAACCCATAACTTACACCTTACTCGCCCAGATTTTCCCTGTTTCTGGTTTCAGGTCGCTCCTAGCGAAAGTCAAAATTGAGAGCGAACAACCCCCTGACGACTGGCGCCATACTTTAATTGGTTAAAGTTTTTGGGGAAAAGGCGGCGCACGGAATGTGCGCCACGCAGATGAACGCTTACTGAACTGGTTTTAGGTCCAGAACGTGAAGTAGACGCTCAGGAATACCAGCCCAAATGTTTGGACGGCCCTTGGGATTGTCTTTATTCCACCAACCAGTGAAGCGAGTTGTGTTGTATTGATACATGTAAGCACCAGACATGACAGGTACAGTTACTTGATCTGCGGCAATGATTTGCTGGATGCCGTGAGCAATTTCTAGCTGCTCGTTTTTATCAGCTGTTTTGTAGAAGCTATTAAGTAGGCCATCTAGCTGATCATTTTTGTAGAAGTGCATGGCAAAGCGAGGCATGCCATCACCAGATTGCAACGCTGAGTTGTAAGCACTGTTCCAGTAAGTGTAGGGATCTGCACCATGGAAGTAGTTGGTGTACGAGACATCGTAGCTACCTTCCAGCATGGCTTGGTTATACACAGAGAAATCCGGTGTACGAGCTTTGGCTTTGATGCCCACTTCAGCGAGCTGTTCTACCGCTAGCTGAACAGTATTGTTGAAGTCTGTCCAACCGTTTGGTGATTGAATCAAGAGCTCAAATGATTTACCTGACGGCGTGTCTACAAAGCCATCTTTATTGACATCTTTAAAGCCTGCTTTGTCTAGCAGTGCTTTTGCACCCCTAACATTGTAAGTGTTGTACGCTTTGTACTTATTGTGAACATTTTCGTCAGACCAAGCTTCAAATGCATAACCAAGGCCTGAAGCAAAGTCGTTAACTGTACCGCCACCGTAGTAAGCAATATCAATGATGGTTTGACGATCCAGTGCCATAGAGAACGCGCGACGGAAATCAACATTGTTCAAGGCTTCATGCTTAGCTGCATCTGGGTTATTGAAGTTGATGACGAATGCCTGAGTACCCGCTGGTGGATACCAGTATTGGTGGCTAGGGCTTGACGCTGCATACGTGCGGTCAATATCTGGAATAAAAGACGACGTCCAATCCATTTCGCCGTTAACCACTTTTCCAAGGAACTGATCATTGTTGGCGATTTGAGGTACCCGAAGACAATCCACTTCCAAGTTGTCTGCATCCCAGTAATTCGGGTTACGACACTGAATGTAGAGTTGCGCAGTAAAGGTATCGATTTCAGTGAACGGGCCTGAACCTACCGGGTTTTCGTTCGTGAAGGTCGCTGGGTTTTTAACATCCTTCCAAATATGCTCAGGAACAACTGGCACCTTAGCAATTTCGTAAGGAACGTTAGAGTTCGCCTCAGTTAGGCGGAATTTGACTTGGTAGTCATTCAGTTTTTCAACACCAGCCACCCAAGAGTTGATACCACTTTGGTCCAGCTCTGGCTTCTCTTTTACTAGGTTAAAAGAGTAAACAACGTCGTTTGCATCAAAGGTTTCGCCATCTGACCATTTCACGCCTTTACGAATATCGAAAGTAACGCTCATTAGGTCATCAGACATTTTGAAGCTTTCAGCCAAACGGAATACAGGAGTGTTACCATGCATTTCGTTAAACACAACAAGAGGCTCGTATAAGAAGTCTGTTGTTGTGTGAAGGTTAGTGGCTCCTAAATACGGGTTGAAATTGCGTACAAAAGTGGTGAATTCTTTAGGGTGTACTGTTAGTTCACTGCGTTCAGCGGCGGTAGCGACAGAAGTAAATCCTATTGTCGCTACTGCAATAATTGCTGTTGCTAGCGTTGTTCTTTTAATATTGGCAAGCATAGCTGTTCCTTACTATTTGCTTTCATTTCACTGTATGGAATCGAATGTCGTCAATGGATAGACGCTCCCTAAAACCTACCTCAATCGTATCCTTAATATGCGGAGGAGCATAAGGCGATTGAGTGGCCTGTAGGCCTTAGGCAAGTTAAGAAAACACCTTTACGTTAAATTTGGCAATTGCCCATCTCGTTAAAAACGTTAAAAAACACACTAAAGACGTTAATTTCGTTAATCCACTCTTTTTCTGCTCAAATATTCACTCGTTTTTTGATTGGAGTTGGATCGCATTATTGAAGATGATTAAGGTTGTAAGTGAGTAGTTACTTTCGTTTTTTGTCTTTTTTTTCTTTGTTTTTATGCTGTTTTTTAGTATATGAGACCATTGTCACTAAAGAGTTTTAGGGTTAATTTATAACGGAAAATTAATTCTGCCGTCTTGTTGTGATTATGTTCGCAAACTGAGTTATTTTCTTCAATGAGTTGCTAAATAACGGCCACTTTGGTTTAGTAAGGGCCAAATAGCATCGGATTTTTCCGCTTAAATTTAAGTTGTTTTATTTTGTGTAAAAACTTTTGATATCCAACTCATTTGATGAATTTGTCTTTGAGAGAGGTTAGACAAAACAAAGCCCGCTGGGCGGGCTTTTTAGTTGAGGCATCTAGTTGGTAAGAAGGTGTTGAAGCTTGTCTCGCAAGTGTTCAATATGAGTGCGTTCTGGACTCATTTCCTGACAATGTTCCAAAATGTAGTCCAAGGAATTTAGAACCGTTCGCCAGCGTGGTGTTTTTGGTAAGGTTTCTATTCGAAGGTATTTATCTAAAGTACGGGTTTGCAGTGTGCTCCGGTCAAGATATACACGCCACAAACCACTTTGTTCAGCGAATACAAACTTGCTTTGGCCGGTAACATTCTCCCAGTAGAGCAGAGCACTCGCCATTGAATCGACCAGCACTTCACGCATGGTATCTTGCTTAGATTGGTTTTCCGCAGTCACACGATCAGCCAAGCGTGTGAATTCTCCACCAAGTTCTTTCAATTCCTGAAGCTTCGCTTTATCACCTTCAAAAGCGTAGCTAGATAGTGCTTCGATGGCTGTTTCAAGGTTGGTGATTCGCGCAGCATTGACTCCGCCCCCAACATCGAAAATATACATGGATTTTAGTCCTGACCCTTCAGGAAGTTTTAATATATCTGCGGATAAGTGTTGACGAACATCTTCAACATAAATATCAATAACGCCACAGTAGTGCTGCTGATCTACCATGAGGAATTTCGGTGCAATTAATTCATCCGCGTTGGAACGCCTCAACTGTTCTGTGGAGCGCTTAAATAGACGCGAGGCGGCATCATTGGTAAAGCGTATTTTATTGTCGTCGCGAACACAGATAATAGCTTCCGGTGCGGACTCTAATTGTTCTAATAAGCGTCCTTGTGTCTCCAATAAACTGGCTTCAACCATGGCGCGTTGTTTCAGCTCATTTTGCAACTGCTGGTTTTCAATTCTACGCACTTCAGCCTTGCTAGCGGTTAAATGTGCTGTAATCCTTGCAGCGAGCTCTTGTTTATTAAAAGGTTTTGATAGGTAGTCATTGGCGCCAGCTTCAAAACCTCGAACTCGATCATCGGGCTGATTCAAGGCGGTAAGCATAATGACGGGCAACTGAGCATGGTCGTAGTCTTTGCGCAATACTTCACATACTTGGTAACCGCTCATTCCTGGCATCATGATATCGAGTAGCATCAGTTCCGGTTTTTCATGATGAACGGATTCAATAGCTTCTTCACCGTTTTTAGCGGTGCGTACTCGGTAGCCTTCAAGGCGAAGGAAGCTATCTAAGACACGTAGGTTGACGGGCTCATCATCGACTACTAAGAGTAAGGGGCCGTCTGGGTTTTCTGGTAAGTTTGAGCCTTCGAATAATTCGAGGTCATTATTTTCTGGAGCAATGAAATGTACGCCTTCGATATGATTTGCTAAAGATATCTGCTCGCTTGAGGCGATGGGCAAAGTGAAGCTAAATGTTGTACCAACCATAGGTTGGCTGCTGACGTACAGCGTGCCTTGCATTAAATCGATTAACTGACGGCTTATGGACAGCCCTAAACCTGCACCTTGCCGATAGCGGCTGCTATCGCTACCTGCTTGAATAAGTGGTTCAAAGATGTGCTCGAGCTGATCAGCTGGAATTCCCTGACCTGTATCCACCACCTGTACTCTGATATTTTCGTCAACTTGGGTAGCGGAAATAACGATTTTACCTTCAGTGGTGTATTTGATGGCGTTACCAACGAGATTGTAAAGCACTTGCTCTAAGCGTTGAGGATCAGCGCTTACCCATAGCGGCTCGTTAGGAACCTGATTAATGATGCGAATGGGTTTATTACCTAATAAATGATTAGATAGTTCGAGTACCAAGCGCGTGGCACCAGAGATATCGACTGCTTGGGTGTCGATATCGAGATTTCCGTAGCGCATTTTGTGGTAGTCAAGTAGGTCGTCAACCAAGGTTGCGAGTCGCTGGCCGCTACTGATGATGATGTCAAGTTGGTACTTATGATTGGCGGTAATTGGCCCATTAGCACCGGAGATTAGTGCTTCTGCGATGCCTACCATGCCATGGAGTGGTGTGCGTAGTTCATGAGAAGTGGTGGCGAGGAACTCGTCTTTCAGTTTATTTGCGAGTTGCAGTTCATCATTTTGTTTTTGTATCAGTTTAAGATTACTTTCTAGCTCCTCGTTCTGCTGTTTTATCAACAGTATTTTGTCTCGAATAGAGCGTTGCATGCGTTCAAAACTGATAGCCAGTCGACCAATCTCGTCCTTCCGCTCGGTATTGATCATATTAGTATCGAGGTCACCTGCCGAGACTTTTTCTGCAGCCCAGGTTAGCTTCAACAAAGGAGCGGTTATAAAATTGGATAAATAATGAGACGCGGCAACTACCAGCACGATTGCACATAGCATGGCAAAAACAAACACAGTTTCGAGTTGGTGGACCCGTGCAAAAGCCTCTTTTTCGGGAACTTCTACCACAATCGCCCAGTCGATACCTTTAAACGAAATTGGGCTGTAAGCCGCAATAGTCGCTTCACCGACCATATTTGTGTATGTTCCGAAATCGGTTTTGCCCTCTAATGCTAAATCAACCACTGCGCGGCTCTTGTCGATATCTTTTTGCTCGTACGCCATCGTTCTTGATTGATGGTCAGTACCGACCAGCAAGGTTTTCATTGCTGAGGCATTGTTTGTATCGGCTATTAGCTTGGTTATGCCATTGTTTGGTAAGCGGAACATGGCATAGCTGTGAAGGTAGCCTTGTTGGACGATAGGAGCACCGAGCCAAGCGACAGGTTTACCTCTATCCATCTTGAAATCGGAAACAATGACGGGCGTATAGTCTTCATTGGATTTACGCTTTTTGGTGACTTGAGTTTTCAACTCATGGAAAGTGCTGCCTAAGTTGGTCTCTCGAAAACGACCAGTCAGTAGATTCGTTCCGTAGTTATCGTTTTTGTAGATCGAATAGGTGACATTACCTTCTAAGTCGACGAGCAAAACATCGTCGAAGTCAGAGCGTTTAAGCAGCTCTAGATAGGCGCGATGGTAGCGTTTATGAAGCAATCGGTACCGTTCAGAGCCATTGTAAACATTGGATTGAGGAAGGATTGACGTTTTTATTTGATCTCCAGAGCCCGGAATGTAACGTTGCTGCGCATAATCACGGGCTTGCTCAATATCTAAACCTAAACTTCGAAAGGCATTGACCAATCCATAAAAGCGGCCGCCACTGGCATAAGCCAGTTCGGAGCGCACGAAGCCCATGATCTCTGATTCTTTGGCATACATGTAATCGACGACTTGCTGCTGTTTGCTGTCACGCACTGAGATTAGGTGAGAGGTACTTTGTTCTTGTAGATCTTTGGTGTGAGATTGTAAAAAGAAGAGCGCAATAATGGTGAGAGGCGTAATGCTAAGCACCAGAAAAGCCAACATCAAAGTGTGTTGTAGGCGCTTAAATCTTTGTTTTCGATACAACTTGAACATGAGCTAACTAGACTTTCCGTTGTCAAAGCAAGCGATAAACTTGCCTAAGTAAAAACGTAACTTTCTTTGAATGACAAAATTAACGAGTTTTTTTACTTTGACAAGTAAGTCTAAATTAAAGCGTGGTGAGATGCGCAAATTTTGCGATATTGGAAGAAATGAGCCCGATAGAAAGGGAAGGTTCGGGCCTATTAATTACTTCTTTGCGTAGTATATAGCGAATTTGTTGGTCTTATTTAGCGTCTCACAATTACCAAACGCCTGTTGAATAATGGGTGGGTACTTGAGAAAACTATTGGCAACAATCAACAGTTGACCATTGGTATTCTGGTATTTTGGCGCATTAGCTAATAGGGTCTCCGTGGCACTGTAGCTGGTATCTAGACCAGAATGAAAAGGCGGGTTACTGATAATAAATTGATAATCTTGGCTGGTATCAGAGTAAATGTCTGAGGCAAACACTCGTCCTTGTAATCCATTGGCGTCAAGTGTCGCTTTACTCGATTCAACCGCTAGTGCACTGATGTCGCACATTTCGAGTTCAATCTCAGTATGGCGCATTGCTATCACTGAGCCAATCACTCCGGCACCACAACCAAAATCCAATACTTTTCCTGACAGCGCTGGCAGAGAATCTAACAGCAATTGGCTACCAGTATCGAACTGACCGTGACTGAATACCCCAGGTAAACTTTTGATCGTCAGTTCATACCCTTGATAGCTAACCTGATACTGCTTAAACCAATCGTTTAGATTGAACTCAGCAGGCTGCTCAAGGCATTGTCCCCAGTAAAAAGAACAACGTCTTGCTGAATCGAATTTATTGATTGGTCCATAGGGTTTAAACATCTTTTCGATGCTTTTTACCCCCGAGCGATTTTCACCAACAACGACGACTTCAGTTTCTGGCCCTAGTTTGGCCAGCAACATAGCCAGCAAAAACTCCGCTTCCGCTTTTGCTTTAGGCCAGTACAGTAGAATCATGTCGGCTTGAGTCTGCTGAGTAAACTCCGCGCCAAACACGGTAGTGAGCTGAGAGTGGGGCTCCAGCTGACGATAATATCCATAATTAGTCGTGAACACAGTGACGGACTCACAGTGTTTGGTTAGCTCTAGAGGGAACAGATCTTCTGATTCCCCAGCAACAAGAACATGTTTACCTTTAAAGTAGGCGAGTTGTCGTTGCGCAATTTGGCTCGGTGCAATATAGGCAGACATAATGGACTCTGACTGAAAAAAAGACGGGGGATTTTCGCATAATCCCCCGCATTCTTGAAGTTTTCCTGTTCCTTAGATGTTAGTTTTGATCTTGTTCGTCGAGGAAGTCCTGAAATTCTTCTTCGTAAATATTAAACAGCACCATAGTGATGGCGAAAATCAAAGGGCCGTAGATAAGGCCAATCAAGCCAAAGAGGTGAAGACCGCCTAACAGAGAGAAAAAAATCATCAAGGTATTCATCCCTGCGCTGCCTTGCATAAGAAGCGGTCTTAGTAGGTTATCTATCGAGCCGACAATGGCAATACTCCAAATAGTTAGGAAGATTGCCCAAGTAGTATCTCCGGTTAGGAAAAGATAAGCGGCAGCTGGAATCCAGATAAGTGCAGTGCCGACGACTGGGATAAAGGAAGCAAAACCCATCATGGTGCCCCAAAATAAGCCAGGAAAACCAGCGAGCCACATTCCAAGACCACCCGCAAAGCCCTGAGCGATTGCGGTTAGGAATGACCCCATAACGGCGGATTTAGATACTTGTTCAACTTCATCCAGTAGTTTGTCCTCTTGACTGCGAGACAGCGGTAGAATGTGACGAATCGCGGCAATGATTTTGTCATGGTCTCGAAGCAAAAAAAACAAAACAAACAACATCAGGAAAAAGTTGAGTAGGAAGTTAGTGGCATCGCCTAGGATTTTTGCACTGATACCGACTAAGTTCGAACCAAATGATGTGGCGAACTGAGCCACTTTCTGACCGATTTCCTGAGGTTGAATCTCATCAAAAGGTAAGTAGGTATTGATGATTGACAAGCCTTTTACCACCCAAGGATGTTCAAACAAAGCCTGGATGCCGCCATGCGTTACCCATTGATACACATTCTGTGAAAAGGCGGAGCCCTGCTGAACAATCGCGGCAAAAACGAATAGTAGCGGGAGTACTATGATAACGGTAAGCAAGGTGCAAGAGAGTAGCGATGCGAGATTTCTGTAGTTCGGCATTCTGTTTTCAATCCACTCATGAATAGGAAACATCAGTAGAGAGATGATAAATGCCATCACAATTGAGTTGATATAAGGTTCAACTAACAGGAAACAGGCAAAGCCAGCAGCAAGTAAGGAAATAATCAACACCCAATGGCTGGAAGTTATTTTTAGTTTTTCTGACACGTTTGTTGTCCAATTATTCATCGCGATAGCAGTATAATGGCTGTAAAACATTGAGTCTTCAATGCAATATCAAAATGTTATCAGCGTAGGATGAAATTATGGGCTGTTGTAATGATGATAAATCCTGTTGTGGGGGGATTAAGCCGAAGCGAAAAATTCCTTGGTTCGCACTGATTCTTTTTCTTCTGGTAGTTTTAGTGGTATTTAACTGGCGATAAAAAAGGCTGCATGCGCAGCCTTTTTTATTATCATGTTGAATTACGCTTCTTTGGCTAGAATAGCAAAACAGCGATCTGCTGCTTCTAATGTCGCTTCAATCTCTTTGCTGCCATGCGCCAACGACGCAAAGCTGGCTTCAAAAGCCGACGGCGCTAGATAAACGCCATGCTCTAGCATTAGGTGGAAGAAGCGTTTAAAGCGTTCGATGTCGCATTTAGTGACGTCTTCATAGCAGTTTATCTCTTCCTGTTCCGTAAAGAAGAAACCAAACATGCCACCGACTTGATTCACGACCATTGGAATGCCGTGTTGTTCGGCAAGAGATTTAAAACCATCGGCTAATTGTTTGGTCTTTGAGGCTAGGCGTTTCTCGTTACCTTCTTCTTTCAATAAGCTTAAACAAGCGTAACCTGCTGCCATTGCTACTGGGTTGCCAGACAGTGTGCCAGCCTGATAAACCGGGCCTGTTGGTGCAATGTATTGCATTACGTCTTTACGGCCACCAAAAGCTCCCACAGGCATACCACCACCGATGACTTTACCTAGGGTAGTGATATCTGGCTTGATATTGTAATAGCCTTGAGCACCACCTAAAGCGACGCGGAAACCAGTCATGACTTCATCAAAGATAAGCAGTGCACCTTCTTCATCACAGATTTGACGTAAGCCTTCGTGGAATCCTGCGACTGGTGGGATACAGTTCATGTTGCCCGCGACGGGTTCAACGATAATACAAGCGATTTCGCCTTTGTTGGCTGCGAACAGTTCGCGAACAGAATCTAAATCATTAAATGTCGCGGTTAGCGTGTGCTTTGCAAAATCGGCAGGAACACCTGGAGAGCTTGGTTGACCAAGTGTCAGTGCACCAGACCCCGCTTTTACAAGCAAACTGTCTGCATGACCGTGGTAGCAGCCTTCAAACTTGATAATTTTGTCTCGGTTGGTAAAGCCGCGTGCGAGGCGAATAGCACTCATGGTCGCTTCTGTACCAGAGCTGACCATTCTGACTTGTTCCATTGATGGTACGAGCTCAGAGACCAGTTCTGCCATTTGGATTTCCAATTCCGTTGGCGCACCAAAGCTAAGACCGCGTTGCGCTGCTTCAATCACTGCTTCGCGAATGACCGCGTGGTTGTGACCAAGGATCATCGGACCCCAAGAGCCAACATAATCAATATACGCTTTACCATCAGCATCGAAAATCAACGGGCCATCTGCACGTTCTACAAAAATAGGTGAGCCGCCAACGCCATTGAAAGCACGTACTGGAGAGTTAACGCCACCAGGAATAGTCTGTTGTGCTTTTTCGTAAAGCTCTGCTGATTTGGTCATGGATATATCCTCTTTTGATTGCTCGGACCAATTTGGCTGGCATTGTACCCGCCGATTCCTATTCAAGAAAACGCTTTACGCCACATTATGGGCAGTTTTCCATCAAGAAAGCGGAGTTTTTATGAAAAAAATCGACGAAAGGTGGTGAATACTTGAACGGATAACTCAGGTATTAGATAATGGACCGATTATAGAAAGATGATTTATCCAAAACTGTGTGCAGTGATTTGGATTTACATGAGTGAGAGAGGTCATCGTGAGCGAACTAAATATCCCACTAACATTTTCAGATGCAGCGGCACAACGTGTCGGCGCGCTAATCGCTGAAGAAGAAAATCCAAACCTGAAGTTGCGTGTTTACATTACGGGTGGGGGCTGCAGCGGCTTTCAGTATGGCTTCACATTCGATGAGAGTGTCAATGACGGCGATACCACGATTGTAAATAGCGGCGTCACGCTTGTGGTTGACCCAATGAGCTTACAGTATCTTGTTGGTGGTCAAGTAGATTATACCGAGGGGTTGGAAGGTTCACGTTTCTTTGTTAGTAACCCCAATGCGACAACAACTTGTGGCTGTGGCGCTTCATTCAGTGTCTAAATCAAAAGCTTTATCTGAAGAGCCGCGCTAAGTCGCGGCTTTTTTCTGCCAAATATCTATGCAACTCGGCCAGAACTGAGACCTCGGCTAAATTACTGTCCGACTGTATTTTATTTTTTATTGGTTAATTTATATCCTGAGCTTATAAGCGTTGGTGCTTTTACTCAGCAAAGGATTGTTATGGGCAGATTTTCACTATTCCGTTTTCTCGCGGTCAGACCCTACATTGTTTCACTCGTTATTATTCTCATTTTATCAATTTGGCTTGGCCTTGGTACACTCAAAGCGGACGGTGGTCAGCCTGAGCATCAACAAGAGGTTGTGCCATTGGCGAAAGTGGCCTTTCAGACCTTTACTGCTCAAAGTACCCATAAATCTATCGACTTATACGGCAGAACCGCACCAGAAAAACAGGCCAAGCTCGGTGCAGAGATCGCGGGTAAAATCGTTGAGTTAAAAGTACGTAAGGGATATAGCGTCAAGCAGGGGCAAACCATTGCTTTGATTGATAAAGGGGATTTGGAGATCCAGCTTGAGCGTGCTAAGGCCATGCTCAAAGTGCGTGAGAAAGAATACAAGGCGGCTCAGTCACTTAAGGATAAAGGATTACAAGGTGAGGTGGCTTTCAGCAATGCGCAGGCAGCCTTAGTTGAAGCCAAAGCAATGGTCAGTAATGCCAAGATTGCTCTGAGAAACACCGCGGTCACGGCACCATTTAGCGGTATTGTCGACAGTTTAGATATCGAACTCGGCGATTTTGTTGGCGTTGGTGATCCGGTCGCTAGTTTGATTGACCTTAGTCAGATAGTGATTGAAGCCGATGTGAGCGAACGGCATATCCAAGACCTCACACTAAACCAGCCTGCGTCAGTCAGTTTTATTGGTGGCGAAAAAGTCGAGGGTAAGGTTCGTTATATTTCTCGGATTTCTTCAGCTTCAACCAATACTTTTCCGATCGAAATTATTCTGCCTAATCCACAGCAAAAAATCCCTGCAGGGATCAGTGCAGAAGTGGAACTCAATCTTAAGCAGCAATTGGCGGTGAAGGTGACTCCAGCAATGTTGGCCTTGGATGAATCTGGCAACTTAGGGGTTAAAACGCTTGTCGATGAACGAGTGCACTTTATTCCGATTCAGCTAGTAAAAGCAGAGCAGGACGGCGTGTGGCTGACAGGCTTGGGTGAGCAGGTCAGTATTATCGCCACCGGGCAAGGTTTTGTACGAGACGGCGATCAAGTGATCGCTGTCGAGCAGCAATAGTAAGGAGTCATTATGTACGCCTTAATTGATGCGGCTTTATCTCGTACCCGTACCATATTGGTGCTATTGGTTTTCGTTTTGATAGCTGGTGTTATGACTTACCTGACGGTACCTAAAGAATCCAGCCCAGATATCACCATTCCAATCATTTATGTATCCGTGGGGCATCAGGGGATTTCACCTACCGATGCTGAACGCCTCTTGGTTCGTCCAATCGAGCAAGAGTTGCGCTCGATTGAAGGGGTCAAGGAGATGACCTCAACCGCTTCCGAAGGGCATGCTTCTGTGCAGTTGGAGTTCAGTGTCGGTGTGGATCTGAATAAAGCCATGGCGGATGTGCGAGAAGCGGTGGACTTAGCGAAGCCCAAATTACCGGAAGACAGTGATGAGCCGACGGTCAATGAGGTAACGTTCGCTTCAGAAGAGCCGGCTTTGACGGTGGTTTTGTATGGTACGGTGCCCGAGCGCACCATAGTGCAAATAGCCCGTCAACTCCGAGATAAGCTGGAGAGTTTCCGTCAGATCTTAGAAGTCGATATCGCTGGTGATAGGGAAGACATTGTCGAGATCATTGTTGACCCTTTATTAATGGAAAGCTACGGATTAGACCAAGCGGATATCTATAATCTGATTGCCCTCAATAACCGAGTCGTGGCGGCAGGTTTCGTTGACACTGGTTATGGTCGTTTCTCTGTCAAAGTTCCATCCGTATTTGATTCGTTGAAAGATGTTCTAGAGTTGCCAGTTAAGGTAGAAGGCAAACAAGTGATCACTTTCGGTGATGTCGCAACGGTTCGCAGAGCGTTTCGCGATCCTGAAAGTTACGCGCGTCTTGATGGCGAATCTGCAATTGTTTTGGATGTTAAAAAGCGAGCGGGCGAAAACATTATTGAGACTGTCGCTTTGATCAAGCAGGTGATGGAGGAAGGTCAAAAGCGCGCTGACTGGCCGAATAATTTGCAAGTGAAATACACTTGGGATCAGTCGAAAGACGTCAAAATGATGCTCAATGATCTACAAAACAATATTCTGTCAGCGATCATTCTGGTTGTTGTGGTGATCATCGCTATCTTGGGTGTCCGAACGGCACTATTGGTGGGTATTTCCATTCCCGGCTCGTTTCTCACAGGGTTATTGGTTCTTTCTGTTTTTGGTTTGACGGTCAATATTGTGGTGCTGTTCTCGTTGATCATGGCGGTCGGCATGCTGGTGGATGGGGCGATTGTTGTGACGGAGTTTGCTGATCGTCGAATGCAAGAAGGAGCAGCTCGCCGAGATGCGTATCGGGATGCCGCTAAACGTATGGCATGGCCTATTACAGCGTCGACCGCAACAACCTTAGCAGCATTTGCTCCGTTATTATTTTGGCCAGACATTACAGGCGAGTTTATGAAATACCTGCCTTTAACACTGATTGCTACATTGGCAGCATCATTGGCGATGGCATTGTTGTTTGTCCCTGTACTAGGTGGTTTGATTGGCAAGCCACAGCATGTCACTAAACAGCAACGTGAGAAAATGGTTGCTCTGCATGATGGCGACTTTTCCAAGGCCACTGGGCTTACTAAACTCTACCTTGAAACACTTAACATCGCTTTACGCCATCCACTAAAGATTCTGTTAAGCGCGATTTTACTTGCTGTGGGAGTCGGCTTTACCTATGCCAAAGCGGGCTTAGGTGCAGAGTTTTTCCCTGAAGTAGACCCGCCATTCTTTACTGTTAAAGTACGTTCTTATGGCGATCTGTCGATCAATGAAAAAGACGTCATCATGCGTGATATCGAATCTGTCATGCTAGGTCATGATGAATTTGAAAGCGTTTATACCAAAACGGGTGGCGACGATGAAATCGGACAGATTCAGATCACGCCTGTGGATTGGCAGTACCGTCGTAAAGTGAAAACCATTATTGATGAACTAAAGCAAACGACCGACCAATATGCTGGAGTAGAAATCGAGTACAAGTTTCCAGATGCAGGGCCGCCTGTGGAGCATGATCTGGTTATCGAAATGTCGACGCGTACCCCAGGAGAGCTAGATCGTGCTGCTAAAATGGTTCGCCACTGGGCCGATTCGTCCCCTGCTTTTACCAATATTAGTGATACATCGAGTAAAGAAGGCATCGACTGGCAGATAGACATTCGTCGTGATGATGCCTCCCGTTTTCTCGCTGATGCGACATTGGTAGGCAATACAGTTCAGTTTGTCACTAATGGCCTCAAACTTGGGGACTACTTACCAGACGATGCCACTGAAGAGGTCGATATTCTGGTGCGTTACCCAGAGGATAAGCGAGATATTGGCCGTTTCGATCAGCTTAAAGTCAAAACCGCCGCAGGTATGGTCCCTATCACCAATTTTGCCAGCATTGTTCCTGATCACAAACAGGACACGATCCGGCGTATAGACGGACATAGAGTGATCAATATTTTTGCCGACATGAAAGAGGGCTACAACTTAGCGTTGGAGCTGCCCAACATTGAACAAGCGCTTACTGGCCTGAACTTACCTAACGGGGTAGAGTTTAAAATTCGTGGTCAGAATGAAGAACAGGAAAACTCCTCCGCTTTTTTACAGAAGGCATTTTTGATCGCTTTAGTAGTGATGGCGTTAATCTTGATCACTCAGTTTAATAGCTTCTATCAGGCATTTTTAATCCTCAGTGCTGTGCTGTTCTCCACCGTGGGCGTTTTTGTTGGCTTACTTATCTTCCAAAAGCCATTTGGCGTTATCATGTCAGGGATTGGGGTTATTGCTTTGGCGGGGATTGTGGTGAATAACAACATCGTTTTGATTGATACCTACAATCAACTTCTCAAGCGCGGTATGGATAAGCGAGATGCGATTTTAAGGACAGGGATGCAGCGTTTGCGTCCAGTTCTGCTAACCACAGTGACGACAATTCTAGGTCTTCTACCTATGGTATTGGAGATGAATATCGACTTGATTAATCAGAAAGTTGAGTTCGGTGCGCCAAGCACTCAGTGGTGGTCGCAATTGGCAACCGCCGTTGCTGGAGGGCTAGCGTTTGCAACGGTATTAACTTTGGTGTTGACACCATGCTTGCTGATGTTGGGTCGGCAGCACAAGGTTGAAGAAAACGCGAATATCATTGTAGAAGATTAAAAAAGCCCGCAGTAGCGGGCTTTTTCTTAAAACAGTTTAACGAGTCGCGAGCAGTTCACCGTAGCGATCAAGTTTTTCTAGCCTTAACTTGGCGTTGGCGATAAAGGTGGCTTTATCTTTACCAGTTAATGACTTAGATTGCGGAAGTTTAACGGTTCTTGGGTTCTTGTGAACACCATTGACTAGGAACTCATAATGCAGGTGAGGGCCAGTCACTCGTCCTGTTCCGCCTAAAGTACCAATAGTTTGGCCTTGTTTGACACGCTGACCGGTTTTCACCGTTCGCTTAGTTAAGTGCAAGTACTTGGTGATGTAAGTATTGCTGTGTTTGATGAATACGTAATTACCATTGAACTGGTTGTAGCTGGATTTTTGCACGATACCATCACCAGCGGCCCAAATTGGTGTTCCTACAGGGGCTGCGTAATCTGTTCCTCTGTGTGCACGTACTTTTCCTGTCACTGGGTGGCGACGGCGAGGATTAAAGTTGGAAGAAACACGACGGAAATCCAGTGGCGAACGCAAGAAGGCTTTCTTCATCGCACGACCATTTTCATCGTAGTAGTTGCCATTCTTATCATTGATAATCGCTTTGAAGGTGTCGCCTTGGTTGGTAAAAATTGCTGCGATAATCTTACCACGTCCAACCACTTCTCCCTCTACCACGCGTTCCTGATACAGGATCTCAAAATGATCGCCTTTACGGATGTCGAGCGCGAAATCAATGTCCCAGCCAAAAATACCCGCCAACTCCATAATCTGATTGGCAGTGAGGCCTGCACCAACCCCCGCGTTCCAGAAATTGGACGTGATGTCTGCTTCTGCATAGTTGTATTGGTAAGAGACTTCTTTTTTATTGAGTTGCGAAGTAAATCCAGTCTCAGAGCGGGTAATTAAAAAGGTTTCGTAAGCATTGAGCTGACGCTTTATCTGGACCAGTTGATCATTTGTGTCGAAACCGAACTGAAATGAGTCGCCAGGACGGACTCGTGTCAGCTGCTGCTTAATTTCTTTGCTGGTTGTGGTCAGATCATACAGTAGGCGGGATGAGAGACCAGCTCGTTGAAAAAGCAGAGCCATGCTGTCACCAGAACCTATGGTGTGTTTCTCCCAGCGCAGTGAGGCCGCTGTGTTTTCTGAATCAGAAGACATCAACGCCTCAGCATCGATTGCGATAGGGTAGTGTTCACCAACCTCATAAAGCTTCTCATCCGGTCTGAGATCTTGAGGTGATGGCAGAAAAAGTGCGATGACAATCAGTGCACTAAATAAGGTGATACAGGCTCGGTGCATCCATGGAAGTCGAGCAAAAATAGACAACATTTATGTTCGTTCTAAAAAATTCAGTAAAAATAGCTAGCTGTTTAGTCTAACTGGTTTCAAAAAGCATCGCTATTCAAGTAAGATGGGAAATTACCAAATTTTTGCCAAATCTGTGGGAGTGAACAAGAATGGCGAGCATTGAAGCTGCACTGGCCGAGATTAAACGCGGCGTTGAAGAGCTAATTCCAGAAGAAGAGCTGATTGAAAAGCTGAAAGAGAATCGTCCTCTACGTATTAAGTTGGGTGCTGATCCAACCGCTCCAGACATTCACCTGGGTCACACGGTTATTTTCAATAAGCTACGCTTGTTCCAAGAGCTTGGCCATGAAGTGACGTTCCTTATCGGTGATTTCACCGCTATGGTCGGTGACCCAACGGGTAAGAACAGTACTCGTCCACCACTGAGCCGTGAAGATGTACTTCGAAATGCCGAAACTTACAAGGAACAGGTGTTTAAGATCCTTGATCCTGCGAAAACTAAGATTCAGTTCAACTCGGAATGGCTATCTGAACTAGGCGCAGAAGGCATGATCCGTCTTGCAGCGAACCAAACGGTTGCTCGCATGCTTGAACGTGATGACTTTAAAAAGCGTTACGCAGGCGGTCAGCCAATCGCTATCCATGAGTTTATGTACCCATTGCTGCAAGGTTGGGACTCCGTTGCGATGGAAACTGACGTTGAGCTAGGTGGTACCGATCAGAAGTTTAACCTGCTGATGGGCCGCGAGTTACAAAAAGCGAATGGGCAGAAGCCACAGGCGGTACTAATGATGCCACTTCTTGTTGGTTTGGACGGCGAGAAGAAAATGTCGAAGTCTGCTAACAACTACATCGGTATCAGTGAAGCACCAAGTGAAATGTTCGGTAAGATCATGTCAATCTCAGACGATTTGATGTGGAGTTACTACGAACTGCTGTCGTTCCGTCCTTTGGAAGAAATCGAACAGTTTAAAGCAAGTATTGCTGAAGGTAAGAACCCACGTGACATTAAAGTCTTGCTAGCAAAAGAGATCATTGCTCGCTTCCATAGCGAAGCGGATGCAGACTCAGCTGAGCAAGAGTTCGTGAATCGTTTTGCTAAGAATCAAATTCCAGATGAAATGCCAGAGTTTGAATTTGATGCAGGCCTTCCGGTTAGCAACCTTCTGAAAGAAGCTGGCCTATGTGCGTCGACCTCTGAAGCGATGCGTATGGTCAAGCAAGGTGCTGCGAAGATTGATAGTGAGAAAGTCGCCGATTCTAAGTTTGCGCCGCAAGCAGGTACGTATGTATTCCAAGTTGGTAAACGTAAATTTGCTCGTATTACGATTAAGTAAGCGTCTGCTGAAAATCGATAACAAAAAGCGCCTCAATGGCGCTTTTTTAATACGAGAAATTTGGTCAATAGTCTGAGATTTTTTCATTAAATTGACTGTAAAAAAGCCTGCGCTTTGTTATCATGCTCGCGCTGCCAAACTGGCAGTTCATTCGGAGATTTTTATGAACAATACCGACCATCCTCCTAGTATGAAGGGAGAAAAATAAACCGCTTCGGTATTGGCGATCTTCGTCTCTGCCAAAGTGGCAGAGTGTCTCTTTTCTTGAGTAATCTCAGATTTTTCTCCTTCCTATCTAGTATTCAGTTACAGACTCATACTCAATATGCGTTTGGCTTGTTGTGCTTGCTGTAACTAGATGGTCGTTACCTACTGCCAATCGGGAGATTCGCCATGACGGTAATGAGCAATACATACATTGAAAACACCCTACATTTCTCTTCGGAAGAAATTGGGGCAGCTCGCAATGCATTTCTGCAATACGAGCAACAACAACAGGTTCACTTGTTGACTGTGATGCCTATTGAAGAAGCGGTAGCTATCTTGCACCACTGTTCAGTTGGCTATGTCCAGCAGTTGATTTCTGTGCTGGAAAATGAAGGTCATGACAAGCTCGCGCGCCATTACGCGCACCAATTAGGCCTGATTCATTCAGAGGTGGAAACATCTAACAGTTACCTTAGTACATCAGTATTGGGGCACGTGAAACAGCGCATTGGCTGGATCATTGCCTTGGCGTTGTTGGGTATTGTTTCTGGGTTAATCATTGCCCAGTATGAGGATACCTTGAGTCAACTAGTGTTGTTGGCGGTTTATATGCCCGTCATTGCTGCAGCTGGCGGCAACACGGGTTCTCAAGCGGCGACTTTGGTGATACGAGCTTTAGCGACAGGGGAGCTGAAAAAGCGCCAGTGGTTGGCGGTGTTTTGGAAAGAAAGTCGTGTCGCACTGTGTTTGGCTTTGGCTATCGCGCTGGTCATTGTTGGCAGGGTCATGCTGTTTAGTGATGGCGCATCAACGGGTGGCTTTGAACTCATCAATATCGCACTGGCGATTGCAGTCGCACTGTTTATTCAGGTAACGATGTCGACAACCTTAGGCGGTTTGTTACCGATTCTCGCTCGGGCGTTCAAACTGGACCCAGCTGTATTGGTGAGCCCAGTGTTAGCCTCGATTGTCGATATATCCGGTATGTGGATTTACTTCACCGTTGTGAATCACTTTCTAGGTATTGCCTGACTGAATTTTACGATGTCTTGATAGAACAAAGTTTCAAATTGTGTGATAGGAGCGATGGTCGGTTTACCATCGCTCTTTTTCTTTGGTGGCAAATAATCTGCCACATACTGTACGAACAAGGTGGTTGGCTTTCCCGACCCATCTAGTCCAAAACCAGCCATATTATTACTGCCGTAAAGTGAACCACTTTTAGCGATTAGTGCTCCTTTTATTGGGTCTTTACGCATACTTCGGCGATATTTTAGCGTGCCAGATTCACCCGACTTGGGCATCAAATCAATCATCTTCAATGTGCTGTCATTGAGCCAGATGTAGCGTAAGATTTTAGACATCGCCTGACTGGTAAAACGGTTGTTTCTTGATAAACCAGAACCGTCGGCCATTGGGGTGGCCTCTAAGTTTATTCCGGTGTTGGAAAAAATAATCTGCT
This sequence comes from Vibrio neptunius, assembly GCF_000967495.1. Classification (GTDB taxonomy): domain Bacteria; phylum Pseudomonadota; class Gammaproteobacteria; order Enterobacterales; family Vibrionaceae; genus Vibrio; species Vibrio neptunius. Next base: position 168,955 of record NZ_JXXU01000040.1, on the reverse strand, counting down.
TAATAGCTTTAGTACCATTGCTGAAGCTGCCGGACTGGATATAAAACTTGGCCCCCAGTGTTTTAGTGAGATTATCGGCGATCAGGTTATCCGATTTTTTCAGCATGGTTTCAAGTAACTTTGTGAGTGGTAAGGAACTATGAGTGGCGAGAAGGACCTTGCTAGTTGAGTGATCTGGTCGCCCAATACGTACCGTTCCTGAGAAAGGCAGATTTAATTGGTTTAACACGCTGTTTAACATTCGCTGAGTGTAAAGCTCAGGATCTTGTACCGCGAATTTGAGTGGCAGGGGTTTGCTCCGCTCGGTTAAACAACCTTGAAGCTGATAATGGTTGTCTGGAGAGTAGATCAGCTCCAAATCACACTGAGTACTTTCTTGTTGGTCTTTGCTGACACTTGATGCCTGGGTAGTGACGTAGACAGGAAAGTGCTCCGGTACGTAAACGCGAGTGTTGCCATCATCTTGGGTATAAATAGAAGCTTGGACACAGTTACCGTCAAGTGAAATGGCAGTTGCAGGGGCGCTATAACAAACGCCTAGTATATCCCATGGCCAGCCGACAGCGCGGTCGTATCCAGTAAACGCGCTGTTATCTAACCAGATGTCGCCTTTAATCTTGCTAAGTCCATGTCTCTTCGCGACGACAAATAACTGCTTTAAATCTTCAGTTGTCAGAGTAGGGTCGCCAGAAAAGTGGATGATGATGTCTTTATCGGTTTGCTCAAGTTGGGTTTCGAAGCGAAAGTTATCACCTAGCTCAAGCTTTGCTGCTAAGGCAGTGACGAGCTTGAGTGTGCTCGCTGGAGGAAAGTACTGATCACTATTGTGAGTATCAAGTAAGGAATTTTGCTGGTCGAGTGATTCAACAAGCAGAGCTGCTCGACTGCCATTGGGCAATTGACCCACGGGCGCATAGGCAAAAGCTGAGAGAGAAAACAGAGAGATAAAAAACAACAGAAACAGTTTGGAAAGCTGCATAGCAAAGCGCCGTGAGATCGAAAGACAAGAAAGCAGTATAGCCAGTAAAAAAAACGCCCGCTAGCAGCGGGCGTTTAGATATCATGACGTTAAATCACAAATTAGAAGTCGTAACGCAGACCTAGAGCGATTTCGTCTTCTGAGTCAATCTTGCTAGCTGTGCCGTTTGAAGCTGCTACCGAACCGATCTTATCGCCTTCACTGATTAGGTTAAAGTTGTAAGAAACGTAACCACGGAAGTTAGGCTTGAAGTAGTAAGTTGCATCAATTGCTACGTTGTCAGCAGAAGTCTCTTTGTTAGTTTCTGCGTTGTTGTATGTCGTCGAGAAAACAGTCTGACCCATAGTGTAGGCTGCTGCTAGTTCGTAACCTGTGTAGTCAACAGTGCTCTTTGAGTTAGAAAGTTGCTTTTCACCGTCTGTGTAAATACCAGCAAAGTAAAGGTCATTGATTGAGTATGACGCAGTACCCATGTACTCGTTAGCTTCGTCTTGAGCTGCGTAACCAGCACCTACCTTCACACCACTTTCGCCGAAAGCGTAGATAGCTGATAGAGAGTAGCCGTCAGCATCGTTGTCTGTGTATGAACCCGTAGTTGCATCTTCTGTACGGTCAGCAAAACGGTAGCTTGCTTTCAGACCGAGGTCAGCAAATTGGCCTTTGTAAGAGATCATGTTGTCTGAACGATCAGCTACAGCTAGCTTGTCTGCTGCTGAGTTACCATGGTAAGCCATGATATCAGTAAAGTCTGTTAGTACGCCTAGGGCACCTTCGTTTTTACCATAAGTGACTTCACCAAACTGACCACCCAGACCACCGTATAGGTAACGGTTTGTTAGAGTGTCTGTGCTGCTATCTGTTGCGCCACCATTTTCATTTGTAGTGAACTCACCTTCGTAGAAACCGACACCGTATAGGCTGTCGTTGATCTGAGCTGTACCTAGGAAGTTCAGGCGCACGCGAGAGTTGTCTTGAGCTTTACCATCTTTTAGAGATAGGCGAGCTTCTGCGCGGCCTCCCATTTCGATAGTGTTGCCGTCTTGGCTGTAGATTTCCGCCGCGTTTGCGCCAGTTGCCACTGCTGCTGCAGAAACTGCTAGAGCGATCAGAGTTTTGTTCATCTTATAAGTCCTAATTTACTGTCCATAAATAGTTTTTTGAGAAACAGCATAAAGTTTGCTGCACCTTTCTCTTTCTTCCGTTCTATGGATTCGAGTGATCATTGATAAGAAATACAACACACATGGAATGCCATAGAGCATTTGGTGAGCCTTGTTGTACCGCCAAAGTTCCTCGATGAGTTAGTAAAATGATATAAATTGGAATAATGAACACTGTTTTATTTTATGTAAAAAATAATCAAGTGTTTGTTTTTTATTGTCTTTAATTCAATTTTTTTCGTTTGTTTACATTTTTATTATTTAGTTTTTTTTATCCAATGGAGCAACTATAAAAAAACGTTTTCAGGAAATTTAGTTGACTGAACTATCATAAATGGGACGGAAAAATGATGAGTATTGAATTCAGATGATTTAGTCGCTAACTTTGTTTACACTAAAGGAAAATGATTCGTTCACTCACTACCTAATCCATAGGATTAGGTAGTTTTGTTTTGTCCAAAGGTAGCTTTGGCAATGAGGTAAACAATGGAAAAAGTCCCAATGACAGTGCGTGGCGAACAAAAGCTGCGTGAAGAATTAGACCGACTACTGAAGCTTCGCCCACAGATTTCCGAAGCTATAGCAGAAGCTCGAGAGCTAGGTGACCTGAAAGAAAACGCAGAATACCACGCGGCACGCGAAGAGCAGGGTATCTGTGAAGCACAGATCCGCGATATTGAATATAAACTTTCAGTAGCGCAGGTCATTGATGTTACTAAGATGGATAACTCAGGCAAGGTTATCTTTGGCTCGACAGTCACCTTGATTGACTGCGACACGGAAGCAGAGAAAACATACCAGATTGTGGGTGACGATGAAGCAGACATTAAAGCTGGTCGAATTTCGGTAAGCTCACCAATTGCTCGTGGCTTGATTGGTAAGATGGAAGGTGATGAAGTTGTGATTTCTACACCTGGTGGTGATCGCGATTTTGAAATTGATAGCGTTGAGTATGTTTAACACTCTCTGCTTGATAAAACCCAAAAAGGTCGCTGAATGCGACCTTTTTTATACTAAGAAAAGCGAAACCAGTATTATTTACGTGGTAATTCGATTTTGCGATCTTCAGTCTGACGATACAGAACCAGCGTTTTGCCGATAACTTGTACTTTCTCTGCGCCTGTTTCACGGACGATAGCGTCTACAATCAGGTTTTTCGTTTCACGATCTTCAGAAGCGATTTTTACTTTAATCAACTCATGATGATCTAGAGCGATTTCGATTTCCGCTAGAACAGCTTCGGTTAGTCCATTCGCGCCCATAAGCACAACAGGTTTTAGACTGTGCGCTAGGCCTTTTAGATGCTGTTTTTGTTTGGTGCTTAGGTTCATTACGCGGCCAATTTTCTTTACTATAAGGGTTGAAAAATACCATTTTAACGCCATCTATCCTTGAAGACTATAATTTATTGGGCAAGATGGTCCCTCTATTAGTTAGGAATCGAATGAGTAAACAGAAACATTCGGCTAGTTCTGGCCGTTGGTTGAAAGAACATTTTGACGATAAATTCGCAAACGAAGCTCGTAAAAAGGGCTACCGTTCTCGAGCCTATTTCAAAATGGAAGAGATTCAAAACAAAGACAAAATACTCAAATCTGGGATGACCGTCGTTGATTTAGGTGCTGCCCCAGGTGGTTGGTCCCAATATGCTGCTAAGATAGTAGGAGATGAAGGTAAAATCATCGCGTGTGATTTACTGCCAATGGACCCTATCGCTGGTGTGAGTTTTCTGCAGGGTGACTTCCGTGAAGATGCGGTTTTAGAAGCGTTACTCGACAGAATCCAACCTTCAATGGTTAATGTAGTTATGTCTGACATGGCACCAAATATTGCTGGGAACAATTCGGTTGATCAGCCGAGAGCAATGTATTTGGTCGAATTAGCTTTAGATATGTGTCGACAAGTTCTTGCGCCCAATGGTAGCTTTGTTGTCAAAGTCTTTCAGGGCGAGGGCTTCGATCAATACGTTAAAGATGTTCGTGACATGTTCAAAGTCGTGAAAATCCGTAAACCCGATTCTTCAAGGGCTCGCTCCCGAGAAGTATTTATTGTAGCCACTGGTTACAAAGGTTAACTATTTGCTTGATCGAGCAGCAGTTAACAATGTAGCTACAGTCATCAAACTGTAGTACCCTACCTTTAATTACAATTAGTTATCGCGAGGCTGACACCTTGAGTGACATGGCAAAAAATTTAATTCTGTGGCTTGTGATCGCCGTAGTCTTGATGTCGGTTTTCCAGAGCTTTGGTCCTGGAGAAAACAACGGCAGAGCGGTTGATTACACCACTTTTGTACAGGAAGTTGGCCAAGGCCAGGTTCAGGAAGCAACATTTAAAGGCGAGGAGATTACCTTCACTCGTCGTGGCGGTGGCTCGCGTTATGTTACTTACATGCCGGTCTATGACCAGAAACTGCTGGATGACCTGATTAATCAGAATGTTAAAGTACAAGGTACGCCGCCAGAAGAGCAGAGCTTACTGAGTACCATTTTCATTTCTTGGTTCCCAATGATCTTACTGATTGGTGTATGGATTTTCTTCATGCGTCAAATGCAAGGCGGTGGCGGTAAAGGCGCAATGTCTTTCGGTAAGAGTAAAGCTCGAATGATGAGTGAGGAACAAATCAAGACAACTTTTGCTGATGTTGCAGGCTGTGACGAAGCAAAAGAAGATGTCAAAGAGTTGGTTGATTTCCTTCGTGATCCGAGCCGATTCCAAAAACTTGGTGGTAAGATCCCAACGGGTGTGCTTATGGTTGGCCCTCCGGGCACGGGTAAAACGCTTCTCGCCAAAGCGATAGCTGGTGAAGCGAAAGTTCCGTTCTTTACTATTTCAGGTTCTGACTTTGTTGAGATGTTCGTTGGTGTTGGTGCATCACGTGTACGTGACATGTTCGAGCAAGCTAAAAAAGCCGCGCCTTGTATCATCTTTATTGATGAGATTGATGCAGTAGGTCGTCAGCGTGGTGCGGGTGTTGGTGGTGGACACGATGAGCGTGAGCAGACTCTTAACCAAATGCTGGTTGAGATGGATGGCTTCGAAGGTAACGAAGGCATCATTGTTATCGCAGCTACCAACCGTCCAGATGTTCTTGACCCTGCGCTTCTTCGCCCTGGTCGCTTTGACCGCCAAGTAGTGGTAGGTCTGCCAGATGTCCGTGGTCGTGAGCAGATCCTGAAAGTCCATATGCGTAAAGTTCCGCGTGCAGATGATGTCGATGCATCCGTATTGGCGCGCGGTACACCGGGTTATTCTGGTGCAGATCTTGCCAACCTCGTTAATGAAGCCGCGTTGTTTGCTGCGCGTGGAAATAAGCGCAATGTCTCCATGGTTGAGTTTGAAAAAGCGAAAGACAAAATCAACATGGGTGCAGAACGCAAATCTATGGTTATGTCTGAAGAGATTAAAGAATCGACGGCATATCATGAAGCGGGCCACGCTATTGTTGGTTATCTGTCACCAGAACATGATCCTGTCCATAAGGTGACAATTATCCCACGCGGACGCGCTCTTGGTGTAACCTTTTTCCTCCCAGAAGAAGATGCAATTAGCTACAGCCGTCAATTTCTAGAGAGCAAAATTGCAACTCTATACGGTGGACGTATTGCTGAAGACTTGATCTATGGCGCTGATAAAGTCTCTACTGGTGCATCGAATGATATCAAGGTAGCGACGAATCTGGCACGCAACATGGTTACTCAGTGGGGATACTCAGAAAAACTTGGGCCTCTTCTGTATGCCGAGGAAGAAGGCGAAGTATTCTTGGGGCGCAGTGTGACTCAGACTAAGCATGTTTCTGATGATACTGCCAAACTAATAGACTCAGAAATCCGAGCCATTATTGATCGCAACTACGATCGTGCACTGAAGCTGATTCAAGATAACATGGATATCATGCATGCCATGAAAGATGCGTTGATGAAGTACGAAACTATCGATGCGGGCCAGATTGAAGATCTAATGCAGCGTAAGGCAGAGATCCGTGAACCAGCAGGTTGGGGTGACAGCGTTAGCAATAAACCAGACGCAAAGCCTGACGACAAATCTGAAGGTAAAACAGAAGCGACTGAAGTGAAAGCTGATGAACCAACGCCTTCACAAGATTCGGCTTCAGCTGAAACGACTGAGAAGAAAGATTCAGAATAATTGTTATGATTAAGAGAAACCCCGAGGCAACTCGGGGTTTTTGTGTTTATGATCTTGAAAGCCAATAATAAAACTCTCGATTTATCTCAACCACAAGTGATGGGCATTCTGAATGTCACCCCTGATTCTTTCTCTGATGGTGGAAAGTTTAGGGCACTGGAAGATGCGCTTGCTCAAGCTCAACGTATGATCGATTCAGGTGTGACCATTATTGATGTTGGTGGTGAATCGACTCGTCCAGGCGCGCCTGATGTTACGTTAGAAGAAGAACTTCAACGTACTATTCCCGTTATTAAAGGTATTCGTGCTCAATCTGATGTATGGATCTCTATCGATACCAGTAAAGCCGAAGTGATGCGGCAAGCGGCAAGTGTTGGTGCTGATATCATTAATGATGTCCGTGCATTGCAAGAACCAGGAGCATTAGAAGTTGCTGCCGCTAGTGGTTTGCCTATTTGTCTTATGCATATGCAGGGACAACCTCGCACAATGCAAGCTCACCCACATTATGAAGATCTAATTCAAGAAGTGGGTGAATTTCTTCAAGAACGTGTTGCTGCTTGTGAAGCGATAGGGATTACTCGTGAAAAACTGATCTTAGATCCTGGTTTTGGCTTTGGTAAAACGCTTGAACACAACTATCATATGCTGTCTCACCTAGAAGAATTCCATCAATTTGGCTTGCCAATTCTTGCAGGGATGTCGCGAAAATCTATGATCTTCAAACTCCTCAATAAAGCCCCAGCAGAGTGTGTGTCAGCTAGTGTCGCATGCGCTACAATCGCTGCTTTGAAAGGAGCACAAATCATACGTGTGCACGATTTTGAGCAAACGTTGGATGCGATAAGAATTGTTTCGATGACCAACGCGAATCATTGATCAGAATAGAAAGATAAAAGGAACAACCATGTCTAATAAAAGGCGTTACTTCGGTACAGATGGTGTACGTGGAAAAGTGGGTCAGTACCCGATCACACCGGATTTTGTGCTCAAGCTTGGATGGGCCGCAGGAAGAGTCCTAGCAAAGCAGGGCACAAAGAAAGTCATTATTGGTAAAGATACCCGAATCTCGGGTTACATGTTGGAGTCTGCTCTCGAAGCAGGCCTTGCTGCTGCGGGTTTAAAAGCGACATTTACGGGCCCAATGCCAACACCAGCAGTGGCATACCTGACTCAAACGTTTCGGGCTGAAGCAGGTATTGTTATTTCAGCTTCTCACAACCCTTATTACGATAACGGTATTAAATTCTTCTCTTCAGAGGGCACTAAGCTCCCCGATGATATTGAGTTAGCGATTGAAGCTGAACTTGATAAAGACATTGAATGTGTCGAGTCCTCATTACTAGGTAAAGCAAGTCGCCTTGATGACGCTGCTGGACGTTACATTGAGTTTTGTAAAAGCACATACCCTTCAGAACTTAGTCTCGCTGGATTGAAAATTGTAGTGGATTGTGCAAACGGTGCGACTTACCATATTGCACCGGCTGTGTTTAGTGAGTTAGGCGCAGACGTTATTGCTATGGGGATTGAACCGAATGGTACCAACATAAACTACGAAGTGGGCGCAACCGATGTCAAAGCCCTACAGCAGAGAGTAGTACAGGAGCAGGCCCATCTTGGTTTAGCTTTCGATGGTGATGGTGACCGCATAATCATGGTTGATCACCTTGGGAATAAGGTTGATGGTGACCAGATTGCTTACATCATTGCTCGTGATGCCATGCGTCGTGGTGAGTTGAAAGGTGGTGTTGTTGGAACCCTGATGACGAATTTAGGTATGGAAAATGGCCTCAAGCAATTAGGTATTCCCTTCGTTCGTGCGGCGGTAGGTGATCGTTATGTAATGGAGCAGCTGCTTGAAAAAGGCTGGAAGATCGGGGCGGAAAATTCAGGCCATGTGATCTTACTTGATAAAGTGACCACTGGCGATGCGATTGTGGCTGCATTGCAAGTATTGGCATCCGTAGTCGGTAGTGATATGTCTTTGCATGAGCTTTCTCAAGGCATGACTCTTTATCCTCAAGTACTGGAAAATGTTCGTTTTTCTGGTGACTCTAATCCACTAGAAGCTGCAGCGGTAAAAGCTTCAGTCGCGGCCGTTGAAGCCGAACTCGGGGACAAAGGTCGAGTGCTGTTACGTAAATCAGGCACTGAACCTCTTATCCGCGTTATGGTGGAAGGAGAAGATGCAGAGCTAGTGAAATCATCAGCATTAAAAATTGCAGACGCAGTGAAAGCTAGCTTCTAAGGCTTTTCATTTCGTTTAGTCATATAATAGCGGTGCCAGCTTGTGATAGCATGGCACCGTTTTTCATTCTAGCGATTTGCCAATTATGTCGACTCGAGAGCTTACGTATATACATGAAATGGGGATACAAGCCTATGAACTGGTCCATCCAGATAGGTTACATGGCTATAGTGTTGAAGGCATTACTTTGTCTGAAGACTGTAAAATCCTCTTGGTTTCACCTCAACAACCTTCGGGTTCGACTGCGATACTGTTTGAGAACATTATAAAAACAATGAACTTGAAGTTGGAACATGCTCTCTATTTGGCCCCTGAATACTTGAGTCTACTTACACCCACTCAAGTCGAATGGATCTGGTTCGCAGGCTGTGAGGTGCAAAGGGATCTTGGCCAGAAAACTCTTCATTCTCCAAACCTGAGTGAGATTGAGGGCAATCAACAACATAAACGCGCGCTTTGGCAGCAGATTCAAGCTTTGAAATAAAATGAAGTTACTTCCTTTAGCTGAAACTCACCTAGAATCGGTGTACTCAATAGAAATTCAAGCCCATACGCACCCTTGGACAGAAACAATGATTCGCGATGTGACAAGCAGAGGGGCGTGTCATCATGTGCTCATCGATGATGATAAGGTTGTCGGGTATTTTTATGCTCAGAACATAATCGGTGAAGTCACCCTGCTCAATATTGCTGTGGATCCGGCTCTGCAAGGTAAAGGATATGGCAAACAGCTTATCGAATCGTTTTTAGCCTTGTGTGAACAAAGAAAAGCGGAAAGTGCCTGGTTAGAGGTTAGGGAAAGCAATACTCGTGCTGCTCACTTATACGAGTCAGCGGGGTTCAATGAAGTCGATCGGCGTCGTAACTACTATCCGACTTCTGAAGGAAAAGAGGACGCCATCATCATGAGTTACATCTTCTTGTAAACTACTTTTGAACTGCTTTGATGATGGGGGAGCCTTCAACGGGGTAGAAATTTGCTTCGAATCGAGAAATTAACTCGGATGCTGGTAGAGGCTTGTCGAACAGATAGCCCTGAAACTGGTCACAACCGAGTTGCTTTAGCGTATTGAGTTCGTTAGCATCTTCTACGCCTTCAGCTATCACTTCTAGGTTCAATCTCTGAGCTGTCATAATGATAGTATCTACGATAGCTTGATCACTCTCATCCAAATGCAATTGAGTTACAAAAGAGCGATCTATTTTTAGCACATCCGCGGCAAGGTGTTTTAAGTATCTGAGCGAAGAATAGCCCGTACCAAAGTCGTCGATCGAAATTTTGAGGTTGTATTGCTTTAGTTCGCTCATTTTCTGTATCGCACTTTCAACGTTTTCAAGTAACAGGTTCTCAGTAATCTCCAATTCTATATGCTCGCCATCAATATCAGCTTGGGCAAGCACATCATGTATATGCTCGACAAAGCTGTTCTGTGAAAATTGTAATGGGCTGATGTTAATGGCAAGGCGACGGAACGTATCAGGCAGCACCCCTTGTTTACGCCAACGCGAGTATTGATAGCACGCTTGTTCAATAATCCAATTACCAATTTGTAAGATCTGTCCGGTTTCTTCGGCAATTGGCATAAATACGCCGGGAGGCAAAACGCCTTTTTCAGGATGGTTCCAACGAATCAAGGCTTCAACACCGACAATCTGTTGTTCTCCATTTACCTGAGGTTGATAGTAGAGCTCTAACTGTCCTTTGTTGAGTGCTTCATGAAGCCCTTTCTCTATCTCTAAAAATGATTCGACCTGAGCCTGCATTTCTGGTTCATAGAACATGTACTTGTTTCTACCAGCCACTTTAGCTCGATAGAGTGCGGTGTCAGCCTGACGCAATACATCTATATTAGTGCTGTTGACCGAGGGGAACACAGAAATACCGACACTCGTCGTGCAGTAAAGTAAGTGATCGTCGATCGAGTAAGGGTTTGAGATCAATGCTAAAAGCTGTTGAGCAGTTTCATGGGCTTTGTCAGTCGATATCGATGGCATTAAGATAGCGAACTCGTCTCCTCCGATACGTGCGGCTGTATAATCTTCGACCAACCATGCCTCCATGCGTTTCGAGATCGCTTTGATAAGGTGGTCACCAATGGTGTGGCCTAATGAATCGTTAATTGTTTTAAAGCGATCTAAATCGAGATAGAAAAGCACACCAGATGTATTGGTCTTGTTGGCATTATCGATCGCTTCTTCGAGCATTTGCAGCAATAAACTACGGTTGGCTAAGCCCGTGAGTGAATCGTAATAAGCCAATTGGTTCAGTTTTGCTTCTGCCGCTTCTCTGTCTTTCCATAAATTGTGGAAGGTTTTCGCCAAGTGGCCGAGTTCATCATCTCGATACAGATTCGGCATCGGAACTTCGGCTTTTTTATCTTGCAGTGAGCGAACCCAGTCAATCAACGTCACTAGTGGCTTCGAGAGCTTTTGGTAGAAGAACAACAATAAGATGGTCGTCAGCAAGATATTCCGGAACAGGTCAAACAGCAGTATTTGACTGGTTTTGGCGATAAAGTCCTTGGCGATATTGGCGCCATTGACCGAGAAACTCAGTGTCCCGACGACAACATGCGAATTGGGTTGATGTAACTCGGTTTTATAGACTGGGGTTGTCGGTGTTAGATAGCGTGAAAGTGCCTCTGTAAACGAGCTTTCAAGTGACACACCTCTTTCTCTTTCGGTCAAGGTATCGCCAAAGTCGTCAACAATCGAAACCTGATAAATAGCACCATCCATCATCAAGCTTGATGCCACCTGTTCCGCTAGGAGCTGATTCAAGTGATAGGCAGCTTGACTTGCGTTGGAGTAGTTCTGCAGTAGCTTAAATTGGTAGTGTTCTTCAATCCGCTTTTGTTCCTGATGAAGATCCACCAAAATTTGATACAAGCTGAATATGATCCCTAGTATCACGGATACGAGAAAAACAGTCTTTGCTTGTCTAAATGCTAATGAGTTAATTTTTTTGCTCGCAGGCATAATTTTCTATGGTTCCCTCTACTCCTTTAGTTATAGCCCAAATTTATTGATATTTTAATTTGTATCTTGTTTGGATGTGATTTATCGAGGTTTTATATGCCTCTGTTGCTCCAAAGCGCAATATAAGCGAGAATACAGCGCAATATCGAATCCATCTGCTAGGTGATATGTCATGACGATTCGTGATGAGATTCTAGCTTACAGACCGAAGAAGACCTTTTGATGTCAAATACAGCATTTACGGGCGAAGTTTCTAAGCGTAGAACGTTCGCTATCATTTCTCACCCAGATGCGGGTAAGACCACCATTACTGAAAAAGTATTACTTTTCGGGCGTGCAATCCAAACGGCCGGGACAGTCAAAGGTCGAGGTTCTGCTCAGCACGCGAAGTCTGACTGGATGGAAATGGAAAAAGAACGTGGTATCTCGGTAACTACTTCTGTGATGCAGTTCCCTTATAACGAGTGTCTGGTCAACCTATTGGATACTCCTGGGCACGAGGACTTCTCAGAAGATACCTACCGTACCTTGACCGCGGTTGACTCTTGTTTGATGGTTATTGATGCCGCTAAAGGTGTTGAAGATCGTACACGTAAGTTGATGGAAGTTACCCGTCTTCGTGATACACCTATCGTCACTTTCATGAACAAACTCGACCGCGATATCCGTGACCCAATGGAGTTATTGGATGAAGTTGAAAGTGAGCTAAACATTTCCTGTGCGCCGATTACTTGGCCAATTGGATGTGGCAAAGAGTTTAAAGGTGTCTATCACATTCACCGTGATGAAACGATTCTCTACAGTACAGGTCAAGGCCACACCATTCAGGACAAGCTGGTGGTGAAGGGGCTGGATAACCCTGAACTTGATGAAGCTGTTGGCGCTGAGTTAGCGGAACAGTTACGTGAAGAGTTAGAGCTTGTGATTGGTGCATGCCCTGAGTTTGATCAGGAGCTGTTCCTTGCTGGTGAACTGACGCCAGTATACTTTGGTACCGCACTGGGTAACTTTGGTGTTGACCATATGTTGGATGGTTTGACGGAATGGGCGCCTGCGCCAATGCCGCGTCAAGCGAATGAGCGTCAAGTGGAAGCGAACGAAGAGAAATTCTCTGGCTTCGTATTTAAGATTCAGGCCAACATGGATCCCAAGCACCGAGACCGTATTGCTTTCATGCGTATTGTATCTGGTACCTACACACAGGGTATGAAGATGAACCACGTGCGCCTTGGCAAGCAGATCAATATCTCTGATGCGGTAACCTTTATGGCGGGTGATCGCTCTCGCGCTGAAAATGCCTACGCGGGCGATATCATTGGTCTACACAACCACGGCACTATTCAGATTGGTGACACCTTCACTCAAGGTGAAGCACTGAAATTTGCAGGTATTCCAAACTTTGCGCCTGAGCTATTCCGTCGTATTCGCCTGAGAGATCCATTGAAGCAAAAGCAGTTGCTTAAAGGTTTGGTACAGCTGTCTGAAGAAGGGGCTGTACAGGTATTCCGTCCACTACAAAACAATGACCTAATTGTTGGTGCGGTCGGTGTGCTTCAGTTTGACGTCGTCGTTGCGCGTTTAAAAGCCGAGTACAACGTTGAAGCGATTTATGAGAGCGTTAACGTTGCAACCGCACGTTGGGTGGAATGTGAAGATGGTAAGAAACTGGATGAGTTCCAGCGTAGGAACCAAACCAACCTAGCCCTAGATGGTGGCGATAACCTGACGTACATTGCTCCAACTATGGTTAACTTAAATCTGGCGAAAGAGCGTTTTCCAGAAGTGGAGTTCCGCGCAACCCGCGAACACTAATCTTCTTCGCCTTTGCTGCGATAGCGGCGTTGACTGCGCAAACTCACCTTGGTCACGTAGTGGACTGCGCTCCCAAGGCGGAGTTTACTTGTCGCCTTGCTCTCACAACAAATGCTTTGAAGATGGAGTGATAACCTCAGTTGTATAAATGCTGCCCTAGTTAAGGCGGCATTTTTTTGTCTAGGGGAGTAGAACGGACTTCGTCCTATAGAACGCTTCGCTTATGGAAAACAGGATCGGGCTTCGCCCTTCGGGAAAAATGAAGTTGACTCTCTAAGGTGCTAACTCAACCTTAGTTCTCCAGTTCTCCAGTTCTCCAGTTCTCCAGTTCTCCAGTTCTCCAGCTATCCATAGGACGAAGTCCGTTCCCGTCTCCCGCATCCTATATCACTAGCCGCAAACAAAAAGGGTTGATGCTCTCACATCAACCCTCCAAATTTTTTTAGCTCTTCCGCTATTTCTTCTTGGCGACTTTCTTTTTGCCTTTAGAAGCTGTTTTTTTCTTGTCGTCTTTTTTCTTCTTCTTAAACACTGGCTTTTTGTGTTTCGGACGAAGCTCTTTAATAAAGCGCTCTTTGATCTCTTCTTTTACGTAGCGAGCTACACGGTCCATCATGGTTTGGTCATGAGCTTCAACTAAAGAGATCGCATTGCCCTTTTTACCTGCGCGGGCGGTACGGCCGATACGGTGGAGGTACACGTCTGCACTGCGTGGCATGTCGTAGTTAATGACATGGCTAACATCTGGCAGGTCGATACCACGGGCAGCGACGTCTGTTGCCAGAAGTACGTTTACTGTACCGTCACGAAAACGCGCAATGGCATTGTTACGACGATCTTGCGGCATTTCACCTTGGATCCATGCACAAGGAATTTGCGCTTTTTCCAGCTCAACGCGCAGCTCGGCTAAACGTTCACGAGTTTTCAGAAATACAATAGAGCGCTCAGCTTGGTCGTTGATGATGGTTTTCAACAGTGCCAGCTTATGCTTCATATCATCTGCACGGTGATACCACTGGGCAATTTTCTTACGTTCACGGCGAGATGGCTCAGCGTCGATCTCAGCAGGTTCTTTAAGCAGATCTGCGGTGAATCCTTCCACGCCTTTGCCTTCTAGCGTTGCAGAGAAGAGCAGCGTTTGTTTACGCCAGCGACATTCAGAAGAAAGGCGATCCACTGTCGGGCCAAAGCCCATATCGAGCATGCGATCCGCTTCATCAAGGATCAACCATTCAATAGCACGGCAGTCAAAACGTTCCGCTTCGATGTATTCCATCAAACGACCAGGCGTTGCAACAACAATATCTTGTGTCTTAGCGAGAATATCGGCGTGTTCTTGATACTGCACACCACCAGTGATGGTGAAGATGTTCAGATTAGTGTTTTTGGCGAGCTCACGAGCCTGATCAGCGACTTGCATTGCCAACTCGCGAGTAGGAGTCAGGATAAGCACACGAGCCGGCCCAGGCTTACGACGCGGGAAGTCCTGCAAGTATTGTAGAGCTGGCAGAACAAAAGCGGCGGTTTTGCCTGTACCAGTTGGCGCAGAAGCGAGAATATCCCTACCGTCCAAAGCTTGTGGAATTGCTTCGGCCTGGATCTGGGTTGGGCGGGTATAACCCATTTCTTCGATGGCAACGAGCAGGTTTTCATCTAGCTCTAGTTCAGCAAAATTTTTGATCACTCTGGTGTCTCCACAAGCTGGTAAGTGAGAACGATAAATTTAAGGGGAAGCATTATAGAGGGTTCGGTGATAAGGATCACACCTTAATTTCTACATCTTTAAATAAAACGCTTTAGTTAATGCGACGAATTCATCGCTGTAGCCATTATCCTTTTGAATTATCAACTTTTCTATCTTGGTGTTTGATGGGTGCTGGCTAAGTTCAATCAGCAAGCGGCTAACGGGTTTCTTGGCTGTTGGCTGTACTTCACATAAACCCGCTAGATGCCAACCAAGTGTTTCTGCCAAGGAGATAAACATACGTCCTTCTGCTTCTGGGAGGACAAACCAAGCCTGGCCCTCAGCGCTCAGTAACTTAAAACAGCGTTCAAGCAAAGCTTCGTGGCTCAAGGTTAAGGTATGCCTTGCGGTCGCTCGTTGCTGGTTTTGGGCGTGCTCTCCTGAATTAAAATAAGGAGGGTTACATACAATAGCGTCATAGCTTGTTTCGAATGGAAAGTTGAGCAAGTCGCCTTCCAGCAGTGCCAGCCGGGAAGACCAAGGAGAAGAGGTGAAGTTTTCTTTCGCAGCCTGTAAAGCGTGCTGATCAATGTCTATCGCGTCAATGACACAGTCAGGGTTGCGCTGTGCACACATTAAAGCCAACAAACCTGTACCTGTTCCAATATCCAAAATGGTATTCGCTTGTCTAATGTCGCACCACGCACCGAGTAAGACGCCATCGGTACTGACAGGCATACCTGAATGACCACCTGCAATTTTAAACTGCTTGAATGAAAAGCCTTTTGTCGTGAATTGAGTATTTTTCATTTTGTTCTGTACACGTTTGTTAATTGAGTGATTAAGTCTTTTGTTGGATATTTGTATGGTCTTTTGTTCTATCAGTGTTTCATTTTTTTGATTTATTGATCCATATATTAAGCTAATAATTAATATTGTGGTGGTTTAAACTACTAGTATTCTGGCTAATACATAAATTTATATGGTGTTTTTTGCCCTAGGCTTGCGGTTAGGTGTGTGTTTCGTCATTATTCGCCTCCAAATTTATAGATTGGGTAGCCAATTCGGATTGCCCAGCATGCACAACATCAATCAAAATATTTAAGGGTCTCTTGTGAATCAGACTTTAAAATTAACAGATATTATTGCGGTAGGCTTTATGCTTTTCGCTTTCTTCCTTGGAGCGGGCAACATTATCTTCCCGCCATTGGCAGGACAGCTAGCAGGTGAGAATCTCGTTCCTGCGATGACAGGGTTTCTTTTAACGGCGGTAGGTCTTCCTCTTATTACTATCGTTGCTATTGCCGTTGCTGGTGGCTCTTGGGATCACCTTACTAAAGATTTACCTAAACGTGTGGCGATGACTATTGCTGTATTGATCTTTATCATTATCGGTCCTGCATTTGCCGCGCCACGCACAGGTTTAGTGGCTTACGAAATGGCGGTAAAACCCTTTTTTGTCGAGGCGGCACAATCACATTTAACGGTTTTCTCTATCCTATTTTTTGCTGTGGCAATGCTATTTGCTTGGTCACAAGGCAAACTGATTGATGTTATCGGTAAAGTGTTGACTCCAGTGCTTTTCTTAGGTTTGCTTGTGCTTGCTGTTGCTGTGTTTATCGATCCTCAAGGGGAAATGATCGCGGCAAACGGTGATTACCTTTCGCACCCATTGCAAAAAGGCTTCCTCGAAGGCTATAACACGATGGACACTTTTGCCTCGTTGATGTTTGGTGGGCTTATCGTGGATGCACTCCGTCAAAAAGGGATTTCAGACCAAAAAGCGACTGCAAAATACTTGATCAGAGCAGCGTGTGTTGCCGCTGCAGGGTTGGCGTTTGTATACGTATCGCTATTCTATCTCGGCGCAACCAGTGCGGCTGTAGCTGCTGGCGCAGACAATGGTGGTGTGATTCTGAGTGTGTACGTTCAATCTCTCTTCGGCCCTTATGGTCAAATTGTGTTGTCAGTGATTGTGCTTTTAGCGTGTTTGACGACCGCGATTGGTATTATCTCAGCGTGTTCTGATTACTTCAGTTCTTTGACACCGATGTCTTATAAAACTTGGGTTCTAATCAATGGTGCAGCGTGTGCTTTGGTTGCCAATGTCGGTCTTTCTCAACTGATCACTCTGTCTGTTCCTGTGCTCTTTGCTCTATATCCAGTCGCTATTGCTTTGGTTGCACTGACCTTTGTTCGCAAGAAACTACCAAGCCCTAAATTAGCTTATCGCACGGTTATTTTAGTATCGCTTCTATTTGCTCTGATTGATGCAGCAAAAGTAGCGGGCATTGATGTATCTGCTCTGAGTATGTTACCGCTGTTTGATATTGGTATGGGTTGGTTACTACCAACTATTGCGGCGATACTCTGCATGTTCTTTGTTGGAAAACCGACTCAACCAGAGTTAGCCAAAAAAACGGTTTGAGCTAAAACAAACCATGGATAATAATCCCCTGTCATACCTCGTGTGACAGGGGATTTTTCGTTGTATTATTCTCAGGCTCCCATGCAAAAAATCCCTGTATCTTCGTCACACTTTTCAGTACAATTCTTCGGTTAAATTCTACTCATAAATGTTGAGCAAACATGTTTGAAATCAATCCCATTAAAAACCGCCTTAAGGACGTGTCTGAGCGCACCAATGTCCTGAGGGGGTATCTTTGACTATGACGCTAAACAAGAGCGTCTAGAAGAAGTCAACGCAGAACTAGAACAACCGGATGTGTGGAACGAGCCTGAACGTGCGCAAGCGCTAGGTAAAGAACGTTCTGCGCTAGAAGCGGTTGTGGAAACGATTGACCAACTTGAGCAAGGAGTGGAGGACGTTGATGGCCTTCTAGAGCTTGCAGTTGAAGAAGAAGATCAAGAAACCTTTGATGAAATTGAACCTGAGCTTGCTGAGCTTGAAGCTAAGTTAGAAAAGCTAGAATTTCGTCGTATGTTCTCTGGCGACCATGATGCATCTGACTGCTACATCGATTTGCAGTCAGGCTCTGGTGGTACAGAAGCGCAGGACTGGACGTCGATGATGCTACGCATGTACTTACGTTGGGCTGAAGCAAAAGGCTTTAAGACGGAAGTGATCGAAGTCTCTGAAGGTGAAGTTGCTGGTCTGAAAGGTGCAACGGTTAAGATCTCCGGCGAATACGCTTATGGTTGGCTACGTACGGAAACAGGTGTTCATCGCTTGGTTCGTAAATCGCCATTCGATTCAAGTGGCCGTCGTCATACATCGTTTGCTTCTGCGTTTATCTACCCAGAGATTGATGACAACATCGACATCGACATTAACCCTTCTGATCTACGTATTGACGTATACCGTGCATCTGGTGCGGGTGGTCAGCACGTTAACACCACGGAATCGGCGGTACGTATTACGCACGTTCCAACCAATACTGTGGTTCAGTGTCAGAATGATCGTTCTCAGCACAAGAACAAAGATCAGGCGATGAAACAGCTTCGTGCGAAGCTATTTGAATTAGAGATTCAAAAGCAAAATGCAGAGAAGCAAGCCAATGAAGACGCTAAGTCAGACATCGGTTGGGGTAGCCAGATACGTTCATACGTACTGGATGACTCACGCATCAAAGATCTGCGTACTAGCGTTGAAAATCGCAACACTCAAGCGGTTCTTGACGGCGACCTAGACAAATTTATCGAAGCTAGCCTGAAATCAGGCCTGTAAGCTTTTCACCGAAAACTATTTTCATAAAGAAAGACAGGATACATCAAAATGACTGATGCTGTTCAAAACGACAATGTACAAGAAGAGAATAAGCTGATTGCTGAGCGCCGCGCTAAACTGGATCATATCCGTCAGAGCTGCAAAGCAAACGGCCACCCAAATGACTTCCGTCGTGAGCACCTAGCTGGCGATCTTCAAGCGGAATTCGGTGAAAAGACGAAAGAAGAGCTAGAAGAGCTAAACCATGTTGTGGCAATCGCTGGTCGTGTCATGGCTAAGCGTGGTCCTTTCCTAGCGATTCAAGAAACCTCTGGTCGTATCCAAGCTTACGCTGCGAAAGATGTTCAAAAAGAGCTGAAAGAGAAATACCAAGGCCTAGATATCGGTGACATCATCGGTGTGAAAGGTGCTCTTCACAAGTCAGGTAAAGGCGACCTTTATGTGAACATGGAGTCGTACGAGTTGCTAACGAAAGCACTTCGTCCACTTCCAGAGAAATTCCACGGTCTGACTGACCAAGAGATGCGTTACCGTCAGCGTTACGTTGACCTTATCGTCAACCAAGATTCACGTGAAGCTTTCATCATCCGTTCTAAGCTTGTATCGGCAATCCGTAACTTCATGAGCTCAAAAGGCTACCTAGAAGTTGAAACGCCAATGATGCACGTTATCCCAGGTGGTGCAACGGCTCGCCCATTCATCACTCACCACAACGCACTAGACATCGACATGTACCTACGTGTTGCTCCAGAGCTTTACCTAAAGCGTCTAGTGGTTGGCGGTTTTGACCGCGTATTCGAGATCAACCGTAACTTCCGTAACGAAGGTCTATCGCCACGTCATAACCCAGAGTTCACTATGATGGAATTCTACCAAGCGTACTCTGACTACAAAGACCTAATGGATCTGACTGAAGAGATGCTAAGCACAGTTGCGATGGACGTTCTGGGTTCAACGTCTATGCCTTACGGTGACGAAACAGTTGAGTTTGGTGGTAAGTACGCTCGCATGAGCATGTTTGAAGCAATCAAACACTACAACCCAGAGCACGCTGAGATCCAGGCGCTCACAGAACAAGACCTTACTAATCGTGACAAGATGGTTGCTATCGCAAAATCGGTACACGTGGAAGTAGAAACGTTCTGGACATGTGGTCAGCTTCTAGAAGAGATCTTTGGTGAGACTGCTGAACCTCAGCTAATTCAACCAACGTTCATCACTGGTTACCCAGCGGATATTTCTCCTCTTGCTCGTCGCAGCGATGACAACCCATTCTTCACAGACCGTTTCGAGTTCTTCATCGGTGGTCGTGAAGTGGCGAATGGCTTCTCAGAGCTTAACGATGCAGAAGACCAAGATGCGCGCTTTAAAGCACAGGTTGATGCGAAAGATGCAGGTGATGATGAAGCTATGTACTACGATGCGGACTACATCACAGCACTTGAGCACGGCTTACCGCCAACGGCAGGTCAAGGTATCGGTATCGATCGTCTAGCGATGCTGTTTACTAACACGCACACTATCCGTGACGTGATTCTGTTCCCAGCAATGCGTCCACAAGCTTAATAGCGAGTGTAAAAACAGCGAAAAGGCCGATATCACTCTGTGGTATCGGCCTTTTTTATGGCTCTAGGGTCAGAGGTTTTTCACTTCCAGGCCTGCGATCTGATGCCAATAACCGTTACATTGGCGGCTTTCAATGTTCATCGGACTTTGTCCGAATTCGTTAGCTCGAAAATGGTTTAACTCTGAAAGGGTCTCGATGCCAAGTGGGCTGAGACGAACGACATCGACCAATCCTCTCATACTTGGCAAATCGTTAATCAGGTTGTAGCAATAGCCTGATTGAGTCTGAATACCATTGAGATTAAACACTTGTTGACCTTCCTGACTGCTGACTTTTATACCTGTTGGGTATTTGATACAGCAAGTTTCACAATCGTCTTTGGCTCTATTTTCAGCGCGAGCAGTGAAGCAGCGCGCAGAATAGGCGAGTGGCAAATAGCCATGGCTGAAAACTTCAACATCGAACTGTCCACGAATCCCTATTTCTTCAGATTGCATCATTATTTTATCCAACCAGTCGCGGGAAAGCTCAACTGGCATACACCATCGGCTCATGCCTTGTTTAACAAATAGTTTCAGCGTATGTGCGTTATAAACATTCACAGCAGGGCCGACAACAAATGGAATCTTCTGTTTAGAAGCCAACTGTATGGCAGAGACATCGTTAGCTTCGATAGCAAATTCGCCATTATCAATGTACTTCTTCATGATATTGACTTCACTAGGCGCTTCAAGCAATGCCATGGTGGATAGCACGACTTGTTTGCCGGATTGGCTGAGCGCTCTCGCAATATCCAGCCAATGTGCAGGTTTCATTTCTCGACGTTTGGAACACACACTCTCACCTAGATAAATGATGTCGGCGTCGCTCGATGCGGCTTGCAGATAAAACTCTTCTACATCTTGCTTAGGCCAGAAGTAAAGGAGAGGGCCAAGGGCGTATTTCATCGTATTTTCCATTCTATACCTTACTGCCACTTACGGTGATAAGCACCGAGAGTTGTCTGAGTACCTTCCGAGATGTTGGCCAGAGTAGCATCCCAAGCTGCTTCAACTTGATAGGTTTCAGGTTTGTCTAAGTAGTGGTCAATGGCTGCACGCCAAGTACGAGTCACCTGTTCTACATAGGCGGGGCTTCGTTGACGGCCTTCGATTTTTACAGAAGCCACATTCGCGGCGAACAAATCAGGCAACATCGAGAGTGTATTGAGGCTGGTGGGCTCTTCCAATGCATGATAAGCCTGAGTGTACTCGTCCAGTTCTGCCGTGAATCTGCCCTTACACAAAGTGGGGTAGCCAGCATTTTCGCCATCACTGTAGCGATCAATGAGAATTTTATTCAACCGAGATTCCAGCCCTTTGTCTGTTTCCTGCCAACGAACAAACTTTGCAGGTGAGCACGCGCCAACGGTATTGGGTGATTCGCCCGTCATATATGAAGAAAGGTAACAGCGGCCTTCAGACATAATGCACAAGCTGCCGAAGGCGAACACTTCCAAATCGACATCCTGTGGAATATTGCGTGACAGTTGTTTGACCTGATGGATAGACAGTACACGCGGCAGCACCACACGTTTAACATTGAAATTGCGTTTATAGAAGTCTATCGCTGCTACATTGGTCGCAGATGCTTGAACCGACAAATGCAGTTCGAGCTCTGGGTATTTGTTGGCGGCATAATCCAGTACGGCGATATCAGCAATGATTAATGCATTAATACCACTTTGGGCGGCGCGATCGACGGCGTCCGTCCAGCGTTCAAATCCATCAGGATGGGCGAAAGTATTCAGCGCGACGTGAATTTTTTTCTTATGGTCGTGAACGTATTGAACCGCTTTGTCCAGTTTCTTGCCAGTGAAGTTAAGACCTGCGAAGTGGCGCGCATTGGTATCGTCTTTGAAGCCGATGTATACAGCGTCAGCACCACAGTCGATGGCTGTTTTAAGAGCAGGTAAGTTACCTGCAGGGCAGAGGAGTTCCATAGCGCCTTCCAATCTGTCTTTGCGAAAAATTGCTCCGCATTTTATGAAGGAATATGAATGGCAAGTTTGATTTAAGGCAGGTTTAGGTAAGTTTCTGAGTTAAATACTCATTTACAGTGAGTTGCGATCAGTTTTTATGGCGACGATGCTGAGCAAACAGCTCTTCGACCTCGTGCTTTGGTTGCGGGCGATAGAAATGGAATCCCTGAATCGAATTGCAATTGAGGTTAGAGAGGAGAGTCGCTTGTTGCTGAGTTTCGACGCCTTCTGCAACGACAGTCAGATTAAGTGATTTACCCAGATTAATGATATTTTCGATCACCGTTACCTGCTTCGGTAGCGTATCTATGTCACTGATGAAAGCGCGATCAATTTTAAGCTCATCAATAGGGAAACGGGCCAGATAAGAAAGCGAAGAATAGCCGGTACCAAAGTCGTCAATCGACAAAGCAAAGCCAAGCTTTTTAATGGCGTTGAGCATTTGCAGCGTATGCTCGCTATCGCTCATCACTGCACTTTCGGTCAGTTCAAACGTGATACAGTTGGGATCAAGCTCTGTAGTACGCAGGAGTTTTTCCATGTAATCGATCAGTTTTGGATTGCCAAATTGTTCTGGCGACAGGTTGATTGCGACTCGACCCGGCAAAATACTTTGAAGTTTCCAACGCTTAACGGTACTAAATACTTCTCGCATGACAACTCTACCCAAGTGTTCAATCAAACCTGCTCGTTCAGCTACGGGAATGAAGGCTCCTGGGCTAATGTAACCTTCCACGGGATGTTTCCAGCGGATAAGAGCTTCGGCGCCATTAATGCTGAAATCACGGGCGTTGACCTTAGGCTGGTACCACACTTCCAAGCCATTTTGTTGCAGGGCTTTTTGCAGCTCTATCTCTAGCCATAAACGCATACGTGCTTCTTTGTTCATCTGGTCATTAAACTTAATCAGACGATTTCGGCCACGGTCTTTGGCTTCGTACATCGCGGTATCTGCGTTTTGCAGCAGAATACGAGCGTCGTTGCCGTCACCTGGATAAGTCACACTGCCAATAGAGCACGCTAAACGTTTGCTGAAATGGTGCAGATCAAAAGGCTGGTTAATGAGGGAAATGATGCGTTCAGCAAGCATTTCGGCCATGTGATGATTGTCTGGTTCAGGCATAATCAGACCGAATTCATCGCCTCCTAAATGCCCTACTACTGCGTGCTGTGGTAACAAACGCTTAAGACGTGACGACACTTCTTTTATCACTTTGTCACCGATATGATGGCCTAGAGAATCATTGATGTTTTTAAAATTATCAATATCTAAATAGAGCAACAAAAGTGGTGTTTCATTATGAATGAACTGCTCAAGACGTTTGGTAAAACCAAAACGATTGTAAAGGCCAGTTAAAGAATCAATATGTGCATCTTCTAAGGGTTTGTTACTTAGATGTTTGGGGGCCTCATCAGCATCTTGAATGAGCACTAACTGAGAACCACTGCCTAGCACCATCGCCTCATCAGCGTGCAGTTGAACACGGCGCTCAAAGCCACACCTTGGCCCTGTCAGACAGGTTAAAGGTGCTTTCGCCAGTGAACTGCTGAGCAATTTACTGAAAACCGTTTTGGTTTTCTCATCGACAAATAAGCGTGAAAGCTCTTCACCCAACAAATCATTGTTATCTTCAAAGCCGAGTAAACGTACCGCCGCAGGGTTGGCTGAAATGATGCAATCGTCTTCTACAATGAGCAAGCCATCTGGTAATAAGGTAGTAAGTGTTGAGAACTTATTTTCCGACTCTTCTAGAGAGCGAACCAGAATATGTTTTTCGGATGTATCGACAGCATGAAAAGCTACGTATTCAATTTTCTTGTCGATTAAGATGGGGGCTAAGCTGAAATGCAGACTTGTTTCGAGCTCAATCTCGTTCAGTGTGATTTCTGCTTCGAGAAATTCTCCGTTAAAGGCTCTCTCATAATAAGGCTTGAGCTGATGATAGAAATGTTCACCTAAGGTTTGCGTATCGCTCATACCGACCAGCTCTCGATTGGATAGACCTGCTATATCGCAATAGCGACCATTAACCATGGCATAGTTATGCTGGCTATCCAAAATGGCGAAAAAAAACGGGCTGTTCGCCGTTATCTTCGTGAACCAATGCTGTAGTTGTTGCGAAAGCATCAAAGGTATTACCGACTCTCCAAAGAGCAATACGAGTCACAGAGTTGTGAATAGAAGCGATACCAATAACTATAACTGTGATTGCCGCTAGATTAAAGGGTTAGCGGTATCAGACTCATTTTTGATACACAACAGGAATCGCTCCATCATCATCCATTATGATGAGTTTCCTATTTACAAAGTAACGGATAACGCTCGTGATTAACAAGATTCGTACTCAGCTAGTTGAAAATGCCGCATCAATTTTGAGATCTCCAGTCCAGTTATTACCAGAATCTGTACAAAAAAAAGCCTTGTTGAATGGATTGAAGATGGTATTTAAAGAGTCGCTCGAAGACGGTGATTTTGAGTTTATCCAAGATAAGTGGTTGAAAATAGAGATAAAGGATATGCATCTCAGTTGGTGTTTGAGCTATCAGAAAGACAAGCTGATTGTGGCAAATGCTCAAGTCGAGGAAGATATAGCGTTTCGCGGTAATCTCAATGATCTAGTATTGATAGCAGGAAGAAAAGAAGATCCTGATACATTATTCTTTCAGCGCCGCTTGTCTATAGAAGGGGATACAGAGCTGGGGTTAGAGATTAAAAACTTAATGGATAGTATTGATTTCGAGCAGTTGCCGAAACCATTGCAAACTCTATTAAATCAACTAGCCGATTTTGTGCAGAAAGGGTTACAATCGCCTATTGCACAAAGTGAGGTGATTAATGCTAATTCGAACTGAAGCTCCGGCTGATATTCTTGCGGTCGACAGACTACTTAAGTCTACTTTTGAAACAAAAGCTGAAGCAGCTTTAGTTATGAAGCTAAGAGAAAATGGACGTAGAACCTTATCATTGGTTGCCTGTAATGATGATGGTGAGGTTGTTGGGCATGTTATGTTCAGTCCGGTCACACTAAATAATGAAGACTTGAATTGGCAAGGGTTGGCTCCTTTGGCTGTAAAAGAAAGTTATCGACGCCAAGGAGTAGCGGCAGAGCTAGTTAAAGAGGCTTTCGAATCTCTGAAGGAATTTGGTTATCCAGCTTGCGTAGTATTAGGTCAACCAGAGTATTATTCGCGCTTTGGTTTTGAAGCGAGTGAAAAGTATGGTTTCAATTGTCAATGGGAAGTGCCAATTGGTTCATTCCAAGTAATAGCGCTTGCAGAAGGTGAGTTTACTAATCGAAGTGGTCTAATTGAATACAGCCCAGAGTTTTCAGCGTTTTAGGTAGAGTGCATACGCGAAGGTAGAGAAAAGTAAGACTTTTGTCCTTTTTTTGACCGCTTAGCCTCTAAGTCGTCTTTTTTTGAAAAATTCTACTTGTCAGCGTAATAACGTTTCGCTAGTATTGCTCGGCCTTCGATAAGGAGGTCGCTAGCCTTGTTCAAAAACATCAAAAATAAGTTTTCGAGCGGCGCTGGCTCAACAATTTGGAACATAGGTGGAAATCATGTTTACAGTTCTACTTGTGATTTACCTGTTGGCAGCGGTTGGTGTAATCGGCCTAGTGCTGATTCAACAAGGTAAAGGCGCAGATATGGGAGCCTCATTCGGTGCAGGCGCATCAAACACAGTGTTTGGCGCAAGCGGCTCAGGTAATTTCCTAACCCGAATGACTGCAATTTTTGCAACAGTATTTTTCATCCTCAGCTTAGTGCTAGGTAACATGTCAACTCATAAAACTGAATCTCAGTGGGTTGACCCGACTCAAGGTCAAGTTATCCAGAAAGCTGACGATGCTGCGAGTGAAGTTCCAGCCCCTACAGGCGACGAAATTCCTCAATAAGCTAAAGATTTAGCTGCCGAGATGGTGAAATTGGTAGACACGCTAGCATGAGGTGCTAGTGCCTTAGGTGTGAGGGTTCGAGTCCCTCTCTCGGCACCATTATTTACAAACTTGTAAAACAACTTGGAGAGCGTATAATGCTCGACAAGTCGGACGCGGGGTGGAGCAGCTTGGTAGCTCGTCGGGCTCATAACCCGAAGGTCGTCGGTTCAAATCCGGCCCCCGCAACCAAATCCCTTTTCTTTTATAGATAGTGGATGTGGACAAGTTTGCGCAGTTGCAATAGCAACTGTGAGTTAGGCAGATTTTGATTGCTTAACACATCAGGGTCCAGCATCAAAAAACCCCGACTTTCGGGGTTTTTTGTTATCTGAATTTCTGTATCTCAGAATTTCAGACATTGCTTGGAATTTAAATTGGGCTCTGAGCCCTTTTTTTGTTTCTGGAGTGGTTTAAATGACTGGTTTAGAAAGACAACTTACTGAAATGCTTGAAGCACCAGTAGCTGCATCAGGTTATGAGTTAGTTGGATTAGAATTTATTCGCGCAGGCGAACATTCAACATTACGTATCTTTATTGATCATGAAAATGGCATCTCTGTAGATGATTGTGCAGAAGTTAGCCGTCAGGTCAGTGCAGTTATGGACGTTGAAGATCCAATCACCGTGGCTTACAACCTAGAAGTGTCTTCTCCAGGTTTAGAAAGACCACTTTTCAAAGCAGCACACTATGAACAATTTATTGGTCACGAGGTAAGCATCGTTTTGAAAATGGCTGTTGGTAACCGTCGTAAGTGGAAAGGTGTTATCCACGCAATCGAGGGTGAAACAGTAACAGTTACTGTGGACGGCAACGCAGAAGAGTTTGCTTTGAGCAACATTTCAAAAGCTAACCTGATCCCTAAATTTTAATTAAGGTCTTAGAGGCTATTTAAAATGAGTAAAGAAATTTTAGCGGTAGCAGAAGCGGTATCAAACGAAAAAGGGGTACCTCGTGAGCGCATCTTTGAAGCCCTAGAGATAGCTCTAGCTACATCTACAAAGAAGAAACACGAAATCGAAATCGATGTGCGTGTTGAAATTGACCGTAAAACGGGTGAGTTCGATACTTATCGTCGTTGGTTAGTTGTTGAAGAAGTGGAGAGCCCAACAAAAGAAATCTCTCTTGAAGCAGCACAGTTTGATGATGAGACGATTGAGCTAGGTGACTACGTAGAAGATGATATCGAGTCAGTAACTTTTGATCGTATTACTACGCAAACAGCGAAGCAGGTCATCGTACAGAAAGTTCGTGAAGCTGAACGTGCCCAGATCGTAGAGCAGTTCATCGACAATGAAGGTGAGCTAGTTACTGGTGTGGTTAAGAAAGTTAACCGCGAAACTATCGTACTTGACCTAGGTAACAACGCTGAAGCGGTAATTCTACGTGATGACCAGCTTCCTCGTGAAAACCACCGTCCGGGTGACCGCGTTCGTGGTCTTCTGTACCGCGTAGCGCCAGAAGCACGTGGTTTCCAACTATTCATCACACGATCTAAGCCAGAAATGCTGGCGGAGCTATTCCGTGTTGAAGTACCGGAAATAGCAGAAGAGATCATTGAACTGAAAGGTGCGGCTCGCGATCCGGGTTCTCGTGCGAAGATTGCAGTGAAGACTAACGACAAGCGCATTGACCCAGTGGGTGCGTGTGTTGGTATGCGTGGTGCACGTGTACAGGCAGTCTCTGGCGAGCTTGGCGGTGAGCGTATTGATATTGTGCTTTGGGATGATAACCCAGCTCAGTTTGTTATCAATGCAATGGCACCAGCAGACGTGGCTTCTATCATCGTTGATGAAGATGCTCACGCAATGGATATTGCGGTTGAAGCCGATAACCTAGCACAAGCTATTGGCCGTAACGGTCAAAACGTACGTCTAGCTTCTCAACTAACAGGTTGGGAACTGAACGTAATGACGGTTGAAGATCTGCAGAAGAAACACGCAGAAGAGTCTCAAGCGTCAATTGAAAACTTCATGAAGTACCTAGATATCGAAGAAGATTTCGCTCAGCTGTTAGTTGAAGAAGGCTTCTCTTCTCTTGAAGAGGTCGCTTACGTACCAGTAAACGAACTGCTTGAAGTCGATGGTCTAGACGAAGATCTTGTCGAAGAACTACGTAATCGTGCAAAAGATGCCCTAACAACAATGGCTTTGGCTCAGGAAGAATCTTTTGAAGGCTTAGAGCCTGCGGAAGACTTGCTTGGTCTTGAAGGTTTAGAGCGTGAAATGGCCTTTAAACTAGCAGCTAAAGGGGTAGCAACACTGGAAGATCTAGCAGATCAAGGTATTGATGACCTAGAAGGTATCGACGGCCTAACTGAAGAACGTGCGGGTGAATTAATCATGGCAGCTCGTAACATCTGTTGGTTCGGCGAAGACGAATAATATTCAGCAAGGAGAAAGCGGCATGACACAAATTACTGTTAAAGCACTGAGTGAAGAAATTGGTACACCAGTTGACCGCTTATTAGAGCAACTTGCTGATGCTGGTATGACAAAAGCGAGTGCAGATCAGGTAACCGAAGAAGAGAAGCAAAAATTGCTTACTCACCTGAAAAAAGAGCACGGTGATACTTCTGGTGAAGCTGAACCAACTCGTTTAACTCTACAGCGTAAAACTCGCAGCACACTAAGCGTCAATGCTGGTGGCGGCAAGAGTAAGGATGTTCAAGTAGAAGTGCGCAAAAAGCGCACTTATGTGAAGCGCAGCACTATCGAAGACGACGCGAACCGCGAGGCTGAGGAAGCAGCAAAGCGTGAAGCTGAAGAGCTTGCGAAGCGTGAAGCTGAAGAGCTAGCAAAACGTGAAGCTGCAGAGAAAGCACAACGCGAGGCCGAAGAAAAAGCGAAGCGAGAAGCGGATGCAAAACGTGAAGCTGAAGAAAAGGCCAAACGCGTACAAGCTGATAAGGCTAAGAAAGACATGAATGCAACAAAAAGTGCAGAAGTGAACGCGCAAGCGAAAAACGAAGCTGACGAACTGAAACGTCGTCAGGAAGAAGAAGCACAGCGTAAAGCTGAACAAGAAGCAGCTAAGCTGGTTGAAGAAGCTCGTAAGCTTGCTGAAGAAAATGAAGCTCGCTGGAATGAAGCGGAACAGAAGAAGAAAGAGTTGGAAAACTCTGACTATCACGTAACAACTTCATCATATGCTCGTGAAGCAGAAGATGCTGCGGATCGCAAAGAAGAAGGTGGTCGTCGTAAGAAGAAGAAGAAAGCTTCTGGCAACGATGATCAAAACCGTGGTGGCCGTAACCAGCGCGGCGCTAGAGGTCGCAACAAAGGTAAATTGGCGAAGCCTGCTTCAATGCAGCAAGGTTTCGATAAGACAGCTACTGTTGCGAAAGCTGACGTTGTTGTCGGTGAAACCATCGTTGTATCAGAACTTGCTAACAAGATGTCTGTAAAAGGGACAGAAGTTATCAAAGTAATGATGAAGATGGGTGCAATGGCGACGATCAACCAGGTTATCGACCAAGAAACAGCACAACTTGTAGCTGAAGAAATGGGTCACAAGGTAATTCTGCGTAAAGAGAACGAGCTAGAAGAAGCAGTACTGTCAGATCGTGACAGCAATGCGGAAGCGGTACCTCGTGCTCCAGTTGTTACTATCATGGGTCACGTTGACCATGGTAAGACATCGACACTTGACTACATCCGTAAAGCGCACGTTGCGTCAGGCGAAGCCGGTGGTATTACACAGCACATCGGTGCATACCACGTTGAAACTGAAAACGGCATGATCACCTTCCTAGATACTCCTGGACACGCGGCGTTTACTGCAATGCGTGCTCGTGGTGCTCAGGCAACAGATATTGTTGTTCTTGTTGTAGCAGCAGACGATGGCGTAATGCCACAGACAATCGAAGCAATCCAGCACGCGAAAGCGGCGGGTGTACCTCTGATTGTTGCAGTGAACAAGATCGATAAAGAAGACGCGAACCCAGACAACGTTAAGAATGAGCTGGCTCAATACGATGTTATTCCTGAGGAGTGGGGCGGTGAGAACATGTTTGTTCACATCTCTGCGAAACAGGGTACAAACATTGAAGGTCTGCTAGAAACTATCCTTCTACAATCTGAAGTTCTTGAGCTGACAGCGGTAGAAGAAGGCATGGCGTCTGGTGTGGTTGTTGAATCTCGCCTAGATAAAGGTCGCGGTCCTGTTGCCACTGTACTGGTTCAGTCTGGTACTCTAAACAAAGGTGATATCCTTCTTTGTGGTCAAGAGTACGGCCGTGTTCGTGCAATGCGTGACGAGAATGGTCAAGAGATCTTCACTGCGGGTCCTTCTATCCCAGTAGAAATCATTGGTCTGTCTGGTGTGCCTGCATCTGGTGATGAAGCGACTGTTGTTCGTGATGAGCGTAAAGCACGTGAAGTTGCCAACTACCGTCAAGGTAAATTCCGTGATGTTAAACTAGCACGTCAACAAAAAGCGAAACTAGAGAACATGTTCTCTAACATGGCAGCTGGTGAAGTGGCTGAGCTTAATGTGGTGCTTAAAGCAGACGTTCAAGGTTCTGTGGAAGCTATCGCAGACTCGCTACGTAAACTTTCTACTGAAGAAGTGAAAGTGAACATCGTGGGTTCTGGTGTTGGTGGTATTACAGAAACAGATGCTGTTCTAGCGGCCGCATCTAACGCTATCATCCTAGGTTTCAACGTTCGTGCTGATGCAACTGCGCGTCGTGCAGTTGAAGCTGAAAACCTAGATCTACGTTACTACTCAATCATTTATCAATTGATTGATGAAGTAAAACAAGCAATGGGCGGTATGCTTGCTCCAGAGTTCAAGCAAGAAATTATCGGCCTTGCAGAAGTGCGTGATGTATTTAAGTCACCAAAACTTGGCGCTATTGCGGGTTGTATGGTTACTGAAGGTACTATTAAGCGCAGTAACCCAATTCGTGTACTACGTGAGAACGTGGTTATCTACGAAGGTGAACTAGAGTCACTACGTCGCTTTAAAGATGACGTACAAGAAGTTAAGAACGGCTACGAATGTGGTATCGGCGTTAAGAACTACAACGATGTTCGCGTTGGTGACCAAATCGAAGTCTTCGAAATCGTTGAAGTTAAACGTACTCTAGACTAATTGACTAACATTGCTGGCTTACTTATTGATAGATAAGCAGTAATTGGTTGTTGAATACGCCATGGGGGGCTGGAATTTATCCATCCCCCCATTCTTTCTAATAAGAGAAAAGATATGTCAAAAGAATTTAGCCGCACGCAGCGTGTTGCACAGCAGCTGCAAAAAGAACTCGCAATGATCCTTCAACGCGAAGTTCGAGATTCTCGCCTAGGCATGGTGACGATTTCTGATGTGGAAGTGTCACGTGATTTAGCATACGCAAAAGTGTTTGTAACTTTCCTATGTGTTGGTGAGCAAACTCCAGAATCTTGCCTAGAAGCACTACGTGAGCATGAAGTTCATATCCGTATGATGCTAGGCAAACGCATTCGCCTACGTCTAACACCTGAAGTGCGTTTCCACTACGACAATACACTTGTCGAGGGTATGCGTATGTCCAACCTAGTGTCAGAGGTAGTTAACGAAGATAAGCGTAAACAGCATGACGCTGGCCGTGAAGACGAAAATTCGGAAGAAGGTAAGGCATAATGGCTCGCCGTCGTAAAGGTCGTCCAATTAATGGGGTTGTCCTCTTAGACAAGCCAACAGGCATTTCATCTAATGATGCGCTGCAGAAAGTAAAACGCATTTACTTTGCAGAGAAAGCAGGTCATACCGGTGCTCTGGATCCCCTAGCGACAGGTATGCTGCCAATTTGTCTTGGTGAAGCAACCAAGTTCTCTCAGTTCTTGTTGGATTCTGATAAACGCTACCGAGTGATCGCCAAGTTAGGTGAGCGCACAGATACTTCGGATTCTGATGGTGAAGTGGTTGAGACTCGTCCGGTAGACGTTTCTCTCGAAAAGCTTGAAGCCTGTATTGATAAGTTCCGTGGTGAATCAGATCAAGTGCCTTCAATGTTTTCGGCATTGAAATACCAAGGTAAGCCTTTGTATGAATATGCACGAAAAGGCATTGAAGTGCCGCGTGAATCACGCAAAATTACGGTTTATGAAATCGTACTGCATCGTTTTGAAGGTGATGAAGTCGAGATGGAAGTCCACTGTTCTAAAGGAACTTACATCCGTACTATCGTTGATGATCTCGGTGAGATGTTATGCTGTGGTGCTCATGTCACTATGCTTCGTCGTACAGGTGTTGCCAAATACCCATACGAGAAAATGGTGACTTTAGAGCAACTTAATGAGCTATTAGAGCAAGCACATCGTGATGAAGTTGCTCCGAAAGAGCTACTTGATCCTCTGTTGTTACCTATGGATACCGCGGTAGAAGACTTACCAGAAGTAAACCTTAATGCTGAATTGACCAACTTGGTTCAACACGGTATGCCAGTGCAAGTATTCGGCGCACCAGAAGGCACACCGCTGCGTATGACTTCCGGTGAAGAGAAGTTGTTCATTGGTGTTGCTGAAGTGAATGATGATGGTAAGGTGGCACCAAAGCGCCTAGTTGTCTTTCGCGAAGAAGCTGAGTAGCGGCCATCACTACTGAATATTTAAAACCGAAGCTTAAAGCTTCGGTTTTTTTATAGCTGTGTGGCGCAATTTCTGTGGATACTTGATGCAATAGCAAGAAGCAGTCTTTACTTATGTAGCGAGGTTTGCCAAGGCGTCGAATTTTGTAGCCTTGGAAAGGGAGTCCGGACTCTTGTGTAAGAGGCTATTTAATTAGCTTAGCCTCGTTCAGAGCGGCTCTCAGTGCGTCAGCGCGTTTGCGGTTAACCCCAAAATCAGAGTGACCGGTGCGAGATTCAGAGCGAACAATCAGACTGTTCCCTTCTATTCTTAATTCCAAATCATCGACGAAACGCATGATCTTACTGGTAAATTCTATTCGTAAATAATCAGCGCTTTTTTCCGCAGTTTTGGTTCTTGGCTCTTTTAGTACCACAGCTTCGACCTGATCTAAGGTCACGCCGTCATTGAGTTCAAACGGTGCGAGGTTATGCTCTGGTCGAGTATCTTGTGTTGAAACGCAGTTAGGCTTGTCACCACAAGGGGAAGCTGTGCGATCTGACATATCTTGTACTCCTTGGCTACAAGCGGTTAAACCCAACAGGGTGATAGAGAGGAGAGCGGCGTTCTTCATTTTGAATACCTTGTCTTGTTCTTATCGAATTCAATTATATGTTTTAAATTAAAAAAGGATCCAATTAGTGGATCCTTTTGTGAGTTGAGGTAGGACTATACCTCAAGGTAATCAAGTATACCTTCAGCAGCTTTGCGGCCTTCATCAATCGCAGTGACGACAAGATCAGATCCGCGAACGGCATCCCCTCCGGCAAAGATTTTTTTGTTGCTTGTCTGGAACATAAACTCTTGGTCTGAAGGTGCTTTGATGCGTCCCCATTGATCGAGTTCAACATCATACGGTGTCAACCATTCCATTTTATGTGGCTGGAAGCCGAATGCCATGATCACTGCATCTGCTGTCAATATGTGCTCACTGCCTGCCACAGGCTCTGGACGGCGACGCCCTGCTTCATCGGGCTCTCCAAGCGCGGTTTTAACCACTTTCACCCCCGAAACCTTGCCAAAGACATCCACTTCGACACCTAAAGGTTGAAGGTTAAACTTAAAATCCACGCCTTCTTCTTTGGCATTTTTTACTTCTCGACGAGAGCCTGGCATGTTGGCTTCATCACGTCGATAGGCACAAATGACGTTAGAGGCCCCTTGTCTAATGGATGTGCGAACACAGTCCATCGCGGTATCACCACCCCCTAGTACGACGACTTTCTTACCCGTCATATCAATGAAGGGTTGCTCAGCTTCCAAGCCCATGACTTTGTATGTGTTGGAAATCAAAAACGGCAGTGCATCATAGACACCCGGCGCTTCTTCATTTTCTAGGCCGGCACGCATGTTTTTATAGGTACCAACCCCAAGAAACACGGCATCATATTCTTCAATCAGTTGCTGCATCTGAATATCTTTACCTACCTCAACGTTGAGCTGGAATTCCACGCCCATTTCAGTAAAGACACGACGTCGATTTTCCATGACGCCTTTTTCCAGTTTGAATGATGGGATACCAAAAGTGAGTAGGCCACCGATTTCTGGGTAGCGATCGAACACAACAGGTTTGACTCCATTGCGCACTAAAATATCTGCAGCAGCAAGTCCTGCTGGGCCTGCGCCAATAATAGCGACCTTCTTATCTGTCCATTCCACCTTGGACATATCTGGTTTCCAACCCATTTCGAAGGCTTTATCTGTGATATATTTTTCAATATTACCTATGGTTACGGCGCCAAAGTCATCATTCAGGGTACAAGAACCTTCGCATAATCGGTCTTGTGGACAAACTCGCCCACACACTTCTGGTAAGCTATTAGTTTGGTGAGAAAGCTCAACGGCTTCCAAGATTCGCCCTTCATTAGCAAGTTTTAGCCATTGCGGAATATAGTTATGTACAGGGCATTTCCACTCGCAGTATGGGTTGCCGCAGTCAAGACAGCGATCAGCTTGAGCAGTGGCTTGTTGCTTGGTAAAGGGTTCATAAATTTCGACGAATTCAATCTTGCGAACTTTAATCGGTTTCTTCGCAGGATCGACGCGTTGTACATCAATAAATTGGTATACGTTCTGGCTCATGATTCAAACATCCTCCATGATTACTGCGCTTGAACGCGAAGTTCAGCGGCACTACGACTTTGGTGACCCAGCAAGGTACGAAGGTCTGCAGCTTTAGGTTTCACCAGATAGAACTTTGGAATCCATTCATCAAAGTTCGCCAGAATATCTTCTGCGTGGACGGAATTTGTTTCTTCAAGATGCTCTGCTATTAGGCCGCGTAAATGTTCTTGATGTATATAGAGATCAGATAGCGCCAATGCTTCTACGGATTCATTGTTCACCCGGCCTTGGAAGTCTTCGTTCTTATCAAGAACGTAGGCAAATCCACCTGTCATCCCTGCGCCAAAATTGACCCCAGTTGCGCCAAGAATTGCCACAATACCTCCTGTCATGTATTCACAAGCGTTGTCGCCAGCGCCTTCTATGACAGCGATGGTTCCAGAGTTACGGACGCCAAAGCGCTCGCCAGCCGTACCAGCAGCAAAGAGTTTGCCGCCAGTTGCACCGTATAAGCAGGTGTTACCAATAATAGTGGCTTCATTACAGCGGAATGCGGTTCCCTGATGTGGTTTGATGACCAACTTGCCACCAGCCATGCCTTTACCAACATAGTCGTTGGCGTCACCAGTGAGGTACTGTTCTACGCCACCCGCATTCCAGACCCCAAATGACTGTCCAGCGGTGCCATCAAGATGCAGTTTAATGGGGGTGGCCGCCATGCCTTGGTTTCCATAGCGTTTCGCTATTTCACCTGATAGACGCGCACCAATCGAGCGATCGGTATTGATGACATTGTAGAAGAAGCTAGCTGATTCGCCGGATTCTACGGCTGAGAGCGCGTCATCAATGATCTTCTGGTTTAACTCGGCTTTATCAAACGGTGTGTTAGGCTCTGTCCAAAATAGTGGATGACCTTCTGGTGATGCAGGCGCCTCGAGAATGTTGCTTAAGTCGAGCTTGGTTTGCTTGGCGGTCATACCTTCTGCTGTCTCCAGCAACTCAGTTCGCCCGATGAGATCAGTGAGTTTTTCCACTTCCAGTTCCGCTAACAAGGTGCGTACTTCATCAGCCAAACCGACAAAATAATTCATCACTTGCTCTGGCAAGCCTTTGAAGAACTCTTTGCGTAACAATTCGTCTTGAGTGGCAACGCCTGTTGCACAATTGTTGAGGTGACAAATGCGCAGGAACTTACAGCCCATCGCTACCATAGGTGCTGTTCCAAAACCGAAGCTTTCTGCACCTAGAATCGCGGCTTTTACAACGTCTAAACCTGTTTTTAGACCGCCATCCACTTGAAGGCGAATCTTGTGACGAAGCCCGTTAGCAACCAGTGCTTGTTGAGTCTCTGCAAGGCCCAGCTCCCAAGGACAACCTGCGTATTTCACTGAGGTTAGTGGGCTTGCTGCGGTACCGCCGTCGTAACCTGAGATGGTAATAAGATCAGCGTAGGCCTTCGCGACACCTGTTGCGATGGTGCCGACACCAGGCTCAGATACTAATTTCACCGAAACTAGCGCATTTGGATTGACCTGTTTTAGGTCGAAAATCAGCTGAGCTAAATCTTCAATTGAATAAATATCGTGGTGTGGCGGAGGAGAGATCAGCGTAACGCCTTGGACTGAATAACGTAGCTTAGCGATTTCCGCCGTCACTTTATGTCCTGGAAGCTGACCGCCTTCACCCGGCTTTGCACCCTGAGCGACTTTGATTTGCAGAACATCGGCATTGGTCAGGTAATGCGGAGTGACACCAAACCGACCTGAGGCAATTTGCTTAATGCGAGAGTTACGCTCTGTGCCGAAGCGACGTGGATCTTCACCACCTTCACCTGAATTTGAATAGCCACCAAGACGGTTCATCGCGGTCGCCAGTGCTTCATGAGCTTCTGGGCTCAGAGCGCCAATGGACATCGCGGCAGAGTCGAAACGCTTAAATAACTCTGTGCTTGGCTCGACTTTTTCTAAAGGTAGCGGTGTTGCGGATTGTTTCAGCGTCATCAAATCGCGCAGCATCGCTACAGGACGTTGGTTTACTTGCTTGGCAAAGCTCTGATAATCACTACTCTCACCAGACTTTACCGCCTGTTGGAGTGTGCCTACGACATCTGGGTTATAGGCATGATACTCACCGCCATGGACGTATTTAAGCAAACCACCGTGTTCGATGGCTTTACGTTTCGCCCAAGCTTTACGTGAAAGGTTAAACAAGTCTTGCTGGAAATCGTCGAAGCTGGCGCCCTGTATACGTGTCGTGACCCCGCGGAAGCAAAGTTCGACGACATCTTCACTCAGGCCTACCGCTTCAAATAGTTGCGAACAACGGTAAGAGGCGACGGTGGATATGCCCATTTTGGACATGATTTTGTAGAGGCCTTTGTTGATACCATATTGATAGTTTTGCATTACATCGCGGTAGCTTTTTATAAGTGCACCATCATCAATCAGTTTACTCAATGCTTCATAAGCTAAGTATGGGTATACCGCTGTTGCGCCAAATCCAAGTAGGACAGCGAATTGATGTGGATCGCGAGCAGTGGCTGTCTCGACAATAATGTTGGCATCACAACGAAGATTCTCTTCAATTAAACGTGTTTGCACCGCGCCTACCGCCATAGCAGCAGGAATTGGCAGCTTGCCTTTCACCAACGCGCGATCAGATAACACCACCAGTACAGTACCTTCACGTACAATATCGACTGCTTGGTCACATAAATCGTTGATCGCTTGTTGGAGGTTCTTACTCTTAGGATCGTAATTGATATCTAAGATGGTATGACGGTAGTGCTCATCAGCCAGTTCGAGCAGTTGCTGCATGTCCGAGTACAGCAGCACCGGGGAATCAAAAGTTACGCGATGAGCGTGTCCATCGGTTTCACAGAAAACGTTCATTTCTTGACCAATACTGGTCGCCAGTGACATGACGTGCTTTTCACGCAACGGATCGATCGGTGGATTGGTGACCTGAGCAAATTTCTGACGGAAGTAGTCTGTAACTAATCGTTCTTTCGAGGAAAGAATGGCCATCGGGGTATCATCACCCATAGAGCCAACCGCTTCTTGACCCATATCACCAAGGACTCGAAGGACTTGATCGACTTCTTCGTTAGTCATAGCGAATTGCTTCTGATAGGTCTTGAGCAAGTCATTATCAAAATTACGCTTACCTACCTGCTCTTCAGGCAGCTGAGCAAATGGTGTGAGCTTATGGACGTTATTGTCCATCCACTCTTTATATGGGTGACGACCTTTTAGATCGTTGTCAATTTCACTTGATTGCCATAATTTCCCGCGGCGTGTGTCAACGACCAACAATTCGCCCGGTCCAACACGGCCTTTTTCTGCCACTTCGTCGGGAGCATAATCCCAAATACCAACCTCTGATGCCAGTGTAATCAGCTGATCTTTAGTGATGACATAACGAGCGGGGCGCAGGCCATTACGATCTAGATTACACGCAGCATAACGGCCATCGGACAATACGATGCCAGCAGGGCCATCCCATGGTTCCATATGTTTGGAGTTGAAATCGTAGAATGCACGCAAATCCGGATCCATATCCGGGTGATTTTGCCATGCAGGCGGCACCAGCATTCTCATCGCACGGAAGACGTCCATGCCACCCGCTAGGAAAAGGTCGAGCATGTTATCCAGACTGGATGAATCAGAGCCCGTTTCGTTCACAAATGGAGCTGCTGTTTGCAAGTCAGGCAGTAGGGGCGAAGCGAATTTGTATGCACGAGCACGTGCCCACTGGCGATTGCCTTCAATGGTATTGATTTCACCATTGTGTGCCAGATAGCGGAAGGGTTGAGCCAGCGGCCAACGTGGCTGGGTATTTGTTGAAAAACGCTGGTGGAACAAGCAAATAGCGGATTCCATGCGCAAATCTGCGAGATCGAGGTAAAAGCGTGGTAAGTCTGCAGGCATGCACAGGCCTTTGTATACAATCACCTGTGTGGACAAGCTGCAGATGTAAAAATCACTGTCTTGCGTGATTTGTTTTTCTATGCGGCGGCGTGCGATATACAAACGACGTTCAATGTCACGTTCACGCCAGCCTGCAGGGGCTGAAATGAATACTTGTTGAATATTAGGTAACGAATCCAGCGCGATTGGGCCTAAAACATCTGAGTTGGTCGGCACATCACGCCAACCTGAAACGGTCAGAGTTTCTTGAGTTAACTCTTTATTGATGATGTCTTTAGCAGATTGTGCTTTGACTGGATCTTGGCTGAAAAACATCATACCTACAGCGTATTGTTTACTGAGGTTAAAGCTGTTCTCTTCCGCGATGAGGCGTAAATATGAGTCGGGCTTTTGTAATAGAAGTCCACAACCATCGCCGGTTTTACCGTCGGCGGCGATACCACCTCGGTGGGTCATGCGATCCAATGCCGAAATTGCTGTACGAACCAGTTTGTGGCTTGGTTGTCCTTCCATGTGAGCGATCAAACCAAATCCACAGTTGTCTTTTTCAAGACTAGGATCATATAAAGCCATTGCAATTCTCCCTTTGCTTCTCTGTCTTCCAGACAGAAATACCAACATCACAAGGGTTGGTATGTATGACTAACTATGCTTTCAAATTGTTAAATTCCGCATAAATATACACAGAATGGTTTGTTATTATTTTTTAAATAAAGACGAAATCATTTTCATCGACTTCACAACGTATAGCGTATGATAGAAAAGGTCAAGTTTTTGGTGATATATAACATCAATGTTCTATTTACCCACTAATATCCTAAAAAGTACTTATATATCATGAGTATATGTTTTTGATTGTTACAATTTTGCAACAATTGAATTCGGTTGAAATAAAAAAGACCAGCACAATGTGCTGGTCAAGTTGGATAGTTTGGAAGGATTGATTAGTTATTCGTTTTAACTCCAGAATCATTCATTGTTGTCTGATGCTGGAGTTGATTCGACTTATGCTGATAGCATTAGTGAATCGGCTTTCGCTTCAAGATGAGTCCCACCCATTAGGTAGTCATCGATCGCACGGGCACATTCGCGACCTTCATTGATACAACGAACCACTAAAGACTGGCCTGTTCGCATATCACCAGCAGCAAATACGCCTTCTTGGTTAGTAGCAAAACCTTGAGTTGCTACGTTACCGCGATCATCTAGCGCGATATCCAGTTGAGCAAGTACGCCTGTTGGTTCAGGGTGTAGGAAGCCCATCGCTAGAAATGCCATATCACATGGAATCACACGTTCGCTGCCTTCTACTTCTTTGAAGCTTGGACGCTCGCCTGGTTTCGCATCTTGCCAAACGATATCAGCTAAACGAAGGCCTGTAACTTCACCTTTGTCATTGCCGATGAACTCTTTGGTTAGGATATTCCAGTGACGATCAACGCCTTCTTCATGAGACGTCGAAGTACGTAGGATCATCGGGTACTGTGGCCATGGCATATTGGCAGGACGTTTCTCTGGTGGAATCGGCATGATTTCAACCTGAGTGATGCTTGCTGCGCCATGACGGTTAGATGTACCCACACAGTCAGAGCCGGTATCACCACCACCGATCACCACAACATGCTTGCCCGCGGCGTGAAGTTCTTCACCCTTAAGATCCATGTCGTTGGCACGGCGGTTGTTTTGACCTAGGAATTCCATTGCGAAGTGAACGCCTTTTAGTTCACGACCCGGAACTGGCAAATCACGAGGAACGGTTGAACCACCAGTCAGTAGAACCACATCGAACTCTTGACGCAGCTGCTGAGCATTCACATCAACACCAACATGTTGGTTAACTTTGAATTCAATACCCGCTTCTGCCATTAGGTTGATCTTACGATCAATCACATCCATACCCAGTTTGAAATCTGGGATACCAAAACGCAGCAGACCGCCTACTTTCTCGTCTCGCTCGAATACTGTCACAGTATGACCAGCGCTGTTTAACTGCTCAGCAGCCGCAAGGCCAGCAGGGCCCGAACCGATGATCGCAACGGTTTTACCAGTGCGAGAACGAGGTGTTTTTGGTTTGGCGTACCCTTCACGATACGCCGTTTCTACGATGGTTTTCTCGATATTACAGATAGTGATTGGATCTTGGTTGATGCCAAGTACACAAGCACTTTCACACGGAGCAGGGCAAACACGACCAGTGAACTCTGGGAAGTTATTGGTTGAGCTTAGAATGTTCCATGCTTCTTCCCAGCTATCACGATAAACGGCATCGTTAAACTCTGGGATGATGTTACCGATAGGGCAGCCGTTATGACAAAACGGCACACCACAATCCATACAACGAGAAGCCTGAGTATTGATCTTGTCACCAAACTCCTCGTTCAGAACGAACTCTTTGTTGTTCTTGATGCGTTCAGCTGGGTCGATCTTCTGTGGTAGTTCACGACCATGCTCTAAAAATCCAGTAGGCTTACCCATTATACGGCCTCCACTTGAGTTTCGTTTCCTTGAGACTGTGCTTCAGCTTTACGCTTTTGAAGAACCGCTTTGTAGTCACGCGGCATTACCTTAACCATAGAGGCTAGGCTTGCTTCAAAGTTGTCTAGGAAAGACTGAGCGACTTCACTTCCTGTGAAGTGAACATGCTTAGTTAGCATGTCGAGTAATAGATCTCTGTCTTCTTGCTCGATTGGATCTAGGTCTACTAGCTCTGGGTTCAGTTTTGACTCAAAGTCGCCTGATTTATCCCATACATAAGCGACGCCGCCACTCATACCTGCGGCAAAGTTACGACCTGTTGAACCAAGGATAATTGCTGCACCGCCCGTCATGTACTCACAACCGTGGTCACCGACGCCTTCTACTACTACTTTCGCGCCTGAGTTACGAACACAGAAACGTTCGCCAGCCATACCGCGAATGAAAGACTCACCCGAAGTTGCACCGTAGAAACACACGTTACCAACCACGATGTTGTCTTCCGCGACAATGCTTGATTTCGCATCTGGGTAAAGTACTAAGGTACCGCCAGATAAGCCTTTACCCCAGTAGTCGTTCGCGTCGCCTTCCACTTCAAACTTCACGCCCTTAGCGAGGAATGCACCGAATGACTGACCCGCAGAACCTTTGAATTTCACGTTCATTGGCTCAGGTAGACCCGCATCTTTGTACACTTTCGAGATTTCGTTCGACAACATGGTACCTGCAGAGCGGTCCGTGTTGACGATAGGGAATTCTGCATTCACCGCTTCGCCTTTCTCCAGAGCGGGAATTGCTGCTTGAATCAGCTTGCGGTCTAGCACTTCTTCTAGGTTGTGGTTCTGCTGAGCTTGGTTGAATACGCCATCGGCTTCGCGTGGTTGCTCAACGTGGAGAACAGGGGACAGATCTAGGTTCTTGTATTTCCAGTGAGACACGTCTTGGCGAATCTTCAGCTTCTGGCCTTGACCGACCATCTCATCGATAGTGCGGAAGCCAAGTTCAGCCATGATTTCACGTAGACCTTGTGCCATGTACTGGAAGAAGGTGACGACGTCTTCTACGCGACCATCAAAGCGCTCGCGAAGCGTCTTGTTTTGAGTCGCGATACCGACAGGACAGGTGTTCTTATGACACTTACGCATCATAATACAGCCTTCAACCACCAATGCTGCGGTTGCCACGCCCCATTCTTCTGCACCAAGCAGTGTTGCCACTGCAAGGTCACGAGGTGTCTTCATCTGACCATCCGCTTGAACCACGATACGGTTACGC
This sequence comes from Vibrio neptunius, assembly GCF_000967495.1. Taxonomy (GTDB): domain Bacteria; phylum Pseudomonadota; class Gammaproteobacteria; order Enterobacterales; family Vibrionaceae; genus Vibrio; species Vibrio neptunius. The sequence goes on along the minus strand of NZ_JXXU01000040.1, from coordinate 126,379 downwards.
AGACCGTTCTTCAGTAGCGTTTGATGCGTTTCTGCCAAACCAAGTTCCCAAGGAAGACCAGTATGACGGATTGAAGACATTGGTGATGCACCAGTACCACCGTCGAAACCTGCGATAAGTACAACGTCTGCTTTCGCTTTAGCAACACCAGAAGCGATAGTACCGACGCCCGCTTCCGATACCAGTTTCACGTTTACACGACCCGTGCGGTTCGCATTCTTCAAGTCGTAGATAAGCTGAGCCAAATCTTCGATTGAGTAGATATCGTGGTGTGGTGGTGGCGAGATAAGACCAACGCCCGGAGTTGAGTGACGTGTTGCACCGATCCAATCGTCTACCTTATCGCCTGGTAGTTGACCACCTTCACCTGGTTTCGCGCCTTGAGCCATCTTGATCTGTAGCTCATCAGCGTTGGTTAGGTAGTAAGAGGTTACGCCGAAACGACCTGAAGCGACCTGCTTGATTGCTGAGCGCTCCCAATCGCCATTTTCTTTGCGCTCGAAACGCATTGGGTCTTCACCACCTTCACCGGAGTTCGATTTCGCGCCAAGGCGGTTCATCGCAACAGCCAGTGTCGAGTGTGCTTCGTACGAAATAGAACCGAATGACATTGCGCCGGTCGCGAAGCGTTTCACTATGCTTTCAATTGGCTCGACTTCGTCGATAGAGATAGAGCCTGCTGGGTTCTTAATGAACTCAAGTTGGCTACGCAGGGTTACTGCGTTGTCACCTTGTTTATCTACAGCGGTCGCGTATTGCTTGAACTGATTGTAGTTCTTGTTGCGCGTAGACTCTTGCAGTAGAGATATGGTTTCTGGGTTAAATAGGTGCTTCTCACCACGCTGTTTCCATTGGTAAACACCACCAACATCCAGCATTTGAATTGGAATTTCGCGTTGTGGGTAACCGATGCGGTGACGGATCAAAACTTCTTTGGCGATATCATCAAGGGTTAGACCTTGGATACGAGAAACCGTACCTGTGAAGTATTTGTCTACCACAGACTTATGGATACCCAAGGCTTCGAAGATTTGCGCACCATGGTACGACTGTAGCGTAGAAATCCCCATCTTCGAGAAGATCTTCAGAAGACCGCCATTGATCGCTTTACGGTAGTTGTTGAACAGATCGCGAGGGTTTGCTTCTGGATCTAACTTCTTGGTACGTTGAAGTTCAATGATGGTTTCAATCACTAGGTAAGGGTTAACCGCATTCGCACCGTAACCAAGTAGCGTTGCAAAGTGGTGCGTTTCGCGTGCGTCACCGGTTTCAACCACGATGTCACATTTCGCACGTAGACCTTTGCGGATCAAATGGTGGTGCACAGCACCAACAGCCAGCATTGCTGGAATCGCCGCATGGTTTGAGTTCACTGCACGGTCAGTTAGTAAGATGATTGAGTAACCATCGACAACCGCGTCTTCTGCGTATTGGCAGATACGTTTCAGTGCACGCTCAAGCTTGCCTTGATCTTCATTGGCTTGGAATACGATATCCAACGTCTTCGCTTGTAGGTGCTCGTTATCGATAGCTCGCAGTTTTTCAAGCTCGGAGTTCGCCAGCACAGGTGATTCCAACTCGACTTTCTGACAGTGAAGTGGCGTTTCAGTCAGAAGGTTTTGGTCTTTACCCAAGTATGTGTTCAGCGACATAACCATACGCTCACGGATCGGGTCGATCGGTGGGTTAGTTACCTGTGCAAACAGCTGCTTAAAGTAGTTTGAAAGGTGCTGAGACTGATGAGATAGAACCGCAAGAGGCCAGTCGGCACCCATAGCTGATAATGGTTCCTTCGCGTCATTCGCCATTGGGACGATGATTTCGTTCACTTCTTCAGTGCTCACACCGAAAGCTTGTTGACGGTGCAGCAAACGCTCAGGAGAAGGTTGGCTGAACTGGTTGCTCGCATCTGGTAGCTTCTTCAAGCTCAGTAGGTTTTCTTCTACCCACTTCTCGTAAGGCTGCGCCGTTGCAATGCTGTCTTTCACTTCTTCGTCAGAAATGATGCGACCTTGCTCTAGGTCTGCAACGAAGATACGACCTGGTTGTAGACGACCGCGGAACTCAACGTTCTCTGGTTCAATATCCACAACACCAGATTCTGATGCCATCACGAGGAAATTGTCTTTGGTCACTGTGTAGCGAGAAGGGCGTAGGCCGTTACGGTCAAGTGTCGCACCAACTTGAACACCATCAGTAAAACACACTGAAGCAGGACCATCCCATGGTTCCATGATATTCGCGTGGTACTGATAGAACGCGCGACGTTTAGGATCCATATTTTTGTTTTCTTGCCATGCTTCTGGTATCAACATCATCAGTGCGTGTGGCAGGCTACGACCAGAAAGAACTAGGAGCTCAAGTGCCATGTCAAAGTTAGATGAATCCGAGCTCCCCTCCTGACAGATTGGAAGAAGCATGTCGATTTCAGCCTGAGTAAACAGGTCTGATTCTAGGATTGCTTCGCGGGCTTTCATCCAGTTCAAATTGCCGCGAACTGTATTGATTTCACCGTTGTGTGCAATGTAACGGAAAGGCTGTGCAAGGCGCCATTTCGGGAAGGTATTGGTAGAGAAACGAGAGTGCACCAGTGCCAGTGCAGTCACCATGGTCGGGTTTTGCAGATCAAGGAAGTACTGAGGTACTTGCTCGGTCGTTAACTGACCTTTGTACACCAATGTCTTGTAAGACATCGAGTTAATGTAGAAGTCGTCACCTATGTTCGAAACGCTTTCTAGGCAAACACGTACAGTGTAGTTACGAAGTACATACAGTTTGCGCTCAAGCTCTTCGGGTGTGATACCCGGGCCACCAGAGATAAACACATGCTCAAACTGAGGTTCTGTGCTTAGTGGATCTGCACCGATCATTGAGTTGTCAGTTGGTAGTACACGGTAGCCGATGACTTCAAGATCTAGACGTTGTGCGTTACGTTCCAGAATGTCACGGCATTGCTCACGTTTGTATTCGTCTTTCGGGAAAAGAACGATACCAACACCATACTTTTCAAACGAAGGCAATTTAATGCCTAGCTTAACCGCTTCTTCTAACAGGAATTCATGAGGTTTTTGTAGCAAGATACCCGCACCGTCACCGCTGCATGGGTCACAACCTTGACCACCGCGGTGTTCCATTCGTGCCAGCATATCCAATGCCTGAGTTACTACTTCGTGCGATTTACGGTTTTTGAGGTGAGCAACAAAACCGATACCACAAGCGTCATGCTCCAGTTCAGGAGTATACAGACCCTGTGAACTTTGCTCTCTATCTACCATAGATACATCCTTCCAGTTCAGTAGACGCAAATGTACTAGCTGATACTAGTTCTGCGTCCAGTCCTTTATTTTTATGATTCGCAGCCTGCCTAGGTTGGCGACTTTGACTCCATTCCGTACCTCGCAGGAAAAATATTGCGAGAAAAACAATCCTTGGTGAAATCCATGTTTTTTGTATCACAATCTAGTGATTTATATAGGTGAGAGCTGGAAAACACCGATGTTTTAGTAACTAAATGTGTAATTTAATGCACAAGTAAAACTAAAATCTGAAATTATCCTACAATTTTGTTAGGCGTAAATGCAATCGAAATTCGAGGTTATGGCGTTCTTTTTTATGTCTGATTTTGATCTTTATGTTTAACTTTTGCTTAAAATTAGTATCTATTGCTTCATTTTATGCATGTTTATTGATTTTGGATAACTCCCTAGCCGTTTTAAATCGATAACTTTCAACCTTTATTTTTTTCATTTGTGTAATTTAATTACATTAATGGGAATGATATTTATTATTGTTTGGGGTGAGAATTGCAACTGCACGAACTAGTCAATACGATTGGGCAAGATCTTCAGCGCCGCTACGGGGAGAAAGTACATAAGTTGACGTTACATGGTGGCTTTAGCTGTCCAAATAGAGATGGAACAATAGGCCGAGGAGGGTGTACTTTCTGTAATGTTGCTTCTTTTTCAGACGAAAAAAATCAGATCAAGAGCATATATGAACAGCTCAAAGATCGCGCTGGTGAAATCAGCAGAGCGGAAAAATATCTTGCTTATTTTCAGGCCTACACCAGCACCTATGCAGAAGTCGAAGTGTTGAAACGTATGTATGAACAGGCATTAAAAGCGGCAAACATTGTTGGACTGTGCGTTGGAACAAGACCTGACTGTGTTCCTGATGCAGTGTTAGAGCTTTTGGCGAGTTATGTGCAGCGAGGTTATGAAGTCTGGCTTGAGCTCGGTCTTCAGACTGCGAACAATCATACCCTTAAGCGCATAAATCGCGGCCATGATTTTAATTGTTATGCTAGCATCGCTAAACGAGCGAGAGCTTTAGGTATTAAAGTCTGTACCCACTTAATAGTTGGCCTACCGAAAGACACCCACCAAGATAACATTGATACGATGCGTAAAGTTATTGATGTCGGAACTGATGGGATCAAACTTCACAGCTTGCACATTGTAGAAGGTAGTACCATGGCTAAAGCTTGGAAGGCAGGCAAGCTTAATGCTCCCTCTCTGCAGCAATATGTGGATACTGCTAGCGCAATGATCCGCATGACACCACCCGATATTGTGTTTCATCGGGTTTCATCGGCAGCCCGGCGTCCAACTCTGCTTGCCCCTTTATGGTGTGAGAATCGTTGGTTAGCCATGACAGAAATTGGACGTACGCTTGAGCGTGATGGGCCACAAGGTTCCTTAATTAACCAACCTTTTTTATATACAAAACCCTCAATAAATACAGAAAAATCAGCAATAAGCTGATATCTTTTGTAACCTTAGTATTAGGTTGCAGATTGACATAGAGTATTAGAATGGAGCAGGTGTTTTACTGGTTATTGGATACCTCCCATGGGCATGGTTTTGGCCTTGTTGTCATTCTGTTTTGTGTGATTATGTCCTTTGTGCTCTATTCTCGCTTACAAAAACATATTGAGGCGTTGGTTCAGGATACACCGACAGCCTTGATATTAGTTGAAGCTCAGTCTGGTAAGTTACTTCTTGCCAATAAGGGTGCCATGCAATTGCTGGCAATTCGCCGGGTAGGTAAATCGTATCTTTTGCCCGACACCGTTCCATGTCAATTCTTACTATCGATAACCAACCAGTTCTCTGGCGAAGGGTTTAAGCGCTTTCCTATAGAATGGCAGGTGTCGAAAAATACCCGTGTTAAGGTAGAGATGAGTGGCCGTAGAACCATTTACCGGAGACGTGTTTCTTGGCTGCTATATCTGTCTTCCTACCAAGCAACTGAGGATGAAATGGCGCGAGAAATTGAGTCTCTTTCAGTGGTCAGAAGTGCATTGGATAACCTTTCTGAATTGGTTTTTATAAAAAATAACGAAGGTGAATTGATTTCAACGAATCGTGCATTTGAACGTTTCTGGGGCGTACGTGCTGAGGAAGGCAGTGAAGACATTAAAGGAGTCGTTAAAGGGCGGGCAAATAAACGCCGCTGGACCACAAATGCCGATGGCCGAAGTTGCCTACTCGAAACCTATCAGAATATTTTGATTTCTTCATCAGGGGAAACGATGGGAAGCATAGGTATCAGTCATGATGTGACGGACTGGCACAATATGCAACAAAACCTCCGTAATGAGATGGACAAGCGTCGTGATACTGAAGTGGCTTTGGCTCAGCGCGATACCATTTTGCAAAATATTCTAGAGTCCAGCCCTGACTCTATAGGTATATTTAACGAGAATATGGTCTATCAGGCATGTAATAAGCCATTTGTTCGCGCTCTTGGTATTTCTGATGTTGATGATCTAATCGGTAAACGGTTGCAAGATGTGATTCCTGATGACGTATATAGCCGTTTGTCTGAAACGGATCAAAAGGTGCTGTATGAGGGAAAATCATTGCGTTACATTGACAAGGCGATCAATAGTAACGGTGAGTTCACTTGGTATGATGTGGTCAAATCGCCTTTTCGCGATCCTGCTTCAGGTACGAATGGTGTCTTGGTCATGGCTAGGGATGTCTCTGACCGTTATCTTGCCGCGCAAAAACTTGAAGAGGCGAATCAGGAACTCGAGCGGCTCAGCTTTATTGATAGTTTGACGCAAATTCCGAATCGACGTCGATTCGATGAACAGTTAGCGACCTTGTGGCCATTGCATATACGTGAGCGTCAGCCTCTAAGCGTTATGTTATGTGATATCGACTATTTCAAAGGCTTCAACGACTATTATGGACATCAAACAGGTGATGAAGCCCTAGCTAAAGTTGCAGGAGTGTTCAAGTCAGTGTTATTTCGAACCAGTGATTGCGTGGCTCGATATGGCGGTGAGGAGTTTGGATTTATTTTACCCAATACAACGGTTGACGGTGCCTTGCAGGTTGCAGAAAAAATTCACCAAGAAGTGAAGTTGCTGCATTTAGAACATTGTGCTTCAGAAGCCTCCTCCATCTTGACCGTGAGTATTGGTATCGCGACTCTTTCTCCTCAACCTATGGACAATAGCGAAAGCTTGATTGCTCTGGCTGACAGTGCTTTGTATCAGGCGAAAGCAAATGGACGTAATCAAACTTGTGTCCATCACACATCAGACAATTAACGTCGTCAGGACCTAGGTTCCCTTAGCCGTGCTCAGTGAAAACAGGTAGTATTTACCTAACCTTGTCGCACGGAGCGCTCCATGAAACCGATAAAAAACCTCGCTCAGTATTATGTCGATCTTTTGGTTAAGCTCGGCATTTTGCGTTTCTCAATTTTACTTGCATTGGCATTAGTCGCTTTAGCTGTTGTCGTTCAGGTTGGCATTACGTTAGTTTTGAGTGGCCATGTGGATGACATTGATATCGTTCGCTCTGTATTTTTCGGTCTGCTGATCACACCTTGGGCTGTGTACTTCCTTTCAGTGGTAGTCGATCAGCTTGAGGAGTCACGCCAACGCTTGTCCAAGCTCGTTTCTAAACTCAAAGATATGCGCTCTCGGGATCAGGACTTAAATCATAAGCTGCAGCAAAACATTGCCAAGCTCAATCAGGAAATTGAAGAGCGGATTAAAGCTGAAGAAGCACGCGAAGAAGCCATGAAAGATCTTGAAAATGAGGTTTATCAGCGTGAGCGTACTCAACTTGAGTTAGCTGAAAGAACCGCGCTACTTCGTTCATTTATAGATGCTTCTCCTGATCTTATATATTACCGCAATGCTGATGGTGTTTTCTCTGGCTGTAACCGTGCCATGGAAGAGTTGACTGGTAAAAAAGAAAATCAATTAGTGGGTTTAACACCATGGGACGTTTATAGCAGAGAAGTTGCTCAGCAGATTGTTGATACAGATGAAAAGGTGTTTGCAGACAATCAGGCGTTGACCTATGAGCAATGGCTGGAATACCCAGATGGTCGTAAGAACTATTTTGAATTGCGTAAAGTTCCGTTTTATAGCAAGGATGGCCGTCATCTTGGGTTGGTTGGTTTTGGGCGTGACATTACCGAGCGTAAGCGTCACGAAGAATCTTTGAAGAAAGCGAGTCGAGATAAAACGACTTTCATTTCAACCATCAGCCATGAACTGCGAACACCTCTTAATGGTATTGTTGGATTGAGCCGCATGCTGCTTGATACGCCATTGACAGATGAGCAGCGAAACCACATGCAAACTATTAATGTTAGTGCGATTACTCTTGGTAATATTTTCAACGATATTATTGATATGGATAAGTTTGATCGCCGTAAGCTTGAGCTTTTCCCGTCGTCACTGAATTTTGAAGAGTTTGTTGCTGAAATAGAGAGCATTTCTGCCTTAATGGCGTCTCAGAAAGGTTTGCGCTTTGACCTTGAGCGTCTTAGTGAACTTCCAACGGCGATTGATGTAGATGCAACCCGATTGAGGCAGGTGTTGTGGAATTTGATTAGCAACGCCATGAAGTTCACCAAAGAGGGCGGTGTTGTAATGACGGTAGAAGCTGAAGTCGATGAAGAGTTTGCTCGCATTACAATGGAAATTGAAGACAGTGGTATTGGGATACCGGAAGCCGAATTGGAAAAGATTTTTGCCATGTATTATCAAGTTAAATCGGGCAAAGATAATCTGCATGCTGTTGGCACTGGGATTGGCCTTGCCGTGTCTAAACAACTGATTAAGATGATGGATGGAGATATTACGGTAAGCAGCGAGGAAGGCTTTGGTAGTACCTTTACCGTGACTATTCATGTCCCTCTATCTCAGGCCGTTGAAGAATCTGGAGTCTCTGATACTGAGCGTAAGGAACTTAATATCTTTATGGTTGAAGATATTGAACTCAACATCACTGTTGCGCGCTCGCTGCTTGAAAGTATGGGGCATGAGGTTAGTGTCGCCATGACCGGGCAAGATGCGATCGAAATGTTTGACCCTGAGATCTATGATCTAGCCTTCCTCGATATACAGCTTCCGGATATGACAGGTTTCGATGTCGCAGAATTTTATCGTAAAACCTATAAAGATTTACCTCCTTTGGTCGCCCTTACTGCTAATGTACTAAAGAATAAAAATGAGTATCTTGAAAAAGGCATGGACGATGCGATTAGTAAACCCCTATCGGTGATCGCGGTGCAGGAAGTGATTGCTAAGTTTACCTCGGATGAATTATACCAACGTCCAGAGCCTGTCGAAGAGGTCGATATTCCAGAAATTAACGAATTATACAGCAGAGTGCTGGACCTAGAGATGCTGGACTCTTACGTGGGTATTGTTGGTGCTAAGCCAGTGCTGGATAGTATTGATATGTTTGAAAACATGATGCCAGAATACATTGATGTGCTTAATTCGAATATGACAGCGAAGCATCAAGACGGTATTGTTTCTGAAGCCCATAAGATTAAAGGCGCAGCGGGCTCTATCGGCCTCAAACATATTCAGAAAATTGCTCAGAAAGCACAATCCCCTGACTTGCCTGCATGGTGGGAAAATATCGATGACTGGGTTGAAGAAATAAAGAATGAATATCAGAATGATATTCAGATTCTGAAAGAGTGGTTGGCTCAAAGGTGATAACAATGAAAAAAATCGCATTAGTCGCTCTTGGCGCAGTGCTTTTAGCAGGGTGTTCAACCGCACCAGTCGGTTGGGAACAAAGAAACCAAGCAACAGTTGAAGAAGCGACGGTACGCTTGAAGAGTAACCTTTGGTTGAATAAGATGCCGACCTTAGGTGAAGTCCAAGATCAAACGCTCCATGGTTCGCTGAATCTAGAGTCTGACAAGCTATTACCGGCAACTCTGGAAGTTGACAGTATTTCTATTAAGCAAGGTGATGATAGCTGGACTATTGATGGTGAATTACTGGAATTACGCACGCACAATCAAAGTCACTGGGAGGTCGCTTTTGTGTGGCAGTTTGCTGTGAATGCAGATCAACCAGTGGATGTGGCTGTCATGCTTAAGAACTGTGATAAGGTCGAGTGGCTGGTAGAAAAAGAAGTAGCAATAGATACAGTCTATTAGTCACTGGTCTCCCAGAGATCGAAAAGGTTGATGCCTTGGCATCAACCTTTTTCGTTTTTAGCTACTCGCTGGCGCCTCTTTTAAACCAGCATTGATGTCGAGAACATCCTGTTCGCTTAAAGTTCCGACGGCTTGGCGAAGTTTTAATACGCTCAAAATGTAATCGTAACGTGCGTTAGATAAATTCTTGTTCGCATCATACAAGTTGCGAGTCGAATCGAGAACATCAACGATAGTACGAGTACCAACATCGAACCCTGCCTCAGTGGCTTCTAAAGCAGACTTAGTCGATACAACGGTTTGTTCATAAGCACGCAGTGCTCCAATTGAAGCGCTGATGTCATTGTTAAAAGCACGTACGTTTTTTACTACGCCGCGGTAAGTTGCTTCTAAATCTTGGCTCGCTGCTACGTAATCAAATTCAGCTTGCTTGGTGAGAGAGGTCGTTGAACCACCCGTGTATAGAGGTACCGACAAATTTAGCCCGATGTTAAAGCCATCTGAGTCATAATCACCAGAGCTTGGGGTACTATTCATTTGTTCGGCAAGGCTGTAGCTACCATCCAAAGTTAATGAAGGGAGGTGACCTGAGCTTTGAAGTGAAATATTATCCTTGGCGATATCTTGTGCGATACGTGAAGACAGTAGGCTCAGGTTTTTCTGCTGAGCTTCTTCAACTAAAGCGTCGACTGGCGTTTGAGTTTTAGTCGCAGAGAAACGAGTAATATCTAATACATTTAGATTGGCGTGTTCTAGGCCGGTGATCTCTCGTAAACCCTCGTAGCTGTTTACCAAACTATTTTCAGCTAATACCTCATCAGCTAATACTGAGTCGTACTGCGCCTGCGCATCATGTACGTCAGTAATGGCAGAAAGGCCTACTTCAAAACGTTGTTTAGTTTGCTCTAATTGGCGACCCACTGCTGCTTTTTCGGCTTGAACAAAAACCAAATTGTCTTTTGCTCTTAGCACTTCAAAATAGGCAGTGGCAACCCTAAGAATGAGATCTTGCTGGGCTGCTGCATAAGTCGCGTCAGCTTGGCGTGCCGTTTTTTCCGCTGTATCTAGAGTTATCCAGCTTGAGCGCTTGTATAACTCTTGGGTAAAGCCTACTGCGGCATTCCAAGCCTCAGAATCGTTTGTGGCACTGTTACGTTCACCACGGTTTACGTCATAAGCTGCTGTTAAGCTAATTTGAGGTAGTAAGGTTGCACGGCTAGAAGTCACCGCTTCAAATGCAGAATCGCGAGAAGCTGCTGCGCTAAGTAATGTTGGGTCGTTATCTTTTGCTTGGTTATAAATTTCCGTCAGTGTGTCAGCGAAAGCATTTGTGCTCAGGCTTCCTAGTGCTGCACTGATAAATAGTGGAAGCAGTTTTTTCATAGGTCCTATTCCTGCCAAAATATGAAAAAGGTGACTCATCGAGAGTTTAACTCATACTGATGCTAATTCACGCAAAACTTTGCAAATTTTTACACTTAACTATCCACTTGTGCAATATATTTAATTCATCAATTTAACTCAGAATACAAAAATTGTATAAAAAGTTGAGCCATATCCTTGGAAGTTAAGCTTTTGTCTGAGTAAACTATAAGATTCACTCACTGAGGTGCCGAATGCAACTATCTGACAGTCAACAAAGTGAATTTACTCCACAAGATGTAGAAATTATCTCAAAAGAAACTCTATTTAAGGGCTTTTTTAAGATGGTTAAGTATCGCTTTCGACATAAATTGTTTGAAGGAGGTTGGAGTGAAGTGATTGAACGTGAAATGTTCGAGCGAGGGCACGCTGCAGCTCTACTGCCATATGACCCAGTGACGGATCAGGTTGTGTTGATTGAACAAATTCGAGTGGGGGCTTTGGAGCATGATCATCCATGGCAACTAGAAATTGTCGCCGGGATTATTGATACACAAGAGTCACCAGAAGAGGTTGTTCGTCGCGAAGCGGCAGAAGAAGCCGGCATTTCAGTTGATGGGTTAATCAAAGTGGTGTCCTATTATCCTTCTTCTGGAGGCTGCTCAGAGAAACTGGATGTGTACGTTGGGAAAGCCCAAGCTTCCTCCGCACATGGCGTTCATGGTTTAGACTATGAAGGTGAGGATATCCGAGTTCATGTGGTTGATCGCGAGGTCGCCTATCAATGGGTCACGGACGGGAAATTTGAAAATGGTGCTTCGATCATTGCTTTGCAGTGGTTACAGCTCAACTACCAAGCAGTAAGAGAACAATGGCACAAGCAGCAGTAAAAAAGGCGTATCACGTTGATTTAGCAGATTTGATGCGTACCTATGAAACCAATTACGCCAAACTCAACGCTTTACTTCCACTTGGGGCTAAGGTCGGAGATTTACGCTGCTATCAAGCTGCTGACATGGCGTATCAAATTCAAGTGGTCGAAGTCACAAAGTACACAACTTTGGTCGATATTTGTCAAAGTGATGATATACCGGTGTTTCCATTGCCAAAAATGTCTGTCAGGCTCTATCACGATGCTCGTGTAGCCGAGGTATGCGAGTGCGAACATTTAAAACGAGTGAATGCTCGATACGAATATCCCAATGACAAAATGGTTCAACAAGATGAGAAAGTACAATTGAATCGTTTCTTGGGTGATTGGTTATCTTTTTGCTTAAGGCATGGTATCAGCCGGACGCCGATCAATATTTAGGTTTTAGTTTTGAAAGTAACGTCAAGCTCATCAGATAGCAGCATTAGGCTGCTCCAGATTACAGATACTCATCTATTTGAAGCAGCAGATGGAAGCCTTTTGAGTGTGAATACAGGCGACAGTTTCAAAGCTGTCATTGACGCTATTGTCGAAGAAAATCCTGCCTATGATGCCATTTTGGCGACAGGGGATATTTCACAAGATCATAGCGAAGCTTCTTACCAACGGTTTGAGAAAGGTATTATCCCACTCAAGAAAAAATGTTTCTGGTTGCCGGGTAATCATGATTTCAAACCGAGCATGACATCAGTGATACCTTCTCCGCAAATTCAGCAAATTGAACATGCACTGTTGGGTGAACAATGGCAGATGATTGTGCTTGACTCTCAGGTTGCAGGTGTACCGCATGGTCGTTTGAGCGACAAGCAGCTTATGCTTCTTGAGGAAAAACTCGCTCAGTACCCTCAACGCTACACCCTGATTTTACTTCATCATCATCCTATACTGGTTGGTAGTGCTTGGCTAGATCAGCACACCTTGAAAGATTCAGAAGATTTATGGCAAATCCTTGATAAACATAATAACGTTAAAGCTGTCTTATGTGGTCATGTGCATCAAGATATGAATGTCGTTCGTAAAGGCGTTCGTGTTATGGCAACGCCATCCACCTGCGTTCAGTTCAAACCACACTGCGATGATTTTGCTTTAGATAATCAGGCTCCAGGTTGGCGTGAACTTCTGTTACACGACGACGGTACTGTCGAGACTGAAGTGAAACGGCTACCTGTGGGTAGCTTCCAACCTGATTTTCATTCAACGGGCTATTAAACTTGAATTCTTCTTACTAAGGATCTCTATGCGACCTTCATTACTTCTTTATATTCATGGCTTTAACAGTTCTCCTTTGTCTCATAAAGCTACTGTTATGAAGGAGTATTGTAAGCAATATCATCCTGATATTAAGGTGGTTGTGCCTCAGCTACCGTGCTTCCCGAAACAAGCCGCTGAGTGTTTATTGGACATTATTGAACAACATATCAATGAATATCGTATTGGTTTGATTGGCAGCTCTCTTGGGGGATACATGTCTATGTGGCTGAATGCTCAATTTGGCTTCAGAGCTGTGGTTGTTAACCCAGCAGTAAAACCTTATGAATTGCTCGCTGATTACTTAGGTGAACAAGAAAATCCCTATACACATCAACGTTATGTTTTAGAAGATAGACACATTGATGAGCTTAAAGTGTTGGATACACCTTCAATCAAGCGACCTCAGGATTTCTGGCTTTTGCAGCAAACTAAGGATGAAGTGCTGGATTATCATCAGGCAGTCGATAAATTTTTAGGAGCTAAGCAAACTGTTGAAGAAGGAGGGGATCATAGTTTTATTAACTTCGAACGCTACCCCCAACAAATTATCGAATTTCTTCAGCTCTAGCACTCCTTGAGGGAAGAGTCATAATTTTAGTGGTTACTTCGTTATCCCGCTTGACATCATTGCCTCTCTTCCAGACTATGTTTCACCTGTACTGAGCTGGATTCAGAACGACGAGAGTTTGGCCGTTTTTGCTACTTTTTAGGCTCATTGATAAAAAGAACAAAAAATTGCTGGCTCAGTAACCCATTTATTTTATATAACGAAATTCCGTATTATGACTGAACAATATAATGCAGGAGCCATTGAGGTTCTTAATGGTTTGGAGCCAGTACGTCGCCGACCAGGGATGTATACGGATACCGCGCGTCCTAACCATTTGGGACAAGAAGTCATCGATAACAGTGTCGATGAAGCGCTCGCCGGACACGCTTCAAAAGTTCAAGTAATTCTCCATGCTGACCAGTCACTTGAAGTGACCGATGATGGTCGAGGCATGCCCGTTGATATCCACCCAGAAGAGAAAGTCTCTGGTGTGGAGCTTATTCTATGTAAGCTTCACGCAGGTGGTAAGTTCTCGAATAAAAACTATCAATTCTCTGGTGGTCTGCACGGGGTAGGTATCTCCGTGGTGAACGCCTTGTCTAAGCGTGTGGAAGTGACGGTGCGCCGTGATGGTCAGGTGTATGACATTGCATTTGAACATGGTGATAAGGTTTCTGATTTAACCGTGACAGGGACTTGTGGACGCCGTAACAAAGGTACTAGCGTTCACTTCTGGCCGGACGCTAAGTACTTTGACTCGGCAAACTTCTCAGTCACCCGACTGATTAACAACCTTCGAGCCAAAGCTGTGCTTTGTCCAGGACTGGAAATCACGTTCTCTGATAAGGTCAATGGTAACGAGCATAAATGGTTGTATGAAGATGGTCTCAAAGATTATCTTGCGGAAGGCGTGAAAGGCTATACAGTTTTGCCTGAAGAGCCATTTACTGGCGAATTTTCTGCTGAAACAGAAGCCGCAAACTGGGCTGTCATTTGGCAGCCAGAAGGTGGTGAGATGATCACCGAAAGCTACGTTAACCTCATTCCTACCGCACAAGGTGGTACCCACGTCAATGGTCTGCGCCAAGGTTTGCTTGATGCTATGCGAGAGTTCTGTGAATTCCGCAACCTGTTGCCACGTGGCGTTAAGCTTACGGGGGATGATGTATTTGATCGCTGTTCGTACGTGTTGTCGGTTAAGATGCAGGATCCCCAATTTGCTGGTCAGACTAAAGAGCGTCTCTCTTCACGTCAAACCGCTGCATTTGTTTCTGGAGTCGTGAAGGATTCATTCAGCTTATGGCTAAATGAAAAACCACAACTTGCTGAACAGCTGGCTGAAGTCTGTATTGCTAACGCTCACCGCCGTATGCGTGCAAGTAAGAAGGTGGTGCGTAAAAAAGTGGCTTCAGGCCCAGCTCTACCAGGCAAACTGACGGATTGTTCGGTTCAAGATTTAAACCGCACTGAAATCTTCTTCGTCGAGGGTGACTCGGCAGGTGGTTCAGCTAAGCAAGCTCGTGACCGTGAGTTCCAAGCGGTAATGCCACTACGCGGTAAAATTCTTAATACGTGGGAAGTCTCTCCTGATCAGGTACTTGCTTCTCAAGAAGTCCATGATATCTCAGTGGCACTAGGTATTGATCCAGATAGCGAGAATCTTGAAGGTCTTCGCTACGGTAAGATCTGTATCCTTGCCGATGCGGACTCGGATGGTCTGCATATCGCAACGCTACTATGCGCCCTATTTACGCGTCATTTCCGTTCTCTCGTTGAAGCGGGTCATATTTATGTAGCCATGCCACCGCTCTATCGTATCGACTGTGGTAAGGAAGTATTCTATGCCCTTGATGACGATGAAAAAGAAGGCATTCTAGAGCGCTTGTCGAAGAAGAAAGCAAAAATCAACGTACAGCGATTCAAAGGTTTGGGTGAGATGAACCCACTGCAACTTCGTGAAACGACGATGGATCCAAATACTCGTCGCTTAGTTCAGCTAACCATTGATGACAACCAAGCCACCATGGAAATGATGGATATGCTGCTTGGTAAGAAGCGTGCTGATGATCGTCGCTCTTGGTTACAAAACAACGGCGACATGGCAGAGGTTTAACAGATGTCTACTGAAATCACATTTGATGGCGTTGAACAGTTGCCAATGCGCAAGTTCACCGAAGACGCTTATCTCAATTATTCGATGTACGTCATTATGGATCGCGCGTTGCCATATATTGGTGACGGTTTAAAGCCGGTTCAGCGTCGTATTATCTACGCAATGTCGGAGCTTGGCCTTTCGGCAGCGGCAAAATACAAAAAATCAGCACGTACTGTTGGTGACGTGTTGGGTAAATACCATCCTCACGGGGACTCTGCTTGTTACGAAGCTATGGTATTGATGGCTCAGCCATTTTCATATCGCTATCCGCTCGTAGATGGTCAAGGGAACTGGGGTGCGCCTGATGATCCTAAATCGTTCGCGGCGATGCGTTATACCGAAGCCAAACTATCTAAGTTTGCGGAAGTTTTGCTTGGCGAGCTAGGTCAAGGCACCGTGGAATGGCAGCCGAACTTTGACGGCACAATGAAAGAGCCGCAAATGTTGCCATCACGTTTACCTCACATCCTGCTTAACGGTGTGACAGGTATTGCGGTAGGTATGGCCACGGATATTCCACCACACAACGTACGTGAAGTGGCGGAAGCAACGATTCACCTTATCGACAATCCAAAGTCTGAACTTGCAGACGTAATGAACTTTGTTCAAGGGCCTGATTACCCAACAGAAGCAGAGATCATTTCGCCTAAAGCAGACTTAGAGAAGATTTATCGTACTGGTCGCGGCAGCATTAAAATGCGTGCTGTGTGGCATAAAGAAGGTTCAGAGATCGTCATTACCGCTCTGCCACACCAAGTGTCCGGCGCTAAGTTACTAGAGCAAATCGCTAACCAAATGCGTGCTAAAAAGCTGCCTATGGTTGACGATCTGCGTGATGAATCCGATCACGAGAATCCGACTCGTATCGTGGTGGTGCCGCGTTCAAACCGCGTTGACTGTGACCAGTTGATGAACCATCTATTTGCCTCAACCGATCTTGAAAAGAACTTCCGTGTAAACCTAAACATGATTGGTTTAGACAACCGCCCTCAGGTGAAAGGGCTCGTTCAAATTCTCTCTGAATGGATCGAATTCCGCCGTGCGACTGTACGTCGTCGTTTGCAACACCGTTTAGATAAAGTTATGGCTCGCTTGCACATCTTGGAAGGTTTGTTGGTTGCATACCTTAACCTTGATGAGGTGATTGAGATTATTCGTACTGAAGACGATCCTAAAGCGGTGCTGATGGAACGTTTTGGTATTACTGATATTCAAGCCGATGCGATTCTCGATACCAAGCTTCGCCACTTAGCGAAATTGGAAGAGATGAAGATTCGTGGAGAGCAGGAAGAGCTAGAAAAAGAGCGTGAAAAGCTAGAGCAACTATTAGGTTCTGAGCGACGTCTCAATACGCTTCTGAAGAAAGAAATCAAAGCGGACGCAGACAAGTATGGTGATGATCGCCGTTCGCCAATGGTTGAGCGCGCAGAAGCCAAGGCGCTAACAGAGCGTGACTTAGTCCCTAGTGAACCAATTACGGTTGTGCTTTCTGAGAAAGGTTGGATTCGTCATGCTAAAGGACATGATGTTGATGCGGATGGCCTGAACTATAAGTCGGGTGATAAATACCTTGCTCATGCTCGCGGTAAGAGTAATCAGCAGGCCGTTTTCCTCGGCAGTGATGGTCGAAGCTATTCACTCGAGTCGCATTCTCTACCGTCAGCCCGTAGTCAGGGCGAGCCGATTACTGGGCGTCTTAACATTAGTGCAGGAACTAATATCCGTCATGTGGTAATGGGGGAAGAAGAACAATTGTGGTTAGTGGGTTCTGATGCTGGCTATGGTTTCGTTTGTAAAGGCAGTGATCTTTTATCAAAAAACCGTAGTGGTAAAGCACTGGTTACATTACCACAAAACTCGGAAGTGATTACACCTGACACCATTAGTGATCTAGATAATGATGAAATTTTAGCGATCACCAACCAAGGTCGAATGCTGTTATTCCCTATCAAGGATCTTCCTCAATTGGGTAAAGGTAAGGGTAATAAGATTATCAATATTCCTGCTGCTAAAGCCAAAGAACGCGAAGAGGTGGTATCACATTTGATATCCTTGCCTCAAGGAGCTTCAGTCACTCTTTATGCGGGTAAGCGTAAGCTAGGTTTGAAGAGCGCCGATCTGGACAACTTCCGTGGTGAGCGAGGCCGTCGAGGCAGTCTACTACCTAGAGGATTACAAAGAGTAACACGCATAGAAATCGAAGGCTCTACAATGGAGCAAGACAGCGAGTAAAAACAAATCCCATACTAGAAAGTATGGGATTTTTTATTCAATGTTTAAATCTTTTGAGTGTCTTCTGCAATCATAACGTTAAGTGTTTGTTCTTTACCCTTACGTAGAATCAGTACATCGACGCTAGTCCCTGGTCTCAATTCAGTGACAATATCCATTACGCTTTGACGACCATTAATTCTTTGTCCATCGATTTTAAGAATAATGTCCTGAGCCTGAAATCCTGCGTCTGCACCAGGTCCGTTAGGGTCAACGCCTAATACAACAATGCCGCCCAAATGCTCATTACCCAATAAACGAGAGGTGACGGAATTAATATCTTGACCGTCGATACCTATATAGCCTCGGATAACACGACCGTCGGCAATGATCTTCTGCATGATCTTATTTGCCAGCGCGTATGGAATAGCAAAAGAAATGCCGTAGGTTTCTAGTTCAGTTGCTTGCTGGAATGAGGCTGTATTGATCCCAACTAACTCTCCTCTTGTATTGACTAACGCCCCTCCAGAATTACCTTCATTGATCGCCGCGTCAGTCTGAATAAAGCCTTGTAGTCCACCTGCACTAATGGAAGAACGGCCAGTCGCAGAAACAATTCCAAAGGTTGTCGTTTGACCTAGATTGTATGGGTTACCAATAGCAAGAACCACATCGCCTACGGTTGGAGTGTAATTAGGATTGAGTGGTATCACGGGGAGATTGCTGCCTTCGACACGCAAAATCGCGATGTCAGTACGTTTGTCAGTACCCACTAATTGAGCGGCAGCTACCCGTCCATCCTGAAGTGCTACTACAATCTGATCAGCCTGAGCGACGACATGGTAGTTGGTTATGATGTAGCCTTTTTCACTAACGATGACTCCAGAGCCCAGCCCTTGAGTCAGGAGTTTAGAACGATCGTCTTCCGTGTATTTTCGGCTGTATATATTTACTACGGCAGGGGCTGCTTTTCGCACCGCACCATTAAAGGATATCTCTTGAGCTGAAGTGATATTGATTTCATTGCTGAAAGTCTGAGGAAGAATACTGGAACGTAGAGAGGGGATAGCTAATAGTAACAGAGCAGCTGTCGCCAACCCTAAACCGATTGAACGCAACAAGAATTGCAGCATATTTTCCTAACCACTTCAAAATTCAGACAAGTGGCGAAAGGATAGCATTAGATGAGAAAATAATAAAAGGACGGTAGAAGATCCTACCGTCCTTTGACATGGATTTTTTGTTTTTAACGCACAACCAAATAAATCGTACGTTCACCGCGCTGAATGTTTAAAGCTAAAACACCAGGTTGTTTTTCAAGGACTTTTCTGAACTCTGCAAGGTTTTTGACACGCTTACGGTTTACACCAATGATAATGTCTCCTTTTGCAAGTTGATAAGCCTCAGCTTTCGAGCCTTTTTCTACTGAAGCGACTTTTATGCCTTGGACTGAGTCACTCGATGTTGTGTTGGTTAACTCAGCACCAGAAAGCCCTTCGTGCAGTTTATCTGCTGATGCTTTCACGTTTTGTTGCTCGCCTAGGGTGACCTCAAAGTTCTCTTTTTTGCCATCACGGATAATTCCGAGTGAGATCTTTTTGCCAGCACCGAGTGTTGCGACCTTAGCTCGCAGCTCACTAAACGAGTGAATCTCTTTGCCGTTGACAGAAACAATGACGTCGCCAGCTTTAATGCCTGCTTTGTCAGCAGCGCTGTCTGGAACCACTTGGCTGACAAAAGCCCCTTTACTTGATTCATAACCCAGAGCGTCCGCAAGTTCGGAAGTGATCTCTCCCCCTTGTACACCGAGCATTCCGCGCTTGACTTCACCAAACTCTAAGATTTGGTCGGTGAGGTTTGTCATCATGTTAGATGGAATGGCAAAACCTATCCCAACGTTGCCACCGTTTGGACCCAGAATCGCAGTATTGATACCAATCAGTTCACCTTTCAGATTAACCAGAGCACCACCTGAGTTGCCGCTGTTAATGGCTGCATCGGTCTGGATGAAGTTCTCGAAGTTTTCGATATTTAAACCACTTCGACCTAACGCAGAGACAATACCTGAAGTTACTGTTTGACCTAAGCCGAATGGGTTACCAATCGCGACAGCGAAGTCACCGACACGCAAAGCATCGGAATCTGCAATCTTAATTTCCGTTAAGTTTTTAGCTTTCTCAAGTTGCAGAAGAGCGACATCTGACATCTGGTCTCCGCCAACTAGCTCAGCATCGTACTCACGGCCATCATGCAGTTTAACGCGAATTTTTTCTGCGCCATTAATGACATGGTAGTTGGTGACCACATAGCCTTTTTCTGCATTAACGATAACCCCGGAACCGAGCCCTCTAAATGGACGTTCTTGCAATTGTTCTGTTGGAAATTCAGGCCCGAAGAAGAAACGGAACTGCTCGGGAATACGTTGCTTAGATACTTGAGTGCCTTCTACTGAAATACTGACCACCGCAGGGGTTACGGTTTCAAGCATTGGTGCAAGGCTAGGTAATTGTTCTCCATCAACAGATAGAGGGAGAGCCGCTGTAGCTTGTATGGGGGTGATGATTGAACTTAAGCTTAAAGACAGGACGGTTAAAGCAAGCAAAGGTTTTTTCATCTGATAACTCCTAGTTAAGTTAAGGCCTGAGATTCAATATTTGTTTGAAAAATAAGAAATCAATCGACACTTATGGGAGTTATGACTCAAAAACCTTTGCAAAGTTCAGCAAGAAGTGAAATAGAACTACGACGCTTTTGCAGTTACTGCCTGTGCTGAGTCGAGAACTTCTTTTTCCTCTTCTGCTAACATGCCCGTTGCTCCTGAAACGTAATCTTTAGGTGCTTCACTAAACGCCTGTGATGGTTGTTTGGGCTCAGCGGACTGTTCAGTTTGAGATTGATCCGCGACTTTTTTATTGAACGGATTGTCTTGCTCAGGAATGTTTGGCAACAGTTCTGCAGACGTTTTCGTCATATGTTGGTACAGCTTAGTGTATTCCTTACCTAGTGAATCTAACATTTCGGCTGTCTGAGCAAAATGATCGGCAAGATCTTGTTTTTGTTGCTCAAGCTCGAACTTAGCAGTTTCTAAGTCTTTCTGGATGGTCTTCTGTTTTTTGTATCCCGGAGTGGAAATGCGCGAGATGATGATTCCTAAAACAGCGCCAACAAGCAAACCTACGAGGGCATAAATCCAAGGCATATTCGCTCCTTATCATTGTTATTTAACATGTTTTTTACCGGCTGGTTACACATGCTCATCGGACATGTTACTATGAGAATTCGAGACGATAAAGAAAAATGCGTGTGCTCTGCATAGCAGTTTCAATCCTTCTATAGCACGTGAGTGAAGTGATGACACCCTTAGAGATCTATACAAAAGATGTAAAAGAACATGGCTTTCAACAAGATGAAGCGCAGCTTCAAGCAGTGACAGCTTTGGATAATCTCTACCATGAATTTGTTCAATACGTAAACACCTCAGTTGAACCTGTTGCGAGGTGGAAGAGTTGGTTCGGTAAAACAGCCTCGTTACCTGTCGCCCCTAAGGGGTTGTATTTTTGGGGTGGGGTAGGGCGTGGAAAAACGTATTTAATGGATACGTTTTATGAAGCTTTGCCCTGTGAAAAAAAAATGCGGGTACACTTTCACCGATTTATGTATCGAGTACATGATGAGCTGAACACATTGGGGGAGGTTAATGATCCTCTGGAGTTAGTGGCGGATAAGTTTAAATCAGAAGCAGAAATTATCTGTTTTGATGAGTTTTTTGTTTCAGATATCACTGATGCAATGATTTTAGGTACTTTATTCCAAGCCTTGTTTAAGCGTGGTGTAGTGCTTGTAGCTACGTCTAATATCCCACCTCAAGATCTTTACCGAAATGGTTTACAAAGAGTACGTTTCTTACCAGCCATTGAGTTAATCAATGCTAATTGCCGGATACTGAATGTAGACAGCGGTATAGATTACCGACTAAGAACATTGGAACAAGCAGAGATTTACCATTTCCCATTAGATACTAAGGCCAACACCAACCTGTGCCATTACTTTGAACAGCTTGTTGGTGAAAACAAGCAGGGTGACAAAAGCATAGACATTAATCATCGTCAGATAGAAATCGTGAATTCTTACGAAGGGGTATTGCACGCCACTTTTAGTCAGTTATGTCAATCGGCCAGAAGTCAGAATGACTATATTGAATTATCAAGAATTTACAATACGGTGCTACTTGCCGATGTACAACAAATGGGGAGAGCAAGCGACGACGCAGCTCGTCGTTTCATTGCGCTGGTAGACGAGTTCTATGAGCGAAACGTCAAATTGATTATCTCAGCACAAGTACCGTTAGAGGAGTTATACACTCAGGGACAATTGGAATTTGAATTCAAACGTTGCCAGTCTCGATTGATCGAAATGCAAAGCCATGATTATCTAGCGAAAGAGCATTTGGCATAAGGCGTTGGGTGTTTCTACGAGGACTGAAAAAAAATTAAACTTTTTATCCGAAAAGAGGTGATTTTTTCAACTGACTTCTCTATAATCCTGCGACCCACCGTTACTGCAGACCAAATCCATAGCGGATCTAGGGTCGAGAGTGCCATCCACTCGAAGGGGTGATGACTGGGCTCTTAGTCAGTGGGAGCAATGCTCCTGAAGTGTAAATTTAAATTAACGGGTTATTATTAGCATGAAAACTTTCGTTGCTAAACCAGAAACTGTAAAACGCGACTGGTACGTTGTAGACGCTGAAGGTAAAACTCTTGGTCGTCTAGCAAGTGAAATTGCATCTCGCCTACGTGGCAAACATAAAGCTGAGTACACTCCACACGTTGACACTGGTGATTACATCATCGTTGTAAACGCGGAGAAAGTTACTGTAACTGGTAACAAAGCTAAAGGTAAGATTTACTACCGTCACACTGAATTCCCTGGCGGCCTAAAATCAATCAGCTTCGAGAAGCTAATTGATCGTAAGCCAGAGATGGCGATTGAACTAGCAGTTAAAGGTATGCTACCACGTGGTCCTCTAGGCCGTGCTATGTACCGTAAACTGAAAGTTTACGCTGGTGCTGAGCACAACCATGTTGCTCAACAACCACAAGTACTAGACATCTAATCGGGGATTTCGAAAATGGCAGAGAATCAATACTACGGCACTGGCCGTCGCAAAAGCTCAGCTGCACGTGTTTTCATCAAACCAGGCAGCGGCAACATCGTAATCAACAAGCGTAGCCTTGATGAGTACTTCGGTCGTCCAACTTCTCGTATGGTTGTTAAACAGCCTCTAGAGCTAGTTGAATTGACTGAGAAACTAGACCTATACGTTACTGTTAAAGGTGGCGGTATTTCTGGTCAAGCAGGTGCTATCCGTCACGGTATCACTCGCGCTCTAATGGAATACGATGAGTCTCTACGTCCTACTCTACGTGCCGCTGGTTACGTTACTCGTGACGCTCGTTGCGTTGAACGTAAGAAAGTTGGTCTACGTAAAGCACGTCGTCGTCCACAGTTCTCTAAGCGTTAATCTTTTTTCGAAAAGATTGGCCTTCGGTGTTCTCACCGGAATGTGGTCCCAAAAGCCTGGCTTCTTGCCAGGCTTTTTGTTTTTCTCAGCAAAAGAATCCCTTCTCCCAGACCCGTTTCACTAACTTTTATCTGACATATTCCCCTTTTGTGACCTCATAGGCGATTTACTTCACGGTTGTTACAAAAAGGTAGCTTTATCTTGTCAAAAAGTAGGGTTTTATTTATCATTTGCCATCAAATAAATACAACTAAATTCGTATTTTGTTAGCCATGCTCTTTAAGCGGAATAATAATAATCCAAAAGGAGCAAATGGGAGAATGTTTGGATGAGCAATGCGCCTTTAAATAACGGTCGCAGACGTTTCTTGACAGCTACAACCGCGGTTGTGGGTGGTCTCGGAGCAGCTGCTGTCGCCGTTCCTTTTATTAAATCTTGGAACCCAAGTGAAAAAGCAAAAGCTGCGGGTGCCCCTGTTGAAGTTGATATCGGTAAACTTGAAGAAGGGCAGATGGTTCGTGTCGAATGGCGTGGTAAACCTGTGTGGGTTGTCCGCCGTGCACAATCCATTGTAGACGCGCTGAAAAGTATCGATGGTCAGCTTCGTGACCCAGCATCAGGTGAAGAGCAGCAACCAGCATATGCTCAAAATGCCTACCGTTCTATCAAGCCTGAGTACTTTGTTGCTGTAGGTATCTGTACCCACCTTGGTTGTTCACCAACTTATTTACCGGACAGTTTCAGTGAACAGGTTCAGGGTGTTAAATCAGGTTTCTTCTGTCCTTGCCATGGCTCCAAGTTTGATATGGCTGGTCGTGTATTCCAAGGTGTACCTGCTCCACTTAATTTGGTTGTTCCGAAGCACATGTACCTGAGTGATACTAAGATTATTATTGGTGTTGACGAAGAAGGGGAGGCATAATGCAAGCTCTACTTGATTGGGTAGAAAAACGTCTACCCGCAATGAATGCGTACAAAAAGCACCTTTCTGAGTATCCGATGCCGAAGAACTTTAACTTTTGGTATCTGTTCGGCTCACTAGCAATGCTTGTGTTGGTTAACCAAATCCTAACGGGTATCTGGTTAACAATGAACTACGTTCCATCTGGCGATGGCGCGTTTGCTTCTATCGAATACATCATGCGTGACGTAGAGTACGGTTGGCTACTCCGTTATATGCACTCAACGGGCGCGTCTGCGTTCTTCGTTGTTGTCTACCTACACATGTTCCGAGGCCTGATTTATGGTTCTTATCAGAAGCCTCGTGAGCTTCTGTGGATTTTCGGTATGCTTATCTTCCTTGTGTTGATGGCTGAAGCTTTCATGGGCTACTTACTTCCATGGGGTCAGATGTCTTACTGGGGTGCACAGGTAATCATTTCACTGTTTGGTGCGATTCCGGTTATTGGTGATGACCTAACGTTATGGATTCGTGGTGACTACGTTATCTCAGGCGCTACTCTGAACCGCTTCTTTGCACTGCACGTTATCGCACTTCCTATCGTACTTCTGCTGCTTATCGTTCTACACGTATTGGCTTTGCATGAAGTAGGGTCTAACAACCCAGATGGTATCGAAACTAAGCTACCTAAAGGCTCGATGGGCGACGGCTACAAAACTCAGTTCCCATTCCACAAAGATTACACTAAGAAATACGACATTATTGATTCTATTCCTTTCCATCCTTATGGTACGGTGAAGGATATGGTTGGTGTCGCAGGATTCTTATTCCTGTTCTGTTACGTGTTGTTCTTCAATCCAGAAATGGGTGGATACTTCCTTGAGCCGCCTAACTTTGAAGCTGCTAACCCACTGAAAACACCAGAGCACATTGCACCAGTATGGTACTTCACACCGTTCTACGCGATTCTACGTGCGGTTCCTGATAAGTTGCTAGGTGTTATCGCAATGGGAGCATCTATTGTCGTGTTGTTTGTTCTACCATGGCTAGACCGTTGTAAAGTTCGCTCTTACCGCTACCGCAGTAAGTTCCATTTATTCAATATCATCCAGTTTACGATCAGCTTTATTGCCCTAGGTGTTCTTGGTGCGCTTCCAGCGACGCCAACATACACGCTATTAGCTCAGATCTTTAGCTTAGCTTACTTCATGTTCTTCGTCCTTCTGTACTTCTACAGTAAGAACGAAGCGACTAAGCCACTACCAGAAAGGGTGACATTCAAATGAAAAAATGGATTGTAATTTTGTTTGCAATGCTGCCTTCCCTGGCAATGGCAGCGGGCGCAAATGTACCGCTTGATAAAGCAAACAACGACCTAAGTGACCAAGCTTCACTACAAAATGGTGCCAAGCTGTTTATGAACTACTGCTTCGGGTGTCACTCAGCGCAGTACCAACGCTACGAGCGTGTTGCTCGTGATATCGGTATTCCAGTTGAGTTGCTAAAGGAAAACCTGATTTTCGACCCAAATGCGAAAGTTGGTGATCTAATGGAAAACGCCATTCCGGACAAATCAGCTGCGAAATGGTTTGGTGCAACGCCACCAGATTTGACGCTAGTTGCCCGTGTTCGTGGTTCTGACTGGCTATATACATACTTACGTTCTTTCTATGAGGACCCATCTCGTCCATTTGGAGTAAACAACATTGTTTTCCCAAGTGTCGGTATGCCGCATGTATTGGAAGAGCTTCAGGGCATTCCCAAGCCAGTTTACGATACTCAAATCGTTGATGGCGAAGAGCATAAGGTTGTGGTTGGTGTTGAAAGCGATGGTACTGGCGAGCTTAACCAAGAAGAGTATAACGATGCAGTTCGCGATCTGGTGAACTTCCTTGAGTACTCAGGTGACCCTGTGAAACTGGAGCGTCATGCTCTTGGTTGGTGGGTAATGGCATTTCTCGTTATCTTCACCATCGTGGTGGTTCTACTTAAGAAAGAGTATTGGCGTGATGTGCACTAATTGTGCTATCATGCTGTGCTAATTCCCAATTTTTATTGTTGATAATGGAGGCTAAGCCTCCATTATTTTTATATCTGTAAGTGTGCTGGAGGGCTCCATGGCTGTAGCTGCCAATAAACGTTCTGTGATGACTCTATTTTCAAGTGCATCTGATATGTATAGCCATCAGGTACGTATCGTTCTAGCTGAAAAAGGGGTGAGTGTCGAAGTTGAACTCGTCGACGAAGCGAATCTTCCTGCAGAGCTGATTGAGCTAAATCCGTATAAATCAGTGCCAACCTTGGTTGATCGCGAGCTAGCGCTTTACGATTCAAAAATTATCATGGAATATCTGGACGAGCGTTTCCCTCATCCTCCATTAATGCCTGTTTACCCAGTTGCTCGTGGTAACAGTCGTTTGATGATTTATCGTATTGAGAAAAACTGGTATTCACTGGCAGAAAAAGTGGTGAAAGGCAATGCTGAAGAAGCTGAAGCTGCACGTAACAAACTACGTAACGACCTTCTGACTCTTGGCCCTGTCTTTGCAGAGTTTGAATACTTCATGAGCGAAGAGTTCAGTCTGATCGATTGTTATTTAGCTCCACTATTGTGGCGTTTGCCTCAGCTAGGTATCGAACTTGCCGGTCCTGGTTCTAAAGAGCTGAAGGTTTACATGAACCGCGTATTTGAGCGTGATTCATTCTTAGCCTCTTTGACAGAAGCTGAACGTGAAATGCGTCTGAGTCGCTAATTGGAAGCGAAATGGACATAGAAAAAATGACACCACGCCGACCATATATGCTTAGAGCATTTTATGATTGGCTGGTGGATAATGATTTGACTCCTCATCTGGTTGTTGCCGCTACCCTTCCTGGCGTTCGTGTTCCAGTTGAATTTGTTCAAGATGGACAAATTATTCTGAACATTGCTCCACGAGCAGTAGGCAACCTTGAGCTAGGTAACGAGGCAATCACTTTTAACGCTCGTTTCTCTGGCCGTCCTCATTCTGTTATTGTTCCACTGTATGCTGTCCAAGCTATCTATGCGCGTGAAAACGGTGCTGGTACTATGTTTGAGCCCGAAGATGCATACATGAACGACTTTGATGAAGAAGTGTTTGAAGTTGAAGATTCACCAGAAGATGATTCAGGGTTATCTTTGGCTATAGAGCCTAGTAACAAAGAAGAAGAAAACACTCCAGATGATGAGCCACCTAGACCAAAAGGTCGTCCGAGCTTAAGAGTTGTAAAGTGAAAAAAGCAGCGTTACCGCTGCTTTTTTGTCTTAAATTGAGTAATAAAATAACACTAGCTTCCAGTCTTGAATGCCTTAATGACTTGTTTTACCCCTGAAATGTTTCGCGCAACATCCACTGCAATAGCCGCTTGCTCTGGAGAAACGTAGCCTAACAAAAACACTTCTTTGTCTTCAGTAATGACTTTTACTTTCACGCCATTCAGTTGGCCATTTGTTAGAAGAGCAGATTTGACCTTAGTTGTGATCCAACTGTCGTGACTTATTTGGCCAACGGACAATGGTGCTTTAATTCGAACCTGATTATGGATTTTTTCCACACCTTTAAAGTCTTTTATTGTAGCAACAAATTGATTGAGTAGATCTTGATTGCTGGCTTGGCCCATTAGTATTACGGTTCCATCATAAGAACTTGCTGTAATTCGGACTTCGCGCTGAAAAGGTGGTTTGTTCGTCAGACCGGCTACTTCAAATTCGATGTTATTGTCGTTCCACATTTCTTGAGTGGTACGAGTGTCAGTCACAACGTTAACTGTGGTGGCGGCGCCGGCAACAAACAAGCCAGCACATCCAGTAGTGCTTAGCAAAATACAAGTAATAACAAAAGCTTTAAGGTGTTTCATAGCTTACTCTTCGTGCGCAGGAAATAGAACTTGATCAATAAGATCGCATAAGCAGTGGAGGGTCACCATATGCACTTCATGGATCCTTGCGGTTCTGTGAGATGGAATCCGAATCTCAACATCATTCTCACCTAACAGACCAGCCATTTCACCACCGTCTTTACCTGTGAAAGCAATTATCGTCATGTCACGTGTAACCGCCGCTTCCATAGCTTTGATGATGTTCTTACTGTTACCACTGGTCGATATAGCCAGTAAAATGTCTCCTGCTTGGCCAAACGCTCTGACCTGCTTTGAGAAGATCTCTTCATAATGGTAATCATTGGCGACGGCAGTCAGCGTTGTATTGTCGGCAGTGAGTGCCATAGCAGGTAGACTCGGTCGTTCAGTTTCAAAACGGTTTAGGAGGCAAGATACAAACTGCTGTGCATTAGAAGACGACCCTCCATTGCCACAACATAAGATCTTGTTGCCGTTTAATAAGCTCGCTACCATTGCTTGGGCGGCGTGGGTAATTGCATCGGGCAGAGCTTCTGCTGCTGCGATTTGAATCTGAATACTTTCAGTGAAGCTGTCTTTAATGCTGTCTAGCATTGATTATCCTTGGGTTATTGCGTTTTTTATCCATTCGATTTGTTTACCTTGCTGGTGCATCGCCACCAAGTCAAATCGAAAGTCTGTGGTATGAACAGATTTCCCTTGCTTCATCAACCAGACGTTAGCTGTGTTAATGAGTTTGTTTATCTTACTTGGAGTGACCGTTTCTGCCGCATGACCATAATGTTGGCTTGCACGATAGCGTACTTCAACAAAAACTACTGTTGAGCCTTCAAGCATTATAAGATCGAGTTCACCCCCTTTGGAATGGAAGTTTCTTCCTATTGGTGATAAGCCCTGACGAACCAAGTACTGCTCCGCCAGAGCTTCATAATGCTTGCCACTATGACGTCTATTTAGCCACGCCATGCTCAGCCCAGCTGATTTCTCGTTGCACTACGCAGTCTTCGTTGATACTCAGTACTCCGGTATTACCCTGTAAAGTATGACCCAGGACAACTTTCATTTGTGGTAATTGTTCCATGAGTAAATAGGCATCCATTCCGAGAGCTTGAAGACGTTTCTCCGCATTAGAGTCTTTCGGCCAAAGTTGTTCCATCTGAGCCTCTAGTGCTGCATTTGGCTGTATTAGAAGAGGGATGTCACTATACATGACTCCAGTTAGATCTTCATATTGTTGACGCCCGCTATTACTGCGTGAATTTGAAAACAGTTTGGGTGGCGTAGTATCTGGATTTACTGCGACTTCTATAAATGGCTTAATCAATGTTAGTTCGGAGCTACCTGCGACGATATATACAGCATCTATATCACGACGGCTACGCGGCTGGCTTTCTAGAGGTATATTAAGTAATGATTCCATCTGCGCGATATGCTGTTGGCTTTCTTGTAAGCCAAAGACTTTATTAATATCACGTTGAAGCTGGCGTTTGTCGCCAAACAGATTGACTGCGACTTTATCTTTACTGTAATGCTTCCATTCCTTTTCGAAAGCTTCAACAACACGTGTACCAAGCCTGCCTTGAGGGGCAAGAATCAATGGGTAGCGGTAGCCTTGAGCAAACAGGTGCTTTGCCGCTTGAGCAACTTCTTGCTCTGGTGAGAGTGCTAAATAGCAAGTGTTATTGCCTGGTTCTAGGTCATCTGGAATATTTAACGCTAAAGTAGGCAGTGGGCGTGAAAAGCTGGTTTGGGCTTGCTGTAGCTTTTCAATGTTGCTTTTGATGAGTGGGCCAACGACAAAGTCGATGTTCTTCTCTACTAAAGTCTGCTCTAGCTGCTCTGGCGTCACGGTATTGGTATCAATGACAGTCAAATTAGCATTCTCATCGCGCTGCGTGTCGTTCATCATTTCTAAGATGAAGCCATCACGAATCAACTGAGCTTGTTTAGCGAATTTACCAGACAAAGGCAGAAGCAAGGCTGTACTGACGGGTTTTACAATATCGAGAGCGAGAATATTGCTAATCGCTTTAGGCGTGTAAACTGCTGCAGGGTGAGCCGGATTTTCTTCCAACCACTTTTCGAGAGTATTTTTAAGCTGAGGAATATTGCCGGATAATGTTTTTGTATAGATAGCTAACTGCAGCCAACCGTCCAGAACAGCTTCATCAGGCTCCGCAGAGAATTGAGTGATCTGGTACTGACTGTATTGGCTCAGGTTGTTCCACACACTTTGTGCGATAACTTCTTGCTCAGAACCTTTAACAAACTCCGCTGACTCAGTTAATGCACGAGCGGCTTCAAAGTACTGGCCTTGTTGAGAGAACAGCTTGGCACGAAGCTGGTGATAACTTTTCCACTGCTCATTGGCTAGTTTCCACGATGTTTTGAACTTAAGTGTGTTCAGTGCTTGCTCATATTGCTCTTGTTTGATTAAAGCTTCAGCATTAGCGAGCTGCCATTCTGCTTGTTGCAGATGGGAAAGGTTTTGTCTTGCTAGTCGCTTGAGTAGCAACTTAGCCTGAGCAATGTCACTTGACTCAACGGCCGCTTTCAATGCCATAACCAACCAATCGTTCTGAATACTTCCTTCACTACTGTCTGCTCGCATCAGATAAGTCTGCATAGACTGGTTTGGATCGAGCGTAATGTCTACACTGGTTGGTGCTGAGGGGGTTGTAGAACAGGCTGCTAGTGTGACAGCGAGGGCTACAGGAGTCAGTAAGCGTGTTACACTAAGTCGCTTTTGGTTTTTTATGGCCATGAGTAATTAACTAATTCCGTATAAAATTGTGTCTATATTAATCGTTGAAGTGATGGTAAACAAATGACAGATAACAAAACCTTACCAACTGAGGTCCCAACTCTCTACATTGTTCCAACCCCAATTGGAAATTTAGGGGATATCACTCAACGTGCACTTGATGTTTTAACCGATGTCGATCTCATTGCTGCCGAAGATACTCGCCATACTGGCAAACTGTTGTCTCATTTCGGCATTCCGACAAAAACCTTTGCATTGCATGACCATAATGAACAGCAAAAAGCGCAAATGTTGGTCGAAAAGTTATTATCCGGACACTCAATTGCCCTAGTGTCTGATGCAGGTACACCTTTAATTAGTGATCCAGGTTACCATCTTGTGACTCAATGTCGTCAGGCGGGAGTCAAAGTTGTTCCGTTACCAGGCGCTTGCGCGGTCATCACCGCATTAAGTGCGTCAGGTCTACCCTCTGACCGCTTTAGCTTTGAAGGCTTCTTGCCGGCTAAAAGTAAAGGACGTAAGGATAAGTTTCTTGAAATCGCTAAAGTTGAGCGTACTTGTGTCTTCTATGAATCTCCACACCGTATTTTAGACTCACTCGACGACATGCTTGAAATCTTGGGTCCAGACAGAGAAGTGGTATTAGCGCGGGAGCTGACTAAAACCTTCGAAACCATCCAAGGTATGCCGCTAGGTGAACTGGTTGAATGGGTCAAGTCGGACTCTAACCAGCAACGTGGTGAAATGGCACTGCTGATCCATGGCTACCGCGCAGCAGAAGATGACTCTATCCCTGAAGAAGTTCAGCGCACGGTAACCATTTTGACCAAAGAGTTGCCATTAAAGAAAGCAGCAGCGATGGCAGCGGAAATCTACAACCTGAAAAAGAATGCCCTGTATAAGTGGGGGTTGGAGAATCTAGACTAAGTCGCTCCAGGAAATGACAATCGAGTTTGATAACTAGTTGTCACTTCATATCGTCATCCTCAAGAGTGAGGCACGAACGAGTTGGGGATCTCTATTTTGGTTGGAGATTCCCTACTCACTCCTTCGTCGCTCTATGGAATGACCAATTATTGACAATTAACTGCACGCTTTTTACTCAGTTAACACCCTCATGTCAGCAAATCTGTGATCTCGCTAGACACTGCTCTCTGAACTCTATACAATCCGCATCGGAGTTGACTGGGTAGTCGCTGCTTCATTGATGTCCCTAGCCTTGTGTTGGGGAGACTGATGAAGGGGAGGAAAGTCCGGGCTCCATAGAGCAGGGTGCCAGGTAACGCCTGGGAGGCGCAAGCCTACGACAAGTGCAGCAGAGAGAAGACCGCCGATGGCCTTAGGGTACAGGTAAGGGTGAAAGGGTGCGGTAAGAGCGCACCGGGCGACTGGTAACAGTTCGCTGCAAGGTAAACTCCACCCGGAGCAAGACCAAATAGGCTTCCACATTGCGTTGCTCGCGTAAGGAAGCGGGTAGGTTGCTTGAGCCAGTGAGCGATTGCTGGCCTAGACGAATGGCTACCACCGCATAAGCGGAACAGAACCCGGCTTACATGTCGGCTCCACCTATTCGAAACCCATCGTAACCTCAGCGTTATGATGGGTTTTTTGCTTTTTATTGACGAAATTAATTCTGCAAGCACTAAACTTAGCGCAATATCACGTGTTCCAGTCTGCAATGGGTGGCGATCACCCTCTAAATCAGTACACTGGAGAGTTTGAGCGCGCGGTGCGAGAGCGAGATAAAAAATCATGACCGAAGAATTTAAGCACATTTCTGTATTACTGCATGAATCTATCGATGGCTTAGCCATTAAGCCTGATGGTACCTACATTGACGGAACCTTTGGTCGTGGTGGGCACAGTCGTCAAATCCTTTCTCAGCTGGGAGAGCATGGTCGTCTTTTTAGTATCGATCGTGATCCGCAAGCCATTGAAGAAGCTCAAACGATCGATGATCCTAGATTTACGATTATTCATGGCCCTTTCTCAGGCATGGCGACGTATGCAAAAGAGCGAGGCTTAGTTGGTCAAGTTGATGGTGTCTTGCTTGATCTTGGTGTTTCATCTCCTCAGCTCGATGATGCTGAGCGTGGTTTCAGTTTTATGAAAGATGGCCCGCTGGATATGCGCATGGATCCCACATCAGGGATCCCTGTTTCTCAGTGGCTAATGGAAGCCGATCTAGATGACATCACTTGGGTTATTCGTGAGTTTGGTGAGGATAAACATGCTCGTCGAATTGCGAAAGCGATTGTGGCTTACCGTGAAAACGAAGAAAATGAACCGCTGCTACGTACAGGTCAGCTTGCTAAGCTGATTTCCGACGCGGCGCCAAAGAGTTTTAAAGAGAAAAAACACCCAGCTACGCGTGCATTTCAGGCGTTCCGTATTTACATCAATAGTGAGCTTGAAGAAATCGATACCGCGTTAAAAGGCGCTGCTAGTATTTTAGCTGCTGAAGGCCGTCTGTCCGTGATCAGTTTCCACTCCCTTGAAGATCGCATGGTGAAGCGCTTTATTCGCAAAGAGAGCAAAGGTCCTGAAGTCCCTCATGGAATTCCAATGACAGAAGCACAAATCAAAGCCCTAGGTAGTGCTAACTTAAAACCAATAGGAAAAGCAATTAAGCCTTCTAAGCTAGAAATTGATATCAATACTCGCTCTCGTAGCTCTGTACTGCGTATTGCGGAGAAACTCTGATAGCAATGAGTAAAGCCAAGTCAAATCTAGCTAAACTGATTGTTGTCGACCTTCTGACAGTGGGGCGAATGCCTTTGCTGGTATTGATTTTGATCTTTGCATCCGCCATGGGCGTTGTTTTCACGACACACCACACACGACAAGCTATTACCGAAAAAGATCAAGCCTTGCAGGAACGAGAAAGGCTAGACAATGAGTGGCGCAACTTGCTGATTGAAGAAACGGCGCTAGCCGAGCATAGTCGAGTGCAAGAAATTGCCAAAGATGAACTGCAAATGAAACGTCCGGACTCAGATAAAGAAGTGGTAATTGACCTCCCATGAGTAAAAGTAAAGTCACCGCTCCTACCAAGAAACCGGCGAATACAGAGAAGCCTAGCTTGATTCGTTGGCGTTTTTATTTAGTCCTACTGTTTGTTTTAGGGGCATTCTCAGCTCTGGTAGCCCGCATAGCCTACATTCAAATCGTTGAGCCTGACAATCTCATTCAGCAGGGTGATTTACGTTCTATCCGAGCGAAAACTATTCACTCTGCTCGAGGAATCATTTCTGATCGCAATGGTGAGCCTCTCGCTGTTAGTGTGCCTGTGGAGGCGGTCTGGGCTGATCCGGCAACTATTTTTAAACGTGACGGCTTTGCTAACATGGATCGTTGGTATGCTCTGGCCGATGTTCTCGGCCTTGACCGTAAAGAAATGGTCAACAAAATCCGTCGTAACAAATCCCGCCGGTTTGTCTATCTTCAACGTCAAGTTAGCCCAGCAATGGCTCACTATATCCGTGAACTGAAACTTGCAGGCGTTGGTCTGAAAGCTGAGTCCAGACGTTATTATCCGACAGGTGAAGTTAGTGCTCACTTGGTCGGTGTGACTGGTATTGATGGCCACGGATTGGAAGGTGTTGAGCGTAGCTATGATAAATGGCTGACGGGGGAAGCGGGTAAGCGCATCATTCGTAAAGACCGATATGGTCGGGTAGTTGAAAACATTTCATTGGAAGAGCGAGAAGAAGGTAAACCGCTCGAGCTGACAATTGATCAACGTATCCAGGCCATTGCTTATCGTTCTATCAAGCAAGCTGTAGCTGATTACCGCGCTACCTCGGGAACAGCGGTGATATTGGATGTAAAAACCGGTGCAGTGTTGGCGATGGTCAATGCTCCTTCATACAACCCAAATAACCGTTCTGACCTTCAATCGGCCAAAATGAGAAACCGGGCCATCACTGATGCGTTTGAGCCTGGTTCAACGGTGAAACCTTTTGTTGTTTTAGCCGCGCTGGAAAACGGGGTCGCGGATAAAAATACGATCATTGATACTGGCAGTGGCATTATGCCAATTGGCGGCCAGAGAGTACGTGATACATCCAAAGTAGGAAAAGCGGATCTAACGACGATTTTGAAAAAATCGAGTAACATCGGTGTTGCTAAGCTAGCGCTCGATATGCCTTTAGAAGCCTTGCTTGGTATGTACAGTTCTATCGGGTTTGGTGAAATGTCAGGGCTGAACCTAGTGGGTGAAACATCAGGTATTTTCCCCGATCGACGTCGTTGGTCCAAATTTGAAATTGCAACTTTGGCATTTGGTTATGGTTTGACTATTACACCTCTTCAACTTGCGCATGCTTATGCCACGCTGGGTAATTTCGGCAAGTATCAACCCATCCATATTATCGAAAACAACCAACAGGACCTATCCCGTCAGGTGATTGATGAGAACAATGCACATATGGTGCTGAATATGTTAGAAACCGTAACTCAGCCTGGTGGTACTGCAACCAAAGCGGCGGTGCCTGGTTATCGTGTTGCAGCAAAGACAGGTACCTCACGCAAGGCGATTGCTGGGGGATATGGTGATGAGTATTTTGCCTATACCGCAGGTGTGGCGCCTGTCAGTAATCCACGCGTAGCTCTAGTGGTAGTGGTTAATGAACCTCAAGGAGACAACTACTATGGCGGTTCCGTTGCTGGCCCCGTGTTTTCTGAGATATTAAAGGGCACACTGCAGATCCTCAACGTTGCTCCTGATGAAAACAGATTTAAAGAAGAATAAGTGAGGTGTTAGATGACCAAAGAACTCACACTGGCTAATTTGCTTGCTCCTTTGGCTGACTTGTCACCCCAGACCGGAGGTGACATTGTTATTGAGAGATTGGTTCTCGATAGTCGTAAAGTGGCTCCTGGTTCTACCTTTGTTGCCATTAAAGGTCATGCTGTCGATGGGCGGCAGTTTATCCACTCTGCGGTTGAGCAGGGAGCCAACGCCATTATTGCTGAAGCGGATGAGAAGGCAGTCCACGGTAAGGTGACATGGATTGGTGATGTTCCTGTTATTTACATCAAGCAGCTATCCAGCCATTTGTCTGGACTTGCAAACCGTTTTCAACCTCTTGAGCGCAATCAACTTATCGCAGTGACAGGAACTAACGGTAAAACGACCATTACTCAGCTGATTGCTCAATGGTTAGAGCTGACTGGGAAAAGAGCGGCGGTATTGGGGACGACAGGCAACGGTTTTTTAGACTCGTTGAAGCCAGCCTTGAATACAACGGGCAATGCGTTAGAAGTTCAGCAAACTTTGGTGGATTTAGAAAAACAAGGTGCACAATATACCGCGATGGAGATTTCGTCTCACGGTTTGGTTCAAGACAGAGTGAAAGCGCTCAGCTTTGCGGTTGGTGTATTCTCTAATCTCAGTCGTGATCATCTCGATTACCATGGCACAATGGAAGAGTATGCACGAGCCAAGCTATCCTTGTTTACTCAACATGATTGCGCTCAGGCTGTGATCAATCTTGATGACCCCATTGGGGAAAGCTGGGTTAAACAGCTCGGCAATTGTATTCCGGTCTCTTTATCTCCGATTCAAAACGGCAATGGCGTATTTGCTAGCCATGTCGAATATTCTGAAGCGGGTATTTCGCTGAAATTTTCCGGTCAGTATGGTGAAGGCTGCTTTACAATACCTTTGATTGGAGCATTTAATGCCAGCAATGTGCTGGTGGCTTTTACTGCGCTGCTATCTATGGGAATAGAAAAACAAGCGTTGATAGACACTGCCAGCCAACTTAAACCTGTCTTAGGGCGTATGGAATTGTTTCAGGCAGAGGGCAAAGCCAAAGTTGTGGTTGATTATGCACATACTCCTGACGCATTGGAGAAAGCGCTATCTGCGCTGAGGGTCCATTGTAAAGGGAGATTGTGGGCAATATTTGGTTGTGGTGGAGATAGAGATACAGGCAAGCGCCCGATGATGGCATCAATTGGCGAAAGTTTAGCGGATGTGGTTATTTTAACGGATGATAACCCTCGCAGCGAATCTCCGTCAGCGATAGTTAAAGATATGCTAGCGGGTATGGCTTCACCTCAAAGTGCCATTGTTGAACATGATCGCTATAACGCTTTAGCTCAGGCACTAAAGCACAGTAGTGGCGACGATATTATTTTGCTCGCTGGTAAAGGCCATGAAGACTACCAAGTGATGGCTAATGAAACCATTCATTACTCTGATCGCGAATCTGCCCAACGACTTTTGGAGCTAACACTATGATTACTCTAATGCTGTCCCAACTTGTTGATGTACTGGACGCCCAACTCATCGGTGACGATACCGCTATTCAATCTGTCTCAACGGATACGAGGACGATTGAGTCAGGGTCTCTATTTGTCGCATTGGTGGGTGAACGATTTGATGCCCATGACTTTGCAGGTCAGGCTGTCACGTCTGGAGCGAGTGCGTTGTTGGTGAGCAAAGCGGTCGACGTTCAGGTGCCTCAGTTGTTGGTTGAAAACACCAAGGTTGCACTGGGTAAGCTGGGTCAGTTTGTTCATCAAGTGTGTCAAACGCCAACTGTAGCGATTACAGGAAGCTGCGGCAAAACGACAGTCAAAGAAATGGTCGCCAGTATTATGAGCCAGCAAGGCCAAGTGCTGTATACCGCTGGCAACTTTAACAATGATATCGGTGTTCCACTAACTTTGCTGCGTTCTCAACCGGAAGATGACTTTGCCGTCATTGAATTGGGTGCCAACCATATTGGAGAGATTGCTTACACGACACAACTGGTTAGCCCAGATGTCGCATTGGTGAATAACGTTGCAGCTGCGCATTTGGAAGGTTTCGGCTCAATGGATGGCGTTAAACGTGCTAAAGGTGAAATTTATCAGGGGCTTAAACCAGGTTCTGTCGCTATTGTAAACCTAGATAGCCATGGTGGAGATTACTGGCGAGAAGTACTGTCTGACAAAACAGTGAAGACTTTTTCACTGTGTGATAACAGTGCGGAATATAAAGCGCGTAATGTAACAATGAATGTGAATGGTGAGGCATCCTTTACCGTTGAGGCACCAGATACATCATTTGATGTCAAGCTGGGGATGATCGGTCAGCACAATGTAGCAAATGCACTCGCAGCAGTAGCTTTATCAATAGAGCTGGGGGCAACATCAGAGATGATCTCATCAGGTCTAGCCAACTTATCAAAAGTGAAAGGTCGAGTTGAAACGATTGAGCTAAGCGATAGCATAAGGCTGATTGATGACAGTTACAACGCCAGCGTTCCTGCTATGAAAGCAGCTGCAGATCTATTAAATAGCTTCGATGGCATACGGTGGTTGATTTTGGGCAATATGGCGGAGTTAGGTGATGAAAGTCTTGCACTTCACCGCCAAGTCGGTGAACATGCGGCCCCATTTAAATTTGAATATGTGCTTACTTACGGTGCTGATACTCAAGCGATCAGCGATGTGTGCAAGGGTAAGCACTTTGATACTCATGACAGCATGATTGAGTTTATTGAGCAGCAGCTCAACCTGAATACTGGCTCTCAGACATTACTGGTTAAAGGAGCAAACAGTGCAGGTATGAGCAAGATCGCGGCTGCTTTGAAGGAGATGTATACATGATCATTTGGCTTGCAGAGCTCCTACAGCCATACTTTTCATTCTTCCGTTTGTTCGAATACTTATCGTTTCGGGCTATCATAAGTGTGTTGACTGCGTTAGGCATATCACTTTGGATGGGGCCGCTCATGATTCGCCGTTTACAGATGCTTCAAATTGGTCAGGTCGTGCGCAACGAAGGTCCAGAGTCACACTTCAGTAAACGTGGGACCCCGACAATGGGGGGAATCATGATCCTGACTGCAATAGTGACGACGGTTTTACTTTGGACTGACCTCTCTAATCCATACGTTTGGGCGGTGCTGGCTGTTCTGATTGGCTATGGTGCTATCGGTTTTGTCGATGATTACCGAAAAGTTGTGCGTAAAAATACCGATGGACTTATTGCGCGCTGGAAATACTTTTGGCAATCGGCTATTGCACTGGTTGTTGCCTTCAGCTTGTATGCGTATGGAAATGAAACTTCGGCGACTCAACTGGTTGTGCCTTTCTTCAAAGACATCATGCCTCAACTTGGCCTGATGTACATTGTTTTGACTTACTTCGTTATTGTTGGCACTAGTAATGCCGTTAACTTGACCGACGGTCTTGATGGCTTAGCCATTATGCCTACAGTCTTGGTCGCAGCAGGCTTTGCCGCGATTGCTTGGGCTACTGGCAATGTTAACTTCGCAAATTACCTCCATATTCCTCACGTTCCTCACGCTTCTGAGCTGGTGGTCGTTTGTACGGCAATAGTCGGTGCAGGGTTAGGTTTTTTATGGTTTAACACGTATCCAGCCCAAGTCTTTATGGGCGATGTTGGTTCACTGGCACTAGGTGGTGCACTGGGCACAATTGCAGTGCTTGTTCGCCAAGAGTTTGTGTTAGTTATCATGGGAGGGGTATTTGTCATGGAAACTCTGTCGGTGATTCTTCAAGTTGGTTCCTACAAGTTACGTGGTCAGCGTATTTTCCGTATGGCTCCAATTCATCATCACTACGAGCTTAAGGGCTGGCCCGAACCACGTGTTATTGTACGCTTCTGGATCATTTCTATCGTTCTGGTCCTTGTAGGTTTAGCTACACTCAAAGTACGTTAGGGAAATCAGAATTTGACTATGGATCGTTGGCAGAACATAGAGAGTGTTGTCGTTGTGGGGCTCGGTATTACCGGGCTCTCGGTTGTTAAATACTTGGTAAAATTACCTTACTCTTTAACTATTCGCGTCATCGATACACGCAATAACCCACCGGGTAGTGAAGCGCTACCTGAGGGAGTTGAGCTTCATTCTGGTGGTTGGAACTTGGACTGGTTGATGGCAGCCGATTTGATCGTCGCCAATCCTGGTATTGCGCTGACCAATCCAGAAATTCAACAAGCTATAGACTCTAATATTCGCGTAGTTGGTGATATAGAGCTGTTCGCTTGGCAGGTAGATAAGCCAGTGTTGGCAATAACAGGCTCAAACGGTAAGAGCACTGTGACCGATTTGACGGGTGTGGTCGCCAATGCCGCGGGAGTAAAAACTGCCATTGGTGGTAATATTGGTGTACCTGCGTTGGACTTGCTTGAGCAAGAAGCCGAATTGTATGTACTTGAGTTATCCAGTTTTCAGTTGGAAACAACATCTAGCCTAAGTCTTGAAGCGGCGGCATTCTTAAATTTGTCTGAGGATCATATGGATCGCTATGACGGTATGGAAGACTATCGTCAGGCTAAACTTCGCATTTTTGATAATGCTCAGGCATGTATTGTCAATGCAGATGATCTCGCTACCTATCCAGACAAGGAACATGCCCCTCTCGTCGAATTTAGCCTAGAAAAAAATTGCGAGTTCCATATCAAAGTGGTGGATGGAAGAGAGTACTTGTGTCACCAAAATGTAAAAATATTGGCGTCTGATGAGCTTAACCTAGTGGGAAGACATAATTTAGCTAATGCATTAGTTGTCTTTGCCTTACTCGAACAAGCCGGTATTGCTATTTCTCACGGAATAGATGCACTTAGGACTTACAGCGGCCTGACACATCGATGTCAGGTAGTCATGGATAATAAGGGTGTTAAGTGGGTCAACGATTCCAAAGCTACCAACGTAGCAAGTACATTGGCAGCACTTTCCGGTTTAACTCTCTCTGGCAGGCTGTATTTGTTAGTCGGTGGTGACGGAAAAGGGGCGGATTTTTCTGAATTAGCGTCAGTATTGAGTCCATTGAACGTTCAGCTATGTTGTTTTGGAGCTGACGGCGATAAGTTTCTGCCGTTACATCCAGACGCCAAACGATTTGAGACTCTTGAAGAGATTGTAAAATGGGTCAGCTTACAGGTCGAGTCAGGAGATATGGTTATGTTGTCTCCAGCATGTGCGAGCTTTGATCAGTTTAAGAATTTTATGGTACGTGGCGAGGCTTTTGCTGCCCTCGCTAAGCAATATGCTTAATTGAACCGACTGGAATGCAGATAAGACACTTATTTTCGACTACCAAACTGTGGATGACAACTTCGTCTCCAGAGGCCTTTTTTGACCGTCAATTGGTGTGGATCTCTTTAGGTTTGATGTTGACTGGTTTAGTGATGGTGACTTCAGCCTCATTCCCGATCAGCTCACGTTTAACAGATCAACCGTTCCATTTTATGTTTCGCCATGCTGTCTTTTTGCTACTGGCATTGTCTACAGCTAGCGTCATTTTGCAGGTGCCGCTGAGAAAATGGTCTCAGTACAGTACTGTGTTGCTCGGGCTATCTTTCTTTCTTTTAGTGGTTGTACTCGTAGCGGGTAAATCGGTTAATGGTGCTTCCCGATGGATACCCCTGGGGCTGTTTAACCTTCAACCAGCTGAGATTGCCAAGCTGTCTCTGTTTATCTATATGTCCGATTACTTAGTCCGCAAACACGAAGAAGTTCGATCAAGCTTTTTTGGTGGTTTTATCAAACCCATTATAGTGTTTGGCACCCTTGCAAGTTTGCTGTTGCTTCAGCCGGATCTTGGAACCGTCATTGTAATGCTTGTCACCTTGTTTGGTATGCTTTTTATTGCTGGGGCCAAGCTCACTCAGTTTTTGGCACTGATGGTCGTAGGGATTGTCTCTGTTGTTGGACTTATTTTAGTCGAGCCTTATCGAATGCGTCGTGTGACATCATTTCTTGATCCTTGGGAAGATCCATTTGGTAGTGGTTACCAGCTAACTCAGTCACTGATGGCGTTTGGTCGAGGTGAATGGTTTGGTCAGGGGCTGGGTAATTCGATTCAGAAGTTAGAGTATTTGCCAGAAGCACACACAGATTTTGTATTTGCAGTACTAGCTGAAGAATTGGGTTTTGTTGGTGTAGTACTGGTTTTAATGCTGATTTTTAGTCTGGTGGTTAAAGCGATTCTGATAGGCCGTAAAGCCTTTGAACACGATTTATTGTTTGGAGGTTACTTAGCGTTTGGAATCGGAATTTGGTTCGCTTTTCAGACTTTGGTTAATGTTGGTGCTGCGGCTGGTATGGTACCAACGAAAGGCCTGACGTTACCCTTGATTAGTTACGGTGGTTCCAGTCTGATTATAATGTCGACAGCCGTCGCGATATTGCTCCGTATAGATCATGAATGTCGATTGATCGCATTGCATAGCGAGCAGCAACAGAAAGAAGAAAATGAAAGAGAATAAACGATTAATGGTGATGGCCGGAGGCACTGGTGGTCACGTCTTTCCTGGATTGGCTGTCGCGAAGAAGCTTCAGCAGCAAGGATGGGAAATTCGTTGGCTTGGAACGGCCGATCGTATGGAAGCGGAACTGGTACCTAAGCACGGTATC
This sequence comes from Vibrio neptunius, assembly GCF_000967495.1. Classification (GTDB taxonomy): domain Bacteria; phylum Pseudomonadota; class Gammaproteobacteria; order Enterobacterales; family Vibrionaceae; genus Vibrio; species Vibrio neptunius. Next base: position 84,032 of record NZ_JXXU01000040.1, on the reverse strand, counting down.
GATATTGACTTTATTAAAGTCAAAGGATTACGTGGTCAGGGACTGAGTCGACTTATCAAAGCGCCTTTTCAAATTGCGAATGCTATACTGCAAGCAAAGAAACATATGCAACGATGGCAACCTGATGCTGTACTTGGAATGGGCGGATACGTTAGCGGTCCAGGCGGTATTGCGGCTAAGATACTGGGAATACCCGTTATTCTGCATGAGCAAAATGCGGTGGCAGGACTAACTAACCAGTGGTTATCGCGCATTGCATCTAAGGTTTTTCAAGCATTTCCAGGGGCTTTCCCAGATGCTGAGGTAGTCGGTAATCCTGTTCGTGAGGATGTGGTAGCATTACCCTGTCCACAACAGAGAATGATGGAGCGCGATGGGAAAATCCGTATCCTAGTGATGGGGGGGAGCCAAGGCGCGAAAATTCTCAATATTACAATGCCGGAAGTCATGTCTAGGTTAGGCTCTAAGTATGAAATTCGCCACCAGGCAGGTAGAAATAATCACTTAGAAGTGTCTGCAGCATACCAAGCTTTTAGTGTTGAAAATGCTCAGGCAATAGAATTCATTGATGATGTTGCACAAGCTTATGCATGGGCAGATCTGTTAGTTTGTCGCTCCGGAGCTCTGACGGTTTCCGAAGTGTCGGCTGCTGGAGTTGGCGCTGTGTTTATTCCATTTATGCACAAAGACAGGCAGCAAGCATTGAACGCCGATCACTTAGTTGAATGTGGTGCAGCAAAAATGATTGAGCAGCCTGATCTCACAATCGAAAAATTAACCGAACAAATTCACCAGTTGGATCGCACGAAGCTACTTGAGATGGCACAAAGTGCCCGAACTGCTGCCAAGTTAGATGCCGATACCAAAGTCGCTGAAGCTATCATTGCGCTCGCGAATTAAAGAGAAATATTCATGACAATTCAACATACCCAAGATTTAGCGCAAATTCGAGCCATGGTGCCAGAAATGCGCCGTGTTAAATGTATTCATTTTATCGGTATCGGTGGCGCAGGAATGAGTGGGATCGCTGAGGTTCTACTCAATGAAGGTTATCAAATTACTGGTTCTGACTTAGCTGAAAATCCTGTCACTGAGCGACTTGCTAAAAAAGGTGCGACGATTTTTATTGGTCATACTGAAGATAACGTTCAGCAAGCAAGTGTTGTCGTTGTCTCGACCGCTATCAATGAAGAAAATCCTGAGATTAAAGCAGCAAGAACGGCGAGGATACCTGTTGTGCGCCGTGCGGAAATGTTGGCAGAACTTATGCGTTTCCGTCACGGTATTGCCGTGGCTGGTACTCATGGTAAAACCACGACGACTGCACTGGTTACTCAAATTTATTCTGAAGCAGGCCTCGATCCTACCTTTGTTAACGGTGGCTTAGTTAAGAGCGCTGGCACGAATGCACGTCTTGGTTCGAGTCGTATCCTAATCGCTGAAGCGGACGAAAGCGATGCGTCTTTTCTTCATCTTCAACCTATGGTGAGTATCGTAACCAATATCGAAGCCGATCATATGGATACCTACGGCGGAGACTTTGAAACTCTAAAGCAAACATTCATCGATTTTCTTCACAATTTGCCTTTTTATGGGCAAGCGATTGTGTGTATTGATGATCCGGTAGTTCGAGATTTGATCCCGAAAATGAGTCGACAAGTCATCACTTATGGCTTTTCTGAAGACGCAGATGTTCGTATTGAAAACTACCGCCAGGAAGGCCAGCAGGGACAATTTACCGTGGTGCGTAAAGGGCGTGTAAATCTGGATATTACACTGAATATTCCTGGCCGCCACAATGCACTTAATGCTTCTGCAGCGATTGCCGTTGCGACGGAAGATGATATAGACGATAAAGCTATCTTACGTGCTATGGCAGGAACGCAAGGGACAGGACGCCGCTTTGAACACCTTGGCGAGTTTGATACCGGCAATGGCAGCGCTATGTTGGTGGATGACTATGGTCATCACCCAACCGAAGTAGATGTCACAATTCATGCTGCTCGCAATGGCTGGCAAGACAAGCGTTTGGTGATGATCTTTCAACCCCATCGTTATAGTCGAACGCGGGATTTGTACGATGATTTTGCTAATGTGCTAGAGCAAGTCGATGTTCTTTTGATGCTCGACGTTTACTCTGCCGGTGAGAAACCAATTGCTGGAGCTGACAGCCGTGACTTGTGCCGCACTATTCGTAGTAGAGGTAAAATTGACCCCATTTTTGTCTCAGATAGTTGCACTTTACCCTCTGTTTTAGCGAATGTTTTGCAAGATGGTGACTTGGTACTAACGCAAGGTGCTGGAGATATTGGCAAAGTAGCCAAGCAGCTAGCTGCTTTTGAATTAAGTATCGATAAGATGCAAATGGCATGATTTAAATATGAGATTTCGATTAATTCGATTAATTAATGCAATTAAAGTGCGATTTCTCAATTTCAGTGTTTGATACTTTCAATGACGCCAGTATAATCCGAAGGTTAAAGTAATTGCTTTTGCCTTTTTTACGAAAAATGAGATAGGGCTTAGAGTTGCGAACTGATAGTAGGGACAGCGGACTTGATTGAAAGTGCTGTGAATGAAGGCCGTCGTTTTACTGACTCACCACTAGTGAAAAAGCACACCTTTGGCGGTGCATTTTTGCTGGTGGTTTTGATGTTGATAGGGTCTACCCTTTATGCCACTTTATCTTGGATGTGGGATGATAAGCGTCTACCTTTATCTCACATCGTTTTAGAGGGGGATTTGAAATACGTTTCCCCTCTCGACGTTCAGCGCGCATTCGCTAGGTTACAGCATGTTGGTACTTTTATGTCACAAGATGTGAAAGTACTTCAGGATACGGTTGAGGCTATTCCTTGGGTTTCGCATGCATCGATTCGTAAACAGTGGCCTGATACTGTAAAAGTTTTTCTGACCGAGTATAAAGCGGTCGCTATCTGGAATGGTAATGAGCTGCTCAATAGTCGGGGACTGGTATTTAATGGAGATATTGGCAAGTTAGAGGAAGAGCGAGTTAAGCTCTATGGCCCCATAGGCACGAACCAAGAAGTCTTGGAAATATGGCAACAAATCAATCCTCAATTTGCAGTATTAAACCTAAAGATTTCTTCGTTATTACTGAATGAACGCCGTGCATGGCAGATTATCCTTGATAACGGTATCAGGCTAGAACTAGGTAAAGAATCTTTAGAAGAGAGGGTGGAAAGATTCCTCTCTTTGTACAAAAACTTAGGTAGCGACTCCCAAAGAGTCAGTTATATTGACCTCAGGTATGATACGGGAGCTTCCGTTGGGTGGTTCCCTGAGCAAGATTTAGAACAAGAGAGCACAGATGACTAAGACCGCTGATGACAACATTATTGTTGGTCTTGATATAGGTACTGCAACCGTATCGGCTCTGGTTGGAGAAGTACTGCCTGATGGTCAGATAAACATAATCGGTGCAGGTAGTAGTCCATCGCGCGGAATGGACAAGGGTGGCGTCAACGATCTTGAATCCGTTGTAAAGTCTGTCCAGAGAGCGGTTGATCAAGCTGAACTGATGGCCGAATGCCAAATCAGTCATGTCTTTATTTCTATCTCTGGTAGACATATTGCTAGCCGAATAGAGAAAGGCATGGGAACCATCTCCGATGAAGAGGTTTCACAAGAGGACATGGACCGTGCAATCCATACTGCTAAATCTATCAAAATAGGTGACGAACAGCGCATTCTGCATGTAATTCCACAAGAATTTACTATCGATTACCAAGAAGGGATTAAAAATCCGCTAGGTTTATCAGGAGTAAGGATGGAAGTGAGCGTGCATTTGATCTCTTGCCACAATGATATGGCGAGAAACATTATCAAAGCTGTTGAGCGGTGTGGTTTGAAAGTGGAGCACCTAGTTTACTCGGGTTTAGCTGCGAGTAATGCTGTGATCACTGAAGACGAACGTGAGCTAGGCGTTTGTGTTGTCGATATTGGTGCTGGCACTATGGATGTGTCAATCTGGACAGGTGGTGCTTTGCGTCACACAGAAGTGTTTTCTTACGCGGGTAACGCTGTGACAAGTGACATTGCTTTTGCATTTGGTACTCCTGTTAGCGATGCAGAAGAAATAAAAGTGAAATATGGCTGTGCTCTAAGTGAGTTGGTCAGCAAGGATGACACGGTTAACGTTCCTAGTGTAGGAGGGCGTCCATCACGCAGTTTGCAAAGACAAACTTTGTCTGAGGTGATTGAACCTCGTTATACTGAGTTGATGGGGCTGGTTAATCAAACTATCGATACTGTTCAGGAGAAGCTGCGTGAAGAAGGGATTAAACATCATCTTGCAGCTGGTGTGGTGCTCACTGGTGGTGCTGCGCAGATTGAAGGATTGGTAGAGTGCGCGGAACGTGTATTCCGTAATCAAGTGCGAGTTGGCAAACCTCTCGAGGTGAGCGGACTTACAGACTATGTAAAAGAGCCGTATCACTCTACGGCGGTGGGTTTACTTCATTATGCAAGAGACAGCCAGATCAATGACGATACAGAATACAATGAGCCTAAACGCCAATCTGTAACGTCATTTTTTGGACGCTTGCGTAACTGGATACAAAAAGAATTTTAACCTGAGCAGCAGGATAAACGGAGATAACACATGTTTGAACCGATGATGGAAATGTCTGACGACGCAGTAATTAAAGTCGTTGGGGTTGGTGGCGGTGGTGGTAATGCCGTTGAACACATGGTACGTGAATCCATCGAAGGCGTGGAGTTCATTAGCATCAACACTGATGCGCAAGCGCTTCGTAAAACAAGCGTGAATAGCGTGATCCAGATTGGTGGTGATATCACTAAAGGTCTGGGTGCAGGCGCTAACCCTCAGGTTGGGCGTGATGCTGCTCTCGAAGATCGAGATAGAATTAAAGAAGAGCTCGATGGTGCCGATATGGTATTTATCGCAGCTGGCATGGGCGGTGGTACAGGAACAGGTGCTGCTCCAGTGATTGCAGAAGTCGCAAAAGAGCTGGGTATACTCACTGTTGCCGTCGTGACTAAGCCATTTAGCTTTGAAGGCAAGAAGCGTTTAGCTTTTGCTGAGCAAGGAATTGAAGAGTTGTCTAAGCAGGTAGACTCATTAATTACGATTCCAAACGAAAAGCTACTCAAAGTATTGGGTCGTGGCATCACTCTACTCGAAGCTTTTGCTAGCGCGAATGACGTACTTAAGAATGCAGTACAAGGTATTGCAGAACTTATTACTCGTCCGGGCATGATTAACGTCGACTTTGCAGATGTTCGAACTGTGATGTCTGAAATGGGTCATGCAATGATGGGTAGCGGCGTTGCCAAAGGTGAAGATCGTGCTGAAGAAGCGGCTGAGATGGCTATCTCAAGCCCACTTCTGGAAGATATCGATCTCGCTGGTGCTCGTGGTGTTCTTGTTAACATTACAGCTGGTCTTGATATGCGTCTGGATGAGTTTGAAACAGTGGGTAACACGGTTAAAGCATTTGCTTCAGATAATGCTACAGTTGTTATTGGTACTTCGTTAGACCCTGATATGGCTGATGAAATTCGCGTAACCGTTGTTGCTACTGGTATTGGCACAGAGAAAAAGCCTGACATCACTTTGGTGGCTGGTGGAAAAACGAAAGTTTCTTCTGTTGCACAACCACAAACACAGCCAGCTGCACCTACTCAGCAGCCAGCTGTCAATAAAGTGGAAGAAAAACCGGCACCAAGTTTGCAAGAGAAACCTCAGGTGACTCCTCAGCCGACAAGTTCTGCTCCTTCGAGCTCAGGTGCTGGTCAACAAAGTGCCGCCCCTAAAGCTGATAAGGACACTGGTTATCTTGATATTCCAGCATTCTTACGTCGTCAGGCTGACTAAAATTAAGTCATAATTTGACACTGTTCAAAATTATGGTACGATTCGCGGTCAATATTACTCATTGACCGCGTTTTGTAGCAATTAGTACTGAGGCAAGCAGATGATCAGACAACGTACTCTGAAAGAAATAGTGAAAACAACTGGTGTGGGACTCCACTCTGGTCGCAAAGTGACACTTACTCTTCGCCCAGCGGCTGCAAACACAGGTATTATTTACCGTCGTACAGATGTTAATCCACCTGTCGATTTTCCAGCAGATCCAGAATCAGTTCGTGATACCATGCTTTGTACCGCTTTGGTTAATGACGAAGGCGTACGCATTTCAACAGTCGAACACTTAAATGCTGCACTTGCAGGTATGGGTATCGATAACATTATTGTTGAGGTTGATGCGCCAGAGATTCCAATCATGGATGGCAGTGCTAGCCCTTTTGTGTTTTTGCTGCAACAAGCTGGTATTGAAGAACAGAACGCACCTAAGCGTTTTATCCGTATCAAGAAACCTGTGCGCTTTGAAGATGACGATAAATGGGCAGAGTTTGTACCTTTCAATGGTTTCCGTATGGATTTCGAGATTGAGTTCAACCACCCAGCAATTGAATCAGATGAACAACATTTATTGTTTGATTTTTCATCACAAGGCTTTGTCAAAGATATATCTCGTGCACGCACCTTCGGTTTTATGCGCGATATTGAATATTTACAATCTCAAAACCTATGTTTAGGTGGAAGCTTTGATTGTGCCATCGTATTAGACGAATACCGTATTCTTAATGAAGAAGGTCTGCGATTCGAAAACGAATTTGTTACTCATAAAGTATTGGATGCTATTGGTGACCTTTACATGTGTGGCCACCCAATCATTGGTGAGTTCCGTGCGTTTAAATCTGGCCACGGTTTAAACAACCAATTACTACGTTCTGTTCTAGCAGATCAAGAAGCGTGGGAGTGGGTAACGTTTGAAGAAGAAGCAGTTTCACCAGTCGCTTTCGCGCAACCAAGCATGGTTGTAGCGTAAAAAGCAAAAAATTTAAAAAACCAGGCGAAAGCCTGGTTTTTTTGTTTTCGTCGTTTGCCGCATGGCAAAGATCTGCCAACAGTTCAAAAGATCTTGCCGATCAATTTGAATCTATAGGTCCAATAAACAAATTTATTCGGTTTACTGGGCATATTTTAATCTCAGAGGATAAACATCCATCATATAACGAACAAAAATAAAGAATGCTTCAAACAAATCACCTTGTTATTGGTCGTTAGAGGCAAAATTCCTTAAACTAACCGCCACTTAAGCCTTGAAATCTATAGTTCTCATCACAATATCTGAGTAAAGTGATTTATCTCAGTATTCTTAGTTCAAAACTGTTAGAGACTGAAGGCACAGAATGTAGATCGGGCCCGATCTAAGTAAAGAGAGATGCATAGCAAATGATAACTAAGCTACTGACAAAGGTAATTGGCAGTCGCAACGACCGCACGTTACGTCGCCTTAGAAAAATTGTAAAAGAAATTAATAACTATGAACCAACCTTCGAAGCGCTTTCTGATGAAGAATTGAAAGCCAAAACGGTTGAGTTCCGCCAGCGTCTTGAACAGGGTGAAACCTTAGATAAACTTCTGCCAGAAGCGTTTGCGACAGTACGTGAAGCATCAAAGCGTGTTTATGGTATGCGTCACTTCGACGTCCAGCTTATTGGTGGTATGGTACTTAATGCTGGTCAGATTGCTGAAATGCGCACCGGTGAAGGTAAAACACTGACAGCGACATTACCTGCTTATCTTAATGCTCTTGCAGGAAAGGGTGTGCACGTTGTTACCGTCAACGACTACCTAGCAAAGCGTGATGCAGAAACAAACCGTCCTCTCTTCGAATTTCTTGGGATGACCGTTGGCGTCAATGTGCCAAATATGCCTCCACAAGAAAAGAAACAAGCTTACTTAGCGGATATTCTATACGGAACCAACAATGAGTTTGGTTTTGACTACCTGCGTGACAACATGGCCTTCCGTCCCGAAGACCGCGTTCAACGTGCTCGGTTCTTTGCAGTAGTGGATGAAGTAGATTCGATTCTTATTGATGAAGCACGTACGCCATTGATCATCTCTGGTCCTGCAGAAGATAGTTCTGAACTGTACACGCGTATTAACACACTTATTCCAAATCTTCAGAAACAAGATCAGGAAGATTCAGAAGAGTATCGTGGTGATGGCCATTACACCGTTGATGAAAAATCGAAGCAGGTCCATCTGACAGAGACGGGTCAGGAGTTTGTTGAAGAACTGATGATCAAGAATGGCTTAATGGAAGAAGGAGATACACTTTACTCTCCGGCGAACATTAGCCTGTTGCATCACGTTAATGCGGCCCTGCGTGCCCATGTTCTGTTTGAAAAGAACGTAGACTACATTGTCAATGAAGATGGCGAGGTGGTGATCGTTGATGAACATACTGGCCGTACAATGCCTGGCCGTCGTTGGTCTGAAGGTCTTCACCAAGCTGTTGAAGCCAAAGAAGGTGTGAAGATCCAGAACGAAAACCAAACGCTCGCATCTATTACATTCCAGAATTTCTTCCGTTTATACGAAAAGTTATCAGGTATGACGGGTACTGCGGATACTGAAGCGTTTGAATTTCAATCTATTTATGGTCTAGAGACGGTTGTGATCCCAACCAACAAACCCATGATTCGTAACGATATGCCGGATGTGGTTTATCGTACTGAAGCAGACAAATTCAATGCGATTATTGAAGATATTAAAGAGCGCGTTGCTAAAGGTCAGCCTTCTCTAGTGGGTACAGTTTCGATTGAAAAGTCTGAACTGCTGTCTAATGCGCTGAAAAAAGCGAAGATCAAACATAACGTTTTGAATGCAAAATTTCACGAACGTGAAGCAGAAATTGTTGCTGAAGCAGGAACCCCTGGTGCGGTGACAATCGCCACTAACATGGCTGGTCGTGGTACTGATATTGTGTTAGGCGGAAGCTGGCAGGCGAAAGTGGATTCAATGCAGAATCCAACACAAGAGCAAATCGAAACGATTAAAGCAGAGTGGAAAGAAGTACACGACAAAGTTCTTGAAGCTGGCGGTCTGCACATCATTGGTACTGAACGTCACGAGTCTCGTCGTATTGATAACCAGCTACGAGGTCGTTCGGGTCGTCAGGGAGATGCAGGTTCTTCGCGTTTCTATTTATCGATGGAAGACTCCCTATTACGTATCTTCACCTCAGATCGCATGGCTAGTCTTATCCAAAGTGGTATGGAAGAAGGGGAAGCGATTGAATCTAAGATGCTATCTCGCTCCATTGAAAAAGCGCAACGTAAAGTCGAAGGTCGTAACTTCGACATTCGTAAACAGCTACTTGAATACGATGATGTGGCGAACGATCAGCGTAAAGTGGTTTATGAGCTTCGTGATGAACTGATGAGTATTGAAGACATCAGTGAAATGATTGAGCAAAATCGAGCTGATGTGATCAGTGCTATTATCGACGAATACATTCCACCACAATCTCTGGAAGATATGTGGGATGTAGAAGGCCTTCAAGAGCGTCTGAAGAACGATTTTGATTTGGATGCGCCGGTCAAACAGTGGCTTGAAGAAGACGATAAGTTATACGAAGAAGCGTTACGTGAGAAGATCCTTGAAACTTCTGTTGCCGTTTATAAAGAGAAAGAAGCGGTGGTGGGTGAGCAGGTTCTACGTAACTTTGAAAAATCCGTTATGCTACAAACGCTGGATACGCTTTGGAAAGAGCATTTGGCGGCAATGGATCATTTGCGTCAAGGTATCCACCTACGTGGCTATGCTCAGAAAAACCCGAAGCAAGAGTACAAACGTGAGTCGTTTGAGTTGTTTGAAGGTCTTCTAGATGCGCTTAAATCGGACGTCATTACCATACTGTCTAAAGTCCGAGTTCAACAGCAGGAAGAAGTTGAGCGTATGGAAGCGCAGCGCCGTGCCCAAGCAGAAGAAGCGGCTCGCCGTGCTCAAGCTCAGCATGCATCAGCTGAAAATCAACTTTCCGACGAAGAAAACCATGATGGTGCACATCAGCCAACGGTTCGTGAAGAACGCAAAGTTGGCCGAAATGAGCCATGCCCATGTGGTAGCGGTAAGAAGTACAAGCAATGTCACGGTCAAATTAATAGCTAATTTGAAACCGTACATGAAAAGTAAAGAGTCGCTTAAGCGGCTCTTTTTTTGAGGAAAATTACTATGAAACGTATTCATATTGTTGCGGCCATCATTTTTAATTCCGACCAATCGGAAGTGTTTATTACCAAGAGGCCAGATGATAAACATAAGGGGGGCTTCTGGGAGTTTCCTGGTGGTAAAGTGGAATTAGGTGAAACCATAGAAGACGCTATTGTTCGAGAACTCGAAGAAGAAGTCGGTATTAAGGTGACAGAGCAGAGTCTATTCGAACACCTTGAATATGACTACCCAGAAAAGTCGCTCAAGTTTGATTTCATTAGTGTGACCAGATTCGAGAATGCTCCGTACGGTAAAGAAGGTCAACAAGGCGTTTGGGTACCAATAACTGAGCTTACTCGCTATGCATTCCCGGAAGCTAACATACCCATTTTACATCGAGTGATGAACGAATTTGCACAGAGGTAGGTAAGTGTCGTTCGTTTTAATAAAAATTTTGTGATGAAAGATCATCCGGATCTAGCCAGCAATGGTTAATGTTGGTAGTTTTAATCTACTAAGCACATTTAATGATAATAATGGAGAGGTGCAATGGTACGTATTGCAATTGCCGGAGCTGCTGGTCGTATGGGCCGAAACTTAGTTAAAGCCACTTATTTGAACCAAAAGGCTCAAGTAGGTGCAGGCTCCGAGAGACCAGAGTCATCTTTAGTCGGCGTAGATATTGGGGAGCTGTGTGGTGAAGGAAAGTTTGACATTGTAGTGACTGATAATTTGGCAAAAGATATTAATAACTTTGATGTGATCGTCGACTTTACTGCCCCTTCAAGCACCCTTGCTAACCTTGAGTTATGTAAGCAACACGCAAAGGGTATTATTATTGGTACGACAGGCTTTACCGAGCAAGAGCGTGAACAAATTGACGCATTTGCGCAGCATGTACCTGTGGTCATGGCACCTAACTACTCTGTGGGAGTAAACCTGGTTTTCAAGCTCCTCGAAAAAGCCGCCAAGGTAATGGGCGATTATTGCGATATTGAAATTGTAGAAGCACACCATCGTCATAAAGTAGATGCGCCATCAGGTACTGCAATTGGTATGGGAGAAGCGATTGCTGATGCAATGGGTAATAAGCTAAGTGATGTGGCGGTCTACGCTCGTGAAGGTATCACAGGTGAGCGTACTAAAGATGAAATTGGCTTCGCGACCATCCGCGCTGGTGACATCATTGGTGAGCATACAGCAATGTTTGCTGATATTGGCGAACGTGTGGAAGTGACCCATAAAGCTACAGATCGCATGACTTTCGCTAATGGTGCAATTAAGGCAGCGGTTTGGCTTAATGAGAAGCCAGCGGGTTTTTACACTATGACCGATGTATTGGGTCTAAACGAGCTTTAGTTTGAAGGGAATTACCCTGCATCTTAGTATTAAAGTGAAACTAGAAACTGAAAGTAAATAATTATGCGCTGGGTTTGCCCGGCGCTTTTTGTATCTGGCTTAAATTAGTAATCCAATAAACAAGTTGACATATGATATCTGCATCTAAGTTTAGTGTGTTTTTTGATTGTTTGTGTGTTTATTTTTGCTTAGTTGCTTAAAAGTTATGGTAATTGTGTGTTGTTCAACGTTTGCGCTAAGGTGATGATAAAAACTGTGATCTCAGATATGTTGAAAATACTCCATTTCATAAATAGTTCGTCTTATCTCCTTGTTAGTCGGACTAAACTGTATATTTTAGCCATCTAAAAACATTTTTGGTTTTAACTGCTCTAAATATTAAATTTATTTTCGTGTCTCTGTTGACACTTCTTTATCGCCTCATTAGAATACCGCCAATTTGTCTAAATAACCTGAAAACGCTTTTTTATTGCGTGAAGGAAGGCAGATTTGCAGTTTAATTTATTATTTTTGCATTTTTATTCTGGAGGTTGTCTTGAGTAAATCAGCACTGTTAGTCCTAGAAGATGGGACAGTGTTCCGCGGAGTTTCCATTGGAGCAGATGGGTCGTCCGTTGGTGAAGTTGTTTTTAATACCTCGATGACGGGGTACCAAGAAATCCTCACTGATCCTTCCTATTCCCAACAAATCGTCACACTTACTTATCCTCACATAGGCAATACCGGAACCAATTCCGAAGATGAAGAATCCTCTTCCATTCATGCACAAGGCCTTGTGATTCGCGATCTCCCTCTCATCGCTTCTAACTTTCGTAACGAACAATCCCTTTCTGATTACCTTAAATCGCAAAACATCGTTGGCATCGCTGATATTGATACGCGTAAGCTGACTCGCATCCTGCGTGAAAAAGGTGCACAAAACGGTTGTATCGTTGCGGGTAACAACTTAGACGAGGCTCTAGCGCTGGCTAAAGCAAAAGAATTCCCTGGCCTAAAAGGTATGGACCTTGCGAAAGAAGTTACAACAAAAGAAGCGTATCAATGGAAACAAGGTTCGTGGACGCTTGAGGGTGGACTTCCTGAGGCGCAAGACGACAGCGAATTGCCATATCACGTTGTTGCCTATGACTTCGGTGCAAAACGAAACATCCTGCGTATGCTTGTTGACCGAGGCTGCCGCTTAACAGTAGTTCCTGCTGAAACCAGTGCAGAAGAAGTTTTGGCGCTCAACCCTGACGGCGTGTTTTTGTCAAACGGCCCTGGTGACCCTGAACCATGTACTTACGCTATCGAAGCGACCAAAGTGTTCTTGGATAAAGGTTTGCCAATCTTTGGTATCTGTTTAGGTCACCAAATCCTTGCGTTAGCGTCTGGTGCGCAAACCGTTAAGATGAAATTTGGTCACCACGGTGCTAACCACCCAGTTAAAGACCTAGATCGTAATGTTGTGATGATTACTTCTCAGAACCACGGTTTTGCTGCTGATGAAGCAACATTGCCTGAGAACCTACGTGCAACTCACGTGTCACTATTTGATGGCTCTCTACAAGGTATCCACCGTACAGATAAGCCAGCATTTAGCTTCCAAGGTCACCCTGAAGCAAGCCCTGGTCCACACGACGCAGCACCATTATTTGACCACTTTATCGAACTAATCAAACAACACAGCGCTTAATTCGGAGTAGTAGAGAATGCCAAAACGTACTGACTTAAAAAGTATTCTAATTCTAGGTGCAGGCCCGATTGTTATCGGTCAGGCATGTGAGTTTGACTACTCTGGTGCTCAAGCATGTAAAGCACTGCGCGAAGAGGGTTATCGAGTTATCCTTGTAAACTCTAACCCTGCAACCATCATGACTGACCCAGACATGGCGGATGCCACTTACATCGAACCAATCCAGTGGGAAGTGGTTCGCAAGATCATTGAGAAAGAGCGCCCTGATGCAGTACTACCTACTATGGGTGGCCAGACTGCACTTAACTGTGCTCTAGACCTTGAGAAGCACGGCGTACTTGAAGAGTTCGGCGTAGAGATGATCGGTGCAACTGCAGACGCTATCGACAAAGCAGAAGATCGTTCTCGTTTTGATAAAGCGATGAAGTCAATCGGCCTAGAGTGTCCGCGTGCGGATACGGCTAAGACGATGGAAGAAGCTTACAAAGTTCTCGATATGGTCGGCTTCCCATGTATCATTCGTCCTTCATTCACTATGGGTGGTACTGGTGGTGGTATCGCTTACAACAAAGAAGAGTTCGAAGAGATCTGTCGTCGTGGTTTGGACCTGTCGCCAACCAACGAGCTTCTAATCGATGAATCACTAATCGGTTGGAAAGAATATGAGATGGAAGTGGTTCGTGACAAAGCGGACAACTGTATCATCGTATGTTCTATCGAAAACTTCGACCCAATGGGTATCCACACTGGTGACTCAATCACAGTGGCACCAGCCCAAACGCTGACTGACAAAGAGTACCAGTTGATGCGTAATGCATCTCTAGCGGTACTGCGCGAAATCGGTGTTGAGACAGGTGGTTCAAACGTACAGTTTGGTATTAATCCGAAAGATGGCCGCATGGTTATCATCGAGATGAACCCACGTGTATCTCGTTCTTCTGCTCTTGCTTCTAAAGCAACAGGTTTCCCAATCGCTAAGATTGCAGCGAAACTGGCCGTTGGCTTCACTCTTGATGAGCTACAAAACGACATCACTGGTGGTGCGACTCCGGCATCATTCGAACCAACAATCGACTACGTAGTAACTAAGATCCCTCGCTTTAACTTCGAGAAATTTGCCGGCGCTAACGACCGTCTGACAACTCAGATGAAGTCAGTGGGTGAGGTTATGGCTATCGGCCGTAACCAACAAGAATCTCTACAAAAAGCGCTTCGTGGCCTTGAAGTTGGTGCCAACGGTTTTGACGAAATGGTTGATCTGGATGCGCCTGATGCACTAACAACCATTCGTCATGAACTAAAAGAAGCTGGTGCTGAGCGTATCTGGTACATCGCAGACGCATTCCGTGCTGGTATGTCAGTAGATGGCGTATTCAATCTAACGGCAATTGACCGTTGGTTCCTAGTTCAGATTGAAGAACTGGTTAACCTGGAAAATCAAGTTAAGGCAGGCGGTTTTGCTGGCTTGACTGAAGATGTGCTACGTAAGATGAAGCGTAAAGGTTTCTCTGATGCTCGTCTCTCTTCAATTCTTGGTGTATCTGAGAACGAAATTCGTCGCCTGCGTGACCAGTACGACATTCACCCAGTGTACAAGCGCGTTGATACTTGTGCGGCTGAGTTTTCTTCTGATACGGCTTACATGTACTCATCTTATGATGAAGAGTGTGAAGCGCAGCCGACAGACAAAGACAAGATCATGGTTCTTGGTGGTGGTCCAAACCGTATCGGCCAAGGTATTGAATTTGACTACTGTTGTGTACACGCTTCACTAGCTCTACGTGAAGATGGTTATGAAACTATCATGGTTAACTGTAACCCAGAGACAGTTTCTACTGACTATGACACGTCAGATCGTCTGTACTTCGAACCAGTCACACTTGAAGACGTGCTTTCAATCGTACGTGTAGAGAAGCCAAAAGGCGTTATCGTTCAGTACGGTGGTCAGACTCCACTTAAACTTGCTCGAGCTCTAGAAGCGGCAGGTGTGCCAATCATAGGTACTAGCCCAGATGCAATCGACCGCGCTGAAGATCGCGAGCGTTTCCAAGCTGCCGTTGACCGCCTAGGTCTTCTACAGCCAGAAAATGCGACAGTAACGACAATCGAGCAAGCGGTTGAGAAATCGAAAGAAATTGGCTTCCCGTTGGTTGTACGTCCTTCATACGTGCTCGGTGGTCGCGCAATGGAAATCGTCTACGACGAGCAAGACTTACGCCGTTACTTTAACGAAGCGGTGAGCGTATCGAACGAGTCACCAGTGCTTCTGGACCGTTTCCTAGACGACGCAACTGAAGTTGATATCGATGCTATCTGTGACGGTGAGCGCGTAGTTATCGGCGGTATCATGGAGCACATCGAGCAAGCGGGTGTTCACTCTGGTGACTCGGCATGTTCACTACCTGCTTATACGCTAAGTCAGGAAATCCAGGATAAGATGCGTGAGCAAGTAGAGAAGCTAGCTTTCGAACTTGGTGTACGCGGTCTGATGAACACACAGTTTGCTGTTAAAGAAAACGAAGTTTACCTAATCGAAGTAAACCCTCGTGCTGCTCGTACAGTACCATTCGTATCTAAAGCAACAGGTGCTCCACTAGCGAAAATCGCTGCACGTGTGATGGCGGGTCAATCTCTAGAGTCTCAGGGCTTTACTAAAGAAATTATCCCACCTTACTACTCAGTGAAAGAAGTAGTACTTCCGTTCAACAAGTTCCCTGGTGTTGACCCACTGTTAGGTCCAGAAATGCGCTCTACTGGTGAGGTAATGGGTGTAGGTGCCACGTTCGCAGAAGCTTACGCGAAAGCAGAACTCGGTTGTGGCGCAGTGTACCCAGAAGGAGGTCGCGCACTACTGTCTGTTCGTGAAGGCGACAAGCAGCGTGTAGTAGACCTAGCGTCTAAGCTAACTAAACTTGGTTACCAACTGGATGCAACGCACGGTACAGCAGTTATCCTAGGCGAAGCAGGTATCAACCCACGTCTAGTGAACAAGGTACACGAAGGTCGTCCACACATTCTTGACCGTATCAAGAACAACGAGTACACCTACATCGTCAACACCGCGGCAGGTCGTCAAGCGATTGAGGATTCAAAAGTACTTCGTCGTGGCGCATTGGCTGAGAAAGTGAACTACACAACGACACTGAATGCCGCGTTTGCAGTGTGTATGGCACACACGGCTGACGCTAAAACATCAGTGACTTCAGTTCAAGAGCTGCACGCTAAAGTGGCACAGAACGAAGCGTAATAAAAACCAGTAGGCTCGCAACAGAGCCTATATGACAACCTCATTGCCCGCTCTTTTGAGCGGGCTTTTTTATGCGGTGTATTAGAGTGATGAAAAAATGGAATAGGTCAATTTCGATGCTTTCCTTATCCGACTGGAAAGCTCAGTGTTATGGTTATGGCCATTGTTTCGCCGTTTAGACATAAGTTATGGAAATCTCCCTCGAAATACTGACCATACTTTTCTTTGTTGCTACTGCTGCAGGCTTTATCGATGCTATGGCTGGTGGCGGTGGTTTATTAACGCTACCTGCGCTACTGGCGGCGGGGGTTCCACCGACTCAAGCCTTAGCGACAAACAAGTTGCAAAGCTCGTTTGGGAGTTTTTCTGCTAGCTGGTATTTCGTGCGCAACGGTATTGTCAGTATAAAAGAGATGCGCTTAGCCATTCTGTGTACTTTCATTGGCTCAGCGATTGGTGCGGAAGCGGTGCAGTATATTGACGCAAGTACCCTGACCAGTCTTATTCCCATTCTTCTTGTCGCTATCTCGCTTTACTTTTTGCTGATGCCAAAAACGAAACAACATTCGGGGCAAGCCAAGCTGTCAGAAGCGATGTTTGCTTTGTCCGTAGGCGGTGGGGTTGGGTTTTATGATGGCTTCTTCGGCCCAGGAACAGGCTCCATTTTTACTGTGTGTTTTGTTGCCATTGGGCATTTTTCGTTGGTCGATGCGACCGCTCGCACCAAGGTTCTGAACTTTACTTCTAACATCGCTGCATTACTGTTTTTTGTGTTGGCAGGATTACCGATCTGGGAATTAGGATTGGTAATGGCGGTCGGTGGATTCTTTGGGGCTCGTATGGGAGCGAAAGTGGTTGTGACCAAAGGCCAAAAATGGATCCGTCCCCTAGTGATCGTGATGTCGATGGCGATGGCATTTAAACTGCTTTGGGAACAGCATCAACAATGGTTGCTATCAGTTTTTTAACCCGAGGTGATTGATACACACTCTGTCTGACGCAAATATGGATAGGTCGAATTAGGTGTTGTAATTGTTTGAAATGAAAGCAATGTTTGTCGGGGATATTGAGCGCTTTAATGATTGAGTGAGGGATCAACGCTGGCGCTGTTCCGCCTAACGCCAGCTGGGCTGCAGCGGTGTAAGCATCCATTTCCATGATTGGCTTGATACCGAGCTTTTCTAGCGTGATGAGTTGATAGCTGTTGGCGGGGTTGGTTAAATCGTTTGTGATGATCTTGTCGGGTAATTGCTTTAAAGGGGCATCGTTTACGACAGCGAAAGGCTCATCAAATAAGTGAAAGGTCATCAATCCATGGTGGGCTGGTAGTAAACCCGCACAGAGGCCGAGCGTTGCTTTACCTGATTGAACATGTTCTACAATACGAGGTGTGTGGTTGGTCGTGATTGTAATGTACTGATCGCTTTTGATGTAGTCGCCAATGGTCTTGCCTAGATATCCTGCAATCAAAGATTTTGAGCTATCGAGTTTGATGAGGGAAGTATCTTCCAACTCTTGTTGTTCATAGATCAGACCTCGCAGCTCATTAAAAGAAGGACCTATGTTGTCAATCAGAGCCTGTCCATCGGGTGTTAGTTTGATTGAACGGCCAGAAGGTTCGATTAATTTTTTACCGAGTTTTTTTTCTAAATTGGCGATTCGTTTACTGACTGCTGATTGACTGATATACAGTAAGCTGCCAGTTCGGCTCATGGTTTTCGCTTTACTAAGAACTAATAAAGTCTCGATGCCTTCAAGTAACATAGCTACTGATGAAAACTAGGAATGGGTCAATTAATGTAACGGAAAAAAAGCTCGCTTGCACTGCTTCTTTCTAAAGTCATAAAAAACGACGCCATTAAGGCGCCGTTGTCATGTTCAATGTACCACTCACTGAATTATAGAGATTCAGTAAATGTACGTGCAATTACATCTCGTTGTTGTTCAGTCGTTAGCGAGTTGAAACGAACAGCGTAGCCAGAAACGCGGATAGTTAGCTGAGGGTATTTCTCAGGGTTTTCAACCGCATCTTCTAAAGTTTCACGCTTAAGAACGTTAACGTTCAGGTGTTGACCACCTTCGATGCGAGGTGCTTTCTCGATCGCAACTTCGCGGCTTTCGTATTCGCCAAGTTCGTTGATTGCTACAACTTGGTCAGTTTCAAAACCTGTGTTTGCAGCCACGCAGCGCGCTTCATTTTTTTCACTATCAAGTAACCAAATAGAGTTCAGTAGTGCATCGTTTGCCGCTTTAGTAATTTGAATGCCTTGAATCATCACAGTCTCCTATCCACATTAGTGGTTTTATTGGTGTTAATTTCCGAATTTCGTCGAGCTGCGTATTATATAACCTGAAATTACTTGGGTGGTTTTGATTTAAGTCAAATAACTACCAATATCATCACTTATTAAGTGGTTAATGTGTTGATTTGAATCAATAATATCATATATAGCAATGATTTATGACCTTGGCGATAGATTTGGATCTCTTGTTTTGTTGTAATATTACTACAAGCCTGGTGTGGTTGTTGAGATGAGTCTAATAACTTGCTGTAATTCGTGCCATATATTGAAAGTCAAAAGTGATAAAGCAACATGTTAGAAAAGTCGTACGGTAACAAGTTTATCGGTGCTCATGTTTCCGCAGCAGGTGGTGTTGATCAGGCACCATTGAGGGCAAATAAAATAGGAGCAAATGCGTTTGCCTTATTTACTAAAAATCAGCGCCAGTGGAGTGCCAAACCGCTTGATGAAACAACCATCGCCGCATTTAAGTCTAATTGTACCCTGTTAGGTTTTACCGCTGAGCAGATACTCCCACACGATTCATACTTGATTAATCTCGGCGCTCCAGAGGAAGAAAAACTCGAGAAGTCCCGCGCTGCATTTATTGATGAAATGCAGCGTTGCCATCAGCTTGGGCTAGGCTTACTCAATTTTCATCCAGGAAGCCACTTAAAGAAAATTTCTGAGAAAGAGTGTTTAGTGCGAATCGCGGAATCGATCAATATTGCCCACCAAGCGGTACCAAACGTGACCGCGGTGATAGAAAATACGGCGGGTCAGGGTACCAACCTAGGCTGGCGATTTGAGCATTTGGCGGAAATCATTCAACAAGTTAAGGATAAATCTCGCGTTGGTGTCTGTATTGATACCTGCCATGCCTTCGCTGCTGGGTATGATCTGAGCAGCTTTGATGCGTGCGAGGCGACTTTTGAGGAGTTTGAGCGCGTTGTTGGTATGCATTATTTAAGGGCAATGCACATTAATGATTCAAAGATTGCCCTAGGTGGGAAGGTCGATCGTCACCACGCATTAGGCAAAGGAGAAATTGGTTGGTCGTGTTTTGAGTATATCGCTAAAGATCCTCGATTTGACCATATCCCATTGATTCTAGAAACAATAGAGCCGGAAAGTTGGCCTGACGAAATTGAGTTTATACGTCAGCATCATGTTGCTCGGCTCAAGGAAATGGCCTAACTATTTAAAAGTGGCATTAATTTTTCATAGTGAGTTGAGGTACTCAGACAAATAAGGATGCCACTATGCCTTACACTGCTTTTTATACTATCGCACGCTCGCCACGCCTTCCTGTTCCTAATCGTCATGTGACGGGTCAGGGACATTATCGGATCCCACAAAAAAGCTAGTTCACTTTATCGCTTTGTTCCTTCATTAACTTTTGCGACAATTGTTTGAGCGCACATAGTAGAAGGAACAAAACATGAACCCGTCATTGACATGGCAAGACGTCATTGGGGCTGAAAAGCAGCAGGACTATTTTCAGCAGACGTTGAATTTTGTTGAATCGGAAAGGGGCTTAGGTAAAGCGATCTTTCCTCCGGCAAAAGATGTGTTTAATGCCTTTCGGGCGACTGAGTTTGATGACGTGAAAGTTGTGATCTTAGGACAGGATCCTTATCACGGCCCTCGACAGGCGCATGGTCTGTGTTTCTCTGTTTTACCAGGTATCAAGACTCCTCCCTCTTTAGTCAATATGTATAAAGAGTTAGCACAGGACATTGATGGTTTTCAGATTCCGGCGCATGGTTACCTTCAAAGCTGGGCTGAGCAAGGTGTTTTGTTACTTAATACTGTTCTTACGGTCGAACAGGGAAAAGCCCATTCGCATTCTAAAACTGGTTGGGAAACCTTTACTGACAAAGTCATTGAAGCGGTTAACCAGTATCAGTCTGGTGTGGTGTTTTTACTTTGGGGCTCCCATGCGCAAAAGAAGGGGCGTTTCATCGACCGTAATAAGCACCATGTATTGGCTGCGCCACACCCTTCTCCATTGTCAGCGCATCGCGGATTTTTCGGTTGCCGACACTTTTCTCAAGCAAATCATATTCTTAGTTCGCAAGGTAAACCAACTATAAATTGGCACCTTCCTGATCAAGTCAATATGTAGTTCTCCCCAAAGTGGATTGCTTAATCTTCGAGCAATGTCAAAATTTGACTGGCGCTTCTTTTATACACTCATTAAAAGTAGGTGTTAAGGAGAAGCGCTATGATGATTGAAAGGATAAGGCGAGAGCATGGTTACATGGTTCGTTTGCTGGCAGTATTGAGGCAAAAGATTGCCCTGCTAAAGGAAGAACAGACCATCAATTACAGTTTAGTGAGAGAAATAGTGGAGTATCTGGCTCACCACTCTGAGCGTGTCCATCACCCTAAAGAGGATATTCTCTACCACTATTATCTAGAGCATTACGGCCATCACACGGATATCGAGAATCTTGAACTAGAGCATGAGACATTGTCACAAAGAACTCATGCTTTTCTCGATACTGTTGATATGATTCTCCAAGATGCTGTGGTACCTCAAGCTCTATTTGTACAGCAACTCGAAGATTTTGTCTTGACGCAAAAGCGCCACATGGATCTTGAAGAGCAGTCAATATTACCTCTCATTAATAAGAGCTTCACTTTACATGATTGGCAAGTTGTCGAGAAACGTTGGAGCGTCACTGAAGACGACCCTGTTTTTGGCCACACCATTGCAGAACAGTATCAGCAATTAGCCCAACGTGTTAGGCAGGTCGATCAAGAGTGTGTTTGACGCTCAAGTGTCGATAAACAAAAAAGAGGCGCTAATACGCCTCTTTTCTAATGTTAGTAATCTAGATTATCAATATCGTCGAATCCGATGTCCATATCTTTCAATTCACGTCGAAGTCTCTGCCTGTCCTTTATTGCTTCGATTTCACGCCATTTACGCTTTGCGGGTTTAGAACGTGTTGCCCGATTTTTTGGAAAATCCATTTCCATGATTTCTTCAAAGTTTAAGCCTTCCATAAGCTACCTCTTTTAATGATTACTCTTTGAAGGGGTACTGTTTAAATACCATTCTGTTTGGAGCGTAACTTTGATTCGTTTCTCATTTGTTACGATTCCATGAAGTTTTCATGTTGTTTTAGACTTGGCTTCACAAAAAACGGAGCAATGCTTGGTTGTTTTTTGTTCAAACGGTTTGCCGAAAACGATTAAATTTTCAAAATATGTATGTTAACGCTGTGTGTGAAAAAACAGCGGTTTCTTGAACTATGCAATTAGGTTTATTTGGCTGAGTTGATACATCGAATTTACAGATCGAATCACTTAACCTTCTCTTCTCTGAGTCCTTGATGACAAAGGAGTGTCAATTATTTGCGGCTCTGCTATTTCTTATCGAGTTGTGTGTTCTTTATTGTTGTTAAATTTTGATGTTAATGTTCTGTTTTTGTGGTTTTTATGTTCTTTTTTGTGTTAATCAATGGTGATTTTATAGTGAAAAATAACAACAATATACATTTTGATGCATATTGATTTTTGGTATCCTTGACTGCATTATCCGCCCGTCAAAAATACGCTGGTACGTAAAATGGAAGCATGAGGCGCGTTTTACATATCTGAGTTGCACAATAATTACACAATAATACTAAGCAAAATTGACACTTGGTTTGCAACTGGATGGAAGGCTGGGAAGCAGAGATCAGCGAAAACTCACTATGAGGATCTTATGACAGATTTAATTAATTTGATGAATGACCTACTTTGGGGCTCTATTCTGGTTTATCTCTTAGTTGGTGTGGGGGTCTACTTCACATTCAGACTGGGCTTTATCCAGTTCCGCCACTTTGGCCATATGTTTTCGGTGTTAAAGAACAGCCGTAAAGCGGATAAAGCGGGTATTTCATCATTCCAAGCTCTGTGTACTAGCCTAGCAGCCCGTGTGGGTACAGGTAACATGGCGGGTGTTGCCGTCGCTCTTACCGCCGGGGGCCCAGGTGCAATTTTCTGGATGTGGCTGATCGCAATGCTGGGTATGGCAACCTCGTTCGCCGAGAGTACCTTGGCGCAGTTATACAAAACCAAAGATGATGACGGTAACTATCGTGGTGGCCCTGCCTACTACATGGAGAAAGGTTTAGGGATGCGCTGGATGGGCGTATTGTTCTCTATCTTCCTGATCATCGCTTTTGGTTTGGTATTTAACGCGGTTCAGGCTAACTCAATTGCTGGTGCCATGAATACGGCATTTGGTTGGGATGAAACTTATGTCGGTGTTGCCGTAGTTCTGTTGTCTGCAGTGGTTATCTTTGGTGGCATCAAGCGTATCGCGCGCGTAGCAGAAATGATTGTCCCTGCAATGGCGCTACTTTACCTGCTACTGGCGCTATTCGTTGTGTTCATGAATATCGATAAGTTACCGGCAGTACTGAGCTTGATCTTCAAGAGTGCCTTTGGCCTGCAAGAAGCCGCGGCAGGTGGTTTAGGTTATGCAATTGCTCAAGCAATGATTAACGGTATTAAACGTGGTCTTTTCTCAAACGAAGCTGGTATGGGTTCTGCGCCAAACGCAGCGGCATCAGCTACACCTTATCCGCCACACCCTGCGTCTCAGGGCTATGTTCAGATGTTAGGTGTGTTTATGGACACTATCGTGATCTGTTCAGCGACGGTGGCGATTATCCTGATGTCCGGTGAGTACGTTCCGCATGGTGAGATCACGGGTATTGAACTGACTCAGGCAGCGTTGAGCTCTCAGGTAGGCTCGTGGGGTGGAATCTTTGTAGCTGTTGCGATTTTCTTCTTCGCCTTTACGTCTATTATAGCGAACTACTCATACGCGGAAACAAACCTTATTTTCCTTGAGCATAACCATAAAGCCGGTCTGGGCGTGTTCCGTCTGGTTGTACTAGCGATGGTAATGTTTGGAGCCGTTGCATCACTACCTATCGTTTGGGCATTGGCAGATGTTTCTATGGGTATGATGGCGATTGTCAACCTGGTGGCGATTTTGCTTCTCTCTGGCATCGTGATTAAGCTGGCGAAAGATTACAACCGTCAGCTAAAAGAAGGTAAAGTGCCGACATTTGATTCGAACGATTTTCCTGAGCTGAAATCTCAGCTTGAGGATGGTATCTGGGATCAGAGCAAAAAAGATTAATAGCCAATCTCTATTAAAACGATTCAAAAAGCCATGCAGACATTGCATGGTTTTTTTTGTAACCTATAGCGAATAAAAACAGAACAGATAGAGTAAAGCCATGCTAATCGTCGTTTCACCAGCGAAAACCTTAGATTATGAATCTCCACTGGCTACAGAGAAATTTACTCAGCCAGAACTGACAGAGTATTCAAAACAACTGATTGATGCCTGTCGTAAGCTGACGCCTGCCGATGTCGCTAGCTTGATGAAAGTGAGCGATAAGATCGCTGACCTGAACGTTGGCCGCTTTCAGGAGTGGAGTGAGACGTTTACGGCGGAGAACTCACGCCAAGCGATTCTGGCTTTTAAAGGTGATGTCTACACTGGCTTAGACGCTCAAAGCCTGTCAGACGATGACTTTGATTATGCTCAACAGCACTTACGCATGTTATCTGGCTTATATGGTTTATTAAAACCACTTGATCTAATGCAGCCTTACCGTTTGGAGATGGGAACGAAACTTGCCAATGAAAACGGCAATAACCTGTATCAGTTCTGGGGTAATGTGATTACTGATAAGATAAATCAAGCTATTACTGAACAGGGTGATAATGTTCTAATTAACCTTGCTTCAAACGAGTACTTTAAAGCCGTAAAACCAAAATCTCTGGATGCTCAGGTAATTACGCCAATTTTCAAAGACTGTAAAAATGGTCAGTACAAGGTGATCAGCTTCTATGCGAAGAAAGCACGTGGCATGATGGCACGATACATCATTGAGAATCGTATCGAGAGCGTTGCGGACCTGACTAAATTTGACACAGCGGGCTATTATTTTGTTGAAGATGAGTCTTCACCGACCGAATTGGTCTTTAAACGCGAAGAGCAATAAAGGAATCAACAGATGATAGCTTGGTTTAAACAGTGGGTTGCGCGATACGACGAGTGGTGTCAGTCGATGGGCCTAACTCCGCAGAATAAACGCAGTTGTGTTCCTTATCAAACAGACCCCGTTCAGCAAGCTTCTCAATCTAATAAAAAGGCGCAGCGGTAATGCGCCTTTTTGATACCCATTGTCATTTCGATTTCGCCCCCTTTTCAGATGATTTTCCGGCTCAACTGCAACTGGCAAAGCGAGCGGGTGTTGAACGGTTCATGATTCCGGCTATTGGGCCCTCCAATTGGAAGCAATTAATTGCACTGTCTTCTTTATATCCATCTGTTTATATTGCGTTGGGCATGCACCCCTACTTTTTAACGCAAGATAGTCAGCAGCAGTTACCTGAGTTACACACTTTGTTTGAAACAAAGCTTGAACGTTGTAAAGCGATTGGTGAGTGTGGCTTAGATGCAATGGTTGCTGTTGACGAAGAGATTCAACGACAAGTGTTTGTTACTCAGGTTGAATTGGCGAAAACACTCAAGTTACCGCTGATCCTCCACGCGAGGAAAACCCACAATTTGGTTCTTCAGTTGCTAAAGCGTCATAAATTTCCTTACGGTGGAGTGTTACACGGTTTTTCGGGTAGCTATCAGCAGGCAATGCAATTTGTCGAGTTGGGTTTCTATATTGGTATTGGTGGCGTTATCACTTATCCAAGAGCACGGAAAACGCGCCAAGCGGTGATGAACTTACCTATGGAATGTCTCGTTCTGGAAACGGACGCGCCAGACATGCCTCTTTACGGGCACCAAGGCAAACCTAATCATCCGGAAATGTTAGCTCAAACCTTGTCATGTCTCGCAAAGCTGAAGGGTATTAATGAGCAAACGCTTGCTGAAAGCATCTGGAAAAATAGCAATTCTGCGTTCGGTATTTGTGAATAGTTTCTAAAGAAAATGTTCTTTTTATGATTTGCAGTTCGCTGTAAGGTGATCTTCTTCACGTAAATGGGTGAACGCATGATGAATCTTATTAGAAACTGTGAGGGCAGCATTACTTTATCATTGGACGGATGAGTATAATTGGCTCCGCTTTAGAGCTCCATTTTGTAACACGCCAACAAATAACATATAAGGAAATCATAAACTATGAGCCTGTTTATGAGCCTAGTCGGTATGGCAGTATTGCTAGGAATTGCATTACTACTGTCTGATAACCGAAAAGCTATCAATCTAAGAACTGTGGGTGGCGCATTTGCTATCCAATTTATCATCGGTGGTTTCGTTCTTTACGTACCATGGGGTCGTGACCTTCTAGCTGGCTTCTCAGCTGGTGTACAAAGTGTTATCGACTACGGTAAAGACGGTACTGGTTTTCTATTTGGCAGCCTAGTTAACTTCTCAGTTGACGGTATTGGCTTCATTTTTGCGTTCCAGGTACTTCCAACGCTAATCTTCTTCTCTGCACTTATCTCTGTACTTTACTACGTTGGTATCATGCAGTGGGTAATCAAGATTCTTGGTGGCGGTTTACAGGCTGCACTTGGCACGTCGCGTGCGGAGTCAATGTCTGCGGCTGCGAACATTTTCGTAGGGCAAACTGAAGCACCTCTTGTGGTTCGTCCGTTTGTTCCTAAGATGACGCAATCTGAACTATTCGCGGTAATGTGTGGTGGTCTAGCTTCAGTTGCTGGTGGTGTACTAGCGGGCTACGCTTCTATGGGTGTACCTCTAGAGTACCTAGTTGCGGCATCATTTATGGCAGCACCAGGCGGACTACTATTCGCGAAAATCATCAAGCCGGAAACAGAAACACCTGATGAAAAGCTAGGCACTGACATTGACGGTGGTGAAGATAAACCTGCTAACGTCATTGACGCAGCGGCTGGCGGTGCTTCTGTTGGTTTGCAGCTGGCACTGAACGTTGGCGCAATGTTGTTAGCGTTTATCGGTCTAATTGCTCTTATCAACGGTATCCTAGGTGGTATTGGCGGTTGGTTCGATATGCCTGAACTAACACTGGAAATTCTGCTTGGTTACATCTTCTCGCCTCTAGCATTCCTAATCGGTGTTCCGTGGGAAGAAGCTACACTTGCTGGCTCATTCATTGGTCAGAAGATAGTGGTTAACGAGTTTGTCGCGTACCTAAACTTCGTACCATACGTTGGTGATGCTGCGCAAGTAGTCCAAGAGACTGGCGAAGTAATGTCAACTAAGACTGCAGCAATTATCTCGTTCGCTCTATGTGGTTTCGCAAACCTTTCTTCTATTGCGATTCTGCTTGGTGGTCTAGGTGGTCTAGCGCCAAACCGTCGTCATGACATTGCCCGTATGGGTATCAAAGCGGTTTGTGCTGGTACGCTATCTAACCTAATGGCGGCGACAATCGCTGGCTTCTTCCTATCTTTCTAATTAAGTAAGCGAAAGATTATATAGACGCCGTTTTAAAAAGCCCCGTAGACACACATTCTTGTGTGCTACGGGGCTTTTTTGTTTCTTCCAATAGAGTGAGCCCGATTACGATGTTAACTGGGATTTAACCATAGTTACCTTGTTTTACACACACTGCTTGGAGAGAAAACTCGTACAAGTTGGCAAGAGCTTTCGTTAGCTTGTATGACAAGTTTGGACTGAGTTCAGACAACCTGATTCGCAACGATTATTCAGTAAGATTATTGAGTGAACGTTAACTAGAATCTTTTTTGAGATACAAACCGTTTGCGCTTTATGGACCACTACAGTTCTGCGACGAATATCTATAATGTATGTAAATATAGAGAGTAGGGTAAAACTCATTAACGAAGTTTACCTCGCAACCCTGCCGGGTTTTGTCGTTTGAGTCCTGTTTTCTGCCATTAAGTCGCCCAAACCTGCATTGCCGCGTTAGCTGGCTTATCGGGTATCGTTGGGTATATCTTAATGGTGTGACTTATCAATGGATTATTGAAAAGTGATTTTAGCTAGCACCTGTTAGTACAAGGAGTATGATTGGTGCTGGTTGTAGCGATGTCAGTACAATTGGACAATTGGCTACAGATACCGTTAGACACCGCAATCGCAGATTGTTGTGCCATAGACCAAACTGGTACTGTGCGGTGACAAGGATAGCAATTGGGGGTAGATTCGCTGTTTATCCCTAAGTCTTCAGGGAACCAAGTCCGTTCATTAATGAATGCGTCAACTATTTAGGTTGAGCAGATATATTTATGAATATTGATCGGAGATAGAAATGAGCGATTTAAAAGCAGCAGCACTACGTGCACTTAAACTTATGGATCTTACAACGCTGAATGATGATGATACTGATGAAAAAGTGATCTCACTGTGTCATGACGCAAAATCTGCTGTCGGTAACACAGCAGCGATCTGTATTTATCCTCGCTTTATTCCTATTGCTAAGAAGACACTTCGCGAGCAAGGTACACCAGACGTTCGTATTGCTACAGTAACGAACTTCCCACACGGTAACGATGATATTGATATCGCTGTTGCAGAAACGAAAGCGGCCGTTGCTTACGGTGCAGATGAAGTGGATGTTGTATTCCCATACCGTGCTCTAATGGCAGGTAACGAGGAAGTGGGTTTCGAGCTAGTTAAGCAATGTAAAGCAGCGTGTGGTGACATTCTTCTGAAAGTCATCATCGAAACCGGTGAGCTTAAAGAAGAAGCTCTAATTAAGAAAGCCTCTGAAATTTCAATTAAAGCAGGCGCTGACTTCATTAAAACTTCAACGGGTAAAGTGCCAGTCAATGCAACACCTGAATATGCACGCATGATGCTGGAAGTGATTCGTGATATGGAAGTTGCAAAATCGGTTGGCTTCAAGCCAGCAGGTGGTGTACGCACTGCTGAAGATGCAGCCGCGTATCTAGCAATGGCAGATGAGATTTTGGGCGACAACTGGGTAGATGCTCGCCATTACCGTTTTGGCGCCTCTAGCCTGCTTACTAACCTACTAAATACATTAGAAGTAACAGACGAAACTGCAGATCCTGCAGCGTACTAATTAAAAGTCTGAATGTGGTGAGCGAAAGCTCACCACATTACTTTTTACTTTACTAACCACCGTTTTGTGTGGGAGGAACTAATGTATTTACCTCAAGAAATCATTCGTAAAAAACGCGATGGCGAAGTCCTAACTGCCGACGAAATCAATTTCTTCATCCAAGGTGTGGCTAAAAACACCGTTTCAGAGGGGCAAATCGCAGCCTTTGCGATGGCGATATTTTTCAATGAAATGACAATGCCAGAGCGCATTGCGCTGACGTGTGCGATGCGTGATTCCGGTATGGTTATCGATTGGAGCCATAAAGAATTTGGCGGCCCAATTGTAGATAAGCATTCAACTGGTGGTGTTGGTGACGTGACTTCGCTGATGCTTGGGCCAATGGTTGCGGCATGTGGTGGCTTTGTTCCAATGATCTCGGGTCGAGGTCTTGGTCACACTGGAGGTACTCTGGATAAGTTGGAGTCAATTCCTGGCTATAACATCACGCCAACCAATCAAGTGTTCGGTGATGTTACGAAAGACGCAGGTGTTGCCATTATTGGCCAAACAGGTGATTTAGCGCCAGCCGATAAACGTGTCTACGCAACCCGCGATATTACCGCGACGGTCGACAACATTTCTCTGATCACGGCTTCAATCCTGTCTAAGAAACTGGCTGCTGGGCTTGAGTCATTGGTGATGGATGTAAAAGTGGGTTCAGGGGCATTCATGCCAACCTATGAAGCCTCGGAAGAGCTCGCTAAATCTATCGTAGCAGTAGCAAACGGTGCAGGTACCAAGACAACAGCTATCCTAACTGACATGAACCAAGTTCTGGCTTCTTCTGCGGGTAATGCAGTCGAAGTACGTGAAGCGGTTCAGTTCCTGACTGGTGAATACCGCAACCCTCGCTTACTTGAAGTTACGATGGCGTCATGTGCAGAAATGTTGGTGTTGGCTCAATTGGCTGACGACACAGAAGATGCACGCGCCAAACTGATGGAAGTTTTAGATAACGGTAAAGCTGCTCAGTGCTTTGGTAAGATGGTCGCAGGCCTAGGCGGCCCAACCGATTTTGTTGAAAACTACGAAAACTATTTGGAAAAAGCAGAAATCATCAAACCTGTCTTCGCTGATGAGGACGGTGTGGTATCGGCAATGGACACTCGTGCAATCGGTATGGCGGTTGTTTCCATGGGTGGCGGCCGCCGTGTGGCAACAGATGAAATTGACTATGCTGTGGGCTTTGACGGGTTCATCCGTCTTGGTGAAAAAGCATCGAGTGATAAACCACTGGCCGTGATTCATGCACGTAGTGAAGAGCAATGGCTTGAAGCGGCTGAAGCGCTGAAGCAGGCTATTACTATCGGTGGTGAGTATACTCCAACGCCTGAGGTTTATCGTCAGATCCGCGCAGAAGACGTTTAATCAAAAATTACACTAAGGCCCGCCATATAAAAATGATTACCGGTGGGCCTGAGGAAGAGCAATGAAAAGAGCATTTATATTAGTACTGGATTCATTTGGAATCGGTGAGACAGCAGACGCTGAGACATTTGGTGATGTTGGTTCAGACACTCTGGGCCATATCGCAGACCAATGTGATAAAGGTCTAGCGGATAACGCTGATCGTAAAGGGCCACTGACGTTGCCTAATCTGTCAAAGCTTGGTTTAGCAATGGCCCACAAAGAGTCAACGGGTCGCTTTGCGCCAGGTTTAGATACTGAGGCGGAGATCATCGGTGCTTACGGCCATGCTGCTGAGCTATCCTCAGGTAAAGACACGCCGTCAGGCCACTGGGAAATTGCTGGTGTTCCGGTTCTGTTTGACTGGGGCTACTTTACCGACAAAGCCAACAGCTTCCCGAAAGAGCTGACAGATCGCATTCTTGAGCGTGCTGGTCTAGACGGTTTCCTCGGTAACTGTCATGCATCAGGCACTCAGGTACTGGATGATCTTGGTGAAGAGCATATGAAGACAGGGCAACCTATCTTCTATACGTCGGCGGATTCGGTATTCCAGATCGCTTGCCATGAAGAAACCTTCGGCCTAGAACGTTTGCTTGAGCTTTGTCAGATCGCACGTGAAGAGCTGGAAGACTACAACATCGGCCGCGTTATCGCTCGCCCATTCATTGGTCCGGGTAAAGGCCAGTTCGAGCGTACTGGTAATCGCCGCGATCTGTCTGTTGAGCCACCTTCAGCGACGATTCTACAGAAGCTTGTTGATGAGAAGGGCGGTGAAGTTCACTCGATCGGTAAGATCTCTGACATTTACGCTGGCTGCGGTATTACTAAGAAGACCAAAGCAACAGGTATTCCTGCTTTATTTGAAGCAACAAAACAGGCAATCAAAGAAGCGGGCGACAATACTATCGTCTTTACTAACTTTGTTGATTTTGATTCCGCCTATGGTCACCGTCGTGATGTTGCAGGCTATGCTGCTGCGCTTGAGTACTTCGATGGCCGTATCCATGAAGTTATGGAACTGATGGAAGAAGACGATATTCTAATCCTGACTGCCGACCACGGCTGTGACCCAACTTGGCCAGGTACTGACCACACACGTGAACACATCCCTGTAATTGTTTATGGTCAGAAAGTGCCAGCTGGTTCTCTAGGCCTGCGTGACTCTTTTGCGGATATTGGTCAATCATTGGCGACTTACTTTGGTACTTCACCAATGGATTATGGTAAAAACTTTTTGTAATGAGAGAGTTAGAGAGGTAAACCACCTCTCTGACAACATTTAACTTAGTTAAGGAATTAACAGACATGGCAACTCCACATATTAATGCTGAAACGGGTGCATTCGCAGATGTCGTTCTTATGCCGGGTGATCCGCTACGCGCGAAGTACATTGCAGAAACCTTCCTAGAAGATGTCGTTCAGGTTTGTGATGTACGTAATATGTTCGGTTTCACAGGCACTTACAAAGGTCGTAAAGTGTCTGTGATGGGCCACGGTATGGGTATCCCATCTTGTTCAATCTATGCTACTGAGCTGATTAAAGACTACGGTGTGAAGAAAATCATCCGTGTAGGTAGCTGTGGTGCTGTTAGCGAAGACATCAAAGTACGTGATGTTGTGATTGGTATGGGCGCTTGTACTGACTCTAAAGTAAATCGCATTCGCTTTAAAGGCCATGACTTTGCTGCTATCGCTGATTATAAGATGGTTCGTGCAGCGGAAGAGGCAGCGAAAGCACGTGGTATCGAAGTGAAGGTGGGTAACCTGTTTTCCGCTGAACTGTTCTACACACCAGATCCAGAAATGTTCGATGTGATGGACAAGTACGGTATTGTTGGTGTTGAAATGGAAGCGGCAGGTATCTACGGCGTTTGTGCTGAGTACGGTGCGAAAGCTCTGACTATCTGTACTGTGTCTGATCACATCAAAACGGGCGAGCAGACAACATCAGATGAGCGTCAAACTACGTTTAACGATATGATGATTATCGCGCTCGACTCTATCCTGTTAGGTGATGAGGCCTAGATACAGTCTCAATCGCTGAAAAATAGTAAAAGAGGGGGGAGTGACTTAAATACTACCCCCTCTTTTTTACTTGCAATTGGCTAACTCATTTCTTTAAGAAGCAGATTTTCACTGTTGCGTTTGGGTTTTCTTCTCACCACAATTGCCAACAGTAAGCCTGCGATAAAACTCATTCCGACCATGGTATACATGTAACGGTCGCTTTTACGGTAGTAGTGATCAGAAAAGGCAGTTACTTTACCCGTCTCAAAGGTGATACGAACAAAACCAATGGCTGCATTGTCGTGCATAATGGGCTCAACTAATTGCTGTTTGCCAATTCGAGCGGTTTCAAGTGGCGTATCTAAACCGAGAACTTCACGCACACTTTTCCCCTTGTCGCTTGAGGCCAAGCGAATCCCTTCCGCGTCATAGATAGTGGCATCAAACACGAGATTGTCTTTAGCCAGTTGGTTGGTTAGCTTCAGTAAGCGCTCTTGATCTTGATTGGCTATCATATCACCTGCTGATAAAGAAGCTTGAGAAACCAACATTTTTATCAGTGTTTCCAACTGGTTTTTCTGAATTTGTTCATTGCCTTTAGTAATTTTTACGCTGTTAATACCAATTACTCCCATCATTGCTATCAACGAGAGGATTGCCAGCGCTCTTAAGGCAATACGAAATGAGAACAGAGAGGGTTCCATACTCGCCTAACTTAAGGTTAATTCTCCTATAGAGCATATTGATGCTTGCACAGCTAAATTGCAATAGGTTAACGTGTTAGTAGATTTTTTAGGAATAATTCACATGGAAACGTTTAAGACCTTTTCTATTCAAAAACATACATCACTATACAATCGAATTCCCGAGACACGCTTATTTAGTCAATTTGATAAAGCTAAGGCTAATTGGATTGTGTTCGCAGAGTGTTTGTCATCGCAATATTTTGAAACTATTGACCGTTGTACTGGCCAACATAATGCTGTCGTTGATGTGTGGAAGGTTGGCCGCTATGAAGTAGCATTAATGCAGGGTGAGCTGACTGCTCAACATGAAAAAGTTCTCCAAGACATTAGACTGGATTATGCGTCGCTTAATGATCTTCCCGATTTATCAAAGCCAGGCCTTATCGTTATGGATATGGACTCGACTGCGATTCAAATTGAATGTATTGATGAAATAGCCAAATTTGCTGGTGTGGGTGAGGAAGTCGCGGAAGTGACAGAGCGCGCCATGCAAGGTGAACTGGATTTTGAACAGAGCTTACGTCAACGTGTGAGTGCACTGGCTGGTACTGATGAAAGTATCCTGTCTAGTGTAAGAAACGCTTTGCCATTGATGCCTGACTTGCCTGAGCTGGTAAGTACCTTACGTC
This sequence comes from Vibrio neptunius, assembly GCF_000967495.1. GTDB lineage: Bacteria > Pseudomonadota > Gammaproteobacteria > Enterobacterales > Vibrionaceae > Vibrio > Vibrio neptunius. Next base: position 50,559 of record NZ_JXXU01000040.1, on the reverse strand, counting down.
AGTTTGGCTGGAAAACGGCAATTGCCTCTGGTGGGTTTACCTATTTCTCAGATTACCTCAAAGAGACATTGAATTTAGACCATGCAGAATCTAATCAGCTGGAAATCGTTGATGGCAAGTTGACTGGTCAAGTGGTTGGTAACGTTGTATCAGCTCAAACTAAAGCGGATATCCTCGAAGAGTTAGCCAAACAATACGATATTGAACCACACAATACTATCGCTGTTGGAGACGGTGCAAACGATCTGATGATGATGTCCGTTGCAGGCCTTGGTATCGCTTACCATGCAAAACCTAAAGTGGAGCAACAAGCGCAAACAGCCGTGCGTTATGTGGGACTGGGGGGGGTACTGTGTATTCTATCTGCTGCTCTGTCTAAGCAGAAGAAACTGAGTTTTAAACCTGCTCCATAATGAAGATGCGAGGGTTAAAACCTCGCTTTCTTATTACTATTATTTGGTCATTTCAAGACGAGTAAGCACTTCTTCTGTGATATCCGTGATTTCGCCATACCCCATGATACCTGTGAGCTCTTTTTCTAAGCTTCTAGCTTGATTCATACTGATAGCTGCCAGCTCTTTGAGATCTTCTTGAAGTAGTGCGCTCATGGCATCAAAAACAGGAGCACTACAAATACGAAGAGCACAAAACTCTCCCATTCCTTGCGCGTCTTTGATGAAAGCAATACGATCTTTCAGCGAATCAAATTCGCTCACCAATTTGGATTCATAAGATTGAATACGTGTACCAAACCTTGTGGTTGATAAATAAATTTCCTGAAACTGAGGCTGTGCACCATCAATACGACGCATTGGTTGAGCGAGCAGTGTATTAGTATGACCTTTATAGATAGGCTCGACGGAAAAATTCTCATCATGGCCAAGTTTAGCGAATACCACTAGGTGGGAAGCAAGAGGATAGTTAATACCTATCACGCGAGGCTTAAGGTTTTTCCCTCGTTTTTCTACGAAGATAGGCGAGCTCACAATCTTATCCAGTAAGATGTCGTGCAAACCCTCCAGTAACTGATTACTGGGCAGCAGTTCTTTTTGGGCAACCAGTTTATCTTGGTTATGCTCGATCAGCCGTCCAAAAAAAGCAATGGTGCGCATGGTATTGCTGTCTTCTTTTATAACTAGCTGAAGGCGCTTTCCTCCTGGAGAAATTCGAACAACCTCGTATGGAACGTTATTAAGAGGCAGTTGTTTATCATACAGACTAAGCTCTTTAAAGTTAACCGAACATGTATCTCCTGCTTTTAGCTCGCTTTGAGAAGTTAAAGCGACGCTAATTCCACGTTTAGAAATGTCTAATGTCACCCCTGTATGAGCGGTATCATGAGGATAAGACAATTCGATCGGAGAACGAAATTGAAAACGTGGTTCTTTCCTACGGGATATTGCATCAAAGTAGATACAAACAGGGTTATTTTCTGGATTACGGGCATGGCGAAAGCGATTGAGTTCACTAGTCGGCATCCTAGGCTTTGCAGTCAGAAGGTAATCTTGGTTAGTAGACTCAGTAGATAGCTCCTGAAGAATACCGCAATGGCTAAGCGAGTTAGTTTTAAAGTTGAGTTCAGTTGAATGCTTGGACAGCTCTACCCGTTCTTCTTTGGACAGTTCAAAAACATGTAATCGAAACACTCTCCAGCTCTCTTTTTTGGCCCCAACGTGCCAGAAAAGCTGACGGAGTTCTCTACTCGCCTCTGGCATCATCATGGAGAAAAATAGGGTCTTACCTTGATGATTGTGAGTGAAGGAGTAAAACACATTATTGCTACCTCGCATACCAGGCTTGGTGAGCTGTTCTAAACGTTCTTTATTAAACAAGCTGGTCAAGGTTTGTTGATTGCGCTCATCTTGCCAGTATTGCCAAATGGGTTGATTGTTCTCTGTCATTAAGGCGAGTTTAAGTTCACTACCACTGAAGAAAACAGGTAAATTACAGGTGTGCTTAAGGAATGTATGCTCATAGCCTCGAGAGCGAGCTCGAATGACTTTATCTTGATTGTCATGCCGGCTTCGTTGGCTATCATTTGTCAGTTTGTCTTCGATAACTTGTTCAACGACGTTTGACTCGTCAAGTTTGAGTAACCGTAGATATTTTACTGCATCGTTTTCGTAAGATTCATCAATTCCAACAATCCGATAGTTGATAGGGATGTCTAGCCCTTCGACTTCACTTTCTTTAATCAATTCAACGAAACGTACCGCTATGATCTCTCCGAGTTTGTAGCTAAATGCGGATGGGACCTTAAACTTTGCTCCTGATGGCGAGATATCGACAGTTGTGGCGTGGACGAGCTGATCTCTGTTGATCTGAAATTCTATTTGAGAAGAGAGTTTTAAACGGTTCTCACGACGCTTGAGATCGTAACCCAAATTAATCGCTTCAACATCATATGCTGAACTTTTTTCTGAAAACTCAATGCCGTGAGGTTTACCCCGTTTTTGCATTACTCGAAAATTATTATGAGTATTACATAATGCTTCCCAGACCCCTTCAGTATAGCCGCCAAATTTACGAGTATTTTTATGGTAGGCGTTGAAGGCAACGTCATCGAGCCAATGTTTTACACCATCGAGTTCGTATTCGCGGCACTCACCTTTTACTCGGCCGCGAAGGTCTACGGGTTTAGTACACGGAGCCATCACTCGATTGAGCTCCATTTTGACCAGAATTTTAACCGATGGGGGCTCCCCTTCAGTCATTTGGGCGAGAAGGTATTCAAAATCACCGGAGTTGTAAGCAGGAATCAATCGTTCTGCTAAAGATAAAATCTCTGACTGCTGCATATATTTTTGTTAGCGTGTCCCTTACTCTCAATATCGACCTTGATATAAAGATCTTTAATGATATGTTACACCGAATCAAGGTGAATAGGTGACGTATGATAATAGCATAGTCACAAATACAGGTCTGAGGTGATATGGCGAAAGCAAAAAGAGCATATGTGTGTAATGACTGTGGGGCAGATTTTCCGCGTTGGCAAGGACAATGCAATGCTTGTGGGTCGTGGAATACGATCAGTGAAGTCAGGTTGGCGGCATCACCAGCAGCGGCACGCAATGAGCGGTTAGCGGGTTATGCAGGTAACTCTGGTGAAACTCAGGTTCAGACCCTATCTGACATTGATTTGCAGGAAGTTCCTCGTTTTACCAGTGGTTTTAAAGAGTTTGATCGTGTTCTTGGTGGCGGTGTAGTGCCGGGTGCTGCCATTCTGATTGGTGGTAACCCAGGAGCGGGTAAATCAACGCTACTTTTGCAAACTATGTGTTATCTCGCCTCACAAATGCCAACCTTATACGTCACAGGTGAAGAGTCGTTACAACAGGTTGCGATGCGAGCGTCACGACTCGGTTTGCCTAAAGACAACCTGAAAATGCTTTCAGAAACTAACGTCGATCGTATCTGTCAAATTGCTGAGAAAGAGCAGCCTAAGATCATGGTCATCGATTCGATTCAGGTGATGCATGTTGCGGATGTGCAATCATCACCTGGCAGTGTGGCACAAGTGCGTGAGTCGGCTACGGCCTTGACTCGTTACGCTAAGCAGAACAATGTTTCTGTATTTATTGTCGGCCATGTGACGAAAGATGGGACGTTAGCGGGGCCTAAAGTGCTTGAGCACATCATTGACTGTTCAGTATTACTTGATGGCGGAACGGACAATCGTTTTAGAACTATGCGCAGCCATAAGAATCGCTTTGGAGCAGTCAATGAGCTGGGGGTATTTGCGATGACAGGGCAGGGGCTCAAAGAAGTCAGCAACCCGTCAGCCATCTTCCTTTCTCGAGGGGAAGAAGAAACATCTGGCAGTTCAGTCATGGTGGTATGGGAGGGCACTCGTCCTCTACTGGTCGAGATTCAAGCTTTGGTTGATTACTCTCAGTTGGCTAACCCACGACGTGTTGCTGTGGGCCTTGAGCAAAACCGCTTGTCGCTCTTACTGGCGGTTTTACACAAGCACGGTGGTTTACAGATGGCGGATCAAGATGTGTTTGTTAATGTCGTTGGTGGTGTCAAGGTAACAGAAACCAGCGCTGACTTGGCATTAGTGATAGCGCTTCTATCCAGTTTTCGAGATCGAGCTTTACCTAAAGATGTGGTGATATTCGGCGAAGTCGGCTTAGCAGGAGAGATTCGTCCAGTTCCAAGTGGGCAGGAGAGGTTGAATGAAGCCTTTAAGCATGGTTTTAAGAAAGCGATTGTTCCTGCAGCGAATATGCCTAAAGGTGGGATCCCGGGAATGCAGATCCATGGTGTGAAAAAGCTTTCTGAAGCGATTGAAGCGTTTGATGAGCTTTAGGGAAGCGGGAACGGACTTTGTCCTATGGATCGCTTCGTTGCGGGAGAACGGGATCGGGCTTCGCCCTGCTAGAAAGAAGAAGCCTCTTTTCGGTCATTCCATAGAGCGACGAAGGAGTGAGTAGGGAATCTCTTCAAGTGTTCGAATTACTTTAAGAGATCCCCAACTCGGTCGTTCCTCCCTCTTGAGGATGACCGTCATAAAAATAAAGAGTGGAGGCTCGATTAATGTAAAGCTAGTTATCTAGTTATCTAGTTATCTAGTTATCCAGCTCTCCAGCTCTCCGTAGGACGCAGTCCGTTCCAAAATCCCGCATCCATAGCAAAGCGTTCCCGCTCTTGCCTAAAGCATATCAACGGCTTTCTCGACAGCTGTGACCAGCCTGTCAACGTCTTCTTGTGTGTTGTAAATGGCGAAAGAGGCGCGCACAGTGCCTTTAACACCAAGTGCATCCATTAGAGGGTGAGCACAATGGTGACCCGCGCGGACGGCGATACCTTGTTGATCAAGTAACGTCGCGAGGTCTTGATGATGCACTCCATCAATGATAAACGATAGCAAAGAAGCATCTTGTTGATACCCCAATACCTTAACATCATCGATTTGAGATAGTCTTTGATAAGCGTTTTGAACCAGATTGCGAATGTGATTTTTTACGTCGGCTTGTTCAAAACACTGATACCAGTCGATCGCTGTAGCTAGGGCTATCACACCTGCTACATTGGGTGTGCCAGCCTCGAATTTTCCGGGTAATTCACTAAAAGTGGTCCCTGCAAATGACACCTTATCAACCATTTTCCCCCCTCCGTGCCAGGGTGGCATAGCATCAAGCAGCGACAGTTTGCCATATAAGACGCCAATGCCAGCAGGAGCGTAGAGTTTGTGTCCAGAGAAAACATAAAAATCCGCATCTAACGCCTTCACATCAATCGTTTCATGAACAATGCCTTGAGCACCATCGACAACGACTTTCGCTCCCACTTGATGAGCTTGAGCTATCACTGACTCAATGGGTAGGCGTGTTCCCGTCACATTGGTGATGTGAGCCAGCGCCACTAGTTTCGTTTTATCGGATAGCAAAGCGGAAAATGCCGCCATATTCCATTGGCAATTGTCGGTCATTGGTACTTTGACGACTTTTGCTCCTGTCTGCTCTGCAACGATTTGCCAAGGGACGATATTGGCATGGTGTTCCATTTCACTAACCAGAATTTCATCACCGCGCTGTAGTGTGTTTCGCGCATAGGTTTGTGCGATTAGGTTGAGCGCTTCTGTCGCTCCGCGTGTCCAGATGATTTCTTTGCTGTTCTGCGCGCCAATAAAGTCTGCGACGGTTTGACGAGCGGCTTCAAAGTGGCTGGTTGCTTGTGCGGTCAGGCTGTGACTGCCACGATGAACGTTGGCATTTTGAGAACGATAGTAGTGTGAAATGGCACTAATAACGCAATCAGGCTTCTGTGTAGTCGCTGCACTATCGAGATACACTAATTGTTCTCCATTAACATCTTGAGCCAATGCAGGGAATTGTAAACGGATAGCATGAACATCTAGCATGACTCAAGGCCACCCAGCTTGTGATATTGCAGTGTCGGAATTGTTACCATAGGCTCTGCAACCGTCCAAGCGTGTTCTTTACCTGAAAGGTTAATGATGATTTCCATAGCAAATTCTAATGCGGTGCCAGGACCTTGGCTGGTCAGTAAGTTGTGATTGATATCGTAGGTAACGCGTTTAACTCGCCAATTTTCTTTAGTGATATGAGACTCAAAGCTTGGATGACACGTCATTAGAGCGTCTGGGTAAAGCTTATGGTGAGCTAGCACCAAGGCTGGGGCTGCGCATATAGCTGCAACGAGCTTGCCTTCATACATCTGTTGGCGAACAATCTCGACTAATAAGGTACTGTCGCGAAAGGTTTCAGCTCCACCAACGCCACCAGACAAGATCACTGCATCGAATTCTTCATCGGCGATATCGACGAGTTTACAGTCAGCAGTGAGCGTGACGCCTCTAGAAGCTTTCATTGTCAGCCGACCAGAAAAATCAGCACTGGCCACAGTAACGTCGTAGCCAGCTCGTACCATCATGTCGATGATGGTGACCGCTTCCATTTCTTCCGTTCCCGGTGCAATCGGGACCAGTACTTTTTTATTCATTGTTGTTTCCAGCTTTGTTCGATGTGGTGGATCTGGTTGTATAGCGCTTGGTTTTCAGGGGCTTGAATATTGTGAATTTTAGCCTGCTTTAGTAAGTAACCAGTAATAAAATCAATTTCTGTTCTGCGTTGATAGTGAATATCTTGCCTCATAGAAGACATATTCTCTGCAGTGGCATTGATCACTTGGTGAACTGTGGATGCTAGTATGGACTTGTCGATAGGGATGGAACAAGCGTTCATGACACGAAAGACTTCTTCGATAACATTGGTTAGTTGTTCTTTAAATCGTTCAGAACCCAGCTCACCATTCTTGATTTGGAATATGGCTGTTAAGGGGTTGATCGCACAGTTAACGGCAAGCTTAAGCCATAATGCATGCTCTATATTGTCACACCAAATAACCTCTGGCAGTGCGTGCTGTAAGACTTCCCTGAGGAAGTCACATTGTTTGCCTGAATGGTTAATACCACCTATATGGGTGACGCCTAACCCAGTGTGTATTACTTGGTGTTTGGCCGATTGATAGGCGCCATGTGCAGTTGTCGCTAGGAGCAAAGGGTTGCGAGGAAAAGTGTTGCTGAGCCATTCTGCGGTTCCCATGCCATTGTGCATCAGGGAAATCATGGTTTCTGGAGTTATATGCGCTTTGAGCGGCTCAAGGGCGCGCTTAACTTGCCACGCTTTTACGGTGACTAGCAGTAAATCAGCCTGCCTAACGGAAGTGATATCTCGGTTATCACATTGAATCGGCGGTAATTCATCAAGCTGCAGACTCAGGTGACTGTCTGTTGAGTTAGACCACACGGCGACATTATGCCCCGCGATGGAGAGTTTAGTTGCCCATAGTGTCCCAATAGCGCCTGGGCCAAGAATAACGATATTCACGTTGATTTGCCGAACAGATAATTTCTCACAAGGATAATCACCGTTTAAGCGAAAGCAAACAAAAAATGGTACCCGAAGGTACCATTTGTAGGCAATGAAGCTTTTTTAGTCGCTTAGAACTTGTAAGTCACTGCCAAGTAGTTAGTGACCCCTGAAGAGCGGAATGCAGGAGTGTCTTCGATACCATACACATCTTGGTAGGCTTTTAGGCCATAACCAACAGCAAAGCGATCTGAGTGCCAGTAGATACCGTTAAACATTGCACCGCCAGTTTTTGACGTAGAGTACTCGCTCTTCATGCCAAATTGGTAATCAATGTAGCCTTGGTAAGAAATGAATGAGCCATTCTCAAAGAAATAGAAAGGTTTGAACCAGTTGGTTGAAATTTGAAAACCGTTCCAGTCTTTCTTATTCGAATCGTAAGTACCGTATAGGTTTAGGCCAATTTTGCCCAACCACGGAACGTTGACATCAGAACCAATACCGGCCTTCTGAGTATTTACACCTGAGTTACCGCCCCATTCCATCAATGTAGAAACGTACAGCTCTTGAACAGGGCCAAAAGAAAGGTCTTTACCAGTCAGTGCATCTAGAGACATACGCGGTGCAAACTTCATAAAGATCTTTTCAGCGTTTGCTTTATCACTGCCTGGATCTGACGTTAAGTTGAAAACGTCAACGTAGCCATACAGATCAAACAGACCAGAGCGACCACCAAATTCCATTTCTAGGTAATCGTGTGTTGAGTTACCTGGTTTTTCGTTGAATGCGCCCATTAGGTTGAACTGCATCCATTTGTAGTCATTCTTGTGAATATCGCCGTCAGAGTAATCGGCCGCCATTGCTGGTGCAGACAGTGCTGCTACGACACCAAGAGCTAAAAGTGATTTACGCATAGTGGGACTCTCTATGTTTTTCAATATCAAAAATTGTTCATATAGCCGTTGTTGCACAATCTCTGTTGTGCTTTTTCTGGAGCGCATAATAACGATAAAAATCTCAATTAATAGTGATACGAAGTGCAAAAATACATAAAACTAGTGATGAAGATCTCACTAATGATCATTTTTCAACGATGTAACGGAACTATGATTTTTTTGCACAAAAAGTGATATGGATATCGTTTACGCAAGCGCTTGCGCTGATTTTTATGCTGATCAAGCAATCAACATATTTGGTGATTGATCTAACTCTCACTTTCCACGTAAGCAATTGTAAAGTGTTTGAGGGTGATAAATAGTGTCTGAAATTATGTTGTTTCCGCTGGGCTCGATTCTTCTTCCCGAAGGAAGGATGAAGCTTCGTATATTCGAGCCCAGATACAAAAGATTGATAAAAGAGGCAAGCCAGTCGGACGGAACTTTCGGCATTTGTCTGATAGAGCATGACGAGGTGCCAGCGATGTCTCGTTTATCGTCTTTTGGTGCGCTCGCGAAAATCGTCGACTTTGAATTACTTGATGATGGATTGTTGGGCGTCACAGTTGTTGGGATCAGATGCTTCGAAATCAAAAGAATCAGAACCGAGTTTGACGGGTTACGCAGAGCACGCGTTGAGTGGCGCTCAAGCTGGGAGTTTTCTCAGCTATCCAACGAGCACAAATATTTGAGTGAACAATTACGAACAGTTTACAGTCAGTTCCCTCAACTTGGAGAACTGTATGACCAACGTTTCTTCGACGATGCAAGCTGGGTGAGTCAGCGTTGGCTTGAGATACTGCCCATTCCCCAGAAACAATTTGACTTTCTTGTGCAGCAAAAAGATTGCAACGAAGCGATAGAATTTCTCACCCGCTCCATTGAAAGCTAAACTTACAAAGTGATCCATTCATTTTTTCTTACGTAATACTTCAAAAGCGCTGGAAAGGACCAAAAATATGGCTGCTAAGGACACAGACTCTTTTGCTAAACAAGACTGGCTGCTCTGTATGGGAAAAGTGAAAGAAAAAGATAAAGCTTCCTATGCATTGGTGTTCAAGCATTTTGCTCCACGGTTGAAGCAGTTCACATACAAGCATATGGGCAACGAACAAGTGGCCCTTGAGCTAGTGCAAGAAACGATGACCACGGTTTGGCAGAAAAGCCACTTGTTCGATGGAACGAAAAGCTCGCTGTCGACCTGGATTTATACGATCGCGCGAAACCTGTGCTACGACACACTTCGCAAACAACGTGGTAAAGATCTGCACATTCATTCTGAGGACATTTGGCCCAATGATTATTGTCCACCAGATATGGTTGAGCATTATGCGCCCGAACATGAGATGCTAAAAGAGCAGGTCGTAAAGTTTTTAGATGTCCTCCCTGAGGCACAAAAGAAGGTTGTTCAGGCCGTCTACTTAGAGGAATTGCCACATCAGCAGGTTGCAGATATGTACGATATTCCAGTCGGCACAGTGAAATCAAGGCTTAGGCTAGCAGTAGAGAAGCTTCGACATTCAATAGAGGTAGAGAGACTATGAGCTATCATCCAAACCAGCATATGTTAAAGGCTTACGTTGAAGGCAGTCTGGATGCTGTCGATGGGTTTACTGTCGCCACTCATCTTGAGAGCTGCCCTAGTTGTAAAAAACAAGTGTTAGAGCTTGAGAATCTTTGTGGCGAAGCGCTAATGGAAACTGATGTTTTCGACGACAGCGAATTCGACAGTATGCTGAACGTTATTCTAAGCACAGACCCAGTTCCACAAGCGGTTCGGCCTACCAGAAAGCCATCCAGCATTGAAGTTAACGGCAAAACCTTTCAGTTACCACTGTCTCTTACACGTTTCAGGGATAAGGTGGGGGAATGGAAAAACTACGGTGGCAAGGTATTTAGCGCACCAGTCGACATGGGTAACAGTGTACGAGTGAACTTAATGTACATCGCGGAAGATGTGAAGATTCCACAGCACACTCATAGAGGTATGGAATCGACGCTGATATTGCATGGTGGCTTTAGCGACGAAGATGGCCATTACGAAGCGGGTGATTACCTCGTTAAAGATGCTTCGATAAAACACAGTCCCTATACCCAAAAAGGAGAGGACTGCTTGTGTATTACCGTACTCACAGAACCTATGATATTTACTCAAGGTGTTGCCCGCATATTTAACATGTTCGGCAAAGGTATGTATCCATAATAGACTCAAAAGCAAAAGGCTTGGCGAATTGCCAAGCCTTTTTTCTATTTGAAGGGCTACTTTTTAAGTTGTGGTCAATCTCGCTCTTTGGCTTTGTTCAATAGGTCAGCGAAGTAGTGACGAAGTGAATAGAGCATAAGTAAGCTCGGGATGACCATCACCGATGTAATGACAAAAAACATTGACCAATCATCAAGAAAGTCAACCAACTCACCGCTGAATGACGCTAATGTGGTCCGTCCAAAGTTACCCAACGATGCCAGTAATGCATATTGCGTTGCAGAGAAAGCTTGGCCTGTGAGAACGGTTAAGAAAGACACGAAGGCGACGGTGGAAAATGCTGTTGTAAAGTTATCAACAATAATGGTCGCTAAGAATAAATCTTCATCCGGTCCCACAGAGGCAATCCAAGAAAACATTAAGTTACTACCAGCCATAGCGATGCCGCCGATCATTAAACCTCTTACGATGCCAAAACGAACGTTAAACATGCTGCCAACCAAAGTGAAGACTATGGTGGCTCCCCAGCCAATCAACTTAGAGTAATGGCCGATTTGTTCATTACTAAAGCCGACGTCTTTATAGAAAGCGATGGACATCCTGCCTAAGAAAGCTTCACCAATTTTAAACAGGAAGACGAATAGAAGTAGAGTTATTGCTACTTTGACGCCATTACGTTTAAAGAAATCTAGGAAAGGCTCAACTACGGTAACGCTTAACCAAGAGAGCGTTTGAGAACCTACAATTTGGTTATGACGCGCTTCGGCTTGTTTTTGGAGTGCTTCACGATTGGTCTTTGGTTCGCCGACTAGCAGAGTAAACAACATCAAAATACCGACAATACCTGCCATACCATAGTAGACACCGTTCCAGCCGATTGAATCTGCATTGATGAAAGCAACGTAACCCGGCAGTGAATAGCCAGTCCACCAACCAATCACTGCCATCGCTGAGGCTTGTGGTAGCTTGGATGAATCTGATTTAGGGAAAGTATCGATGCGGAAAGCATCGATGGCAATATCCTGAGTTGCCGATGCTATCGCGATGCCTAAGGCAAGCATTGAGGTTAAGGCTAAGTTTTGCGATGGGTCCACGCCAGCAATAAATAAAGTACCGACAAGGACTAGTGACTGACAGAAGAAAATCCAGCTTCGGCGTTGGCCAAGCACAGCATGCAAAACGGGTAGCTTGACCCGGTCGACGAGTGGAGCCCACAAAAAGTTAATCGCGTAAACAGCAAAAACGCTGCCAAAGTAGCCTATCGCTGTGCGTGTCAAGCCAGCATCTTTTAACCAACCCGACATGTTTGAGCCAATCAACACCCATGGGAAGCCGCTTGAACAGCCTAACATAAACACCCACAATAGGCGCTTATCATAATAACTATAAATGGTTTCCAACCAAGACATTGGAGAGGGTTTGGTAGACATGACGTCTTCCTTGTTAATTGAATAGTGCTTGCCAATTTATGGAAAGAAGGTGGATTTGAAAAGGCTCCAACTTAGTAAGCTGGAGCCTTATTAGATTATGGAAGCAAAGTCACTTTTGTCACCACAATAGGAGTGGCAGGTACGTCGCGGTATCTGCCGACCGTCTTGGTGCGTTTTTTAGACATCTGCTGTACTACGTCGAACCCCTGAGTCACTTTACCAAATACAGCATAACCAGGTGGACGTTGGTCGTAGTCGAGAAAGCTGTTATCGACATAGTTGATAAAGAACTGACGCGTTGCCGAATTAGGGTTGTTAGTCCTTGCCATGGCAACGGTTGCTGTTTCGTTCTTTAATCCATTTGAGGCTTCATTTTCTATCGGTGCGTAAGTTGGCTTTTGTTTCATGTCTTGATCAAAACCACCTCCCTGAGCCATAAAGCCCGGAATCACGCGATGGAACTGAGTGCCTACATAGCTGCCATCTTTTACATATTTGAGGAAATTCTCTACCGTTAGCGGAGCTTTTTCCTGATTTAACTCAATCGTAAAAGCACCTAGTGTAGTTTCGAACTCAACTTTCGGACCAGCAAAAACAAGGTTGCTGACTAGAGCCAAAGAGGCAATAGCAACTTTCCACATTAGAAGCGCTCCTGCATATAGTTTTTCAATTCACGATCGCTTGAAATTTCTTTCAGTACTAGATTAGTGACATCATTGAGTACAATTTCGATCTCTTCATTTGAAGCACTCAGAGCACCTGTGCGTTTTGCTGTGCCTGAGTATGTTTTGACTAGTTTGCCTTGAGGCGTTTCAGCCGTCACTTCGACGACTACCTTGCCATCCATTTCATTTTCCATTATGGAGTGCTTGACAGATACTAGCGCCTCTTGTACTTCCACTTTGACTGAGTTTTCACTGTTAACCGTGCTGCGGAATCCTTGAGACTTGAATTGCTCCAACAAGGCATTCTCAATGGCGATACGTACATTCTGCTTAGAATGAATGGGCTCAATGTTTGAACGGCCACTATCAATCAGAGCAACATACTGCGCTGAACGAACGTCTTTACTTGTCAGAGTGAAACTTGCGTTTTGTACGATGTCATTGTTGCTCAGAACTGGCTGAGGCATAAAGTTTAGCTGTTCGTGTTGCGGTGCAGAACAAGCAGTAAGTAGGGCCATTGACGCGGCTAGAACCAGTTTTCTCATTGTAATTTCCTTTGATCGTCACTCTAAACGTATTAGAGACATGATAGTGAACTATTTAGTTGCTTGTAAAATAACAAATTTCTTATTTGAAGCGACAAGTTTTACGTTCGTTTTTCCAAATAGCTTAGATAACTTCACATCGTAGCCGAGGTGGCGGTTACCGATAACTAATAATTGCCCACCTTTGCTGAGAACATGCTTTGCATCACAGAACATCTGCCATGCGATATGATCGGTAATCGCTTGTTGCTGATGAAAAGGAGGATTGCAAACGACAAAATCTGCACTTTCCGCTGCGAATCCGTCTAGACAGTTGTTGGTCACACAGTCTATTTTACGCTCTTTCCCAAGTCTATTAATTAGGTTCCTTCTGGCTGACTCTGTCGCCATAAAACTTTCATCGACACAAGTGAGTTGTATGTCTGTGTTCAATAGTCCAAGTTTTACGGATAAAACACCATTGCCGCAGCCGAGATCGAGCACTTTTCTGTCGGCGAGATGTTTAGGGAGGTGATCAAGCATAAATCGTGCTCCTTGATCCAGCTTTTCACCTGAATAGACATTAGGTAGGTTGTCGAGCGCAAAGTCGTGCTCATCGATACTCCAGCGGGTGGTAGGCTCTACTGAAATCTTCGTCGTGGTATCTGCTTGTGAGAAAACCAGACGATGCTTTTTCCATGCTAGAGAGGTGGTTGTTGTCCCCAGATACTTTTCAAATAGATTTAATGTAGAAGTATGAATTTCTTTTGCTTTGTTCACTGCAATCACAGGTACTGGAGCATCAAACTTTTGTCTAAGCTGGCTAAGTTGCCATACCAAATGGCGGTTGTTTCGCGGGATTTGCATCAAAACGTATTCCACGCCTTGCGGAATATCATCCATGGTATGAAGCAAGGTGACATCACGGCAGTGATTTCGTTTAAGGTTGGATCGGGTTCCTTGATGAGCGATGAAGGAATCGCTCATCATAGTGACTTGATTTTTCTCCGACAACCAGCAGCTCAGCGCACCAAAATTGTCGTTTAGAATCAGAATGTGTTTGCCAGCGAGACCAAGTTCTTCTACATGATTAATCAGGTATTCATCGCCGGCATCCCAAGCCTGAAGAGTTTCATTATTGCGTTGAGGGAATCGATGCAAAGTTAAGGTGCGCTCATGGAGCACAAGTTCAGTTTTCATATTTGGAACGCTTAGGCAAATTGATTGCGTAAATTGTCGCAGAAGGTCGTGCGTGTGGAAACTAAAACCTTTTGCTTTGCGTATAAGAAGACTATTATTTGCTCTTTGATACTGTTCATATTTAGATGGTGACACACAATGCTACAAGAAGTGATTGAAACTAAACTGCAAGAGCATTTCGAGCCTGAGTTTCTTCACGTGCTCAACGAAAGTTATATGCACAATGTTCCGGCGGGTTCGGAAAGTCATTTTAAAGTGGTAGTGGTCAGTGAGAAATTTGAAGGTCAACGTCTGATTGGGCGCCATCGCCAAGTGAATCAGGTGCTAGCCGATGAACTCGCTAATCATATTCATGCCTTGTCGATGCACACGTACACGCCTATGGAGTGGAAAGAGCAAAACCAACTGGCTCCAGATAGTCCAATGTGTATGGGTGGGTCCAAATAATAGAATCTGAAGAGGTAGCTTATGCTGCCTCTTTTGTTTTCTGCTATGTCAGTCTACGTTAACAATGTAGAAACAAATAAACAGCTGAATTAGTTTTAATCAGAAATGTTTCACAATGTGAATGGTTAAAGGCATTGTTGATAATGTGGTTATTGGTGTTTGTGCGATGGTTCAAACTTATGACCAATACTTAACCTTTTAAACTCAATTCCTTTGAAATATCTATCTGATTACCCTTATTGGTCATGGCATAGACTTCTAAAAAGATGATAGACTATCGCACCTGATAAATCTCGACTAAATTTGTAGCGAGGTTTTTAATAGGATGTTGCGATTTTGGTGTTTTAAATTGCGCCAAAACCGGACACTAGTGTCGTGTCTAAAAGTTACGCAATCAAAGAATCTTTTTCCCGATAAAAGTAGTGCAAGTGCGTATGATTACAATAAAGAAGGGTTTGGACCTTCCTATCGCAGGAACTCCTACCCAGGTGATTAATGATGGTAAAACCATCAAGAAAGTCGCCTTGCTTGGCGAAGAGTACGTTGGCATGCGTCCTACTATGCATGTTCGCGTAGGCGATGAAGTGAAAAAAGCCCAAGTTCTTTTTGAAGACAAAAAGAACTCTGGTGTGAAATTTACTTCACCAGCAAGCGGTAAAGTGATCGAGATTAACCGTGGCGCCAAACGTGTCCTTCAATCTGTAGTGATTGAAGTGGCAGGTGAGGAGCAGGTAACGTTCGATAAGTTTGAAGCCAGCCAACTAGCAAGTCTTGACCGCATCGCGGTTAAAACTCAGCTTGTTGATTCAGGTCTTTGGACGGCTTTACGTACTCGTCCGTTTAGCAAGGTTCCAGCAATCGAATCTTCTACACAGGCTATTTTTGTAACTGCTATGGATACTAATCCGTTAGCAGCTCAGCCTGAGTTGGTTATCAATGAACAGCAAGATGCGTTTGTTGCTGGTTTGGATGTGCTTTCAACTCTGACAGACGGTAAGGTTTACGTTTGTAAATCTGGCACCAGTCTACCTCGTTCTTCTCAGTCAAATGTTGAAGAGCATGTTTTTGATGGCCCTCACCCAGCTGGTCTAGCTGGCACCCACATGCATTTCCTATACCCAGTAAATGCAGAAAGCGTGGCTTGGAGCATCAATTACCAAGACGTTATTGCGTTCGGTAAGTTGTTCCTAACTGGTGAACTTTACACGGATCGTGTTGTATCTCTGGCTGGTCCAGTAGTAAACAACCCTCGCTTAGTTCGTACAACTCAAGGTGCAAACCTAGAGGATTTGACTGATAGCGAGTTAATGCCTGGTGAAGTTCGTGTGATTTCTGGTTCAGTACTGACAGGTACTCATGCAACTGGTGCTCACGCTTACTTAGGTCGTTACCATGTACAGGTTTCTGTATTACGCGAAGGTCGTGACAAAGAACTGTTTGGCTGGGCTATGCCTGGTAAGAATAAGTTCTCAGTAACCCGTGCTTTCCTTGGTCATATCTTCAAAGGTCAGTTGTTCAATATGACAACAACCACGAATGGTAGTGATCGTTCAATGGTGCCAATTGGTAACTATGAACGTGTATTGCCATTGGATATGGAACCAACTTTGCTACTTCGTGATCTATGTGCAGGCGACGTTGACAGTGCTCAGGCACTTGGTGCGCTAGAATTGGATGAAGAAGACCTAGCATTGTGTACCTTTGTATGTCCTGGCAAATACGAGTACGGTGCGTTACTTCGTGAATGCCTAGATAAGATCGAGAAGGAAGGGTAATTTTCATGGCTCTTAAAAAGTTTCTTGAAGACATCGAGCATCATTTTGAGCCTGGCGGTAAACATGAAAAATGGTTTGCCCTGTACGAAGCTGTAGCAACAGTTTTCTACACGCCAGGTCTTATCACAAAGAAAAGCTCGCACGTTCGTGATAGCGTTGACTTAAAACGTATCATGATCATGGTTTGGTTTGCGGTATTCCCAGCAATGTTCTGGGGTATGTACAACGCAGGTGGCCAAGCAATTGCAGCACTTAACCATATGTACGCTGGCGAGCAGCTAGCAGCCGTTATCGCAGGTAACTGGCATTACTGGCTAACCGAAATGCTTGGCGGCACTATTGCTGCTGATGCAGGGGTTGGGTCTAAGATGCTACTGGGTGCGACTTACTTCCTACCGATTTACGCCACAGTGTTTATTGTTGGTGGTTTCTGGGAAGTGTTGTTCTGTATGGTGCGTAAGCACGAAGTTAATGAAGGCTTCTTTGTTACTTCCATCTTGTTTGCGCTAATTGTTCCGCCAACTTTGCCTCTATGGCAAGCGGCTCTGGGTATCACATTCGGTGTTGTGGTAGCAAAAGAGATCTTTGGTGGTACAGGTCGTAACTTCCTAAACCCTGCACTGGCTGGCCGTGCTTTCCTATTCTTCGCTTACCCAGCGCAAATCTCGGGTGACGTAGTCTGGACTGCTGCTGACGGTTTCTCGGGCGCCACTGCGCTTAGTCAATGGGCTCAAGGTGGGAACGGTGCTCTTGTAAACACAGTAACCGGTGCTCCTATCTCTTGGATGGACGCGTTTATCGGTAACATCCCAGGTTCAATTGGTGAAGTATCAACGCTGGCGCTAATGATCGGTGCAGCAATGATCGTTTACATGCGAATCGCTTCGTGGAGAATCATCGCGGGCGTAATGATCGGTATGATTGCAACTGCAACGCTGTTCAATGTTATCGGTTCTGATACCAACCCTATGTTCAACATGCCATGGCATTGGCACCTAGTTCTAGGTGGTTTTGCATTCGGTATGTTCTTTATGGCGACTGACCCTGTATCCGCTTCATTTACCAATGGTGGTAAATGGTGGTATGGCGCCCTAATCGGCGTGATGTGTATTCTCATTCGTGTTGTTAACCCAGCTTACCCAGAGGGTATGATGCTGGCGATTCTATTCGCGAACCTGTTTGCACCTCTGTTCGACCATGTAGTTATCGAGAAGAACATCAAGCGGAGACAAGCACGCTATGGCAAGTAATAACGACAGCATTAAAAAGACGCTGGGTGTTGTTATCGGGTTGAGCCTTGTTTGTTCAATCATCGTATCAACAGCCGCTGTTGGTCTGCGCGATCAGCAAAAATCTAACGCTGTACTAGATAAGCAAACTAAGATTATCGAAGTTGCTGGTATTGATACAGCGGGTAAAAAAGTACCTGAGCTATTCGCTGAGTACATCGAACCTCGTTTGGTTGACTTCAACACTGGAAACTTTGTTGCAGAAGCAGCCGATGGTTCTACCGCTGAGAATTATGATCAGCGTAAAGCTGCAAAAGATCCTTCAGAGTCAGTTAAACTTACTGGTGGAGAAGACAAGGCGAAAATCATCCGCCGTGCTAACACGGGTGTTGTATACCTAGTGAAAGACGGCAATGACGTGTCTAAAGTTATTCTGCCAGTTCATGGTACTGGTCTATGGTCTATGATGTACGCATTTGTTGCTGTTGAAACTGACGGTAATACGGTGTCTGGTATCACTTACTACGAACAGGGTGAAACCCCTGGACTCGGTGGTGAAGTTGAAAACCCATCATGGCGTGCTCAGTGGGTCGGTAAGAAACTTTTTGACGACAACCACAAGCCAGCAATCAAGATTGTTAAAGGTGGCGCTCCAGAAGGTTCAGAGCATGGTATCGACGGCCTTTCAGGTGCAACACTAACTGGTAACGGTGTTCAAGGTACATTCGACTTCTGGTTAGGCGATATGGGCTTTGGTCCGTTCCTAGCAAAAGTTCGTGACGGAGGTCTGAACTAATGTCTAGCGCACAAAACATTAAAAAGAGCATTATGGCGCCGGTGTTGGATAACAACCCAATCGCGCTACAGGTTCTTGGTGTATGTTCTGCTCTTGCAGTAACAACTAAACTAGAGACGGCGTTTGTAATGACACTAGCGGTTACGTTTGTAACTGCGTTGTCAAACTTCTCTGTATCTCTAATCCGTAACCACATTCCTAACAGTGTGCGTATTATCGTTCAAATGGCGATCATCGCGTCACTTGTTATCGTGGTAGACCAAGTGCTGAAAGCATACCTATACGATATCTCTAAACAGCTATCGGTATTCGTAGGTCTGATCATCACGAACTGTATCGTTATGGGTCGTGCTGAAGCATTCGCTATGAAGTCTGCACCTGTGCCATCTCTCATCGATGGTATTGGTAACGGTCTTGGCTACGGTTTCGTTCTTATCACTGTTGGTTTCTTCCGCGAGCTATTTGGCTCAGGCAAACTATTTGGCATGGAAGTGCTACCTCTAGTGAGCAATGGTGGTTGGTATCAGCCAAACGGTCTGATGCTTCTAGCCCCATCAGCATTCTTCCTCATCGGCTTCATGATCTGGGTGATCCGTATTCTGAAACCAGAACAAGTAGAAGCGAAGGAGTAAGGGCGTCATGGAACATTACATTAGTCTATTAGTTAAATCGATTTTCATCGAAAACATGGCTCTGTCTTTCTTCTTAGGTATGTGTACATTCCTTGCAGTATCTAAGAAAGTTAAGACTTCTTTTGGCCTTGGTGTGGCTGTTGTTGTGGTACTGACTATCGCAGTTCCTGTTAACAACCTAGTTTACAACCTTGTACTGAAAGAAAACGCTTTAGTGGAAGGTGTGGATCTTAGCTTCCTAAACTTCATCACCTTTATCGGTGTAATTGCAGCACTTGTACAGATTCTAGAGATGGTTCTTGACCGTTTCTTCCCACCTTTGTACAACGCGCTAGGCATCTTCCTACCGCTGATCACAGTAAACTGTGCGATCTTCGGTGGTGTATCTTTCATGGTACAACGTGACTACAACTTTGCTGAATCAGTTGTTTATGGCTTCGGTTCAGGTGTGGGTTGGATGCTAGCTATCGTTGCTCTTGCAGGTATCCGTGAGAAGATGAAGTACTCTGACGTGCCCCCTGGTCTTCGTGGTCTTGGTATCACTTTTATCAGTGTAGGTCTTATGGCGTTAGGCTTTATGTCTTTCTCTGGTGTTCAACTGTAAGTCGGGTAAACCGCAACAATTAAGGAATAGTCAATGGACATTATTCTTGGTGTAGTGATGTTTACTCTGATCGTACTTGCTTTAGTACTAGTGATTCTTTTCGCTAAGTCTAAGCTTGTACCAACAGGTGACATTACAATTTCTGTAAACGATGACCCTTCATTGGCGATCGTTACACAGCCAGGCAGTAAGCTTCTGGGTGCTCTAGCTGGTGCTGGTGTATTCGTATCTTCTGCTTGTGGTGGCGGTGGCTCATGTGGTCAGTGTCGCGTAAAAGTTAAATCAGGTGGTGGCGATATCCTACCTACCGAGCTTGACCATATTACTAAAGGTGAAGCGCGTGAAGGTGAGCGTTTAGCGTGTCAGGTTGCAATGAAAACTGACATGGATATCGAACTCCCTGAAGAAATCTTCGGTGTTAAGAAGTGGGAATGTTCCGTTATTTCTAACGATAACAAAGCAACATTCATCAAAGAACTTAAGCTACAAATCCCTGATGGCGAATCAGTACCTTTCCGTGCTGGTGGTTACATCCAGATTGAAGCACCAGTTCACCACGTGAAATATGCTGATTACGATATCCCTGAGGAATACCGTGAAGACTGGGACAAGTTCAACCTGTTCCGTTACGAGTCTAAGGTAAACGAAGAGACTATCCGTGCTTACTCAATGGCGAACTATCCGGAAGAAGAAGGTATCATTATGCTGAACGTCCGTATCGCTACACCGCCGCCAAACAACCCAGACGTACCACCAGGCATCATGTCTTCGTACATCTGGTCTCTGAAAGAAGGCGATAAGTGTACGATTTCTGGTCCATTTGGTGAATTCTTCGCGAAAGACACTGACAACGAAATGGTATTCGTTGGTGGTGGTGCAGGTATGGCGCCGATGCGTTCACATATCTTTGACCAGCTTAAACGTCTGAATTCTTCACGTAAGATGTCATTCTGGTACGGTGCTCGTTCTAAGCGCGAAATGTTCTACGTAGAAGATTTCGACGGCCTACAAGCAGAAAACGACAACTTCGTATGGCACTGTGCTCTATCTGATCCAATGCCTGAAGATAACTGGGATGGCTACACTGGCTTCATCCACAACGTACTGTACGAAAACTACCTGAAGGACCACGAAGCGCCTGAAGATTGTGAGTACTACATGTGTGGTCCACCAATGATGAACGCAGCTGTTATCGGCATGCTAAAAGATCTTGGTGTTGAGGATGAAAACATCCTACTCGATGACTTTGGTGGCTAACCACTAAGTAATTGAAATATATGGCTGACTCGTAAGGGTCAGCCTTTGTTTTTCCTGCTACTAATTTTTAAATGGCCATAGTCGATGTGCTCTGAAACAGAGTCATGTGCTATTTCTGTTTCTCTTATAAGGAGTCTAACAAGTGAAAAAGTGGCTTGTTGCATTTGCTTCTCTATTGGTTCTTGCTGGCTGTGAAAAGCCCGTAGAACAGATTCATTTAAGTGGTCCGACAATGGGCACTACTTACAATATAAAGTACATAGAGTCTGAGGGTATCCCATCACCTGAAGTCCTACAAAAAGAAGTTGACCGCTTGCTGGAAGAAGTGAATGACCAGATGTCGACTTACCGCAAAGATTCCGAATTGAGCCGCTTCAACCAAAGCCAGACATCAACGCCATTCGAAGTGTCACCGCAGACTGCCACTGTTGTGAAAGAAGCGATTCGTTTAAACGGTCTTACTCTGGGAGCACTTGATGTGACTGTTGGCCCATTGGTCAACTTATGGGGCTTTGGGCCTGAAGCGCGTCCTGAAGTTGTGCCTACGGACGAAGAGCTGGCAGCACGTAAAAACCACACTGGTATTCAACATTTGACTGTGGAAGGTAATCTGCTGACTAAGGATATCCCAAACTTGTATGTTGATCTTTCAACCATTGCCAAAGGTTGGGGGGTAGACGTGGTTGCAGACTATATTCAATCACAAGGCATCCAAAATTACATGGTAGAAGTCGGTGGTGAGATGCGCCTCAAAGGCATCAATCGTGAGGGCGTTAAATGGCGTATCGCAATTGAAAAACCATCTGCTGATGAACGTGCTGTGCAGGAGATTATCGAGCCGGGTGATATGGCAGTTGCCACTTCGGGTGATTATCGTATCTATTTTGAGCGTGATGGTGTACGTTACTCGCACATCATCAATCCTCAGACCGGAAAACCAATCCGTCATAAAGTGGTGTCAGTGACTGTGCTGGATAAATCGTCGATGACTGCTGATGGTCTGGCTACTGGATTGATGGTGCTTGGCGAAAAGCAGGGAATGAAGATAGCCAATGAGAATAATATCCCTGTGTTTATGATCGTTAAAACCAAAGATGGATTTAAAGAAATGGCATCGGAAGCGTATAAGCCATTTATGAATAAATAATACCGAGTGAGCATGTCATTATGAGTACATTTCTGATTACTTTCGGCATTTTTATTGCCGTTATCGCAGCCATGTCTGTCGGCTACATTTTCCAAAAGAAAGTGGTAAAAGGCAGTTGTGGTGGTCTTGGTGCTGTGGGCGTTGACAAGGTGTGTAATTGCCCTGAACCGTGTGATGCTCGTAAAAAGCGAGAAGCTCGCGAAGCTTTAAGAGCAGAAAAGCTTGCTGCTCGTGAAGAAAAACTGGCAGCGTGGGAAAAAGACCGTATTGCTTAATCGAACACAAAGCCCGGAGTTCAATCCGGGCTTTGTTTATTCTGTCGCGATAATTTGATTGCGGCCGTGTTCTTTGGCGACATAGAGACAATCGTCAGCTAATTTAATCTGCTGCTCCAAACTCCCTTCGACGCTACATACACCAATACTGATCGTCAATGTTATCTCTTGTCCGTTATGTTTGATTATCGAATTCTCTATTCTCTGGCGCATTTTCTCTAGGCGAGTGATAAATTCATCCAGTGTTGAGTAAGACTGCACGCAAAACTCCTCTCCTCCGAAGCGCACGACTACATCTTCTGGAAAATAAATATTGAGGATGTTGGCAATGGTCTTTAGTGCAGTATCCCCACCGTCATGACCAAAGGTATCATTCACAGACTTAAAATGGTCGATATCAAGCATCGCGATGTACCGAGCACTGCCTTCAGTACAGGATTGATTGAACAAAAAGCGTCGATTCCACAGTCCAGTTAAAGTGTCTTGGTTAGCGAGTTTATAAAGCTCATCAGTCGCTTCTTTCATGTCGAGTAACTGATTGACTCGGCAAAAAAATTCTTCCTGGTTAAAAGGTTTATGTAGGAAATCATTGGCTCCAGCTTTCAGGAACCTTGCTGTCAAAGTTCGATCCCCACTGCCTGACAAACCAAGAATCGCAATGCTGTTTTTGTCGTACATTTGCCTTATCTCCCGTGTCATAACAATTCCGTCTTTGCTCGGCATGTCATGATCAGTAATGACAAATGTAATATCTGGGGTGTCTGCGAGTTTGTGCAGTGCTTCAGAACCGTTTTGCGCTTGCGTTGTACGAATATATTGATGTTCGAGTAGTTGAGCAACGTGTTTACGCACTGTTGGGGAGTCGTCCACTACGAGTGCGTGATGCCTGACATTGTTCATTAGACGATTGGCTAGTGGCAGAAGATAGGAAACTGATGCCATGCTGTCTTTGAGAAGGTAATCCATAACACCCTTGGCGATAAAGCGCTCACGAATCTTATCGCTAAAAGTGGCGGTGAGTACGATAACCTTTTGTTTATTATCCAAAACAAGATCAATGACTTCACCGTCTTGAGCATCAGGCAAGCAGTAATCCAGCACGGCAAAATGGAAGTCACGATGCTCAGAGAGTGCTTTCTGAGTTTCTGCGTACGATTCACAACCTATGACATCACAGCCAATAGAGCTCAATTGTTGTGTCAAATATCTGCGATAAGCACGGCTGTCTTCGACCACCAACACTTTATGGTTCACCTGAGTCCTCCTTATCGCATCCTATAAATTAATAATAACTGCATATTTTGATACTTCTATTAGAAAGTCGGAAAAAAGTGTTGCTCTTCTTGCCACAGTTGGCGAGTAGGGAGAGAAAAGTTATACTGTTTTTATGTACAGTTTTAATGTGTAATGATGTCCGACGAAAAAGTAAGAAAGATCATTCATGTTGATATGGACTGCTTTTATGCGGCGGTTGAGATGCGTGATAATCCGAGCTATCGCGGACGGCCACTAGCCGTTGGCGGGCATGAGAAGCAACGTGGTGTTCTAAGTACATGTAACTATGAAGCGAGAAGGTTTGGTATTCGAAGCGCGATGCCCACAGGCCAAGCGTTGAAATTATGTCCTCACCTACTGGTCGTCCCTGGCCGTATGCAGGTGTACAAACAAGCCTCTCAGCATATTCGTGAGATTTTCTCCCGTTACACGACACTCATTGAGCCTCTATCCTTGGATGAAGCATTTTTGGACGTGACAGAGTGTCAACAGTGTTATGGCTCAGCGACATTGATTGCAGAAGCAATCCGGCGGGATATTTTTAGTGAACTGCAACTGACCGCATCGGCTGGTGTTGCTCCAGTAAAGTTTTTGGCAAAAGTTGCATCGGACATGAACAAGCCTAATGGGCAATATGTGATACCGCCTGACAAAGTGCAGCAAGTTGTCGATAAGCTACCGTTAGAAAAAATCCCTGGAGTGGGAAAGGTGAGTTTAGAAAAATTGCATCAGGCCGGTTTTTATCTCTGTGAGGATGTGAAAAACAGTGATTATCGTGAGCTGTTATTACGCTTTGGCCGATTAGGCGCCTCTCTGTGGAAAAAGAGTCATGGTATTGACCGGCGAGAGGTGGTCGTTGAGCGTGAACGGAAGTCCGTAGGTGTCGAGCGGACGTTCAGTGAAAATATCAGTACTTATGACGAGTGTTGGCAGGTTATTGAACATAAGCTCTTTCCTGAGCTGGAAACAAGATTGATCAAAGCTTCTCCTGAGAAAGCCATTATCAAGCAGGGCATCAAACTCAAGTTTGCCGATTTCCAGCTCACGACGATTGAACACATACACTCTGAACTTGAGCTGGATTACTTCAAAGATTTATTGCGTGACATTCTTAAACGCCAACAAGGGCGCGAGATTCGACTATTAGGCCTAAACGTGATGCTTAAGCCTGAAGAGCAGACCAAACAGCTGAGCTTTTTCTGACGCCAGCTAAATCGACTCAACTTCGCTCAGTACTCGCTGATATGGATGCTCACTGAGTTTGCCAAACCCTGTTAAGCTGCGTGCTTTGACTTTTGTAAACCAAGGGGTCGCAATGCCGCACAGGAACTTCGTTTTGAGGTTGTTGGATAGTGGTGAGGCGGATTTTCCTTGCAGAGGAGCCAGCCAATCAGCAATCTGTTGGCGTTCTAGTTGTGGGTGTGTCGTATTAGGCCAAGCATGCTGTTCTCCACGACATACGCTGCAATGACCACACGCCTCTGGAGCTTGGCTGTCTGAAAAATAGTTTGCCAGTGCCTTACTCAAACAGTGTTTGGATTTAAACAGTGCTAAAAGATTGTGAATACGTTTGACGTCACTGAGTTCTTTACTTCTAAACAGTTGCCAAAGCTGCTTACTGAGAGCCTCGATAGACTGTTGAGGTGGGCTTATCCGATACACTTCGGTCATTAACTTACTTTCCAGCTCAATCCATCCATTTTGATGGAAATAATCCAGTGCGGCGACGGCACGCGAGCGTTCGCCTTTATAGCTTTGCCACAGAGCATCAAAATCAACCTGACACCACAGCCTAGCTTGTGGTGAACAGTGAAACAGTGCTTCGCTAAATTGGCGTCTCTCGCCATCAAAATGGTCAATAATACCTTGCTTAGGCCTGATGAATTTGAAACGATAGTCAGCGAAGTAACTGTATTGGGCTGTGATGACCTTAGCCATTTCCATGTATACGAGTAATGTTTTTAGGGGTAGTTGGCGAATATTGCTGTTTGAAGAAAGACGAGAGATAACTACTTCCCAGTTTCGCTCTGACGTAACAGCCTGCTGAATGACATTATGGATTTCATCGTATTCAGGCGTATCTCCGTAGACAAAATTTTCTAACGTACACACACCGTCCTCGTTGGCGAGCAAAATACATTGTGAAGTTTGTCCGTCTCGACCTGCACGGCCAATTTCTTGCGCATAGTTTTCAATTGATTTAGGTAAATCAAAATGAATCACGCGACGGATATCTGATTTATCTACTCCCATCCCAAAAGCAATGGTAGCGGCAATGCAATCTGTTTGACCAGACATAAAATCCTGTTGAATTCGTTCTCTGGTTTCACTATCTAGCCCCGCGTGATAGGCCTTTGCTTTGACACCTTGTTCAGTGAGTAGCTTGGCTATAAATTCGGCACTGTTCTGCTGGGTCACGTACACAATGGTCGGTAACTTTGGATCTTGGTTGATGACGGACAACAAGGCGTCCTTTTTTTGTGCTTGCGAACAGGGCACGACTGAAATGTCTAGATTAGGTCGATAAAAACCAGTGACCGTAATGTCATGCGGCGCTATGTTGAATTTCTTACTCATGTCATCTAGTACCGCTTGCGTTGCCGTCGCGGTTAAAAGGAGAACTTGAGGAATAGCGAGTTCTTGTTGAAACTGAGGAAGCTTTAGGTAGTCAGGGCGAAAATTGTGTCCCCATTCTGAGATACAGTGTGCTTCATCGACAACCAATTGCGAGATACTAAGCTGAGATAAAAAGTGACGAAAACGCTCGTTTTTCAATCGTTCGACAGAAACCATTAGGATCTTGACATCGCGATTACGTACTTGCGCCATGATCCGTTGGGCTTCTTCCTTGCTTTGGCTGGAGTTGAGAGACGCTGCTGCGATCCCTTTGCTATGCAAGAACTCGAGCTGATCTTTCATTAAGGCTAGTAGAGGAGAAATGACTAAGGTCAGATGTGGTAAACACATAGCAGATAACTGATAACAAAGAGACTTTCCTGAACCCGTTGGGAAAATCGCTGCGCAGGATTTGCCGTCCAAAACCTTATCTATGACTTGATATTGCCCGTCTCTAAGTTGTTCAAAGCCAAAAGCGGTACGCAATGTAGCGTGAATTTGATCTTGGTTGCCGGATGTTTGCATTTGCCTATTACCAGTATGACGAAAGTGCCTGACATAGTATTCTAGAGGTATTAAGAGGGGAGGAACATGATTTTAGTATGAACAAATTGGAGCTATTGCAAACTATTCTATCTTCCATGCAACAATCCCTTGAGGTTGCTCACCGTGCGACTCAACGCGCAATCGAGTCTGCTACTGATGAAGAAACTGTTCCAGAACATAAGTATGATACCTTGGCGCTTGAGGCATCCTACCTTGCCCATGGACAGGCAATGCGTGTACAGGACGGCGAGCGAAATCTGAGTGTCATGGGTCAACTTAAACTACCACAACAATCAGAGCGAATCACTCTTGGTAGTCTGGTTTGTTTGATTGATCTGGAAGATAAATGTCGATGGTTTTTTGTTGCCCCTTGTGCGGGTGGTTTGAAAGTTCAGCACAAGCAACAGGAAGTCATGTTGGTCACGTTCGATTCACCACTCGGCTTTGCGATGAAGGGTAAGGTCATGGGGGATGAAATAGAGTATCAGGTCGCGACAACTACCTTTAACTATGAGGTCGATACAATAATTTGACACAAGTGCTTTGGGTTTTTGTTAGGGTAGCGAAGAGTCAATATGGTGAGATTAAAATGAAACGAATTCTAATGACCATCCCGTTGCTTGTGGTGAGTCAAGCGTACGCAGCTCAGTGTCAGGTCGATTTGAAAAATGGTATCCGCCTCAATGGTGAGACGTTAGAGATCCATCAAGTCAGCGGTGACAGTGCGATCGTGAATGCCGATAACACTTTGACGATTCATGGTGAAGTCATCCCTTTAGATGCGTCACAGCAGCAAGCAGTTGCTGACTATCGCAGCAATTTAAATGATTACTTGCCACGAGCAAAGCAGATTGCTCGAAATGGTTTGGCTTTGGCGAATGATATCATCGATGATGTTGGCCAAAGCTTCGATGCACCGGAAGCTTTTGATAGTGTGAAAGCCTCCATGCAGAAGTTCTACGCTGATATTGAAGCCCGTTATTATCAGAATGGCGATTTGGTTTTACCAGCCGACAGCTTTGGCTCACTGCGTGAAACGTGGGCGGAAGATTTTGAAAGTGCGAAGAAGCTGTTCAATGAAGAGTTCATCACCAGCGCATTCAATGCGATGTCGGAAAAAATGAAAGCGGAAGGCGGTCTGAACCTGACAGAAATGACAAACACTATGAGTGAGCTAAAAGAGCGAATTGCAAAAAGACTTGAAGAGCACTCCGTTGGCGTGGAGAAACAGAGTCAGGAATTTTGTGACTCACTTGACAACATGGTAGAGCAAGAGCAGGAATTGCATAAAAAAATTCCACAGCTAAAAGATTATCAGATTTTCACTATTTAATTCCCGATAAGAGAAGAGCGCCAAACGGCGCTCTCTTTTTTATTGGCGGTTATTCATCTGGGTCAGCTTGTCGCCAACAGGACCTGAGAAGATGAACCCATCGTGCTCATCCCAGTTAATTGACCAGGTCATTACACCCGCATAGTTAGGATAGTTAAAGGCAGGAGTGACTGAGCCACAGCGTGTGCCTTTAGTTAGACAATCCAATGCGTCAAGAATATTCTGAGTCGGTGCTTGCCCTGAGTTCGCTGAGCTAGGGCCTGATGGCAAGCCGATAGCGACTTGTTCAT
This sequence comes from Vibrio neptunius, assembly GCF_000967495.1. GTDB lineage: Bacteria > Pseudomonadota > Gammaproteobacteria > Enterobacterales > Vibrionaceae > Vibrio > Vibrio neptunius. The sequence continues at coordinate 22,043 of NZ_JXXU01000040.1, read as the reverse complement.
CTCGAAGCGGCGCAAACTGAGTTCCATCTGCCAGCTCAAAACCTTCAATCAGCATCTTAGATTGTGCAACCATCATATCGATAGAGCCTTCAGCAGCGCTACCTTGCGTGTAAGGATTCGGCAGGCCACCATTGTTATAAAGCTGTACGTGGAGAAGATCTAGTGTACTGCGTGTATCGTTAATAATCGGAATGTAGGCGCCCCAAATACCGCTGTAAGCGACGAACCCGCCTTGAACATAAGGATGCTCTGGCGCCATTGTCAGGTACATATCTCCGCCCATGTTTTGCTCGATTTGTAGTAGTGCCCGGCCTAAACGCGCTTGAATTTGCGAGCCATGGACCAGATTAGAACCACTCTCTAAGTCGACATCAAGACCATCGAAACCCCACTCATTGATGATGTCAGTCAAGCTGGCGACAAAGTTGGCTTCATCCTGATCAGTATTGAGCGTTATCGTGCCTTCTGCACCACCAAGAGAAAGGACAAACTTCTTACCTTTAGCTTGTAGTGCCGCCATGTCTTGTTTGAACTGAGCTGGGTCAAGTGCAGCACAACTGCTATGGATATCACCAGAGTAAAGGTTAAAGTGGACAGTACCATCGCTGGTGCGATCATTTTCGGCAAATGCAATGTCGATAACATCCCAAGCTTGTGACATATCTGCCAATCGCATTGGGCACCCTGCACCGTTGACGAAGTTATGCCAATATCCGATCAACTTATGTGTTTTTTCTGTCTGTTCTTCGACAGATATTGTCGCAGCATCGGACGTCACTTCGCTGTTGGTTGAATCTATGGCTTTGGCTGCTACGGTATAACGACCTACTGCACCTGCGGTCCAGTTAAAACTGTATGGAGCAGTAGTATCGGTACCGACAGTGGCTCCGTTGACTAAGAAATCGACCTGCTTCACGCTGGCAGACAGCGATGTTGCATCGGCGGCAAACTGGACCGATTTACCTAACCCGACGGTTTGGCCCGGTGCTGGTGATGTCAATGCTACCACTAAGTCTTGATCACTGACTGTCACCGAAACCATCGCTTCGCCCGTGTTGTTTTCATTGTCTGTCGCGACTGCTTTGAGGCTATTTAAGCCAATTTGAGTCGCTGTCCAACTCACTGAGTAAGGTGGCTGTGTCACTACACCTAGGCTGTTATTGCCAGCGAAGAATTCGACTTGGTTTATTGTCCCATCCGAGTCTGATGCATCAGCAGAGAAACTGACCGTGCTGCCAGCGAGCAATATTTGATTGTCACTAGGGTGAGTGATGGTTACCGTTGGTGGAGCCGCGCAAGCACCTAACCCCGTCCAGGCTTGCTCCCAATAATCTCCTTGTCCTGGTTCATAGGCCCAAGCAGCAGCTGAAGAACACCAACCAGCGATGTCACAACGGTATTTTTGATTATGGTTCTGTACCAGCTGACCCGTACTGTAGTTGGACCCTGCGGTATAGGTTGGTAGCCCTGCACAGCCACCTGCTGCCTTGCTGGCTACAACCATTGATACCTCTTGTGTTGAAGTAGTTTGGTTACCGTTGTCTGTGGCTTTGGCTTTGATGTTATGAGTGCCACTGACTGAAGTCCACGTGACTTCATAGGGTGCGGATGTATCGCTGGCAATCAATTGTCCATCAACAAAAAATTCGACTTTATCAACGCTGCCATCGGTGTCGGAGGCATTCGCGCTCAATGTGAGAAGGTCGCCTTCCGTTAATTGCTCGCTGCCTGAAGGACTGGTTAAAGTGACCGAAGGAGGGATCGGTTCGCCAGCTAAGGTGACGCTGATTGCAATCTGCGTTTCTGATGTTGCGCTTTCATTGTCAGTGGCAATAATGGAAATGGTGGTTGCATCTGCGATCGCTGTCCAATCTGCTTGATAAGGTGCTTGCGAGACCGTTGCGATGTTCTGACCATCAACCATGAAGATCACATGAGCGATGCTGCCATCGCTATCACTGGCGGAAGCCTGTATTGTGGTGGCTGTGCCTTCGGGGATCTCAGCGTTATTGACAGGAGAAACTATAGATACTGCTGGAGCGGTGTTACCACTGCCAGTGTCGCATTGTCCAAGGTCTTGCCATGTTTGCCAATCCCCAGAATTTCTGACGGGGTCATTACCCTGTGTCCAATGACTGGCTTGATAAGCATGATTGGATGTCTGAACTAGATCTCCAGATGTGTATACCGTATTGCTATCCCAAACCTCCAAGCCAATGCAGTCATAGGCTTGTGCTTGGTAGCTTAGCCCTAATGCTGCGGCGATGGTAACTCTGAGCAGATTCGAACCCATTTTTCTCTCCTTAATGGATGTAGTAAACCAACTCATAACCAATAGCGAAGATGCTGATCTTTTCCCGCTAACTTAATGATTATTTGGATTTTATTCGTTGGATATCACGATGAAAATTGTCTGGATTCTTTCATTGCATTGGTTGTTCGGCACACTTCACGCTTCAAACTTCCCTTACTCATTGGTTAAAAATGCTTTGTATTAATTAATGTACAGCTTAATTTTCTATTTATTTGTCTAAAACTGGTTACTTAATACCCTTATGGCTGGAGTGAATATGAATTTTGTAATATTGTACTAGTCAACTAGTTTATTGGTGCAAGTTAAGCGGTATGGCACAAGCAGACAATTTTCAAACACGTGAGCACTTTGGCTCTCGTTTAGGCTTTATTCTAGCGGCAGCAGGTGCTGCGGTTGGTTTAGGCAATATTTGGGGCTTCCCAACTCAAGCTGCCAGTAATGGTGGTGGAGCCTTTCTATTGGTATATCTAGTGATGATTTTGCTGGTGGCGTTTCCCATGTTGGTGGTTGAAATGGCGATCGGTCGTCATGGTCAGGCCAACCCTGTTGATAGCATGCGCTCTCTCAGCTCTAATCCACTCGCTAAAAAGGTCGGTGGCTTTGTTGGATGGATAGGTTTAAGTGTCCCAAGCGCTGTGTTGGCGTTCTACAGCATTGTCGGCGGTTGGTTGATCTGTTTTTTGTTTGGTGCTGTGGCCGATGTGGTAGGCATTCAAGCCGCAAGTGCTTGGTTTAAGGGATTCAGTGTTGAACGTAACCTGTTTGGCACCCTTGTTTTCTACGTGCTGACAATTCTCATCGTACAGGGTGGGGTCAAACAAGGTATCGAAAAATGGTCGACGCGCTTGATGCCTGCTTTGTTCATTCTATTTGGCTTATTGTTCATTTATATCATGACTCAATCTGGCGCGATGGAAGGACTTAAGCATTATCTTGTCCCAGATTTTGACAAGGTGATGGACCGAAAATTGATTCTCGCAGCCATGGGGCAGGGCTTCTTTTCTCTGACCATTGGTGGTTGTTCCATGTTGATTTATGGCTCTTACCTTAGCAAGAAAGAGAACTTGCCGAAAATGGCAATGAATGTGACTCTGGTAGATACAGCGGTTGCTTTTATCGCGGGTCTAGTAGTGATGCCCGCGATGTTTGTGGCGATGCAGAAAGGTGTACAGATCTATGCTGAGGATGGTTCTCTGCTCAGTTCAGATACTCTGGTTTTCCAAGTATTGCCTTTGATGTTTGATAGTCTTGGTTTGTTAGGCCAGCTATTTGCGATTGTGTTCTTCCTACTCCTTACAATTGCAGCACTGACTTCTTCCATCTCTATGCTGGAATGTCCAGTTGCGCTAGTCGGTGAACGTTTTAACACTAAACGCAGTACCACAAGCTGGATTCTCGGTGGTTTAATTGCTTTGGTGAGCATCATAATAGTATTTAATTTTGGTGCTCTATTTGGCTTGGTTGCAACAGCTGCAACGCAGTACCTTCAACCTGCTGCGGCATTACTTTTCTGTTTGTTCGGCGGTTGGGTGTGGAATCGTCACTCGAAAATCAAAGAACTTAAGCAAGGTTACCCTGAATTTACGCAAGGTTGGTTTGGGAAGCTGTGGCCAGCTTACGTCAAGTTTGTCTGCCCTGTATTGGTTGCCACGGTGATCTGGGCGTCGTTTGGTTAATCAACTTGATAAGCGATACTTGAAGAAAAACCGCTTACATCAAATAGGGTGTAAGCGGTTTTTTGGTTAAGATGAGGATTGAATTTGACCCGTTGTCAGTGGCTCTAGGTCAGCATCGTTCACTTCTACAATAAACTCTTCTACAACTTGTTCCACTTGTTTGGCGTCTTCAACAAAATAAGCCAAATGAAATACCGCATCTCCTTCATTAACTAATGGGAGAGTTTGCTGGCCAATCACAATACCTCCCTTATGGGCTTTTAGCTCAACTTCACTGTGTCCCAGCGGTGCGCTTATGAAGGCTAACGTTTGGCCTTTCGTTACTTTTTCCCCCAGTGTCACTACCGTACGCAGAATCCCATCGCTTTCTGCTCGTATCCAACTGGTGGACTTTGCGATCACGGGTTCTGGAAGCTTTTTACGGCTTGGTCGTAACATGCCAATGGCTTGCATTACACGTTTTACACCAATGAAACCTGCATTGATGCAAATGGGCTCAAATCGCAATGCTTCTCCCGCTTCGTAAGTCAGCACAGGGATCCCCAGACGCTCGGCCTCACTACGAAGTGAACCATCTCTTAAAGGAGCATCAACAATGACAGGTGTGGCAAAGGCCTGTGCAATTCGCAGTGTTTCGGGATTGCTCAAATCGGCCCGTATCTGCGGTAGGTTAGTGCGATGAATCGCGCCAGTATGTAAGTCGAGAATATAGTCACAACGCTTTGCTACCTGATTGAAAAAAGCACTGGCCATTCGAGAAGCCAGCGAGCCTTTTTCACTGCCGGGAAAACAGCGATTCAGGTCGCGCCTATCTGGTAAATATCGTGATTTATGAATAAAGCCAAACACGTTTACGATAGGCACTGCGATCACAGTGCCTTTCAGTTTTTGTGCATCAATGGTGTTGATTAATTGGCGAACAACCTCAACGCCATTGAGCTCATCACCATGGATGGCGGCATTAACCATCATCGTTGGCCCTGCAAACTTCCCATTGATAACTTCGATTGGGATCGACAAAGGGGAATGGGTATAGAGTTTTGCTGACTCTAGCTCTACCATTTTTCTTTGTCCCGGTGAGATTTGCTCGCCGAGAATGTCAAACACGCGATTTTTTTTAGCCTTTGCCACGAGTTCTGGTCCTTTTGGTTGAGGCATTTTTCTCGATAAACTCAACAATCATACCTGCAATGTCTTTGCCTGTTGCTGCTTCAATTCCCTCTAAACCCGGTGAAGAGTTGACTTCCATCACCAAAGGACCTCGCTCCGATCTTAGCAGATCCACTCCAGCAACGTTGAGTCCCATGACCTTTGCCGCAGCAATCGCAGTGCGACGCTCTTCTGGTGTGATTTTGATGAGTGATGCGCTGCCACCACGGTGCAGGTTAGAGCGAAACTCACCTTCTGCTCCCTGACGCTTCATGGCCGCGATAACCTTATCGCCAATTACAAAGCATCGAATATCAGCGCCACCCGCTTCCTTAATGTATTCCTGAACCATGATATTGGCTTTCAGTCCCATGAAAGCTTCGACGACACTTTCTGCTGCTTTACGTGTTTCCGCTAATACCACACCAATGCCTTGAGTGCCTTCAAGTAGCTTGATCACGACTGGAGCGCCGCCGACCATGTCTAGTAAGTCTTTGACATCATCGGGTTTGCTAGCAAATCCGGTAACCGGCATGCCTATGCCTTTGCGAGACAGCAACTGCATTGAACGCAGTTTGTCGCGTGAGCGCGTAATAGCCACTGACTCGTTGACTGGGTAAACCCCCATCATTTCAAATTGGCGCAGTACAGCGGTGCCGTAAAAAGTCACGGACGCACCAATACGTGGAATGATGGCATCGAACCCCGATAACTCTTCGCCTTTAAAGTGAATCTCAGGTTTGTCCGAGTTAATGTTCATATAGCAGCGTAGCGCATCGATCACTTTGACGTCGTGACCACGTTTCTGACACGCTTCGATCAAACGCTTGGTTGAGTACAAGTTGGCGTTGCGAGACAGAATACCGATTTTCATTGTTGGCTTTCCTCAAAGGGGATTAAAAACGATTTAACAGGGTCGACAAGTATGCGATGGTGCATTGCCGTCCGGCCTAACAACATGCGAAATGCCATGTTTTCACGATTGGTCAACGTTAGTTCTGCTTTCCAACTTCGTTGACCGAGTCGGATTGTTGATTCAATCACATAACGTGTTTCCTCATGACCTCCAGAATCGCGTACCACACGCTGGTCGACGACTTTGGCTTCGCACACCATCTCTTGTGAGGTATCACGCTGCAAGGGATGAATCCAGAATCTGACCCATAGCTCAGCCTCCTTATGGAAGCACTCGATTTTGAATGTGTGTAGACACGAAGTTCTGGCTCCGGTATCAATTTTTGCCTTGATCTTTTCTATACCTAACTCAGGAAGGCTCAGGGTTTCTCGCCAGCCCACTAGCAGTTTTTCGTTCATAGCATTTCATTTACATTGAGAAAGTAATCAAGATGCTCTGAGAACCGAGCATCCCCCGGTATAACGGATAGCGTGTATCTGTTATAGGGGTTGAAGTGGGCAAGGTGGATTGCCTATGGCGCTTCAACGGCGGCGACTGTATCAGCGAGAGGTGAGGGTGACTAACGAATTAATTTCACCATGACGACAAAAATTGATTATCAAAGTCGATAACAAAAAAGCCAGCGTTTTCCGCTGGCTTTTGAGTTGGTTTTCTATATGAGGAACGGGTTAGGCTTTCTCTGGAATCGCTTCCAATAGTGCGACCATTTGATCCCAGAATAGAGCAACCGTGTCGATTTTCACTTTCTCGTCTGGCGAATGTGGGAATTTGATCGTTGGACCAAATGAAACCATGTCCATGTTCGGATATGGTTCTTTAAACAGGCCACACTCTAGGCCAGCATGGATAACCATGATGTTTGGTTTGTGGCCGTAAATGCCTTCGTACATGTCGCGGAAGATAGCCATGATTTCAGAGTCTGCATCTGGCTTCCACCCCGGGTATGCACCAGAGAAAGCAATCTTAGATCCTGCCAGTTCCGCTACGGATGTCAGCATACTTTCAACTTGATGACGACCTGAGTCAATCAATGAACGCACTAGGCAAAGTACGTTGATCTTATTGCTCTCTGTGGTAACAACACCTACGTTCAGAGACGTTTCAACTACGCCTTCGATCTCGTCACTCATGCGGATCACACCGTTAGGGCATGCATTCAGTGCAGCGATAAAACGTTGCTGATCAGCAATGGCCAGCACTTGCTCACTAGTTTCGATGGCTTCGTTGAATGAAACGATGTCTGTTTCTATTTTTCCTAACTCTTGCTTCAGCAAATCAGTGTAGAAGTTGAAGAGTTTAGTCAGCTTCGCTTCGTTTTCTGCTGGGATAGCGACAGTTACGAATGCTTCACGTGGAATCGCATTACGCAGGCTACCGCCACGGAATTCAACCAGACGTAGATCCAGCTCTTGTGCGTGACCTGCTAGGAAACGAGCGACAAGTTTGTTGGCGTTACCACGACCAGTATGGATATCACAACCAGAGTGGCCGCCTTTCAGGCCTTTCAATACGAGTTGGCGAGTTACGTAGCCTGCTGGGATAGCTTCGCGCTTGATGTCGAATGTCATTTCGCCATCAATACCGCCCGCACAGCCCATGTAGACTTCGCCTTCTTGCTCTGAATCGGTGTTCAGCAGAATCTCACCTTCTAGCCATCCGGCTTCCAGGCCGAAGGCACCAGTCATGCCTGCTTCTTCATCAATAGTCAGAAGTACTTCAATCGGACCGTGTTTGATATCGGTAGAGGCGAGTACTGCTAGACAAGATGCCATACCCATACCGTTGTCTGCACCTAGAGTAGTACCTTTTGCGGTGACCCATTCACCGTCTATATAAGGCTGGATAGGATCTTTAGTGAAGTCATGATCTGTGTCTTCGTTCTTTTGCGGCACCATATCGATGTGCGCTTGAAGAACGACCCCTTTCTTGTTTTCCATGCCAAGTGTGGCTGGCTTTTTAATGAAGACATTGCCCGTCGGATCGCGACGGACATCAAGCCCTTGCTCAGTTGCCCAGTCCACAATGTATTGAGCGAGCGCTTCTTCATGCTTAGAAGGGTGAGGGATTGAGCAGATCTTATCGAAAAACTGCCATAATGGTGCAGGTGATAAGTTGCTGATTTCAGAATGGAATTCAGACACGGATGACTCCTTAATCATAATAATGCCAGATCTTGTTAGGAAACTTAGTCAATTAAACGAACAAAAAACCAAATCTGACCTATTGGGTAGAGAGGCACAGAATAGCACTACCTAAGGTTAGGTAGTAGTCAAAGCAGAAACGAAATGTTTCGCTGCCATCACAGAACCTAGATTCAATCGTTTTGCCATGTGAGTCTGAATTCTTATTGTGTGTAATAAAAATAACATCCAAATTAATATTTCTGTAATTTAATTACTAAATTCATTTGATCTCGGTCATTTATAGAAATTTATGTGACTTTTGTCACTTTTGTTGTTGTAATTAATTTTCTTTGGGGTATATTAGTAACCAACTTCGAAAGCGAAGAGAAAATGCTCAAAGGATGAGTCCGATTTGTCGCCTCCAAGGAACCGAGAAATCAATATTTGTTATCTGTTTTCATTGATTTAGAAGGTGATAGTTATGAAAGGTTTACCAAGTGCAGCGTTCTGGATAAACAACTCTGTTTACACTGGCAATTTTGCATACCCAACGAGCTTCGGTTACTAATTCCGAACTTGTGACTCTCGAACAAGTTTGTTCACCCCTATAATTGGAATTTTATTACAGCTCACAGTTTGCTGACATGATTCAACCGCCACTCAATTTGAGTGGCGTTTTTTTATCTGCTGAATATAACGCCTCTAATAGCATGGTTTTCTTATTTTCATCAGTTTTGCTTCACATTATTCGCGTAAACACATATCCAACCTCGCTCCAGCGCTTTTTCTTCAATGTAAGTTTACGACATGGTTGAAAAAATCACCCTTCAAAAACTCATAGATGGATTACCGTTATTCATTGAACTAACAGGATTTTTTACTAATGTTCCTTCAGGTGGTGCATTTGAGTTCGAGTTTTATAGATATAAATGTTGATTAGAGCCCTAATTCTATCTGGAATTTGCCATTTGTAGACTTTATAATTCCGCCAATCGATTACGCAACCGTTTACTTTTACCCTTTGGAATTCGATTATGTTCGAAAAAATATTCAAGCTCAGTGAACACGGAACGAATGTAAAAACTGAGATCATAGCCGGTATGACAACTTTCCTTACCATGGCTTACATCATCTTTGTCAATCCGGCCATTTTGGCTGATGCCGGTATGGATCGTGGTGCTGTCTTCGTAGCGACCTGTCTCGCAGCCGCTATCGGCTGCTTCATCATGGGCTTTGTCGCTAACTACCCAATTGCTCAGGCACCGGGAATGGGGCTGAATGCCTTTTTCACCTACGCCGTTGTTCTGGGTATGGGCTATACATGGCAAGTAGCTCTAGCTGCAGTATTTGTATCCGGTGTGCTATTCATTCTACTGAGTGTGTTTAAGATCCGAGAGTGGATCATAAACTCCATCCCACTTTCTTTGCGCACGGGTATCTCTGCGGGGATTGGTTTGTTCTTAGCATTTATCGCGCTAAAGAATGCAGGCATTGTGGTTGATAATCCAGCCACGCTTGTTTCTCTTGGAGCGATTACTTCACTACCTGCGGTATTAGCCTCAATTGGTTTTTTCTTAACTATCGCACTGGTTCACCGTGGCGTAAAAGGTGCGGTGATGATCGCTATTTTGGCGGTTACAGGCTTAGGTCTGGTGTTTGGTGATGTGCAATGGGGGGGGATCATGTCAACCCCACCAAGCATTGCTCCGACCTTTATGCAGTTGGACTTCTCTGCGGTATTTGAGATCGGTATGATTTCAGTGGTTTTTGCTTTCCTTTTCGTCGACTTATTTGATACTGCTGGCACGCTAGTCGGGGTATCTCAAAAAGCTGGTCTGATGGATAAAGATGGTAAAATTCCTCGTCTAAACAAAGCCCTTCTTGCTGATTCGACCGCGACTTCAGTGGGGGCTCTTTTGGGGACATCCAATACGACCTCTTACATTGAGAGCGTATCGGGGGTTGCCGCTGGAGGTCGAACAGGTCTAACGGCGGTTGTTGTTGGTATTTTGTTCCTTCTTGCTCTTTTCTTCTCGCCATTGGCTGGTATGATCCCTGCCTATGCAACAGCTGGTGCGCTATTTTACGTGGCGATTCTTATGCTTTCTGGTCTGGTGAGCATCGATTGGCGAGACCTGACAGAGGCGGCACCTGTTGTTGTTACCTGTTTGTTGATGCCTCTGACTTTCTCTATTGCGGAAGGTATTTCTCTCGGTTTCATCGCTTATGCGGCAATCAAGTTATTCAGTGGTAAAGGTCGTGATGTTTCCCTCAGTGTATGGGTGATGTCAGCAATCTTTATCTTCAAGTACATTGTTGCTTAAAGAACTTCATTAAGGGGTCGAACGTTCTGCGCTGAGTGGAATGGACTGCCCCTCAACTTTTATTATTAGGTTTAGAACAATGAGTAAGAAATTCATTATTACTTGGGATCAAATGCACAGTTATTGTCGTGAGCTTGCTGAGCAGCAAATGCCGGCAGAGCAGTGGAAAGGTATCTGGGCCGTAAGTCGGGGTGGTCTTGTTCCAGGTGCAATTCTCGCTCGTGAACTAGGTATTCGTTATGTTGATACTATTTGTATCTCTAGTTATGATCATGATCACCAACGTGATATGAGCGTCTTGAAAGCACCTGAAGGTGACGGCGAAGGTTACTTAATCGTCGAAGATTTAGTGGACAGTGGTGATACCGCTCGCAAGCTGCGTGAACTGTATCCGAAAGCAAAATTGATCGCAGTATGTGCGAAACCATCTGGTGCTGCTCTCCTTGATGATTATGTGGTTGATATTGCACAGGAAACGTGGATTGAACAGCCTTGGGATATGTCGATTCAGTACGCTGAACCGATCAATCGCAAGCAAAAATAACCTTTCCTGAGTGGTTCAATTAAAGTGAAATGGCCCTAAATGGGTCATTTTTGTTGGTTGAGCATTGGCTTTTTTCGCTTTCTGAAGGCTACCCTATATTTCTTTGGCCTCCTTTTATGACTTTTCGTAAGCCAATACTTCGAACCTTGATTCTTATCTGACTTTTACCTCGCGACAGGTATACAATGTGGGAAATTATTCCCATTAGGTCATCTTATGTCTGAAGAAGTGAGCAAAAACCTCTCTGAAACCCTGTTCACCAATCATAAACAAGCCAAAGAAACCTCTGCGTTGACACAATACATGCCCAGCAGCCAGTCGGTGTTGGATCAAAAGCGTGAACAAGATGGCTTTAAATGGTATCGAAATCTGCGTCGAATGCAGTGGGTATGGCAAGGTATAGACCCTATTGAGCTCGAAGCTGTTCTCGCCAAGATTGCATCCTCAAAACATTCACGTACCCACGATGAGTGGCTGGATACCGTAATGGGCTATCACAGCGGTAATTGGACGTACGAGTGGACTAAGTTGGGTATGCAGCACCATAAACGTTCTAATGGATTAAAGGGTGAAGAAGCTGCCGATGAGCTGTTCAACGCTTCTTTGTGCTTTAGTATTGCAGGTTACCCGCACCTTAAGAATGACAACTTGGCGGTCCAGGCTCAGGTCCTTGCTAGTAGTGCTTATACTGAAGCGTCGAAGAAGACAAAATACATCGTTAAGCAGATAGAAGTTCCCTACCAGAACAAACGTATCTTGGCTCACCTCCATCTGACTAAAACAGATAAACCACAACCCGTGGTAATGGTCAGTGCGGGCTTAGATAGCTTACAAACGGACATGTGGAAGTTATTCCGTGATCATCTAGCTAAGAAAGATATCGCCATGTTGACTGTGGATATGCCCTCCGTCGGACACAACAGCCACTGGACATTGACGGAAGATACTTCTTGTCTCCATCAAGCCGTATTGAACGAGTTATTCCACATTCCTTGGATTGATCACCATAGAGTTGGGTTGATTGGGTTCAGGTTTGGTGGCAATGCGCTGGTTAGGTTGTCTTTTATGGAGCCAGACAAAATTAAAGCGTGTGTCAGCTTGGGAGCACCTATTCATGATGTGCTTTCATCGCCGGAAAAGCTAAAGAAAATGCCGAAAATGTACTTGGATGTTTTAGCCTCACGCTTAGGGAAAAACGCCGTCGACGTCAACAGTTTGGCGGGTCAGTTAATGGCTTGGTCACTTAAGGTTCAAGGCATTTTGTCCAACCGTAAAACTAAGGTGCCTATTCTGGCAATGAGTCTCGAAAGCGATCCGGTTTCACCCTACAGTGACAATCAACTGGTTGCCTTGTTTAGTGATTACGGAAAAGCGAAGAAAATCAGTGCAAAAACAATTACACAAGGTTATGAGCAATCCCTCGATTTGGCGATTAAGTGGTTGGAGGAGGAGCTAATTAGATGACAAATCTAATAAATTAGGCAAGACTCATATAAGAGCAATACCCAAGCTAATTAGTCCTGTTTAACTTGCTCGTCATAATTACAACGAATAATCACAACAGATTTTGAATATGGAGATTCATTATGTCTGAACAGCCAAAGAATCCAACTCATTACCGTTTGTTGTCCACACTAAAGGCCATTGGCCCTTACCTCAGAGAGTCTCAATGTGAAGAAGGTCGCTACCTTTTTGATTGCCTTTCTGTGTGTGTGAATGACAAAAAATCGCCAGAAGAACGAGAGTTCTGGGGATGGTGGCTAGAGCTTGAACAAGAAGGGCAGACATTCGCAGCTCGTTACCGCACTGGTCTTTATGATGTTAAGGGCGATTGGATGGATGAAAAACTTCCGAAAAAAGCCATAGAAGAAGTGTTTCGCACCCAAGAAGGTTTCCATAAAAAACTATTGGAAACGTTGGAGACGGAATTCAATATGAGTGTCGATTTACACAAAGAATCGGTCGAATTCGTCTGATTTTTTCCTCATAACCATTTTCCCAAATAAAAAGGCGCTCAACGGCGCCTTTTCTACTTGTGAATTTGTGCTTTGATTGTTAAAACATCAGGTCCATGACCCAATTTGCCAGTGACATGTAAAGTTATGCAATCAGTAGGCTAATCGGTGAACTCTTTATTTTTCATAGCAGAAAGACAATGAATCAAAAATGCGGACAAGCGACACAGCGTCAAACTGTGGTTGTGAAACTGGGTACCAGTGTATTAACTGGTGGCACTTTGGCGTTGGACAGAGCTCATATGGTTGAGCTAGCCCGCCAGTGTGCAGAGCTACAAAAATTGGGCCACTCTGTGGTCATGGTATCGTCTGGCGCAATTGCGGCTGGTCGAGAGCACCTCGGTTACCCCGCACTCCCTAACTCAATGGCGAATAAACAACTGTTAGCAGCTGTGGGCCAGAGTCAGCTGATTCAAACTTGGGAAGCGTTATTTGGTATTTATGGTATTAAGATTGGCCAGATGTTGCTAACTCGTGCGGATATGGAAGATCGTGAACGATTCTTGAATGCCCGCGATACTATTAATGCGTTGGTTGATAACGATATCATTCCTATCGTTAACGAAAATGATGCCGTAGCGACCAGTGAGATTAAAGTCGGTGACAACGATAACTTATCTGCTCTAGTGGGTATTTTGTGTGGAGCCAACAAGCTGTTGCTCTTGACGGACCAAAAAGGTCTGTTTACCGCTGATCCGCGCAAAGATCCAAACGCTGAATTGATTAAAGAAGTGAAAACCATTGATGACACGCTACGCAAAATCGCTGGAGGCAGTGGTACAACGCTAGGTACAGGCGGGATGGCAACTAAACTTCAGGCGGCGGATATTGCTCGACGAGCTGGAATTGAAGTGATCATCGCAGCTGGCAGTGCGCCTGATGTGGTGTTTGATTCATTAGGTGAAGCACCACAAGGCACCCGTTTTTTGCCCATTGAAGAAGCACTTGAAAGTCGCAAGCGCTGGATTCTGGCCGGTCCTGCTGCATCCGGTGATATTGTTATCGATGATGGAGCGGTGAAAGCTGTTATCGATAAAGGGAGCAGTCTATTGGCAAAGGGAGTGACTCACGTGAGTGGTGAATTTGCCCGTGGTGAGGTGGTGCGTGTGACTGATAAGAGCGGTGCTTTGGTCGCGCGTGGGATTTCCAGTTACTCAAGCCAAGACATGAGCAAGATAATTGGCAAGCACAGTAAAGATATTTTAGGAATTTTGGGTTATGACTACGGCAGCGAAGTGCTGCACCGCGATGATATGGTCGTAATTCAGGAATAATTGAGGTAAAGACAGTGGAACTGATTTCTATGGGGCAAGCTGCCAAAGACGCAGCTTTCCAACTAGCAACAGCATCAACGGCGCAAAAGAACCAAGCATTAGCGATCATCGCCGATGAACTCGAAGCCAACGCAGAAACCATTTTGGCAGCAAATGCCAAAGATATTGAACTGGGCCGTGGAGCTGGTTTAACAGAAGCGTTACTGGATCGTTTACTGCTTAACGAAGCGCGTTTGGCAGGTATTGCCAATGATGTACGTAACGTGATTAGTCTTAATGATCCTGTTGGCAGTGAAATTGACAGTAAAGTGCTGGAAAACGGCATGTCTTTATCTCGCCGTCGAGTGCCATTAGGGGTCGTTGGCGTGATCTATGAAGCGCGACCGAATGTGACCATTGATATTGCCGCCTTGTGTTTGAAGACGGGTAACGCAAGTATCCTCCGTGGTGGTAAAGAGACATTTTTCTCCAATATGGAACTGGTTAAGGTTATTCAGTCTGCGCTGGCTAAAGCAGAGCTGCCTGCAGCCTCAGTTCAGTATATTGAGAAACCGGATCGAGAGCTGGTTTCTCAGCTGCTTAAGCTGGATGATTACGTCGACATGATCATTCCACGTGGTGGTGCTGGCCTTCACAAAATGTGTAAAGAAAACAGTACTATCCCTGTCATTATCGGCGGCTTTGGTATCAGCCATGTATTTGTTGATGAGAGCGCTGATCTCCAAAAATCTCTGGAAGTCGTCGAGAATGCGAAAGTACAGCGCCCTTCGGCTTGTAACGCTCTGGATACTTTATTGGTTCACCAAGCTATCGCAGCCGAGTTTTTGCCAATGTTGAAAGCTCGCATGGAAGAGAAAGTCACCTTTGTTGCAGAGCCTCAAGCAAAGGCTTTGATGGCCAATGCTAAGCAGATTCGTGATAGTGGCGAAGGCGACTTTGATACGGAATGGCTCAGTTACACTCTTGGGGTCAAAGTGGTTGAGGATGTCAAACAAGCTATCGATCATATGCGAGTGCATAATGCCAGCCACTCTGATGCAATTATGACGAACAGTTTAGAAAACTCGGAGCTGTTCATCAATTCAGTGGGTTCTGCTGCTGTGTACGTCAACGCCTCTACTCGATTTACCGATGGCGCGCAGTTCGGTTTAGGGGCTGAGGTGGCGGTGTCTACACAGAAACTGCATGCTCGCGGTCCAATGGGATTGGAGGAGCTAACCAGCTACAAATGGGTAGGAAAGGCCAACTACCTACCGCGTAGTTAACAAAACTCAGTATTCCTATACGAAAAAGGGGGCGATTTTCGTCCCTTTTGCTTTTCTTCACTTTACCAAATCCGCTACACTAGCTGCGATATACTCAAATGACTTCGTTTACGTGGTAACAACTTATCTCTAAAGGGTTTTTCGTTGGTAATTTTATCAACAAAGTGCCTTTGTTCGTTTCATCAACGTGCGTTAATCGCCAGAGGTTGTTTGAGTATATTATGGAGGTGATATGCATTGTCCTTTTTGCTCTGAGAATGACACGAAAGTGATTGATTCTCGTCTGGTGGCTGATGGTCATCAGGTTCGTCGTCGCAGGCAGTGCCTAGCTTGTAGCGAACGCTTTACCACATTCGAAACCGCTGAGCTGGTGATGCCTCGTGTGATTAAATCCAATGGAAATCGCGAACCATTCAATGAAGATAAAATGGTTGGTGGTTTGCAGCGAGCATTGGAAAAGCGCCCCGTGAGCGCAGACTCTGTTGAACTGGCTATTAGTATGATCAAGTCTCAGCTGCGAGCGACTGGAGAGCGTGAAGTACCGAGTGAAATGATCGGTAATTTGGTTATGGATCAGCTTAAAGAACTAGATAAAGTTGCTTATATTCGCTTTGCATCCGTTTACCGTAGCTTTGAAGATATTCGTGAGTTTGGCGAAGAAATTGCCCGACTAGAAGATTAAAGGTTAAAGTAAAATGTCTGAATTCACTCCTCTAGATTATCAAATGATGTCGCGTGCGATTAAATTGGCGAAACGCGGCATTTATACCACGGCACCAAACCCGAACGTTGGCTGTGTTATTGCTCTTGATGACGACATCATTGGTGAAGGCTTTCACTATCGTGCTGGTGAACCTCATGCCGAAGTCCATGCACTAAAAATGGCAGGCGATAAGTCTATAGGGGCGACCGCTTATGTCACCCTTGAGCCTTGCTCTCATTACGGGCGTACTCCTCCATGCGCTGAAGGTTTGATCAAAGCTAAGGTTGCGAAAGTGATTTGCGCGATGGAAGACCCAAACCCACAAGTAGCCGGGCGTGGCATTAAAATGCTGCGTGACGCGGGTATTGAGGTTCAGGTTGGATTGTTAGAAAGCGATGCAATGGCTCTGAATTCTGCTTTCATCAAACGTATGAAAACCGGAATGCCATTTGTGCAACTGAAAATGGCTGCCAGCCTTGATGGCCAAACCGCGCTGAGTAATGGTCAAAGTCAGTGGATCACTTCTCCTCAGGCAAGGCAAGATGTGCAACACTATCGTGCTCAAGCTGGCGCTATCTTATCGACAAGCAAAACGGTGATCGAGGATAACGCATCACTGAATCTACGCTGGTCTGAGTTACCTGAATCTGTGCAGGCTAAGCTGCCTGAAAGTGAAGTGCGCCAACCTGTCAGAGTGGTGTTAGATCGTCAGCAACTGCTATCTTCCGAGCTCAAGTTCTATTCCACTGACGGTAAGCGTATTGTTGTCTCCGCACAAGGCGATATGGATCCTTTACTTAATGACTCAGAGCAAATCGATTTGACATCAGTATTTGCAAACCTAGTCTCCCATCACAATATTAATCACCTATGGGTTGAAGCGGGTGCCACTCTGGCAAGCAGTCTGATTAAAGAGGGCTTAGTGGATGAGTTAATATTGTACCTAGCACCTAAAATTATGGGCAGCGATGGTCGAGGGTTATTAGGTGCGCTTGGCCTAGAGTCGATGGCAGAGGTTATTGAACTCGATATTCAAGATATCAGGCAAGTTGGCCAAGACATTCGACTTGTAGCCCGACTTAAGAACAAAGAAGTGTAACTATGTTTACAGGAATTATTGAAGCTGTTGGTACGCTAACAGCGATTACTCCAAAAGGTGAAGATGTTAGTGTCACCGTTGAAGTGGGTAAGCTGGATATGTCAGACGTCAAACTCGGAGACAGTATTGCAACAAATGGCGTGTGTTTGACTGTGGTTGATTTCAATTCAACCAGCTACAGCGCTGATTTATCGTTAGAAACATTGAACAAAACTGGATTCACTGATTATCAAGTGGGTGGCAAGGTTAATCTAGAAAAAGCGATGTTGCCAACCACGCGCTTTGGTGGCCATATAGTATCTGGTCACGTGGATGGCGTCGGTGAAATTACTGAACGTAACCAGGTAGGGCGGGCTATTGAGTTTTGGGTTTCCATGCCTGAAGAGCTATGCAAATATGTTGCTGAGAAAGGCTCCGTTACTGTGGATGGTATTAGCCTGACGGTGAATGCTCTACGCAAAAATGCCTTCAAACTTACGATAGTACCTCACACTGGAGAAGAGACGACCATCGCAGATTTCCATGTTGGACGAACAGTCAATTTGGAAGTGGACGTACTAGCGCGTTACATGGAACGTTTATTGACCAGCCAAAATGAGCAGCCAGAATCGAGTTTGACTATGGAATTTCTCCAGCAAAACGGTTTTGCATAAATTAGCAGATACCCAGCCTAGGAGCTGGGTTTTGACACAGAATCAAGTCGCCAAGTGCCCAGATAACAGGAACTAGAGAAATGCCAATTAGTACGCCTCAAGAAATCATCGAAGATATTCGACTAGGTAAAATGGTCATCCTGATGGATGATGAAGATCGTGAAAATGAAGGCGATCTGATCATGGCGGCCGAACATGTCACTCCTGAAGCAATCAACTTCATGGCGACTCATGGTCGTGGCTTGATCTGCCTTACGATGACCAAAGAACGTTGTGAGCGTTTAGGTTTACCGCCTATGGTTCAGGACAATAACGCACAGTATACTACCAACTTCACTGTTTCTATTGAAGCTGCGGAAGGCGTTACAACGGGAATTTCAGCTGCCGATCGTGCGCGCACTGTGCAAGCTGCGGTCGCAAAAGACGCCAAAGCGGCAGACTTGGTTCAACCTGGACATATCTTCCCACTTGCCGCGCAGGAAGGGGGCGTTCTCACTCGTGCTGGGCATACAGAAGCAGGCTGTGATTTAGCTCGCCTTGCTGGTTTAGAACCTTCCGGTGTTATTGTTGAGATCCTTAATGATGACGGCACAATGGCCCGTCGCCCTGATCTAGAAATCTTCGCTGAGAAACATAATATTAAGTTAGGTACGATTGCTGACTTGATCGAATACCGCAACAACACAGAAACGACGATTGAGCGTGTTGCAGAGTGCAAATTGCCGACAGAATACGGCGAATTTGAATTGGTGACTTTCCGCGATACGATCGACAACCAGGTCCACTACGCCTTGTGCAAAGGCGACGTGCAAGAAAAAACACCATTGGTTCGAGTTCACCTCCAGGATACGTTTACTGATTTGTTGCGCAGCGACCGCAATGCGGAAAGAAGCTGGACGCTAGATAAAGCAATGAAACGTATTGGCGAAGAAGGTGGCGTTTTGGTGATTCTTGGTAATGAAGAGTCAACGGACCTGCTTATTCACCGAGTAAAAATGTTTGAAGCCCAAGATAAAGGTGAAGCGCCAACCTTAGCGAAGAAACAAGGGACATCACGACGTGTTGGTGTCGGTTCGCAGATTTTGGCGGATTTGGGTGTACATGACATGCGTCTACTTTCATCCACCAATAAGAAATACCACGCTTTGGGAGGTTTTGGTCTTAATGTGGTTGAATACGTTTGTGAATAAGCAGACAGAAAACGACTAGGTTGGATGAGAAGGCAAAGGGTGATAAACCAATTGCCTTCTTTGTTTTTAACGCCGATCTGCTAATTGAGTAATGCTAAATTTCCATTAGATATTGCTCACAGATTTGTGCTAGAATCCGGCGATTCTCACTTGATGAACATAGTTAAAGGAAAGCTTATGAAAGTGATCGAGGGTGGCTTCCCAGCGCCAAACGCAAAAATTGCTATCGTTATTTCTCGTTTCAACAGTTTTATTAACGAAAGTCTATTGTCTGGTGCAATCGATACTTTAAAGCGTCATGGACAAATCAGCGAAGATAACATCACAGTTGTTCGCTGTCCGGGTGCGGTTGAACTTCCATTGGTCGCTCAGCGAGTAGCGAAAACAGGCAAGTTCGATGCAATCGTATCTCTGGGTACTGTTATTCGTGGCGGCACACCTCACTTTGACTATGTTTGCAGTGAATGTAACAAAGGCCTTGCACAAGTGTCTCTGGAATACAGCCTTCCAGTTGCGTTTGGTGTACTGACCGTTGATACAATTGATCAAGCTATTGAGCGCGCGGGAACCAAGGCTGGTAATAAAGGTGCAGAGGCTGCACTAAGCGCACTTGAAATGATAAACGTTCTATCTGAAATCGATTCCTAATGGGGGCCAGTGTGAAACCAGCCGCACGTCGTAATGCACGTCGATTCGCTCTACAAGCGATCTACTCATGGCAAATTACTAAAGAGAATGTTGCCACTATCGAAGAGCAGTTCTTATCTGGTGGTAAGTATGATGAAGAAGAGCATCATGCTGCTGAACCAGCGCTTGTTGCACCAGACACTGACGTTGCATACTTCCGTGACCTGCTAACAGGTGTTGTGCTAAGTCACACAGAGCTAGACAGCAAGATTCGTCCTTATACTGCTCGTCCAATGCAAGATTTGGACATGATGGAGCTGGCTTTGCTTCGTCTTGCTATGTATGAAATGACGCGTCGTGAAGATGTGCCTTACAAAGTGGTCATCAATGAAGCTATCGAACTAGCTAAAGTGTTCGCTGCTGAAGAGAGCCACAAATTTGTTAACGGTGTGCTAGACAAAGCCGCGCCTCACGTTCGCAAAAAATAAGTCGAATTGATAAAAAAAGGTCAGCAAGTGCTGACCTTTTTTATGCCTAACGTTACATTGAGTACTATGTCTGGTGAATTTAATCTAATCGAAACGTATTTTGTTGGTCGTCAAGCATCACGTAAAGATGTTTTGTTGGCGGCTGGTGATGATTGCGCCTTGGTCAAAGTACCTGAGGGACTCTCTGTCGCGATCAGCACAGATACGCTGGTATCAGGGACTCATTTTCTTGAAAGTGCCAACCCGGCTTGGGTTGCCCATAAAGCATTAGCATCCAACATCAGTGATCTCGCTGCTATGGGCGCAACACCAGCATGGGTGTCATTTGCCTTGACGATGCCTGAACCCGATGAAGCTTGGCTGGCACCTTTCTGTGAAGCATTTTTTGAGCTTGCGGATTATTATGGGGTGCAGTTGATTGGTGGTGATACTACTAAAGGCCCGTTAAGTCTAACGCTCACTGTGCAAGGATTGGTTGATCCAGATAAAGCACTACGTCGTGATGGGGCTCAAGTGGGTGATTGGGTTTATGTCACGGGTGATTTAGGAGACAGCAAAGCTGGTCTGGATGTAATCCTCAACCCGGAACTGAAGTCCCAGCCTTTTGCTCTGGAGTTAGAACAACGCCACTATCTCTCAACGCCTCGCGTTTTAGTTGGTCAAGCACTCCTTAATCTCGCCAGCTCAGCTATCGATATTTCAGATGGTTTGATTTCAGATCTACAACACATTCTGAAACGTTCTTCTGTTGGGGCAAGCCTTGACGTCTCGCTGTTACCTGTCTCTAATGCGCTTATCCAATTTACGGGCACTTTATCTAAAGCTCAACAATATGCGTTATCCAGCGGGGAAGAGTACGAACTGTGCTTTACGGTACCTGAGTATAATAAAGGCTCCATCGAGAGTGCTCTTGCGCATTGTGGCGCTAAGATTACCTGTATTGGTCAAATACGACCACAAGGAACGTTTGAGTTGCACCAGCAAGGGCAAGCATTAGATTGGATGCTGCAAGGCTATGATCACTTTAAATAATTCTAAGTAGTATAATGACAAATCCACTTTCACTTATCTCATTGAAAAACCCTTGGCACTTACTCGCTACAGGCTTTGGCAGTGGCCTTTCTCCTGTTGTTCCCGGAACGATGGGCACATTGGCTGCAGTCCCTTTCTACTTCCTTTTGGTTCAGTTACCTTTGCCTGTATACATCGTGGTTGTAGTCGCTTCTTGCTTAATTGGAATCAAAATATGTCAGGTGACCTCCGATGACATGGGAGTCCACGACCATGGTTCCATCGTATGGGATGAGTTTGCCGGTTTTTGGATAACTATGTTGGTGGTGCCATTGTTTCAACTTTCAGTGACGGACTGGAAATGGGTACTGACTGGGTTCGTGTTGTTTCGTTTCTTTGATATGGTTAAACCATGGCCGATTGGTTGGCTAGATAAGCGTGTCCATGGTGGCTTGGGTATTATGCTGGACGATATCGTTGCGGGCATAATGGCGGGTGTTGCGCTTTACTTTGTGGGTAAATACTCGGGTTGGCTGGTGTAAGGGAACGGGCGTTGCCCTATGGAAAGCGGGAACGGACTTCGTCCTGCGAGATGTGAGAACGGACTGTGTCCTATGGAGAACGGGAGCGCTTCGCTTTTGGAAAGCGGGAACGGGCTTCGCCCTTCGAGAG